>CAIOSP010000035.1 GCA_903861005.1 uncultured Pseudomonadota bacterium
GATCGAGGTCGAGTCCGGGATGGCAGACAATTACACCGAGCGGCAGGGCGACTACCTCTCGTTCATCCACTACTACACGCGGGTGAACGGCCAGCCGCCCGCGGAGAGCGACATCCAGCGCTTCTTCGGCGTCACACCGCCGACGGCGCACAACATGGTCGTCGAACTGGAGCGACGCGGGCTCCTGAGCCGAACACCCAAGGCCGCGCGCAGCTTGCGGGTGCTCCTTCCGGCTGATCAGATCCCGCCGCTGCCCGAGCGAACGGATTCCAACCGATCAGATCCCCTGTGACGCGGTACTAGTTCCCCTTCTCGACGGGCTCTTGCTCGGCCTTGTCATCAAGCTTCGGCTCCGGCGGTGCGGACGGCCGCTCCCCCGACAGCAGCACCTTGCCGTGCGCCGTGTCGAACCAGACCTCGAGCAGGCGCACCGAGTAGCTGTAGGCCTGAATGCCGCCCTCGACGTGGTTGGACTTCAGGTACAGGTCGTTGAGCGCGGTCTGGAAGTCGCGGAGCGGCCCCTCGTAGGTCTGCCAGAACAGCGAGACCTCGGCCACGTCGCGCTTGGGCCCGGGCCCCAGGTCATCGTTGAGCGCTGTCGCCGCGTCCGCGTCGAGCCCGTAGAGCGCCGCGAAGAGCTGGGCGCGCGCGAACTGCCAGCCGCCGTAGCGAACGACCGCCTCGTCGGCGTGCACACAGGCCAAGAACCCGAAGAAGTTCGCCTCGTTCTCCGGGGCGATCATGCGCTGGTGGGCCTTCTCGTGCGCGGCAGTGAACACACGCGACCACGCGGGCGCCGCGGCGTCCACGGTCGCCTCGCCGGTGAACGGGACGTAGATCCCCGCCACGCCCACGCGAGACATCAGCACCGAGGCGAACGGCCGCTTCACAGGAGGGTGCGGGTCGCGAAACCACTGCGGGAAGCCCATCACGGCGCCCACGCGGTCGTAGCCCCGCTCGATCGCCGCATCGACGTCGAGCTCCTTGTCGGGGACGGTGACCTCGCCGCCGTCCTGGCTGCCGTGGATCTCCGTGTACGTGGTGTTCACGCGGGTGACGGCGACCCGAAGCAGGCGCTCCAGCGTCTCCTTCTCCGCGGCGTCCGGCGCGACGGACGGGCCCGGGACCGTGAGGCCGAGACGGTCGGCCACGGCCGGGCGCGCGTAGGCGACACCCCAGGCCAGGTAGAACCAGGTCAGCAGCACCAGCGTCACGTCGAGCGTGTTGAGCAGGCCCTGGAGCAGCACGTTGCCGATCGAGCGGCCGCCCCACATGGACCCCAGGCCCTTGAGCACCACCACCACGGTCCAGACGACGATCAGCCCAAGCCAGATCTCGGCGACGGAGAAGGGCAGGATGCCGGTGACCGCGCCGATCCCCGCGGCGAGCGTGCCGCCCCAGCCATCGACGTACTCGTTCTCGACCCAGAGCGGATCCTGGGAGAGGGTCCACAGGATGGCGAGCGCGCCGCCGAACGTGAGCGCCACGCGCACGTGATGCCAGACGTCGATCGGTGGATTTCGGTCACTCGGCTCTTCATCCCACCGCGCCATCGGCCTTTCATCCCCGTCGCCACGATACCCCGATCCCGGTCCCGATTGGGATCGCCCGCATTGAGAATCGTCAGAATCCCGCGTACCGTGTTTCGTTCGGGGGCCCACGCCAGTAAGATGGCCGGTCCCACTGGAGTGCTCGGATGCGAGTTCGTCCCATCGTGATCGTGACGTTGGCCCTATGCGCCGCCGCCCTGACCCCGGCGCTGGCCGTCCAGCCGCCCGAAGGGGTCTGGCTGGGTCGTGAGCCGGTCCGCGTCCGCGTCGCCGACGCGCCGATGCAGTCGGTGCTGGATAGCCAGCCCGCCTGGCGCGCCTTCCTCGCCGCCGACGGCGTGGGCTGGGACGTGCGTTGGGACCAGATCACCCGCACCCCGCACCGCATGTGGGGCCCCGGCCTGGACCTGGGATCGATCCGCGACCAAGCGGACGTGGAGCGCGCCGCGCTCGGCTTCGTCGACAGCCACCCGGGTCTGCTCGGCCTGGGCGCCGCCGTCCCGACCGTCCGCACGGCGGCTTACTCCGCCCCGCTCGACGCCTGGTACGTGGACATCGACACCCGGTTCTCGGGGCTGCCGGTCTGGCGCGGCGGGATCACGCTGCGCTTCTCGCACGGCCTGCTGGTGATGGTCGGCGCGGACACCTACCCGGACGTGCCGTTCGTGGGCGCGCTCACGCTGTCGGCCGACCAGGCGATCGCGCAGTTTGAGGCGATGGGCCCGGCCCCGCGAGCCGAGCACACCCACGCCTCCGCCGCGCCCGAGCTGCTCCCTGAGGTGGTCGCCGGTCGCGCGACGCTCCGCGTGGTGTGGCACGTGCAGTCGCGCACGCAGTCCCCGGTCGGTCGCTGGCATGGCTTCGTCGACGCGGACACGGGCGCGCTGATCACGTTCTACAACGACGTGCGCTTCGTGGAAGGCGCCGTTTCGGCCGAGGTCGACGCGCGCATCGGAGACGGCACGCTCGAGGTGCTCCCGCTCCGCTACGCGAGCGTGAAGGACGACGCCGGCACCACCGTCACCGACGACAACGGCCTGTGGTCCGCCGCAGGCACGACCGATCCCGTGCTCACGCTCGACGGCCCGCGCCTGCGCATCGTCGACCGCCTCGGGAAGGCCTCACCGGTGCTGCTGGGCGGCGAGCAGACGCTCACCGCGGCCGACGTGAACCAGAGCCAGGCCGCGCTCTCCTCGTTCTCGTTCGTGCAGCGCGTGCAGGACTACGCACGCACCATCGCCCCGGACGTGTCGTGGGTGACCGCTCGCGCGATCACCAACGTCAACATCGACGACACCTGCAACGCGTGGTGGGACGGATCGCTCAACTTCCTGTCGGAGGGTGGCGGCTGTGCCAACACCGGCCGTCTGGCCGACGTCGTCTTCCACGAGTGGGGCCACGGGTTCCACTACTACAGCGTGCTTACCGGCGTGTTCGACGGGAGCCTGAGCGAAGGCGCCGCCGACACCATGTCGATGCTGATGACCGACGACAACCACCTGGCGCCCGGCTTCTTCCTCGACGGCCACACCGCGTCCCTGCGCGACCTGAAGAACACCGCCCACTGGCCCGAGGACTACGTCGCGGGCGACGCCTACGTGCACGAGAACGGCCTGATCTTCGGCGGGTCCATGTGGGACACCCGAAAGGCGATCGAAGCCAACTACGGCGACGTCGAAGGCAAGGCGATCTTCGGGCACATCTTCGCGGGCCTGCTCAAGGGCGGCCCGATGATTGAAGAGGCGTACGACGAGGCCGTGTTCGCCGACGACGACGACGCGAACCTGGGCAACGGCACGCCGCACCAGTGCGAGCTGGTCGAAGGCTTCGGCAAGCACGGGCTCGGCCCGGTCGGCGGCTTTGGCGTGGCGCCCACGTTTGAGGTGGCCTGGGATCAGCCCGCCGACACCGCGGCGGACATCACCCTCACCGTGGGCAACCCCGCGCCCGAGTGCCTGCAGATCACGCCGTCGAACGGCACGCTGCACTGGCGCAAGAACGGCGGCGATTGGGCCACGCTCCCCTTGGCCGCGGTCGCGCAGGACGTGTCCGGCCAGATCCCCGCGTCCGAGCTCAAGCTCGGCGACCTGGTCGAGTGGTGGGCTGAGGTCGGCACCGAGCAGGGCGGAACCATCTTCGAGCCCGCGCCGGGCGAGGTCCGTCCCCACACCTTCTACGTGGGCGACGTGCTCGAGGTGCACTGCGACGACTTTGAGGCCGACGACGGTGGCTTTGCGCACCAGTTGCTCTCCGGCGAAGACGTCGAGGGCGCGGACGACTGGGCCTGGGGCCCCCCGGCGGGCATGGCCGGCGATCCCTACGAGGCCGCGTCCGGCGACAAGGTCTGGGGCAATGACCTGGGCGGCGGCAACTTCAACGGCGAGTACCAGAACCTCAAGCTCACCCGCCTGGTCTCGCCCGAGCTGGATACCGCGCCCTACGCGGGCGTGTTCCTCCGCTACGATCGCTGGCTCACCGTCGAGGACGGCCTGTACGACCACGCGCGCATCGTGGCGGACGACGACACGGTCTGGACCAACTTCGCAACGGCCGACGGGCAGGGCACGCTGCACCACCTCGACGACCGCTGGGAGACGCACGTCGTCGACCTCGGCAAGGCCGGCGACGACGGCAAGCTCACCCTCGGGTGGGAGATCGAGTCAGACCAGGGCCTGTCGTTCGGCGGCTGGAACGTGGACGACGTGTGCGTCTTCGCCCCCGCCACGGCGAACAACCGCCTGGGCGTGAAGGACTTCCGCGCGGCGGCCGCCGACGACGGCGTGAAGCTCACGTGGACCAACCCCAAGTGGGCGCCGCTCTCCGCGGTGCGCGTGGTCCGCAAGGTGGGCGATTGGCCCAAGGGCGTGGACGACGGCACGGTCGTGTTCGAGGACACGAGCCCCAAGCTGGAAGGCGCCGCGAGCTACGTCGACGAGACGCACCGCAAGAACCTGTACTACGCGGTGTACGCGTCGGACGGGGACGCATGGCTGACCTGGACGCACGAGGGCTGGAACGCCGACAGCTTCAACGCCACCGGCGAGCCCGGCTCGGCTGGTTGCAGCTGCGACACGTCCAACACCGGATCGCCCGCCGGGCTGCTGGTCGTCGCGGCCGCGCTCCTGTCCCGGCGGCGCGCGCGCCGGTAGCGCCGCCCTCGGTGACACGTCATAGCGGGCCCCTAGAGGTGTGAATGGCCCGCGAGTTCGACCCCGGCATGGGCACTGATCTGCCGAAGTCCATGACGTACACCGAGTACCTGCAGTTGGACCGGGTGCTCTCGTCGCAGCGCACCCTCTCCAACCCGCCGCACCACGACGAGCTGCTGTTCATCATCATCCACCAGGCCACGGAGCTGTGGTTCAAGCTGGTGGTCCATGAGCTCAAGGAGGCCGTCGCGCGCATCCAGGCGGACGACCTGGACACCGCGAGCAAGATCCTGTCGCGCGTGAAGCACGTGCAGCGGCTGCTCTTCGACCAGTGGGCGGTGCTGACCACGCTGACGCCCACCGAGTACACGCAGTTCCGCGACGTGCTGGGTCACTCGTCGGGCTTCCAGTCGGTCCAGTACCGGACCGTGGAGTTTCTGCTCGGCAACAAGGACGAGCGGATGATCGCGTACCACGCCCACGACGCGGCGGGCGCCGCCGAGCTGACCGAGGTGCTCGGCCAGCCCAGCCTCTACGACGTGTTCCTGCGCTACGCCGCGCGCAAGGGCCTGCCCATCCCGCAGCACGTGCTCGACCGCGACGTCCGCACGCCCCACGTCGTCGATCCGCAGGTGGTCGTCGCGCTCACCGAGATCTACAAGCACCCCGAGACGTGGTGGCAGCTCTACGACCTGGCCGAGAAGCTGGTCGACGTGGAGGAGCACTTCTCGCTCTGGCGGTTCCGGCACATGAAGGTCGTCGCGCGCGTCATCGGCTTCAAGACCGGCACCGGAGGCAGCGCCGGCGTGCCCTTCCTCCGCAAGATGATCGACCACGAGTTCTTCCCCGAGCTGTGGCAGGTTCGGACCGCGCTCTAGGGCGGCCCGGCGGCCGTAAGAAGTTCGGTACTCCCGTACCACCAGCGTCAGACGCGTCGATTATGCATGTCGAACGCTTGATAAGCGCGCACCGATCCGGGCCGGTTCGAACATCACGACCCGCGATTCGTATTTGGCCTCAAGATGCGGCCCTCCACATCCGATGAAGGCATCACCGACAAGAGGTCGTGCGATGCTTCCCTCCGAGACCCTGACCCCCTCCGCCCCGCTGCGCCGCGCCAGCTCGATGCTCATGCCCGAGGTTCACGCGTGGGCGATGGAGCGTCCGTCCTTGATCGCCGCTGGCCTGTCGCGTGGCATGACCGTGGTGGACCTCGGCTGCGGCCGCGGGACGATGACCCGGTTTGTGTCGGGCGAGGTTGGCCCTGAGGGCAAGCTGATCGGCGTCGACGTCGACGAGGCCGCCCTTGAGGAAGCCCGTGTCGCCACCGCCGGCCGCGTCCGTGTCCCGGTCTCCTGGGAGTCGGCGAGCGCCTACGACACCGGCCTGGACGACGCTTCCGTGGACATGGTGATCGCCCGTCAGCTCTTCCAGGACCTGACGGACCCGACGCGCGCGCTCGGCGAGATCTCGCGCATCCTCAAGCCGGGCGGCCGCATCTGCGTGCTCGACGCGCACGACGGCCTGCTGTGGCTCGAGCCCCAGCCCGCTGGTCACGCCGAGTTCATGTCGCGCGCCGCGGCCCAGCAGCGCATGCGCGGTGGAGATCGCGAGATCGGCCGCAAGCTCGGCGCCCTGCTCGCCACCCACGGCTTCTCCGACGTCCGCTCCGACGTGCAGGTGTTCGACACCGGCCGCATGCCGGTCGACCTGTTCGTCGAGCTCGCGCTCGTGCCGCTGCTCAATGCCTTCCCTGGCGACGACAGCGACGACGCCCGCAAGCACGTCGAGGCCTGCCGCGTCGCCCTGTCCGGCGAGCGCGCGCACGGCAGCGCCGGCTTCTACGCGACCTTCGCCCGCAAGGCCTGATCAGCGCGGGTCCGCCTTGATCGCGGACACGTCGACGTGGCGGTAGAGCGGCTCGGTCCATCCGCGCCGCGCCCGCTCGATCGCGCGCGCCTGACAGCGCAGCGCGCGATCGCCGTTGCCCCAGCGCACCGTCGACCACGACGACGGACCGCCCGCCAGGTCCGCGTCGCATTCAGTCGCGCCGTGCTCCAGATCGACCACCAGCGCGTACGCACGGACGCCCTGCCACGCCGCCGCGCTCAGGCCGAGCACGACGAGCGTCGGCGCCAACACCCGCGCGCCGAGTAACCGTCCGCGCCACACCAAGAGCGCCACGGTCAGCGCAGCCGCCACGCCCAAGCCCAGCTGGAGCACGTCGCGCGCCTTGCGCTCCAGGTCCGGGTCCCACGGGAAGCCCACGCTGGGCGTGAACGGACGGTGCACCGCGGCGACACCCAGCACCACCAGCGCGGTGATCGCCGAGCGCCACCCGCGGTCTAGCCGACCGCAGGCTTCGTCCATCGCCCACAGCACGACCACCACCGCGAACGGCAGGGCGAGCAGCTCGTACTTGGGATCGTCGCGGAGCACCCGCGTCAGCACCAACACGACCGGCGTGCCGAGCGCGGCGATCGTGGTGAGCGCGAGCGGCCGCGCGTCGGGACGACGCCACGCCAGCCACGCCGCCGCGAGCAGCACCAGCAACACCTCGGACGCGATCACGGGATTGGTAAGGAACACGATGCGCGTCTTCTCCAGGTGGTGCAGGTCGCGGCTCGCGAGCGAGAGCGGCACGAGCCCCAGCAGCGCCAGCCCCACGCCGCGCAGCCAGCGCGTCGGCGCGTCGCCCGCGCGGACCCCACCACACAGCGCGCCCCATAGGTCCGCGCCGCCCTCCTCCCACATGGTGCCGAGCGCGAACGCCGCCAGAGGGATCGCGACGGACGGAGAGTCCAGCGCAGCGAGCCCCATCGCAAGCACCGCGAGGCCGTGGCGTCGCTGGCCGATCTCCCGACCGGGCACCATCGCCCACGACGCGATCACCATCGCCGTCAGGTAGGTCGCGTACGCGCGCAGCTCGGCGAACTGAAACAGCCAGAGGTCGAGCGTCGACACCAGCGCGACCGCAACCCAGGCCACCGAGACGGAGACACGTCGCGCGAGCGCGTGCACCAGCCCGACCATCGACACGGCGTGCAGCGCGACGTGCAGCGCGAGCACCCACGCGACACCACCCCACAGCCGCGCGGGCGCGATCCACAGGCTGTGGAACAGGCTCGGGAGGCCCATGTCCCACAGGTAGATCTGGCTCCACGACATCGACGTCGGCGGGAACAGGAACAGCTCGTTCGCCACCACCCCGCTCGCGCGCCGCATGGCGAGCATCGCCCACGCGGAGAGCGCGACGAGCACCACGCCCAGCGCGGCGCTCAGCCTCACCTTCACGCGCGGGATCGCCAGGTCACGGCGGTCGACGGCCGCGACCGCCCCGAGCAGCACGCCGAGCCACGCGAGGGTCGCCACACCATCCCACTGCGCCTGGTGCACCGACGGGTCCCAGAAGCGCATCCACGGCAGCCACAGCGCCAAGAAGAACGCCGGGATCGCGGGCACCCTCCCCAGCGTGCGCGCGTTCATGAGGCGTGCACCCACCAGGTGGCGGTGCGATGCGGCTCGATCGTCGCGGGCGCAAACCGCGCCATGCGCTCACCGCGCGGCCGCGTGATCACCGAGCCTTGCGTCGGCCCGTCCAAGGTGACGACCACGTCCTCCCAGGTGCCGAGCGGCACGTCGAGCCACACGTCGCAGGCGACGTCCGAGTCACACGTGAGGTCCACCCGCCAGCCGTCATGCCAGCTCATGTCCAGCACGACCCGCGCGCCCGGGGCGTCGATCGGGCCTGCGTTGAGGTGGTCCAGCCCGTTGGGCACCCGCGGCCGCAGGTACAGCGTCGGCTTACCCGCCACCGTCAACGGCGACGCGCCCAGCAGATCATCGACCACCGCGTCGAGCACGATGCCTCCCTCCCAGGGCCGGTACCGCGCCGACACGTCGCCGAGCAGGCCGACACGATCGTAGACCGGCTGCAGCGGCGAGCGGTCGGAGTAGAGGATCGCCTCGGCGTACTCGCCGGACAGGCTGGCGTAAGCAAAGGCCTGATCGAACGCGCCCAGAACGCCTGGGTCACCGGTCTCCGACAGGTCGTAGAGCACGAACCCAGGCACCATCCCCGTGGCCGCCCCGCCGGCGAACGTGCCCATGTCGTAGATGGGGTTGGGCGTGCTCTGGACAGAGCCGTCCGGGTGCCCGGCGATCTTGAGCATCGAGTCCAGGTCCGCGTTCGCGACCGCGTCATCCGGCGCGAACGCACCGGACCAGATCGCGTTGAGGTTCACGTCCTCGAACGGGAGCGTGACCGGCGCTGCGGCCTCATCCATGAGCTTCACGGACGCGAAGTGTCCCTCGGGCTGGACGAACTTGTCGATCAGCGCGGCGCGCGCGCGGTCGGCGCGGTCGCGCAGCGGGGCCTCGTCCTCCGGATGTCCCGCCTCCGCCGCGTGGTCGGCGAGGAAGTTCGCGGCGGCGATCATCACCATCGCGGAGTTCGACGACCACGCCATGTCCTGCCACGGCGTCTCGAGCGGGTAGCCAAGCGCCACGTTCATCGCGAGCCGGAAGGTCTCGTCTCCGGACCACGACTGCAGGCCCTCGTCGGTCATCGACTGCGCCATGACCGCGCGACGCAAGTACGGCCACGCCGCCGCCAGCCCCGACGTGTCGCCGGTCCACGTGATCGCCTGCGCCCAGGTGAGCACAAGGTAGCTCGGGCCCTCAGCCGCGGTGCGACCGGAGAACGGAGGCAGCGACGCCCAGTCGGGCGCGGTGGAGACGTCCTCGGGCGCGAGGCCGCTGGAGCACGAGTTGCCGATGTCGCCGCGCGCGCGGTGGCACAGCTCCAGGTAGTCGATCGCCTGACGCACATCGTCGTGCAGCCCGATGCGCGACAAGAAGCGCGCCGGCCCGATCATGTCGCGCAGCCACACGCCGGTGTAGCGCGACATCGGCGAGATCCCGCCCGCCGCCGTCTGCTGGACGCGCAGCAGCACGCGCGTGCCGTCGATCAGATCGGTGAGCCAAGGGTCGTCGACCTGAAACTGCGTGCCGCGCGCCGAGTCCGTCGCCCACCAAGCGAGCGTGTCGTCGAGCTGCGCCAAGCGGTCGGCCTTCGCGATCTCCGCGGCGCGCGCCAAGGCGTCGTCACGATCAACGCCGATCACGTACGACATCGACGCGGGCTCGATCGTGCCAGGTGGCACCGCGCCAAACGCCAACCGCCATGGCGCTCCAGCCGCGACGCGCTCGAACCCAACGGCCACGTAGACCATGGTGCGGCCGTCTTCGGGGAGCGTGTCCACGAGCCAGTCGCCCTCTTCGACCAGGTCGTCCTGCGCGGCGATCTCCAGCGCGACGTCGACGGCGCTGTTCCCCCGGTTGCGGACCATCACCACCCGGCTCAGCGACGACGGGCGGTCCAGCGGGTCCACGCCCACCGGCGCGGGCGCAAAGTCCACCGTCCAGACGGTGAGCTCGTCGATGTCGCCGCGGGTGACCACCAGCCCCGTCCCCCGGGGCCGGGCGATGGACTCGGAGTCGAAGTCGCGCACGACGCCGTTGACCACCGGGCGGAGGGCCGTGTCGCCAAAGAAGCGCGCGTCCTTCTCGTAGACCGGGCCGACGATGCCGTGCAGAGTGTTGAGCGGGTCGGTCAGGCCGAGGATCGCGAACGCCTTGCCGTTTCCGATCCCGTAGGCGCCGCGGTGCGAGCTGTCGGGACGATCCGCGATGGGTCCGGACACGAACTCGGCGAACAACGACAAGTTGGTCAGGTCCGGGTGCGCCTCCAGGAACGGGTGGTCCAGGACGGGGCGGACATCGTCGCGGTCCCAGGGGTGGGCGACCGGCGGCGAGAGCGAAGGCCCCGCTGAGGCTTGGCAGCCGCCCGCGATCAGCCCGGCGACCAGGACGAGGACCCGCGGACGCATCAAGTTTCCTCCATCGGCGACCCCTACCCTGTCCGTCCCCCGATCCCAACGCTTGAAGGCGTCGAACCACCGCCGGGTCGGATGCCGGTCGGGAGGTGGGGCCGGTCCCGCCTGGCCGAGGCGCCCCTATGCGGCGGCCAATCGTGGTACTGTTCACGAGTTTGGGATCGCCGGGCGCGATCGGGAGGCTCCGAAGCGATGGCGGATGCGACGCGCGATCCCGTGATCGCCCACTTCACCGCGAACGCCACCGGCTACGCAGCGCAGTCCGCGTCCTGGCCGTGGTCCTGGCTGCGCGCCCGGGAGCTGAGCGCGGTCATGGCGGAGGTCGGCGCCGCGCGCGCGACGCCCGCGCTGGAGCTGGGCTGTGGATCGGGCTTCTACACGCGCGCCCTGCTCGCCGCGGGCGCGAGTCGGGTCGTGGCGGTGGATCGCACCGCGGCCATGGTCGCCGAGCTGCCGACCGTGGGTGTGCAGGGCGTCGTCGGCGACGCCGCGACGGTGTCGCTCACCGAGCGCTTCCCGCTGATCCTCATCGCGGGCATGTTGGAGTTCGTGGCAGACCCCGAGGCGGTGTTCGACAACGCCGCGGGCCACGCCCTGCCCGCCGCGCGTCTGGTCATCCTCGCGCCGCGAGACGACGTGGCGGGGTGGCTGTACCGCGCGTGGCACGGACGTCACGGCATCCCGATCCAGCTCTACTCACGCGAGCGCCTCGAGCGCGTCGCGCGCGCCACCGGATGGAAGCTCGATCGCTGGAGTGCCCTGGCGCCGTTCAACGGCGTCGCTTCGTTCACCCTCGCGGCGGCGGCCTGATGCGCGCGCTCTTCCTGGTCAACGGCCTGGGCCTCGGCAACTCCACTCGCTGCCACGCGGTGATCCAGCGGCTGGTGGAGCGCGGCGCTGAGGTCGCCGTCATCACCGGCGACAACGGCGCCTGGTACATGCGCGAGCGCACCGAGCTGGCCGCCTTCCACGAGATGGAGTCGGTCTGGTACGCCAAGAAGAACGGCCGCCTGGACGTGCTCGGTACGGTGGGCGCGGTCGGTCAGTTCGTGGCGATCGCCCGCCGTAACGACGCGCGCGTGAAGAGCGTGATCGCCGACTTCAAGCCCGACGTCGCGGTGATCGACTCCGTGTACACGGTGTGCTCGCTCAAGTCGGCCAAGGTGCCGATCGCCGCGGTCAACAATGCCGACGTCGTGCACGTCGCGTGGCAGCGCTTCACCGAGCGCCCGTCCTCGGTGCGCGCGCAGTTCTACACGATCGAAGAGAACGACTACCGGTTCCACCGCATGGTGCCGGACCTGGTCGTCAGCCCAAACATCGACCCCACCCTGCCTACGGTCGGCGCGCCGTACGTGCGCGTCGGGCCGATCGTGCGCGAGGGCTTCACGCCCACGGTGCCCGAGCCCACGCCACGCGTGGTGGTCATGCTCTCAGGCTCCACGTTCGGCACGCCGGTCGATCTGCGCGGCGGCCACGGCCTGCACATCGACGTCCTCGGCCGCCCGGTGCCGACCGACGGTCGCACGCCGGACGGCGTCGCCTACCACGGCAAGGTGCGCGACACGCTGCCCTTCCTGCGCGGCGCGTCGCTCGCGGTGGTGAACGGAGGCTTCTCGGCGGTGAGCGAGATCTTCGCGATGCGCATGCCGATGGTGGTGGTCCCCGTGCCCAACCACGCCGAGCAGTGGCTCAACGCCAAGGTCGTCGAGTCGCTCGGCATCGGCGTCATCTCTACGGAGGAAGGCCTGGAGGACGCGATGATGCGCGCGATGGATCGCCTGCCGCAGATGCGCGCCGCCTACGACCGCTTGCCCCAAGAGCCCGATGGCGCCACGTCCGCCTCGGAGGCGATCGCCGCGCTCGGCAAGGGGTGAAGGTCGGCGCGGGTCGCCACGCGCGCGTTCGCGTAGGTCAGCATCCCCGGCATCTCCTTGCCTGCCAAGAAGCGTAGCTCGTTCTCGCGCGCCGCCGTCAGCGTGTCGCGCGCGCGGAGCACGTCGTCTCGCCAGCCCGGATGGACCAGCAGCGCCGTCCCCTCACCCACCCGCCGCACAAAGCGCTCGAAGCGCTCGCCGTACGGCACGTCCGGCGAGAAGTCGTAGAGGCCGGTGAAGCCCTCGTTGGTGCCCACGTCGGCCGCGCGCGCCGCCGCGTCGAGCGCGCGCCCGACCTGCGCGAACGCGATCGCGCGCGACACGCCCACACGACGCGCCAGGATCGGACCCATCGACTCCACGCAGGTGCGAACCCACGCGTGTTCGGGCATGCGCTCGCGCATCAGCCGGATCACGACGTCCCGCACCACCGGGAGCTGCTGCACGTGGTGGTGGCCGTCGAGGTAGTCGGGCGCGCGTCCGACCACGGCCTGGAAGGCGTCGATCTGACGACGCAGCTCGACCTCGATCTCGGTCTCGTCGAGCGCGCCCATCCAGGCGGCCCGAGCGAGCCCGCCGAAGGACGGGAAGCGACCTTGCGGCGCCAGCTTGGGCATCGGACCGAGCGGCGCGTGGTCGGTGAGCGTGAGGTGCACGCCGAGCATCGACGTCTTGGTGAAGGGCCGAAGGCGCACGCCCTCCATCGGCCACAGGTCGAAGGTGGTCATCGCGCTGGTGCCCGACAGGCGACCGGCGTCGAGCAGCTCGCGGATCCCGGCGCTGACGCCCGGCGCGATGCCGTAGTCGTCCGCGGTGATCCGCAGGGCGACGGTCACGGGCGCTCCGGGACCAGCGCGGCGTCCTTCACCGGCAGCGAGGTGATGTAGGCCCCAAACGACAGCCGACGGTGCCGCCACACGTGCACCGGTCCCTTGCGGTGCCGGCGCGCCATCGCCGCGATCGCAGGCGTCTCCAGGTAACGAGGGACGTAGCCCTGCGTGCGGTAGCCGTAGGCGACGTAGCAGTAGGCCTGATGGAGCCAGCGCTGCAGCGAAGGCCGGGCCTCGCTGGTCGCGTGCAGGAACTCAGCGGCGCCGCCCAGCTCGAACAGGCGCTCCAGCTCGGCATCCGTGAGCCAGTCCGTCAGGCCGAGCGAGATCACCACGTCACCGTCGAGTGGACCCAGATCCGCGAGCGAAGCGCGCTCGAAGCGGGCGCGATCCGCCCAGCCCTCGGACTTGGCCCGCGCGTTCGCGAGCTCGATCGCCGACTCAGCGATGTCATAGCCCGTGTAGTGCGTGGCCCCCGCCGCCAACAGCTTGGGCGCCAGCAGCCCTGTGCCGCAGCCCATGTCGATCACCCGCTTGCCCTTCACGAACGGCGCCAGCAACTCCGCGCTGGACTCCATGCGAAAGCGCAGCGAGTCGCTCGCCCGATCGGCCAGACGCTCCAGCGTGCCGCCGGTGCCGCCCGTCGCGCTGTAGCGACCCCGCTCCCACTCGAGGATCTTGCCCTCCCAGAAGTCTCGGACGTCGAACCCGCCCTTCGCTTGTCCCGGCCTCTTGGAATCGGACATCGCGCCATCCCCTCGTGCCGAACGCGGCGTGACCGGACCTGCCGGACCGCCGCTCAAGGCGTCGTCCCCTCCGAGATAACCACACCGTCCCCCAACTCCACGCGGAACGGCGTACGCGTGACAGGGTTCGACGGCGGCCAGTGCGCCTCGTCGAAGCCTCCGACCACATCCCCGACGAGCGCCGCGCGCCAGGTTCCCGTTGGGACCACAGTCGCGGACGTGACCAGCGGCGTCATCACGCCCGCCCCGCCGACGTAGCCAACGGCGATCGGTAGGCGCACCGGCTCCGGACCGTCCCGCTCCAACAGCAGCGTCGGGTCGGCGATCATCGCGGCGCTGAAGAAGCCGCTGTTCCATGCGCGCCCGCGCAGCTGGTTGGAGTGCAGCGCCACCGAGACCTGGTCGCCCACGGTGGTCACGTCGACGAGCAGCCCGAGCGGCATGCCCGCGGGGCCACGGTTCACCCGCGCGCCGTCGATCACCGCCACCCAGCGGTGCGTCCCTTGCGCGGGATCCGGGTCGCGTACGGTGGCCCGCGGCGCCATCACCTGCATCGCGGCGAACAGGCGCTGCTCAGCGTCGGAGAGCACGTAGCGGTCGGTCATGCTGGTGTGGCAGCGGGCGCCGCTGTGCGTGTACCGGACCAGCCGGTTCGAGCCGATCACCTCGGAGCCGAGCACGGTCAGGTCGGGGATGGGCTGCGCGAGCCGATCCAAGATCTGCTCGGCGGTGACGGGCTCGGGCACGGTGCGTCCGCGGCCTAGCAGCAGGATCGCGCACGGCGGCGGCAGCGATCCCGGGTAGGCCTCGCCGCGTCGACGGAGCAGGTCGTCCACGCCGTCGCTGACTCGCCAGGTCCAGTCGCCTTGGCCTTCCTTGTACCAGAGCATCGTGCGCCCAGTGACGTCCTGGAGCGTGCCGCCGGTGCGCTCCGCGACCGCGTCCAGCGTCTCGACCATGCGCGGGTAGAGCCAGAAAGCGCGGACGTCGGACTCGAACCGGCCTTGCCAGCCGGACGCCTGCGCGCCGACGCTAAGCGCCGCGAGCGCCCACGGCAGCAGCCCGATCGCCGCGCTCCGACGCGCCAGCCACACGCTCGACGACGACACGCCCCACGCGGTCAGCAGCGACCACGCGGGCACCAGGACCATCAGGTAGCGGCCGCTGCCCGACACCGTCATGTCAATCGCCGGGTCGGACAAGAAGTAGGCCACGCCCGCGACCATCACCGCGGACGCGAGCGCGACCGGCGCGCGATCCCTGCGGGACCAGACGGTCGCGAGCGAGAGGAGCAGCGCGCCGATCGCAAAGCACGCGAGCAGGTCGCTCGCCGCCCACGTCCCCCAGCCGAGCGTGTGCCGCCGCGCGTCGCCGGGCGCGAGCTCAGTCATCCCGCCGAGCAGCTGCGCGATCGGTCCGACGTTTCGCAGGCCCGCGCCGTGACCGAGCGGATCGAGCGCGGCGCCCACCTGCGACTGCGCGCGCATGGCGACGGTGTTGGGGAAGCCGTCGCGCCACTCGGTCCACAAGTGCGGCGCGTACACCCACAGCGCACCAATCGCGGAGAGCAGCGTCGCGCGCAGCACGCCCGCGGGGCGGGCGCTCCACACGCCCAACGCGAGCACCACCGCCAAGCTGCCGGCCGTGAGGTGCAGCTGCGCGCCCACCGCCAACGCGACCATCCCCACCGGCCACCAGCGGGCGTCGCCCGTGCGCACGGCGTGGAGCGAGAAGCCCGTGCCGAGGGCCACAAACAGCGGCAAGTAGCCTGGGTTCCACAAGGTGCGGACCGTGTCGAACGACACCGGAGAGAGCGCCCACACAGCGACCGCGACGCAGGCCGCCGCGCCGCCGAGCATGCGCCGCGTCATCCACGCGACCATCGCCATGCCGGCGACGTCGAGCGCCAGCATGGTGCGCCAGATGAACACCGGGTCATCCCGAAGCGCCATGCCCGCGTGCATCAGCCAGTAGATCGCGCCGCCCGGAACGCGCGCGCCCATCCCGTAGGACAGCTCAGCACCGGACGTGGGGAGCTGCGACCACGGGACCGACGCGCGCATCAGGTCCCGATCGGCCCACATCAGCCAGATCAGGTCGCCGGACACAAAGCGCGTGGCGACACACCACACAGCCGCGGCGAGCACGCCCAGCGCCAGCGCCGAGCGCGTCCCTCGCACCCACGCTGCCTCTGGCTGCGCCTGGTCGACGTCGTTGCCGATGACCCTCTCCACGTGCCCGCAACCCTAGCACGGACCTGACGCGAAAGCGGCGTGACAGGGTTCAGACCACCCACGATCAATGTGGGTCCTTCCGTGACCTTCTCGCGACGACGGACGAGCCGACGAGCGACGGTCCAAGCGCCGATTTGCGCGTCCACTCGATCGCGGTAGGAGCACGGGTCCCCCACACACCCTGACCATGGAGCGTCCATGCTCGCCCTCCTTCTCCTGTCCCTCCAAGGCGTCGCGCAAGCCCAGGATCCGGCCTACGACCACGTGAAGGCCACCGAGTCCGCGGTCGAGAAGCCGGACACGGACCTCACCGCGAACCTCGGGTTCTCCTACGCCAGCGGCAACGCGGTGTTCATCGCGGTGAACGGCGGCGTGACCGCGGCGCACAAGTGGGGGCAGAACCGCTTCACGTTCGTCGCCGGCACCAACCTCAACCTCGCCAAGATCGACGCCGACGCGAACGGCACCTTGGACGACGCCGAGCGCGCCAAGAAGCTCACCTGGACCTCGCAGCGCGTCGCCAGCGCCGCCCGCTACGACCGCTTCTTCGGCGCCAAGGACAGCCTGTACGTGTCCGGCGGCTTCGAGCGTGACGCCCTCGCCGGCTTGCTCTGGCGCTTCAACGAGCAGTTCGGCTACGCGCGCGTGCTGGTCGGCACCGACGCCACCAAGGTCAACCTGGAGGCCGGCGTGGCGTACGCGGAGGAAAACTTCGCGACCGGCACCGACGTCGACGGCAACCCGATCTACACCGAGATCCTCGACAATGACTACCTGGCCGCCCGCGTGTTCTTCGGCGCCAGCCACTCGTTCAACAAGTACGTGTCGCTGTCGGACAACGTCGAAATGTTCGAGAACCTGTTCACCCCTGTCGACTTCCGCCTGACGAACGCGCTCACGCTGTCGACTAAGCTGTCGGACAAATTCAGCATCAACGTCGGCCACCAGCTCGCGTTCGACAACCAGCCGGTCGAGGGCTTCCAGAAGGTGGATCAGACCACGATGCTCACCCTGGTCGCGTCGATCTTCTAGAGCACGTCAATCAGGTCAGCGTCACGCTGAGCGCCAGGCGCGCGCGGTCCAGGTTCCGCGCCACCGGGCAGCGCTCCATGCGGGCGACGATGGTGGCGACGGCTCCGTCCGGCACAAGCCCATCGCGCGTGCGCGCGTCGAAGTGCGCGGTGACCGACTCGACCACCCAGTCCTCCGCCGCCACCAGCTCAAAGGTGGCGGTGGTGTCCTGCAGCTTCACGCCGCACTCCGCGCCCACCATGCGCAGGTGCACGAGCAGGCAGGCGAACGCCGAGTACGTGAAGATCCGAAAGCCTGGCGACTTCTCGGACAGCGCGAGCGGCGACCAGCTCGTCCCGTCGAATCGCTCGACCTGCACGTCCTGCACGGCGTTGTCGTCGCCCGCGAACGTGGCCTGCATGCGCATCGGGAAGGACTTCATGGGTCACCCACCTTGGTGGCGGCCGCGGCCGCGTGGTCTGTGTCGAATCGCCATCGGAGCGCCTTGAGCGGCGCGCGGCCGGCCTTGTCGAACCCGACACCCTCGGCCTCGAGTCGCAGGCGCTGCGTCTCGCCTCGCACCACGTCGCCCTTGAAGGAGATGCGGCCCTGCGCGTTGATCACGCGATGCCAGGGCACGTCGCCCTCGCGCAGCGCTGCGAGCGCCCAGCCCACGTGCCGCGCCACGCGCGGAGAGCCCAACGCCGCGGCGACGTCGCCGTAGGTGGTGAGGCGTCCGACGGGCACGCGGCGTACCACGTCGTACACGCGCTCGTGAAAGCCCTCGGTCACCACGCGCGGCTCGCCGTCGATCACCCTTCACCTCGTCCCAGGTGCAGAGGCGCGCCGTCTTGCGCAGGGAGGACACGACCGACGATGGCCGCGTCAAAGCCTCGCTCCCGCAGCGCGACGACCAAGCCGGGCGCGCCGGTCGCCGCCACGACGAGCGCCAACGGTCCCGCGGTCTGCGGGTCGTACACCAGGTCGTCGACCGCTGCGTCGCCCAATCCGGGCAGCGGGCACGACGCGGCGTTCGGCGCGTGCGCGGTGCTGCGAAGTCCCCCCGCGAGCAGCTCGCGCGCGCCGTCGAACGCGGGCACACGGGCGGCGTCAAGCGCGATCGACACGCCGCTCGCCCGCGCCACGTTGGAGAGGTGCCCAGCCAGGCCAAAGCCGGTCACGTCGGTCGCCGCGTGCACGTCGAACGCACGTGCTACCTCGCCCGCCTCACGCGCACCGCGCACGCTCGTCGCGATCAGCGCGTCCATCCAGGGTCCGCGCGCGCGCCCCAGACCGTCCGCGCGCCACAGCAGCCCAGACCCGATCGGCCCGGTGAGCACGACGAGATCGCCCACCTTCGCGCCCGCGTTCGACCACCACCCGCCGTCGCCGAGCACGGTGACACCCACAAACATCGACATGCCCGTCGCCGTGTGTCCGCCGATCAGCGTGACGCCCTCGGCTTCTACGGTGGCGCGCGCGCCGGCCAGCAGGCCCTCCAAGACGTGGGGCGCCGCGTGATCCGGGACCGCGAGCGTGAGCAGGACCGACCGGGCCGTGACACCCTTGGCGTAGAGGTCGTTGAGCGCGTGCACGACCGCCAAGCGCCCCACCAGCCACGGATCGTCGGTGAATGGCGGGAAGCCGTCGACGGACGCCACGATCTGCCCGCCGCCCATCGACACGCGCGCGGCGTCGTCGCGCGTCGCGTCCTCGCCCAGCACGGTGGTGAGCGTGGTGGCGTCGACCTTGGCCGCGCAGCCGCCGCAGGCCATATCCTCCGACATCTCAGGCATCATGCGACCGAACGCCGTGTCGGTGCTCCCATCGGGGCCGAGCACCTGAAAGGCCTGCATGAACCTTGTGTCCACACGCATCTTCCAGCGCCAGACCCAGGCGCCATGCCATGCGACGCCCCACTTCGCGACGGTCGCGGTGCCGTCGCCCAGGTTGAGCATCGACAGGAAGTCGGACTGCGGCTTGTATTCGGACATCCGCGCGCCGCGCAGCCACGCGTCCAGGTTGTCTACGAGCAGCGGGCCCTGACGGACCGCGTAGACGCCAGCCCGCGGCACCCACGGGTGGTTCACCAGGAACGCCGTGTCCCCCGCGGCGAGGAGCGTGTCGTGGCCGACCACCTGGAGGGTGTCGCGGACCTGCACGAAGCCACGCGGATCGGTCGGCAGGCCCGACGCGGCGATCCACGGGTGCGCCACCGCGCCCGTCACCCAGACGACCATGTCCGCCCGCAGCGCGCTGCCGTCCTCAAACCACACCGCGTCGCGCTCCACCCGAGCGACGCGGGCGTCCGTGCGGACCTCGATCTGCCTCGCCTCGACCGCCTGTCGGACCTTGGTCACCACCGCCGGGGCCGCGCCCGGGAGCACGTCGGACGCCGCCGAGAGCAGCGTGCAGCGGACGGTCTTGCCCATGCCCCGCAGGCGCGCCGACAGGCAGGTGGCGATCTCCACGCCGCCCGCGCCCGCGCCCACCACGACCAGGTCGACGTGCGCGCGATCGGCCAGACGGACGAGGTCGAGCTTCAGGTGGTCGAGGAGGCCGCCGATCGGCCGCGTGGGGATGGCGTGCTCGCGCACGCCGGGCACGTCGAGCCACGCGACGGTGGAGCCCACGTCTAGGCTGGCAATATCGTAGGGGACGCTGCCGCGACCGGCGATCTGGACGCGCTGGGCGGCCGCGTCGATCGCCTCCACCGCCCCGATCACGATCGACACGCCCGCTCGGCGCGCGAGGGGTCGCACGTCGATCTCCAAGGCGTGCCGGGGGACCTCGCCGGCCACCCAGGCGGGGACCATCCCGGAGTAGACGGCGACCGCGCGATCGACGACCAAGGTGGCGACTGCGTCCTGCGGCGGTCGCATGATCCAGCGGCGCAGCACCTGCACGTGCGCGTGCCCGCCCCCGATCAACACGACGTGCCTGGGCGCCACACAACCTCCGGGCGTCAGCTTCACACGACCCGCCCGTACGCGCCTCCGGACGCTCGCGGGTCCGCGCGGTGTTACCGACCCGGGCGGAGGTCGAAGTGCTGTCGTCGCTCCTGTTCATCTCGCTCGCGGTCGCGGCTCCCCCTCGCGGGAAGGACCCGGACGTCGCGTTCGACCAGGTCACGCTGGGCGACGCGCATGGCTGCGGCGTCGACGCGAACGGCGCCGCGTGGTGCTGGGGTCGTAATGACCGAGGCCAGCTCGGCGACGGCTCGTTCAACGACAGCGCCTATCCTCGCCCCGTCCAGGGCCTGACCGACGTCGTGTCGATCGTCGCGGGCTCTGCGCACACCTGCGCGATCCGCCGCGACCGGTCGCTGTGGTGCTGGGGAGACAACCAGGTGGGCGAGCTCGGCGCGGGCGACCTGGAGGTCCACACGACGCCGCTGCAGGTGGTCGATCTGGGCCCGGTGCGGACGATCGCGCTCGGCGACACGCACACCTGCGCCGTCACCACCGACAACACGCTGTCGTGCTGGGGCAACAACCTGTACCGGCAGCTCGGACTCGACGGGCTGCGCACGGCGCCGCGCCCCCTACCCATTCCGGGCATGCCGCCGATCGTCGATGTGGCCGCGGGCTACGCGCACACCTGCGCCCTGCGGGAAGACGGCCCGCCGCTGTGCTGGGGCGACGACTCCAAGGGTCAGATCGGTCGCGAGCCGCCGGGCAACGGCGAGCCGCTCCCCCCGATGCCGGTCGAGTACGAGTTCCCGCCCGACGCACGCGCGATCGAGGCGCGCGGCAACCAGACCTGCGTGCTGCACGCCGCCGGCGTGATCTGCTGGGGTGCCGCCCCCCTCGACGACGCGCCCAAGCCCACGCCCCACGTGGTGGTCGACAAGCGCGGCCTGGTGGCCCTGTCGATGGGCTGGGGACACGGCTGCGCCATGAGCGGCGGCGGCGAGGTCACCTGCTGGGGCGACGACCGCTTCGGCCAGCTGGGCGCGATCGCCTCGCACGACGGCCTGGTGGTCGGCAGCTACGGCATCCGCGACGCGCGCGGCGTGGCGGCCGGCAACGGCGAGTCCTGCGCGGCCCGCGGCCCCAAGGCCCGCGCGGTGTGCTGGGGTGGGTACTCCAAGGACGAGCTGGACGCGGCCAAGCAGGAGAAGGTCCAAGTCGAGGCCACGCCTCCGGCCCGTCACCTCGTGCTGCCGCCAGGCGTGAAGCTGCTGGTGTCCATGGAGGAGGTGCTCGCGTTCGACGGCGCGCGCCCGCGCGTGGTCATCCACACGCCCGACAACACCACCTGCGCCAACACCCGCCTCGACACCGTGATCGAGGAGAAGGGCAAGCGGGTCACGCTCAAGATCGGCGACCCCTACCTGCCCGGCGGCGACTGCATCAACAGCCCCGCGCCTGCGGTGGCCACCTACGACTTCGACCCGAACATCATCGGCCGACGCGATCTGGTGATCCGGTACAAGAAGCTCGAGGACTTCTACCAGGTCTACATTCACGCAGACAAGCTGGAGATCATCCCTCTCCAGGAGACGTTCGCGCTGTGGGAGGGCAACAAGGCGATCTGGCGCGTGCCGCCCGGCTCGCTCGCGCTCTCCTGCACGGACCACCGCGAAGTGCCGATGTGCGAGCGCCGCCAGCGCGACGGCTTCCCCACCTGCCAGGACCTGATGTCGAGCTCGCTCTTGTCCGACGCGCCCCAACTCGACCGCCGGGACTACTCGAACGACTGGTTCATGTCCGACCCCGACGCGCACCGGATCTCGCCCGATGAGGGCTGGGACACCTACAAGAAGATGATCGAGAGCGACTGGCGCGACGCGTCCGGCTGCACAGACGTCCGCGTGAAGACCTGGAAGGGTGAGGTCTGGTCCAACAGCGCACCGTCGAAGTGATCCAGGGTCTGTGTAAGGGCGCCGCGACCCGTTCGTTGAAGGGTCGCACGGAGGCCCTATGCGACCCAAGAAGACCGTCGTCCTGATCGCCCTGTTCGGTGTCCACCTCGCCTGCGGCCAGGCTGCGGACGCGCGCCCCGGCGTCACGCCGCCCGGCGCACCCACCTCGTTCGCGATGATCCCGGTGCCCACGCCTGGGCTGGCGGTCATGCCGGTCGCGCACCCGGTCACAAACCTGCCCCCCATGGTGGTGCGCGAGCAGTGCCTGATGGATGTGGAGCGTGAGGAGCGTCCCCGCGGCTACGGCGTGTCCGGCAGCGGCGCGGGCGGTGGCGGCGCGTACGGCACCGTGCCCGCGACGGGCTCGGGCTCGGGACGCGGCTACGGCGGCGGGGTCGTGACGCGCGGAAAGGCTGCGCCGCCGGCGATGGGCGCGGCCGCGGCCGCGCCAGCTCCGGACATGTCGGGGATCCAAGCGGTTGCCGAGGCGTCGAACACCGCAGGCGACGCCGTCGCGGCGGGCGGCCTCGGGTACGGCCCCCAGGGCGGGGCGAACGTGAGCTCCGGCGGGCTGATCGGCGGCGCCGGCGGTCCGGTCGGCGTCGGAGGCGGCGGCGCGGCCCAGTCACCCCAGGTCGCCGGAAACTCGCCTGCGCGCGCCACGGTCGGCGGCCGCGACGACAACAGCCGACCCGCCGCGCCGGTGGCGGAGCTCGACGAGGGCCCCGCGCGACGCGACGGTTGGCTCCAGCCCCCCGCGCCCGGTCCGCGCGTCGACTGGGGCGGCACGATCTACCTGTCGAACGACGACGCGATGAGCCTCGCGAGCGCGCAGCGCCTGCTCTACGCGCTCGACCGCGACGCGGGCTTCACGCTCGACCAGATCCGCCCCCACGAGCTGCTGAACTACTTCACGTTCGACGCGAACCCGCCTTCGGGCGGTGAGATGTTCGGCGTGCACGCCAGCGCCGAGCAGAAGGACCACGACAGCCTGTCCCTCGCCCTCACGGTGCAGGGCGCCACCCCGCCGCGCGCCGCGCTCGACCTGACGCTGCTGGTCGACCGCTCGGGCTCGATGAGCGCCGAGGGCCGGATGGACTACACGCACCGCGCGCTGAACATCGCGACGTCTCGTCTGCAGCAGGGCGATCGCGTCGACCTGGTCGTGTTCGACCACGAGGCGTGTACGCCGCTCGAGAACTTCGTGGTCGGCCGTGACGACATGTCCGTGCTGTATCGCCTGATCGACGAGATGCAGCCGCGCGGCAGCACCGATCTGGACCTGGGCCTGCACACCGCCTACGGCGTCGCGCTGTCGCACACCGAGGCGGACCGCGCCGGTCGCGTGATGGTGTTCACCGACGCGCAGCTCAACACCGGCGACGTGAACCCCAACACGGTCAGCGAGATCGGCCGCGCGCTCGACTCGCGCAACATCCGCCTCACGGGCGTGGGCGTGGGCAGCGACTTCCGCGACGACGTGCTCAACAAGATCACCGAGAAGGGCAAGGGCGCCTACGTATTCCTGGGCAGCGAGCGCGTGGTCGACCGGCTGTTCGACCGCGGCTTTGACAGCCTGGTCCAGACGATCGCCCACGACGTGCACTTCAGCCTGACGCTGCCGCCGTCGCTCGGCATGGAGAAGTTCTACGGCGAGGAGTCGTCGCGCACCGAGGTCGACGTGCAGCCGGTGAACTTTCAGGCGGGCGCCACCCAGGTGTTCCTCGAGGATCTGGCCGTGCGCAACGGCGTGCTCGACCCGAACGCGCCGATCACCTTCAACGCGCGCTGGGTGGACCCGGTCACGGGTGCCTCGCGCAGCCAGACGTGGAACGGGACCCTCGGCGCGGCGCTCCGCAGCGATCCGCACGACGTTCGCAAGGCGATGGCGCTGATCAAGTGGACCGACGTGCTGGTAGCGCACACCATGGGCAACGACGCCTGCGGCTCGGCCTTCCAGGACTACCGCCGCGCGATCGGCGGCCTGCAGGGCGACGCGGAGATCGCCTACACCAGCGAGCTGCTCGGCAAGTGGTGCGACTTCTCGACGCCGGTCGCCACGTGGACCGCGCCCGCGCGCACCCGCATCCGCATCGACGCCGACCAGCCGATCACCGAGGTCGCGATGTCGTGCAGCGGTGGCACCGAGCGTCACGCGCTGGGTCTGGCGGAGAACATCGCCACGTTCAACAGCGGCTCGGGCACCTGCGACGTCACGCTCTACGGCACCGTGCCGATGACCGCGCGCCTGCAGGTCTCGCCCACCGGTGAGGATCTGCGCTGCGTGATCCGCGGCGGCCGGATGAGCTGCGGCTGATCTCGGTGCGTCGTCCCGGCCCCGCCCTCGCGCATGCGTCGGCGGGGCTTCGTCTGTTCGGGCGCCGCGACCCATCCACTGCGGACGTGACGCGCCAGGCCGCCTACGGCGCGAGCGAGACGGTCACCCGGACCTGGCCGATGAACGGGACCTGACCGCCGCTCGGCGTCAGCGTGCCGACGGCGGCCAGCGACTTCTGCGCCTCAGCCCAGCGCGCGGTCGGGACGACCAGCGTGTAGGTCGGCCCGGTGCCGTCCAGCCGACCCCCTACGGCCTCCACGGCCTTGCGAAGGTCGGCGGCACTGTCGGGGAGGCCGTCGCCGCGCGCGCCGAGGACGGCGGGCTTGAGCGTGTACGCCTGCGACGCGAGCACCGCGTAGTAGGAGCCGTCGGTCGACACCGGCGCGCGCGCGCGCGGGGCGGCCGCCGGATCGGCGAGTAGGCCATGGCCGGGGAGCGCGGCCCAGAGCACCAGGGCGGCCGCGGCGGCCAGCGCGAACGCGCGCCAGGGCATCGCCGGGACCTGCGGGCCCTCCTGCGTGTCCAGGTCAGCCATCACGCGGTCGGCGAAGCCCGCCGGGGCGCGCTCGTCGGCCAAGCCGCGGAGGCGCTCGCGGTTGTCGCGCAGGGCGTCGAGGGCCTCGCGGAGCTCCGCATCGCGGTCCAAATCACGGGCAAACCTGCGCGACTGGAGCTCATCGAGCTCACCATCGAGGTGTGCGCTGATTCGTTCGTCGTCCCGCATCCGTTCCTCTAGAACACGTCCTCTCGCTTCAGCCTAGCCGACAACACGAGGGCCAGCGCTGTCCGTGCGCGGTGAAGGCGCGACTTCACCGTCCCGCGCGGGATCTCCAGGATGTCCGCGATCTCGTCGTAGTCCAGATCTTCCACGTCCCGGAGCACCACAATGGCGCGCTGGTCGTCCGGGAGCGCCGCGAGCGCCGACCGCACGATGGCGTCGGCCTGGTCGCGGTGGATGCCTGCGTCGGCCGCAGGCCCGCCGTGCACCAGCTGGAGCCGGGGCCGGTCCTCGTCGGGGAGCACGTCGATGGAGTCGTGCAGGCCGTGGCCGCGGCGGAAGCCGTACACCTTGCGGTTCTTGCACTTGTTCACGGCGATTCGGCGCAGCCAGGTGTCGAAGCGGGCCTCGGCGCGGAAGCCCGGCAGCGCGCGCCACGCCGACAGGAACGTGTCCTGGGCGATCTCCTCGGCGGCGACGGGGTCACCGAGCCAGCGCAGGCACAGGCCGAACACACGGCCCTGGTGGCGGTGGACCAGCTCGGCAAACGCGACCCGGTCGCCATGACGGCAACGGTGGACCAGCTGTTCGTCGAGGGTGGGTTCGGGTGGCATCACTCGTGCGGTCGCGGTGGGCATCGGTCACCTTGTGGGGTGGACCCTGCCAACGACGCGCGGTTCCGTCACCTTACGCGCTTCTACGTCAACTGTGCGTCACGCCCGAATCACGCGCCCTTTCGGTTGCGGTTCATCGTGACCCGCTGACCGGTTCGGATGCTCCGCTCGATCTCCAGCCACTCGACGCGTCCGGCCGGGAAGATGGTCTTGCGAACCTGGGCTTTGTGGAAGGTGGCGCCGTCCAGATCGGCCAGATCCAGGTCCGCCTCCTCCATCATGGCGCCATCGAACACGGCGTCCTTGAGGTCCGACTGCCAGAGCGAGGCCGAGAACAGGTTGGTGTTCCGGAACGTCGCCTTCGACAGGTTGCACATCGCCATCTTGGCGTGAGACAGGTCGGCACCGTCAAAGCTCAGGCCGGACAGGTCGATCCCGCGCAGGTCGGCCTCGCGCAGGTCGAGCCCGCGCGCCAGGCGCTCGGCGACGTTCTTCTTGGTCAGGGGTCGAGATGATCCCATGGGGGCGTCCTCGTGGCATCGAAAGCACCCGAACGGGTGAGTTTCTCTACAATGGTACCCGAAATGTCGGTCCCGTGGAGGCGGTCCGCGTGGTACGCGCCGCCCGGATTCAGGGCGTTGACCTCGATCACAAATGGCCCGATCATGTCGATACCAGCTATCCGAACTCCCGCTCGAAGCAGGTGGGGTGTAAGCAGCGCGAGTACACTTTGATCGACCCCCGAGATCTTCGTCGTTTCCGCGATCCCGCCTTGCGCAAGATTATGTCGGAACTCACCGGGGGCGCGGCGACGGAGGTAGCCACCGAGCACCTCGCCATCCATCCACACGAGCCGTTTCTCGCCTTCCTCCGCCTCTTCGACGTAGGTCTGCACCACGACATGGTCGCCGGTGGCCCGAACGGCCGCGAACGCGACCTCCAGCTCCTCCACGTCACGCCGCTTGACTAGGTGGACGTCGCGTCCGCCGCTGCCGCGCGCCGGCTTGAGGACCAAGGGTCGACGGTGCTTCTCCTGGAACAGCTTGGCCGCGGTCATGCTGCGGGTGACCAGCGTGGGCGGGGTGGACACGTCCCGCAGCGACGCGAGCCAACCCTTGTGCGTGACGACGAGCAGCCCCGCCGGGTCGTTCACCACCGGCACGCCCTGGTCCTTCACCATGGACGCGAAGGCCAACACGTTGGCGTCAAACGGCGAGGCGCGGATCAGGAACACGTCGAGCGTGTCCAGCCGGACGTAGCGGCGCTCGGCCTCCCGCTCGTTGAGGTCGCGGGCCATCTCCTCAGGCGTCGTCTTGGGCGAGTCGAACGCGTGCATGCGCGCCACCAGGCTGCCGCGGTCGTCGACCTCGAAGTCCCACGGCTCCACGAAGCGGACGCGGTGCCCGCGCGCCAGCGCCGCGCGCGCCAACGACAGCGTGGTCCAGGTGGCCTCCACGCTCGTCGCCCGCGTGATCGAGATCCCGATGAGCACGCCGAATCCCCCAGTCCGTGCCGGACCCTATGGCCTGAACCCTCGACGCGGCAACCGGCGTGGGTAGGATGACGTCTCTACGGGGAGCGCGACGACCATGATGAGAGCGGCCACGGTCCTAGGCGGCGGTTCGTTCGGCACGGCCATCGCCGTTCAGCTCGCGCGCTTGGGCCACGACGTCCTGTTGTGGGATCGCAACCCCGATCGCTGCGCGGAGATGAACCACTTCCGCCGCAACCCGCGCTACCTGCCAGACTTGGTACTGCCCGACAACCTACGCGCCACCGACGATCTGGCCGAGGCCGCGAGCCACGCCGAGCTGCTCGTCACGGTGGTTCCGTCCCACGCGCTGCGCGGGGTGATGCGACGCGCCAAGTCATCGATCCTCCCGGGCACCCTGATCTGCTGCGCTACCAAGGGCATCGAAGAGGGCACGTTGGAGACCATGTCCTCCGTGCTCGCCGAGGAGCTGCCCGAAGGCTGCCCGGTCACCGTGTTCTCCGGCCCCACCTTCGCCGAGGAGCTCGCCGCCGGCCGCCCCACCACCGTCGTCGTCGCCGGCGACGAGGCCTCCGCCGCGACCGTCGCCGACGCCTTCCACGGCGGCGGCCTGCGCGTCTACCACACCGACGACGTCATCGGCGTCTGCCTCGGCGGCTCGCTGAAGAACGTCATCGCGATCGCCTGTGGCATCACCGACGGCCTGGGCCTCGGCCAGAACGCGCGCGCGGCGCTGATCACCCGCGGACTCGCTGAGATCACCCGACTGACGGTCGCCATGGGCGGGGAGCCGATCACGATGATGGGGCTCGCCGGCTTGGGAGATCTGGTGCTGACCTGCACGGGCAGCCTGTCTCGGAATCGGCGGGTGGGCATTGCGTTGGGCGAAGGGAAGACGCTGCAGACGGCGTTGAATGACTTGGGTCAGGTGGCCGAGGGCGTGATCACCGCGCGGTCGGCGTACAACCTGGCGCGGAAGATGGACGTGGAGATGCCGATCGTCGAGCAGGTCTACGCCGTCTTGTATGAGGGGCGGCCGGCGAAGGTGGCGTTGGCGGCGTTGATGGGGCGGGAGCGGAAGGCCGAGACTGAGGGACTGGAGGCCGCAGAGTAGGCGGCGACTTCGCTTCTGGCCCTGGCGGGTCTGGATTCGCGTGGGGGCGTCCCACCGCGCACCCTCTGCGGGTGGGGCTTGTCGTGGGGGCGTCCCACCGCGCACCCTGCGGGTGGGGCTGAGTTTCGCAGACCCGGCATGCGGCGCGTCGCTCGCCATTCCCGTGCGGGTTCGGAGAGGCGTGGGGGCGCCCCACCGCGCACCCTGCGGGTGGGGAAAGATTCGCAGACCCGGCCTGCGGCGCGTCGCTCGCCGCTCGGGCCGGGCACCCCCTGGAACGGGCCCGAAGGCGCGCCTTGGATCGTCGGCGGCGCCCGGCTCCGACTTGGCCTGATCGTCGGGGCTGCGCGCGCACGGACCTAAAACGGTCCGCACGCGCGCACCCCGCCGCGGCCAGTCTGCGCCTGACGTCGTCGAAGGGGCGGCGCGCCAGCGGGC
>CAIOSP010000036.1 GCA_903861005.1 uncultured Pseudomonadota bacterium
AAGGACGCGTCGGCGCCCGCCGAGTTCCGGAAGCGGCGGGCCCACGCGCGCACGTCCGACTCATCCAAGCCGCGCGGCGGGTCGACGATCAGGAAGCGGTGGCCGGACTCGGCGCAGATCGACAGCAGCTCCAGCCACGCGGCGCCGCCCGGCCACACCACGTCGTCCGCAGCGGCCTCGGTGGGCAGGTACGCGAACGCAGGCGCGGCGATGAGCGACACCTCGTCCATCGACCGCAACCGATCGCGCAGCGGCTCGAGCGTGCGCGCGACGGCGTGAGGCGTGGCCAGATCCGACGGCGCGCGGATGCAGACGCCAAACGCGGTGGCGCGCTCGCCGCCGTTCGCGAAGTAGGCGCGCAGGCCCGCGCGGGTGGCCGGGTCCAGCAGCGACGCCGCGGCGACCTTGTCGAGCCCCGTCGCCGCACGCACCTCGACCTCGACCACGGCCCCAGGCGTGGCGCCCAGCGGCCAGCGCGACGGCGTCACCACGCCCACGAACCCAGCGTGGTCCGTGTGCAGCGAGCGCTCGTCGGCAGACGACGCTCGGACGTGGGTGATCAGGATGCCGGGATTCAAGACGGGCCCTCGATGGGGGTCGGGCACGCGGACGCGCTCACCGACCCGTGTTGATCTTGTCGTTGATGCCCGAGATCTCCTTCACCCAGCGGTGCCGCTCCTGGTGCGACAGGTTGAGGATGGTCTCTCGGTCCCAGTGAAAGTGGTAGGCGACAAATGCTACCTCCTTGAAGATGTTCTCCAAGGGGTAGCTCACGATTCCCCCAGCTTTCCGTACTCCTTGTCGAACTTCCCGCCGCAGTGCGGGCAGGTGACGTTGACCATCGCTTCTTCTTCGTTGATGCGGTTGTACATCTCTTCGAGGAAGCGCAGATCACTGGCGAACAGGTTCTCGATGTGGATCGGCTTGACCTCCGGCAGCGAGCCGAGCTTCGTGACGACACGGCTCAGCAGCAGCACGATGAGGTAGGCGCGGTTGCGCTGCACACGCACGTCGTTGAGCGGGATGATTTCGTCCTTGGCCGTGGCTAGGCGCATGACGCCTTCACGGTGGACGTTGCCTTCGCTGTCGACGTAGCCGCGGGGCAGCTCGAATTCGTATTCGGTCTTGAAGCTCATCAGGTCTCCGGATCGGGGTCGCTCGCTCGCGCGCCCGCCAAAGCGGACGCGCGGGATCGCGTCGACGACGAGGGCTGGGCCAAGGGCGCCCGCCACGCCGTTACTTCATCACACGCTCAACACGCTCGACGGTCAGCTCGATCTGCTCGACGGCCATGCCGGACTGGGTGGAGTCCATCTCGGGGACGATCCACTTGCACGGCCACGCCTCGAAGAAGTTGAACTCCGCGACCACCGTGCTGCCGTCGTTGTCGAGCACCGTGATGGTGCCCGCGCGACGATCGATCACGCCGTCCTCGATGTTCTTGCGCCACTTGGCCAGATCGTCCGTCGCCGTGTAGCCACGGGCGAGGGTGATGTTGGAGTAGGTGGTGCGACCCGGCTTCTTGCGCACGACCTTGTCGTTGCCCTGCTTGAACTCGACCACTTCGGTCTCGCTCGACATGCCGGACATCGACTTGAAGCCGCCGACGATGGTCTTGGAGTCGCCGGTGATGCCGCCGATCTCCAGGAGGAAGTTATAATTGCCGAAGAGTTCTTCGGTGACGCCACTGCCAGCCATGTTGAATCTCCTTCAGATGGTTTCTTGGGTGAGCCCGCCCGCCCGGATGAACAGGCGGGCGCGTTGACGGGACGGGCTACTCGTTGAGCGAGGCGCCGCCGTCCCACTGGCCGATGCTGAACACGACGAACTCGGCCGGCTTCACCGGGCAGATGCCGATGGAGACGTTCACTTGGCCCGCGTCGATCAGGTAGCGGGGGTTGGACTCTTCGTCGCACTTGACGAAGAAGGCCTCCTCCGCGGTCTTGCCGAAGAGAGCGCCGTTGCGCCACACGCGCATGAGGAACGCGCGGACGTCGCGGTTGAGCTTGGTCCACAGCAACTGGTCGTTCGGCTCGAACACGGCCCACTGGCTGCCCGCCAGGATGGACTGCTCGACCATGATGAACAGGCGGCGGACGTTGACGTACTTCCAGGACGCGTCGGACTTGGTGGCGAGCGTGCGCGCGCCCCAGATGCGGATGCCGCGGTCACGGAAGTCGCGGATCACGTTGATGCCGCGGTCGTTGTACTGGCCCTGCTCGATCTTGTTCACGGACTGCGACAGGCCGGTGATGCCCATCACGATCTCGTTCGCAGGCGCCTTGTGCACGCCGCGCTCGCCGTCGACGCGGGCGATGACGCCGCAGACGAAGCCGGAGGGAGGCGCGTAGACCTCGTTCTTGGTGGTCTTAGACAGCTTGCGACGCAGCGGGCCGGTGACACCCGCCTCCTGCGCGCCCGTGTACCAGGCCGGACGCGTGATCTTGACCCACGGCACGTACATGGCGCCGTAGCCCTTGTCGGACGCGGGGATCTCCATGTCGCCGAGCGAGACGATCGGGCCGTCAAGCACCGCGAAGCGGTCGCGGCGGATCTCGCAGAACTCGAGGACCTCCTTCTGCTGCACGGCGTTGGTGCCCGGCGCAGCCATCAGCGCGATGTCCTCGGCGTCGTCGAACGCGTGCAAGCCGGACTTGACGCCCTCATTACCGCGGATGGAGCCTTCGAGGTTCTTCGTGCCCATCAGGTACACGTAGGCCTTGCCGCCGCCGTTGTCGTAAAAGCCCTGCAGGGCCGAGACGAAGTTGAAGACGGAGGGCTGCGACAGGAAGTCCTGGAAGCGGCCCTTGAGCGCGATGTCCGACGTCAGCGCATCGAAAACGGCGTCCGCGGCGTCATCCGGATCCGTGATGGACTTGCCGACGAGCGCCTCGATCGATTCGGTCTCCACCAAGTACTGGGCGAAGAAGCTCTGCAGCCAGTGGAAGAACTCCTTCTTGTTCGTCACAGGCCACGGCGACACGGAGTAGTCGTCGAACAGGCTGGTGCCCTCGGCGCTCTTGTACTCGATGCCGTAGGCGGCGAGCAGATCGGCGGCGGCCCTGGGCTGCGGCTTGTCGAGCGGGAAGGTGGTGTGGACCTGGTTGAACAGGGCCTCGACCGCCTTCTCATCGGTGGCGGTCACGACGCCGGCGGTGCTGAGCGCCTCGGCCGAGACCTCGACCGACGCGTCCTTGCCCGAGGTGATCTTGGTGGCGCCGCTGTCCGACTTGCTGAACGTGACCTTGTGGCCGTTGAGCTCGAGCAGGGTCTTGAGGTTCTTCACCTTGCCGCGGCGCAGCCCGAACTGCTCGGTGAGCGCGGCCACGGCGGCCTCGGTCGACTTGACCGCGCCCTTGGCGTCGACCACTGCGGGCAGCAGCTTGCCGCTCACGGTCTGGTCGCCGACGGAGCCCGTGATCGCGATCGCGTCGATCTTCGGCTTGAACTCGAACAGTCCGAGGAAGCCCGGAATGGACGTCGCCGCAGCCGCGATCGGCTTCGGGCCGGAGTCCACTTCGCGGATGTACACACCTGGTGTCTGGTACTCCATCTCTTAGTCCTCGTCTGGGGAATCGGGAGAAGGCTTCGGCTCTGTCCCCTGCGGGCCGAAGGGTGCGGGACGACGCGCCGTGGGAAGCCGTGCGCGAGACGCGCGGCTGCCTGGACGCGGGGTAGGAGCATCGGGCACCGACTCAAGGCGCGCGGCGCGAACGATGGTGGGCGGCGCCGAGATCAGCGCGCCTTCCATGGCCACACGGGCCCGGTACGTGACGTACGGCCTGTACGGTGCTTCGAAGATGTTGAAGAAGTGCACGGCGTCGCCGAGCGGCAGGTCGTCGACGATGTCGACCGACACCTTCTCCATGATCACGCCATCACGCGCGGACGGGTCCCACGGGCGGCCGAGGCTGTCGACCGCGGCGCCGTCCGGCAGCACGTAGCGGCGCGGGCGGTACAGTAGATGCGTCGCTTCGTACAAACGCATGAGCACATGGCCCAGGATGCGCTCTGCGTCGCTGCGGAACTTAGCGTGAGTCGCGACCATGTAGTACAGGTCGAGGTAGAGCGGCGGGCGCTCGTAGAGCGCGGTCGCGGCGGTGTCTTCATCGGCATCGCCCGACACCTTGGCCCGACGCCAGCGCTTGTGGTTGAGCAGGTCCGTGTTGCGCGCGATCCGGTAGAGGTAGACGTAGACGACCTCTTCACGGTCCTTCGGCTCGAACTCGATGTCCTCTTCGATGCGCGGCGCTGGGCGACCTGCGGGCCAGCCGTCGGCGAGCCACGCGTGCAGGGCCTCGGTCACCTCACCGATGATCCCGCTGCCCTGGTAGGGCCCGCGAGGCATCGTGGTCACGGACTCGGCCTTCACCGGACACCCGCGCGCGGCATCGCCGGGAGATCCATCGTCAGCTTCTTGGTGGAGAGGCGCACCAGCAGCGGCGCGGCGCGGCCAAGCTCGGCGACGCGGAGCGTGCTCCGTTGGGTCGACTCCGCCCGAAGGACGCGCTCCCCGCAGGCGACGCGCTCGGGGCGCGAAGGGCCCCGCGAGAGCAGGCGGAGCGTAAACGCAACCCGAGCCGGCACCATCTGACGATGTGCGAGCCTGTCGAGTCGTTTGAACGCCCGATGGAACATTTTTGACCGCCCCCCCGCGGATCACTCTGCGACTACACCGGCCCCAAAGACCCGGCCACAGGATCCGCCGAACACCCCCCTTCAATTTCCGCTTCGCCCGGACTTGCCACGGTCCGGTTACGGACCCGAGATGAAGCAATCCGTTCGGCCGACCCCCGATCGTGCGCCCTCGACGCCCGCGAGCACGGTCCCGCTCGCACAGTCGAGCATCAGCGTCGACGGCGCGCGCCTGCGTGCAGCCTCAGACCAGGCCGCCGAGGTGATGCTGGACGACATCCGCGACCACCTCCGGGGGCTGGCCGGGTTCGTCCAGGCCGAGGACGTCCCCATGCAGACCGACGCGGACTGGGCACACGCCGCGTCGCATGCCGCCCACGGGTCGGCCCGCCTCCCGTCCACCGGGCGCTGGGGTGCGGTCGCCGAGGCGTACCGAGCCGCGGCCAGCGCCGTCGCACGCGGCGATCTGATGCAGGCCGCCAGCCGACTGCGCGACGCCGAGCGGCTCGACGCGCGTGCCCGGCGCCAAGCCCCATGGCCTCTGCCTACGCTCTCGGAAGACGCGTTCCCCCGGACGGTGCCCCGCACCTTCGCCACGCCGCGGGACATCCCCCAGGACATCTCTGCCCTGGCCGACCAGATCGCGCTGCGGGAGGGCGCCCTGCCCCGCCCCGGCGTGCTGGACGACCTGGAGGCCCAACCGCAGCGCGCCCCCGAGCCCGAGGACGACGATGAGCTGGACTGAAGACCTTCGCGCCCTGGTCGGCTTCAACACGGTGTCGGACCGCCCCTGCGACCCGCTCGCGGCCTGGCTCGCCACCCGCTGCGAGGACCTGGGCCTGACCGTCGAGACCTTCCCGTCGCCGGAGGCCGGCAAGCGCAACCTGGTCGCCTCGCTGGGCCCGGTCGGAACCGACGGGTTGGTGCTGTCCGGCCACATGGACGTCGTGCCCACCGAAGGCCAGCCTTGGACCTCCGACCCGTTCACCCTGACCCCGCGCGGCGATCGGCTCGTGGGGCGCGGCACGGCGGACATGAAGGGCTTCCTGGCCGCGACCCTCGCCGCGCTGACCCGCCTGGACCGGCGTCAGCTCCGCCGCGAGCTGGTCCTGATGTGGACCTACGACGAGGAGACCGGCTGCGCGGGCAGCGCGCACTTGGCCCGCGACTGGGATCGGGAGGCGCGTCCGCTCCCCTGCGCCTGCCTGATCGGCGAGCCGACCGACCTCACGATCGCTCGCATGCACTCCGGCCACGTCGCCGTACACATCGACGTGCTGGGCGAGGCCGCCCACACCAGCCGCCCCGAACTGGGCGTGAACGCGATCGAGATCGCGGGCCGGGTGGTGGAGGTCGTCCGCACTTTCGCCTCCGAGCTGCGCGAGCGCGTGGACCCGACGCTGCCCCTGCCCAACCCGTGGGTGCCGCTCGTCCCGGTGCGCATCCACGGCGGCACCGCGATCAACGTGGTCCCCGACCGGTGCCGGATCGACCTGGGCTACCGCCCGCTGCCCGGCATGTCGGACGACGCGATCTTCCTCGAGCTCCAGCTGCGCCTGGACCGCGCGCTAGGCCCGGACAAGGCGCGGGTTCATGCGCACGTCGGCGCGGTGGTGCCCTCCCTGCTCACTCCCGGCGGGACCGCGCTCGAGCGGCTCCTCACGCCGCACGCGACCCCGGGGCCCGTGGGCGTCCCCTTCGCCACGGACGCCGGCAACCTGGCCCGACTGGGGATGGCACCGCTGGTGTTCGGCCCGGGGTCGATCGACGTGGCGCACAAGGCCGACGAGTACGTGGAGATCGGCGCGATCGAGCGGACTATCGACATCCTGGAGCAGGTGATCGCCGCGCGCTGCCTGCAAGCCTGAGCGGAAATCGCGGGGCCTCGCCAACACAGCGCGGCTCCATGAAGTAGACTTGGCACCCATGCCGCCTGAAGACGCCACCGCCCCGCCCCCTCTGGACGCCTCGCAGCTGCGTCGCCGCACGCTGCCGGACGGTACGGAGGTGTTCACCGGACCGCTCGCCGAGCAGGCCCTGGACGCCGTCGGCGCGCGCGCGATGACGCTCGACCGGTCGATCCTGGTGCGCGAGGATCTCGACCCCTCCGACCCTGAGGACCAGGCCCTCCTGGCGCATGAGCAGCACCACGTCAGCGAGAGCGGCGGCGAAGGCGAGCACGCCGAAGGCGACGAGGAGGAGGCCGCCGCCCGAGCGGTCGAGGCCTTTGTGCTGCATCAGCACCGCGCCCAGGACACCGAGGAGCGCGCGACGGGCGGGGACGCGCCGATGGCCGCCACGCCGCCGAGCTCTCGCCGCGCCGACGGTCCGATGGCCGGGTACCAGGCGCTCCTGGCTGGGGGCAGCTCTCACGATCACATCGTCGATCAGCTCGCCCGTGGCGTGCTCGACGAGCTGCGCCGCACGCGCGATCTTCGGCGCGTGCGAGGGCGGCGCTGGCCATGAACCCCACGCCCGTCTCGCACATCGACGACCTCGCCGACCGGCTCCGTCGCGTCGACCTACTCCTGCTTCGCGCGATCGCGCGCCAGCGCGCGCGGCCGAGCGTGCACGCCAAGGGTCAGTACTGGGGCCAGTTCATCAGCGACGACGAGGTCGACGAGCTGCTCCGCGCGCATGGCGAGATCGACACCCTCGGCGACCTCGGCCTGGACGGCATCGACACCGAGATCGCCCGCAGCGAGGCCACCCGAGACGCCCCACAGCCGGGGAGCCGGATCGCGAAGCTTCGGGAAGCGTTCGGCCTGGACGGCGACGACGTCGACCTTGTCCTGCTCGCGCTCGCGCCCGAGATCGCTGCTGGCTACGGCAAGATCTTCGCATACCTGCACGACGACGTGCACAAGGACTTCCTGAGCGTCGACCTGGCGACGCGGCTGATGACCACCACGCGTCGGCGACGCCTCGCGCTGCTGGACCGGCTGCTTCCCGGCGCGTTGCTGATCAACCAGCGCCTGCTCGTGCTCACCCCGGACGTCGGCAAGTCCAACCAGGCCGCGCGTCGCGTGATGTTCCCGCCACGCGTCCTGCCGTGGCTGATCGGCGAGGGCTCGCTGCCGTTCGACGACGGGGTCACCCGGTTGGACACAAGCCGCGCCCCGTTCATCCCCGACTCCTGCGCGCGTCGGTTGGAAGGCCTCGGGAGCGGCGGCGACGCCGCGATCACCGTCGCGATCGTCGGCGGAACGGACGGCGCACGCGAGGCGGTGGCGACGGCGACGGCGCGCGCGGCCCGCCGTCACCTGGTCCGCGTCGACATCGGCCGGTGCCGCGCGTACCTGGACCAGCCGCTCGATCTGGTGCGCGACCTGCGCCTCGACGGCGCAGTGCCGTACGTGGTGAACATCCCGGATCTGTCGGAAGACCCTGAGATCCGTGGCAAGCTCATGCACCTGGGCACCGCGCTCGCGACGCTCCCCTTCCCGGTGTGCGTCGGCGGCCGCGATCGCCGCGCGCTCGCCACGATGCTGGGCGGCGATCGCCCACGCCTGGACCTGCCCGTCGGTCGGATCACCGTCGAGGACCGCACCGCCGCCTGGGACCGCGCGATCTCCGCCCGCGGTTGGACGGATGTGGACGCGCTGCGCCTGGCCACCCGCTACGCCGGCGTCGTTGGCACCGGCGTCGATCGCGTGGTCGATCGCGTGGCCGCCGAGCTGGGCAACGGCGCCCCGCAGACCGACACCTTCGCGGCCGCGTGCCGCGACGCGCAGCGCCCGGAGATCGCCGGCCTCGTGCAGCACATGGTTCCGCGCTTCACCTGGGATAACCTGGTCCTGGCGCCCAAGATCGTGAGCCAGCTCAAGCAGCTTGAGGATGTGCTCGCCCAACAGGAGACCGTGCTGCACGGCTGGGGCATGCAGCGCATGCGCCCGCGTGGCTACGGCCTCAAGGCGCTGTTCACCGGCGGCCCCGGCACCGGAAAGACCATGTGCGCCGAAGTGATCGCGGGGTCGCTCGGGTACGACCTGTACCGGGTGGACCTGTCGTCCGTGGTCTCCAAGTGGGTCGGCGAGACCGAGAAGAACCTGCGCCAGATCTTTGACGCCGCCGAGGGCGGCACGTCGGTTCTGCTGTTCGACGAGGGCGACGCGCTGTTCGGCAGCCGCGGTGAGTCCAAGTCCGCGCAGGACCGCTACGCCAACCAGGAGGTCGCCTACCTTCTGCAGCGGCTGGAGGTCTACGAGGGCTGCGCGATCGTCACCACCAACCTTCAGGAGAACGTCGACGAGGCCTTCCTTCGCCGGTTCAACGCGGTGGTCGAGTTCCCGTTCCCCACGCCCGAGGAGCGCACGCGGCTGTGGGAGCACGCCCTGCCCGAGCGCGCGGACCTCCGTGGCCCAGACCTCGACACGGCGGGCCTGGGCCGTCAGTTCCACCTCGCCGGCGGCTCGATCGTCAACGCAGCGATCATGGCCTGCGTCGACGCGGCGCGGAGCCAGGAGCCGGTCGGCATGCGCCACGTGGTCACGGCGATCGCGCGTGAGCTTCACAAGATGGGCAAGCAGGTGAACCGGGTGAGCTTCGGCCCGTGGTACGACGTGGTCGAAGGGCTCCTACCCGGATGAGCGACCTGCCCCACCCCAACGCCGACGACGTGCTGCCAGACGCGGTGATCCGCATCACGGACCCGTTCGTGTCGGACCACGACGCGCCTTTCTCACAGCTCCGGGCTGAGCGGATCGTCGTATTCGTGTTGATGCAGGGCGTGGTGGCGTCGTTCAGCTTGACCTTGCTGTGGGCAATGCTTCTGCCGTCGATCGCCGGCAAGACCCTCCTGCTCTCCGCGCTCCCGCTCGCCGGCCTCCCGATGGTTCGCAAAGGGCGCGCAGACCTCGCCCTGCACCTGGCGGTCTTCACCGTCGCCCTGCATTGGCTGATGGTCTCATGGGCGTCAGGCGGCGCCACGAGCCCCGCGACCCTCGTGTTCGTCCTGCTGCCGGTCATCCCCACCACGCTGCGCCGCATGCGCGAGGCGCTCGGCTGGACTGTGGTCGCGCTTCTCGCCGTGCCCACCATGCGCTACCTCGCCTACCTGGGCCTCGAGCCGGGCGTCATCGAGTCTCGACTGACGCGCGACGCGCTCGGCTTCATCGCGTTCAGCTACGTGGTGTTCGCCTTCCTCCTGACGATCGGGCAGATGGCGGAGCTGTCCCGGCGCACCAGCGAGCGCATGGCGCGGGTGCACATGGAGCTGTCCGAAGCCCGCGACCGCGCCGACGCCGGCAGCGAAGCGAAGAGCGCGTTCCTGGCGGCGATGAGCCACGAGATCCGCACCCCGATGAACGGCATGTTGGGCATGGCCGGCCTGCTGCTGGAGACACCGCTCGATCCGCGGCAGCGCGACCACGTCGAGACCATCCGGCAGAGCGCCGGCGCGCTGGTCGACATCGTCGAAGACATCCTCGACTTCAGCCGCATCGAGGCGGGCCAGCTCCGCCTGGAAGAGGCTCCGTTCGAGCCGGTGGCGATCGTGCGTCAGGTGGCCGACCTGCTACGCGTGCGCGCCCGCGAGAAGGGCCTGCGCTTGGACGTCGAGATGGGCCCGCACCTGCCTGGCCGCGTGATCGGCGACGGCGGACGAACCCGTCAGGTGCTGTTCAACCTGGTCGGCAACGCGGTGAAGTACACCGACCACGGCCGGGTGCTCGTGCGGGTCGGCTCCATCGACCAGACTGGCGAGCGCGTGCGCTTGGTGATCGACGTGATCGATACCGGCATCGGCATCGCGCCCGAGGACCTGGACCGCGTGTGGGACCGATTCACGCAGGTGCACTCGGGCGTACAGCGCCGCGCGGCCGGCACGGGCCTGGGCCTAGCTATCAGCAAGCACGTCGTCGAGCTGATGGGCGGCGTGATCCACGCGACCAGCACCGTCGGCGAAGGCTCGACCTTCCACATCGAGCTGCCGCTGCGCGTGACCAGCGAGACCGCGGACGACGCGGCCGAGGCACTGCCGCCGCTACCTGCCGCGCGCATCCTCATCGCCGAGGACAACCCCGTGAACCGCAAGGTCACGTTGGCGATGCTCGATCACCTCGGCCTGGTCGGCGACGCTGTCGCGGACGGAGAGATCGCGGCGACCATGACCCGCACGCATCGCTACGATCTGATCCTGATGGACTGCGAGATGCCGGTGCTCGACGGCTACGACGCCGCGCGACGCATCCGCCAGGACGGCTGCCGCACGCCGATCCTCGCGATGACCGCGCACGCGCCGCAGGAGGTCCGCGCGCGCTGCGCTGCGGCAGGCATGGACGACTTCATCCAGAAGCCCGTCCGCCTGGAGACGCTGCACAAGGCGCTCGGACGGTGGCTCAACACGCCGCGCTGATCAGGTGCCGATCCACGACGCGAAGGTCTTGAGGTGCGCGCGGCGTGCCTCGGAGAGCCAATCGAAGTTGGTGCCGCGATCCGAGATCTCCCAGAACTCCTCCTGGGTGGTGCGGTCGATCTCCTCGACCAGGCCGCGAATGCGCGCGGGATCCTCGGCCACCATGTCGGCCCAGATCTGCCTCGCGCGCGGCTCTTCTCCGCAGGACAGGTAGTACGTGGCCAGCTTGATCTGCGCCTTGCGGACGCCACCGAGCGACGGGTCACGCTCGGTGCTCGCGTCCGGCTCCAGGTCGACGGTCAGGAACACGGCGAGCAGGGCGTCGTGCTCCGGCGCGTCGGCGGCGTGCGCGACTTCCAGCAACGTGCAGAGGTCGTACGCGGCCGTCTCCAGCAGGAACGCGAGGCGTGCCTTGAAGCCCAGCTGCCCGTAGCTCTGCACGAACTGCGCGACCTCGACGGCGACCGCGTGCTCCGGGGTGTGCAGCAGCGCCTCCGCCAGCAGGCGGTACTCGTTGAGCAGGTTGTACCCGGCCCGCACGTCCTTGGAGTTCACAGCGAAGCGGAAGAAAGTGTTGAGGAAGCGCACGCAGAGCCGCGTCACCTCCACGTCCCCACACTCGGCCGCGCGGGTGGCGAGCCTGCGGACCTGGATCGCGCACAGGTGCGTGATGTCCTGGTCCTCGCCCACCACGTCCACGTACAGCGCCTGGAGCTGGCGGAGCACCTTGAGTTCCAGGAAGGTCCGGCGCTCGTCGATGCGGCGCAGCACGTCGCGATGCCACGCGACGAAGTCCTCGTCCGCGCGGAGCAGATCGTAGGTTTCAAACCACTCCGGCTTCTGCACGCCCTTGCGCTCGACGCTGATCGCGGCGACGTCCACCAGCGCGCTGATCGCCGCGACCGCGATCGCCCGGTCACGCGCCTCCACCGACTGCCGCGCGATCTCGCCGAGCTGGGCGACCGACGCCAGGGTGTCAGCCCGGGCCTGCGGCAAGAACTCCACCGACGCCCGCAGGATCGACTCGCGCGCTTGGTCCGACAGACGCGCCACAAACCGTGTCGGCGACACGAAGTCGAACACGTAGGCGAAGTACGGCAGGACCGAGAGGATCACCAGCGTCATCAGCGTGACGTCCGCGAAGAACATGGCGCGCGGCAGCGGCTCGCCGTGCAGCGACAGGTTGAACCACACCACCAGCGCCGACGACACCACATAGAACGCCAGCACGATCTGGTTGGTCTGGTCCTGCAGGAACACCGTCGGGATGCGCGGACTGTACCGGGTGGCGGCCAACTCCAACGTCAGCGCGACGACCGTGATGACCACGCCGAGCACGCTGACCATGATGTCGCCGCTGTTGATCAGCACCTCGACGTTGTCGGTGCTCATCAGGGTCTGCCAGAAGCCGACGCCCCGCAGCGCGAAGTCGAACACGAACAGGACCGCGTAGACCGCGGCGGCCATGAAGAAGAGGGCGCTGAACAGCGCGAGTGAGCTGGCGCGGCCGGCGTCGCGAGAGTTCTGTGGCATGTCGCGCGCGATCCTTGAACGTAGACGGTGGACGCAGCGCCGGGTGTACGGCTACCGGACCACACGGAGCGCAGCCCTTGTACCACGCGCGGATCCTGACATTCGGCCTGCTGTACGCCTGTCGCCCTCCCGCGGCGTTCGTCCTCGACGAACCTGCCGACACCGATCTGAAAGGATTGGGCGACACAGACGACACCCCAGCATGCGAAGGCTCCCTCACCCTCTCGTTCGCCGACACCCCCACGGGCCTGATCGCCCAGGGCTCGTCGTGGATGTCGACGGGCACCGCGTGGAGCACCTCGGCCTACCTGAGCGCGGACTACCAAGTGCAGAAGGACGACCAGGGATGCGTCGTTCTCTCCGCGGGGACGCTCTCGATCGACCTGCTGGGCACGGGCTGCGCGGGCTCAGCGGCGCGCGTCACGCTGACCGACCGGTGCGGCCCCTCGTGCACGGTCGTCCGAGTCCTGGCCGCCGAGGAATCGCTCGCCGAGACCCGCAACGACACCTCGGACGTCGAGCGCACGCTGTCGCTCGCCCCGGCCAAGGCGTTTGGGACGGTCGAGGTGGGCTCGCTGCACGCCTCGGTGTGCGCAGTGGACTTCGATCTGACGCCGATTCCGACTACCTTGCAGCCGAAAGACACCGGTTCACCGTTCTAACGGGCGGCCCCGCGCACCGTCACATTTCCTTGACGGGACGGTTCCTCACCCCCCCCATGAGTGTGGTAGTCCGCGCTTTACGATTCGAACAATTCGAACACGCCTCGAGTTGGGTCCCTCCCGTGGAGCAGCCTTGACCGACCCCACCGTCGTTGAATCCACGATGATTCACCGGGTGCTCCGCTACGCGGTCAGTCGCGGTCTGGACACCGGACCGCTGCTCGCCGACACCGGCTTCACCGCGGCTGAGGTCTCCAACCGCGACCTGCTCTTCCCGCTCGCCAAGGCGATGGCGCTGTTCGACGCCGTGGCTGAGGCCCTGCACGACCCGGCGCTCGGCCTGTCGATGGCCAAGGTGGTCGCGCCCACCGACTACGGCCTGGTCGGGCTGCTCTGGGACCACCACCCGACGCTCGACGCCGCGCTGGACGCGCTCGCGCACTACTACACGGCCTTCCTGGCGGGGGCCGAGATGCGGGTGCTCCGCGAAGCGGGCCGTACGCGACTTGTCCACCGGTTCCTGCACGAGCACCGCGGCCTGGACTACCTGCGGCAGGAGTCGCTGGCGTCGGTCTACCTGAACGCCGTGAAGGCGTCGGTGACGCACTGGACCCCGATGGCGGTGACCTTCCGGCAGCAGCCGGTCGATCCCCGCCCGTTCCTGGACGTGTTCGGCGTGATGCCCACCTTCGGCGCTTCGGATGACGCGCTGATCATTGACCCGATCCACCTGACCCGGGACAACCCGAGGGCGGACCCGGAGCTGCTGAACCACCTGCTGGAGGCCGCCGAGACGCACTTGGTGAAGCGCCGCAACGCGTCGGGCACCCAGTCTCGCGTGCTGCTGCTGCGCGGGTGCAGCGCCGACTTGACCAGCGGCATGGTCCACCGCGGGAGCGACACGCTCGCGCTCACCACCAAGGAGCGCGAGCTGCTGGTCTACCTGGCCGACCACATGAACCAGGTCGTCACGCACGAGGCGATCGAGCGCGACGTCTGGGGGATCGGCAAGTCCGTGATCAGCCACGCGCCCGCGGTCGCCATCCGCCGCCTACGTCAGAAGATCGAACCCCAGGGCCCCAAGCCGGTGAACTTGGTGACGGTGTTTGGTGAGGGCTGGAAGCTGGTCGTGCCCGAGTCGTCTTGATCCCGCTGCTGCTCCCGCCCGGTCGTCGGCCGATGTTCCCCCCGGCGAGCCACATCACGCCGGGGGTGGACGGGCTGGTCGCGGTGGGCGGAGATCTGGCGCCAGAGACCCTGGTCGAGGCCTACCGCAAGGGCATCTTCCCGTGGGACGGCCGCTGGCCGATCCCCTGGTACTCGCCCGACCCCAGGCTGATCTTGGAGCCGCAGCACTTCCACGTCTCCAAGTCGCTGCGCAAGCTCCAAAAGCAGGGCCGGATGGAGATCCGCTACGACACTGCGTTCGCGGACGTGATGCGCGCCTGCGCCGGGAAGAAGCGGCGCGGACAGCGCGGCACGTGGATCCGCGGCGGCATCTTCGACGGCTACGGCGCGTTGCACACGGCGGGCGTCGCCCACTCGGTGGAGACCTGGGAGGACGGCGCGCTGGTCGGCGGCCTGTACGGCCTGTCGATGGGCAGCGCTTTCTTCGGCGAGTCCATGTTCACCGACCGCCCCGACGCGTCCAAGCTCGCGCTCATGCACCTCTGCGCGCGCCTCACCGCCGCGGGCGGCACGCTCGTCGACTGCCAGCAGGACACACCCCACCTGCGCAGCCTGGGCGCCTTCAATGTGACGCGCGCCGACTACATGGTCCGCCTCGACGCCGCGCTCGCGAGCCCCGACATCTGGCCGAACCTGCCCGCCATCCCGTCGTCGGAGAGCGGCGCGGACGACTGAACGCGCCGCGCTGCACGGGACGTGCTCGCGACAGCCGTCGGACCACCTGGACCGACCGCCTACTTCCGCTCCCCGAAGATCGACCGCCCGACGCGCACGACCGTCGCGCCCTCCTCGATCGCCACCTCGAAGTCCTCGGTGGTGCCCATCGACAGCTCGGGCAGGCCCAGCCGCTCGGCCAACACGCGCAGCGCCCGGAAGTGCGGGCGCGCCATCTCCGGCACGAAGTCATCCGGCTGCGGCGGCATGGCCATCAGGCCCACGACGCGCAGGTTGGGCAGCGGTCGCACGGCCGCGAGCAGCGCGTCCACGCCGTCCACGCCGACGCCCTGCTTGGAGTCCTCGCCGCCGATGTTGATCTCGAGGAACACGTCGATCGGCGCGCCCTCGCGGCGACGGGACAGCTCAGTCGCCACCTCCACCCGGTCGACCGCGTGGAAGAAGGACGCGGCCCGCGCGACGTACTTCACCTTGTTGGTCTGGAGCGCGCCGATTGCGTGCCAGCGGATGTCCGACAGGTCGGCCAACGCCTCGGCGCGGTCACGCAGCGCCTGGGCGTAGTTCTCGCCGAAGTCGCGCTGTCCGCAGGCGTAGGCCTCGCGCACCAGCTCGTCGGGCTGGAACTTGGAGACGGCGAGCAGACGCACGCTGCCCACGTCGCGACCCGCGCGCGCGCACGCGGTCGCCACACGCTCCCTCACCCGCGCGAGCCTCGCGGCGACGTCGCTCATGGCCAGCCTCCAGGGCGTCAGGGGGTAGCACGCGCGCCCCCGCCCACCAATTGCCGATTGCGCATCGGATGAGTCGGGGGCAGGTTGGCGGCATGCGCCACATCACCCTCCTGCTCCTGGCCACCGCCTGTCGGATCGACCCCCGCGAGGGAGATCTGGCGCCCGAGTGCCATGACGGCGTCGACGGCGACGGCGACCACGTGATCGACTGCGCCGAGACCGACTGCGCATGGACCCGGTTCTGCGGCGGCGACACGTCCGCCGGCGTGCATCAACAGGACGGCGGCGGCGTGGTGAACCCGCCGCGCGACCTGCCGCCCGTCGCGGTGGTCGGTCCGGACTACCTCAAGGCCAACCCAGGCGACACGCTGCGGCTCGACGGCTCGGCGTCCTACGATCCGGACGGCGACGCGCTCAGCCTGCGGTGGACCATCATGTCTGCGCCGTCCGGCACGCGCGAGGTGCTGCAGAACGCAGACCACGCGCAGGCGTCCATCCGGCTCGATCGCTACGGCCTGTGGGTGTTCGAGCTGACCGTCACGGCGGACAACGTGATCGTCCACAAGCGGCGCACGGTCGACGTGGCGTTCGGCAACCAGCCGCCGTGGGCCGACGCGGGACCGGACCAGATCGCGCACCCGCAGGCGACGGTCGCGCTCACCGGTGTGTCCAGCCATGACCCAGAGTCCGACCCGCTGACGTACACGTGGCGCTTCGTGAGCCTGCCGTCGCACACCGCGTCGCGGCTGATCACCAGCACCGACCAGCCCAACGCCACCTTCGTCCCGGACGCGGTCGGCGACTACGTCGTGGAGCTGGTGGTGCGGGACGGCGCGCTGGACTCGGACCCTGCGCGGGCGACGATCACGATCGAGCCCTGAGCGAGACGCCCAGGGCCGGCCCGACCTACTCGCCGGTGAAGGTCTCGCGGCGCTCGGCGTGGGCGACCACGTCGTCGACCGACAGGTAGAGCGGCAGGTACTGGTTGCCCAGCCACAGCTTGGCCTGGTCGGCAAAGTTCGCGGAGTCCGTCAGGCCGCTCTCGCCGCCAGGGATCACGTTGTAGGCCTCAAAGCCCTTCGCGCCGCCGAGCGCGACCACGGTGCGGTTCACGCTCGCATCGCCCGAGTCGAACGAGGTGCCGTCCGTGCCCGAGTTGAGCGCGTCGATGCAGAGGTGATCGCCGGGCCGCGGGAAGCCGGGCAGGCTCTTGCGCGGGTCATCCGCCGTCATGTTCTCAGCCAGCGGCAGGATGGCGGGCGTGATGTTGAACGGCTTGGTGAAGCTGTCGAAGATGGGGTCGCCGCCGCCGAGGAAGTCGCCGAGCAGGCTGGTGACCATGGCAAGATGGCGAAGGCCCCACACCCACTGGTCCATGTCGGCGGTGCCAAAGCCGCCGCGGCCCGGATCGGTCGACGGGCTCTCCAGGAAGGCCAGCGCGTCCCGCAGCGAGATCAGCGCCGTCTCGTCGCTCTCCTCCAGCTCAGGCGTCGACGCGATGTCGAACCAGATCGCCTCCTGCGTGGCGGGGTTGTAGGCCGCCAGACCCGCGGGGTTGCCCGGGCCACGGCTCTGCAGCGACTGCTGCATCACGCGGAACTTGCCCGTGTCGCCGGTGGGCCAGCCCAGCCCGGGCAGGTTCTCGTCGCCCACGACGTTGTTCATGTACTTGCCCATCCACGCGTTGAAGATCGTGGTGGCGACCGAGTCCTTCACCTGATCCGCGTCAGGCGCGTCGTAGAAGGTGGTCACGCCCGACTCAGCGATCAGGCCCCGCTCCTGCCACGCAACAAAACGGTCGTGGATGTCGTCGAAGCGACCCTTGTCGGCCACATACAGGCTGACGAGCCGCTCGGCGGACGAGCCCGGCAACACGTCGTTGACCGACGCGGTCTGCGCCGCCTCGATGGACTCGATCAGCACCGGCACCAGCAGCGCGCCGATGTTCGAGTGGTGGTCGGCCTGGATGGCCTTCATGTCGTCGAGCGTCGCGCCGTCGCCGGCGGTGGCCTCGGTCAGATCGTCGGCGATGCGCTTGGCGCGGAAGGACTCCAGCCACGGCCCACCGATGTAGACCGGGTCGTCGCTCAGCGACCCGTCGAACGTGAAGCCGCCCGGATCGTTGTTCGCGCTGACCACAAAGCCCTGTGCGGGGTTCTTCTCATGCGGGTAGTCGTCGTAGGGCACGACGCACTTGTAGGGGTCCGCGCCCTGGCCAAAGTCGACCAGGCCGTCGGCCAGCGGGATGCTGAACGCGCCGTACTTGGTGCCGTCCAGGATCATGTTCGGGTCAGCGCCCTCGGCCCAGTCGCCGTCCGGATCACGGTCGAGGTAGTCGCGGCACGGGACCGCCTGGAAGCCCGTGTAGAAGATGTTGCCGGCCTTGTCCGCCGCGACGAGGTTGAGCGAGTACGCGACCAGGCTGGACGTCGCCTCCTTGAACGAGTCGATGTCGGTGGCCTTGGTGTAGCTGTCGATCACGCGGGGCATGTTCGAGAGCGTCAGGCCCGTGTAGTCAAAGCTCACCGCGGTGACGACGCCGTCGCCGTCCGTGTCGCGCGGCTTGATCCAGTCGCCCGCCAGCAGCACCGCGTCGACGTGCGCTTCGCCGTCGTCGTAGCTGCCGACCACGTCGCCCTCGATCGAGGTGATCCAGCGGCCGTCGAAGGTGGTGTAGCGGGTGAAGGTGTACGGACCGCCCTTGCCGTCGCCGAGCGGGAGCGGGATCACAGCGATGTCGACCGTCTCGGACGCGGGGACGACCGGCTGCTGCGCGCCCTTGAACAGCGTGGACGCCGGCAGGCCGTCCGCGCCGAGCGTGATCTCCTCACGGTACCAGTCGGTGATGTCGCCCATCAGCTGCGTCTGGCCGAACGCGATGTCGCCGTTGGTGCCCGTGGCGAGCAGCGGCAGCGCGGGCGTCATGGTGCCGACCTGGTGGATGTCGCCGCCGCCCAGGTGCGCGGTGTCCAGGCCCACCCCGTACAGGATGGGGGGCACGGCCAGCTGGAGGTGACCGTCCGCCGCGAGCATCGCGCGGCCGTCCGCGCTGTGGGCCGCGTCGACCGCCCAGGCGTTGGAGCCAAAGCCCTCTTGCCAGTTGTGCTTGAGGCGCGCCTCGATGTGGGAGGTGTGCTCGCGCAGGCGGCTCAGCACCGACGGCTCGACGTGCATGCCGGTGGAATTGCGCGGCGCGCCCTGACGCGACGACGGGTGCGCGTCCTTCCAGCCGGGCGCAGACGCGACCAGGTTGGGCGGCAGCACGTTGCCCCACACGTCGCCGAGCAGACCGGCCTGCCGGAGCACGGACTCGTTGAAGCCGTCGAACGCGGTCGCCACGCGGGCGGCGTCCTGCGTGCGGCCCACGTCCTTGGTCTCAAAGCCCGACTCGTACAGCACGGTGACGATGCCGCCCGCGACGTCGCGACGGGTGAACGGCTCCAGCAACTCGGCGGCGTCGGACTTACCGAGCAGGCCGGCAGCCAGGACGAACTCCGACGGCGCCGCGAGCTTACCGGCCTTCACCGAGTCGATGTAGGCGTTCACGCCCTCCGCGAAGCCGTCGAAGTACTCGGCCATCTCCGGGTCGGCGGTCACCAGGTCGGTCACGTGGTCCACGATGAAGGTCATGCCGGTCGCGCGCGACTCCAGGTCCGTCTCCAGGCCGGCGGCGCCAAGCAGCGAGCTGATCTTCCCCTGCGACAGGCGGCGGGCGAGATCCATGTAGAAGAAGCGGTCCCGCGCGAGCGTGAAACCGAGCACGCGGCCCAGGTCGGCTTGGTCGTGCGCGTAGACGTGCGGCACGCCCATCTCGCCGTAGAGGACATAGGACTCCTTGGACAGGCCAGGGATGGTCCAAGTCGCAGTTTCACCCACGGACAACAGCGGGTCCTTGCCGGCAGGGACGTCGTCCTTGGTGTGGCAGGACGCGACGAGGGCAAGCGTGAGGAGGACGCGACGCATGAGGGTCTCCAGGAGGCCCTCGCCCTGTAACCGGAGCCACGCGACCGTCGCTCAGACCCCGTGCATCCACGCCCCGAAGCCCCACCCGCCGGCGATCACGCCAAGCGAGATAAGCGTCTTGGGAACTCGAAAGAGTACGCCCACGAGGAAGCGCGGGAACGGCATACCGGTGGCGCCCGCGGCCCACACCGCGACGCTGTAGGGGAACGGCATCAGGGCCGCGACCACCAAGAACGCGAACCCGTAGCGATCCATCAGCGCCTGGATGTTGTGCCGTTCGAAACGGTCCTGCACCCAGGCGTACCGCCCAAGCCTGCGGCCGAGGAGCCAGCCAATCACGCCCGCGGTCACGGCGCCGGACGAGCCGATCGCCAGGATGGTCCAGAAGTCCACCCCCGCGGCGTAGGCCGCGAGCAGGAACGGCTCCTTGGGGATCATGGCCGCATCCGCGATCATGCAGCCGAGGAACACGCCAGGCAGGCCCAGGTTGTCGATGAACGTGTGGCTCAGCCGCTCGATCGCGGGCCCGAGCGCCCACGCCAGCGCGCCCGCCGCCACGACCAGCCCGGTCAGAGCGACCGCGAGATGCCGAAGCATGCCCTTGAAGGACATCGCGCCGTCCTGTCCGTCCGAGATCGGCCGTTCTTCGTGCACGCAGGCTCCGTGGCCTTGGAACCTATCCGATCCCGGCGCGACGATCCGATACAAGATCGTCGATCTGTGTGCCGTTGACGCGCCGGACGTCGGTGATGGCCACGACAATTCCCCCTGAACCCCGCGACGGCTCATCGTGGACTATGCTAGACCGACGCCCCTTGACCGAGGCCCCGATGCGCACCACCACGACCTCCACGCGACTCGCCACCTTCGCCGCCCTGCTCGCAGGCGCCGCGATCTGGCCCGCCGCGCCCGCGCTCGCCGAGGACACGGTCACAGAGGCGCCGCCCGCGCCCATCGCCGAGGAGGCCCCGCCCCCCGCGATCGTCCTGCGCTACGTGCCCGCCAACTTCGCCTGGGACGTGGGCATCCACGCCTCGTACGGCCAGCGCGTGCAGTTCAAGGGCGAGCCGCCCTGGCTCGGCATCGGCGCACGCTTTGGGTGGGGCAAGATGATCGGCGACCACCGCGTCGGCCTCGGCTTCGCGTTCTCGGCCGAGGGCGAGCCCGCCGTGAAGTGGTCGAACATCTTCACGCCGTCCTTCCAGTGGGACTTCGTCGACGCCAAGGGCTTCATGGTCGGCGCCAACCTCGGCCCGGCGATGCTTGTGAACGTCGAGCTGTCCGGCGGCTACGGCTACAACACCTCGTTCGACGCCGCGCCTGAGCTGGCCGTCCGCCTTGGGTGGAGCCAGCGCTTCAGCCTGATCGCCAAGCGCTTCTACGTCGCGGTCGAGCCCAAGCTGCGCATCGTCGACGGCAAGCCCGAGTTCGTGGGCGGCGTCGTGCTCGGCTCGGGCAAGGGCTACTAGCTCAAGCGCCGCCTAGGCCGCGCGCGCCAGAGGCTGCTGGTCGGCCGGGAGCGCGTTCGCGAAGCTGGCGTGCAGCTCGGCGAGGACCTCGTCGATCGGACGGTCCTTCCAGCCGCGGGTGTCGATGGCCGGCAGGATGGAGACGTGCACGTCGCACGGCGCGACCCGCATGCTGCCTTTCTCCCACACGTGGTGCGCGCCCTGGACCACCACCGGCACCACTGGCAGACCGGTCGCGACCGCCAGGTGGTAAATGCCCTTCTTCATGGGCTGCAGGCGGCCGTCCCGGCTGCGCGTGCCCTCGGGCCACATCCAGATCGACAGGTGGTGGGCCCGGACGATCTTCACCATCTCCTTCATCGCCGCGACGGCCTTGCCCGTGTCGCCGCGGTCGATGCGCAGGTGACCCGACAGCCAGTAGAGCTGACCGAAGAACGGGTAGTAGACGACCTCCTTCTTGGCGACGCCGACCGTGCCCACCGGCGCCAGCCAGATGCCGATGAAGATGTCGAGCGCGGACGTGTGGTTGGACACGTAGATCACGGGCCGGTCCGACCGCATGGTCTCCCCCCCATGCACCGTGACCGTGGAGCCAGACACCCACACGATGAAGCGGCCCGTGATCCAGCCCCAGTAATTGCAGGAGCGGATGCGGAGGTTCTTGCTCGGAAACAGCACGAGCAGGATCACCGAGTGGATCATCGTGGCGAACGCCATGTAGATGACGCCAACCGTGATTCGAAGCGAGCTGGTCATGATGGAAACCCCGTAGCGAGGAGTCTAACGGAGTTGGCGGCCACGAGGTAACGAACGCCGCTTGCACGGCGCACAACGCTCCGAAGGACTCGACCCATTCGCGCAGTTCGACCGGCTCACAACGGGCTATGCGGCTGCCGATGTCGTTGACCGATCACGCGCCGTTCATTCACCTCGCGTTGCTGCTCGCGGTCGCGTTGCTGCCCGCCTTGTGGCGGTCGCACCCGTCGGCCCGCGCCACCGCGCTCGTCTCCGCGGCTTTAGGCTGTTTCGCCGTCTTCTTCTTGTGGATCCAGGGGCCCTACGCCATCCCGCTGGGCGCGCTCACCTTCCTCAAGGAGGGCCGTGAGGAGGCCGTCCTGCACGCGCTGTGGGACCACGAGGGCTGGTTTGGCTGGGCGGTGCCGGAGTGGGTGCTCCCCCTGCGCGCCACGGTGTTCCTGCATGTGCTGGAGGCCGTCGCGGCGCTCGCTCTCTTGGCGCCGATCGCGCGGGCGTTCACCACCCGTATGGGCGCCGCGGCGGTCGTGATGGTGGTGGCGCTCAATCCCTGGTTCCTCAACGCCGCCCACTCCGAAGGGCACGCCATCCCCATCCTGTTGGCGACCCTTCTGGGCGCCTTAGTCGCGGGGACTCCGTGCGACGGGCCGGTCCTCACGCGCGTGCTCGCGAGCGCGGCCCTGACGCTCACCGCCGCGGCGGCCGCGGCGCTGCGCATCGAGACCCTCTTGGTGTCCGGTCCGGTGGTCGCGGCCTCGCTCGCCACGTGGTGGCTGCCGGTGTCGACGGTCGACGCGCGCCTCCGTGCTAGCTCATGGCCAGTGCTCGGGCTCGCGCTGCTGGTCACCACCACCGCCACGCTCGCGCTGATGTACGCGATCGGAGACTGGATGCCGGCGACCACCACGGTTCGTGTCGCCGCGCCGTGGGCCGTCGCCACCTTGCGGGACCTCCGCCTGACGCAGGATCTTCTGGCGTTCTCCAGCCCCGGCCTGACGGCGCTGGTCCTGCTGGGGATGGTGGCCGGCGTGCGGGATCTGCGTAGCTTCGCACTTGCCTTTGGGATGCTCCTCTCCAGCCGGGTCTACAGCCAGGCGAGCCACCTCGGCGCCGCCCCGTATGAGACGCTGCGCTACGTCGCCATGCTGCTCGGACCCATGGCCCTCTTGGCGCTGCTTGCCGCAAACCGTCTGGACGGCCACGCTCGCGCCCGGGCGATCTGGCCTTGGCTGGCGATCGGCAGCCTCGCCCTGCCGAGGGTGCTCGCCCCCGCCGACCTGCGCGGCCCCCCCTGGACGCTCGCCCACTCGGTCCAGCAGGTCGGCGCGCGCTTCATCGTGGAGACGGTCGAAACGAACCGCGGCTGCCTGTTCGAGACGCGGCTGGGTACGCGGGTCGCCCCGGGCAAGTCCGCCGACGACGCAGCCGCGCTCACCTTCGAGACCGCCACCTACGGTTGGCCACTCCGCGAGGGGTCGCCCAAGCTCGGCGGCGACGTGCCCGCGGACACCGGCTGCCTGCTCTTCGTGAGCGCGCTGGACTGCAACCTGCCCGGCGCAGGCTGCGCGGAGCGCGTCGGCGACCACCCTGCCCGTGAGGTCCAATCCGTCACCGCGCCGGAGAGCAACCTCCACCACGGTCGGCGCGCTTCGCCGGCGACCTTCTCCGTTACGCCGCTGAACTGACCTGCGAACGCGCATCCGCTGCGCTACGCTGGCCCGCGGGAGCCGCCATGAACTTGTCCCGCCTCCGGTTCGTCGTCCCATTCACGATGCTCGCCTGTGCGCCAGACGACATTGGCATCGCCGTGCAGACGCCCGAGATCAACGTCACCCCGAGCCCGCTCGAGTTCGGCCCTTCGGCGGTGCCGCTGGTGCACATCCTGCCGGTGCATGTGTCGAACGCCGGCCACGCAGACCTTGACGTCAGCCTGAATATCGAGGGAGCGGACGCGTCCCTGTTCGAGATCGCCGAGACCGAGCTCACCCTCAAGCCCGGTGAAGACCACCCGATCGACCTGTCGTTCACGCCGGCCACCTTCCTCGACTACAGCGCCACGCTGGTGCTCACGTCGAACGACGAGACGGACCCCACGGTCTCGGTGCCGCTGACGGGCACCGGCATCTCGGCGCCCATGCCGGACATCGACATGAGTACGCTCGCCGTGGACTTCGGCCCGGCCGCCGAGCTCTCCACGCGCGTGCTCACCATCACCAACCGCGGGAGCGCGCCGCTCCATCTCGGCACCGTCGCCCAGTCTGGCTCGTCCGCGTTTGCGCTGCTGACCGACCCGTCAGGCAACACCATCGCCCCCGGTGACGACGTCCCGGTCGTGCTCGCCTACACGCCGCCCAACGCGGACGGCGACAGCGGCACCCTCACCATCCCGTCCGACGACCCCGACGAGGATCCCATCGAGGTCGTGCTGCTCGGCAACGGCGGCGCAGACTTCGAGTACCCGGTCGCCGAGATCAACTGCCCCTCACAAGTCGACCCACCCGCGTTCGTCCAGCTCGACGGCTACGCCTCTCACGACCCCGCCGGTCACACGCCTCTGACTTACAGCTGGTCGCTGGCCAGCGTGCCTGTGGACGACGCAGGCGACGCCATCTCGTCGGCCTACCTGACCAACGCCGTGTCGCCGACCACCAAGCTGTGGGCGGACGCGGTCGGCCCCTACGAGGTGGATCTCACCGTCACCAACTCGATCGGTGTGACGAGCGCGCCTGCGCGCTGCCTGATCGACGCCATCCCGTCCGAGCGGGTCCACGTCGAACTGACCTGGAACACAGCCTCCGCCGACATGGACCTGCACCTGGCGCAGGAGGGCACCCCCATCTTTGGCCGGCCCGCCGACGCGAACTGGTGCAACCGCACCCCGAACTGGGGCGTCCTAGGCGCCGCGGATGATCCCCGTTTGGACCTGGATGATCGGGGCGGCCACGGCCCGGAGAACATCAACATCGATGAGCCCCAGTCCGGCCGCTACGACGTCCGCGTGCACTACTTCGACGACCAGGGCGACGACGTCGTGACCTCGTCGGTGCGGGTGTACCTGGACGGCATCCTGGCCTTCCAGGCGTCGCAGAACATGGAGCGCAATGACGTGTGGGACGTCGCGCGGATCAACTGGCCCGAGGCCACGGTCGCGGCGTTGTCCGACCCCTTGGAACAGTCCGTGCACCGTCAGTGCTACACACCCTGATCCTGGACTTGCAAGCCGGACAGCACAAGGCAATGGGGGTCACGAGGAACGCCACATGACCCTTCGCCCGCTCGTTCTCCTGCCCCTGCTCTTCGCCGCCGCCTGCTCCGACAAGGGCGGCACCGGCTCTGACACGGACGTGTCGGGTGACACGGACGTCGCCGCGGTCCGCGATCCGGACCCGGACGTGAACACCTACGTGCCGGACGGCTTCCGCCCCAAGGCGCCGGTTCGCCTCATCTTCCTGGGCGACTCGATCACGGCGGGCTCGGGCGCGTCCAAGACCAGCCTTCAGTACACGTCGCTCCTCCAAGAGAACGATGCCTCGCGCTGGCAGGGCTACAACAAGGTCGATCTGGAGTCCATGTACAGCACAATCACCGACGTGATCGATGTGTCGGTCGGCGGCGCCACCACCGCCACCCTGAAGTCGCAGCAGATCCCCGCGCTCAAGCAGCAGCTGGGTACCCTCCCTGTCGAGGGCGAGACGATCATCGTTTTCACGATCGGCGGCAATGACGCGCAAGGCGCGCTCAATCCGTTCGCCAACGCGCAGCAGGTGATCAACAGCGCGTTCAAGAACATGGACGCGGTCATCGACCAGCTGACCGACCCAGCGGTGTTCGCCGAGACGCCCCACATCTACGCCACCAACATCTACGAGCCGTCCGGCGGCGTGGGCAAGTCCAGCTGCTTCATGGGCATCGACTACGCGGCCAAGCTGCCGGTGCTCGACGACTACAACGCGCGCCTCACCGCGCTCGGCGAGGAGCGCGGCTTCTCGGTGGTCGACCTGCACGGCCAGTTCCTGGACCACAACGTCAACGCCGAAGACGCGAGCAACCCGAACTACGACGCCGACGACGCCACCAACTGGTTCTACGACGACTGCATCCACCCGAACGACCGCGGCCACCACGAGCTGCGCCGCCTGTTCGCGGCCGCGATCGACGGCGTGGTGGTCGAACAGGACATCCCCAAGAAGTGAGGGGCGGGGCGGGCTACCGCTCCTCGTAGTGGATCACGACGGTGGTCTGAACGGGGATCCGCGTGCCGCCCAAGCGGACCGGGTAGGCCCGCCAGGCGCGCAGCGCCTCCACGGTCGGCGGGACAAACGTGGGGGGGCAGTCGAGGGGCTGCACGTCGACGGGGACACCGTCGGCGTCCAGGCGGAGGCGCACCACGCAGCGCTGCGAGCCCAGGCCGAGCCCAAGCGCGGCGCGCGGGTAGTCCGGGGACGGCTGGCGCTTCCACTCAAGCGCGGACGGGGCGACGGCCTTGATGCCGCCGCCGTCCGCCGAGCCTTCCCCGTGGCCACCCGGTCGGCCGCGCGGATCGCCGTTCGGATCCCCTGTCGGGTCGCCGTTGGGGTCGCCGTCCGGAGCGCCAGCGGGCGGCTCGCTCGCCTGCTCCGGGGCCGACGGGACGGGCGTGAGCGCGGGCAGGTCTGCGGGATCGGACGGGGTCGGCGCCGCGGTCGGCGTCGCCTCCCCCTGCGAGATCCGCGGCGCGGCGGGCGGCGCGGGGGCGACCGGCGCCTGGTCCAGCGCCAGCGCCACCATCACGTCGGGCACCTCAGGGACGGTCGGGTTCGCGACCGGGACGACCGTCGCGGCGAAGAACACGCCGGCGCCGACCGCAGCCGCCGCCAGCAAGGTGGTCCACCCGACGAGCACGGCCTGACGGCGACGAAGCTCTGGATCGAGCTCGCGCCCCACGGTGTCGAACATGCGCAGCCTCCCTGGCTGCGCAGAGCAGACCACGAGAGGTGGGGGCCGGTTCACGCTCAGGGGCACATCGGTGAGGCCGCTCACGGCCGCGCGGCGCATCCCGTGGGAACGCTCACCGTGCCGACCCTCAGGCGCCCCCGAGCGGGAGCGCTCCCTCGGGCACGGCGCGGTGCAGGCCCGCGTTCTTCAGGCCGCGAACCGCCGCGAACACCTCGGTCCGGGTGTCGAGGCGGGAGTCTGGCATGGCCACGCGGATCCGCGCGATCAGCTCCGGCGAGTCGAGGCGGACGAACGGGTTGGTCGCGCGCTCCTCGCCGATCGTCGACGGCACCACCGTCTCGCCACGCCCCCGCGCCGCCCACACCTGCTGGATCCGCGCCGCGAGCGCGGCGTTGCCCGGCTCCACCGTCCACGCGAACCGCAGGTTGTCCTGCGTGTACTCGTGCGCACAGCAGACGCGCGTGTCCGCAGGGAGCGAGACCAAGCGCGCGAGGCTGTCGCTCATCTGCGCGGGCGTGCCGTCGAACACAAACCCGCAGCCGCCAGTGAACAGGGTGTCCCCGCAGAACAGCACGTCGCCGAAGCGGTAGCAGACATGACCGTGCAGGTGGCCGTCGGTGCGGATCACGGTGGCCGTGAGCGCGCCGAACGTCACGGTGTCGCCCTCGTCCACCGGCTCCGTGATGCCCGGCACGTCGACCGCGGCCGCTGCGGGACCGATGACCCGCAGGCCCTCGAGCAGTCCGCGACGCTCGAGGTCCCTGTTCACGCCGACGTGATCGCCGTGGGTGTGGGTGTTGAGGACCGCGACCAACGTGAGCCCACGGGCGTCGATCCAGGCCAGCGCCGCGCCCGCGTCCGGTCCATCCACCACCGCCGCCTGCCCGGTGGCGGTGCACTCGACCACCCAGACCAGGTTGTCCTGAGCGGCGGGCAACGCCACCACCCGCAGCGCGCCGCCCATGCCGACGAAGGGCTCGGGGGGCACCGTGACGACATGTGCCATGTCAACCTCGCTCTAGGCACTTCACTCGACGCCCTGCCGTGCGCACGCTTGCGGATCGCCACGAACGGTTAGCAGCACAGAATGTCCGAACCGCAAGTCCCCGAACTCGTCCTCGACGAGCAAGCCCTCCTGGTCCGCACGGTCCGCCTCCTGCACGAGGTCCCGGTGCTCGCGCCTCCGAAGGAGGACGACCTAGTCGCCGAGCTCCTCCGCCTGCGCGAGGAGGTCAACAACGCCAAGGACGAAGACAAGCCCTCCATGCTCCAGCAGTACGACCAGCAGCTGGCGCTGTTGGAGCAGATCCGCGCCGGCAGCGAGCGCCCCGTCGTCGACCCGGCCAGCCCGTACTTCGCGCACCTGCGCCTGGACGAGGACGGACACGAACGCGACCTGTTCCTGGGCAAGGGCACGCGCATCGACCACGGCCTGCGCATCGTCGACTGGCGCAACGCGCCCATCTCCCGCATCTTCTACAGCTACCAGCAGGGCGAAGACTACGAGGAGAACTTTGGCGGCCGCGTGATGGAGGGCACCGTCGTCGCCCGCCGGACCGTGGGGGTCGAGCAGTCCATCCTGCGCCGCGTCGAGTCGCCCGAGGGCAGCTTCGTACGCCTGGAGGACGACACCTGGGTGCTGCGGACACGCGAGCGCCCGCGCCTCGCCGGCGGCCAGGGCAGCGCGCTCGCCACGGTGCACGACGACGGCCACGCCGCGGGGCGCAAGCTCGGCCAAGACTCGCTCGGTCGTCCGATCCGCGCCGACAAGCACCTGCCGGACATCGCCGGCCTGCTCGACCCCGAGCAGTTCGAGCTGATCACGCGGCCCTCTTCAGGCTTCGTGGTGATCCGCGGCACGGCCGGCTCCGGCAAGACCACCGTCGCGCTCCATCGCATCGCGTGGCTCGCCTACGACGACCCCGCGGTCGACTCAGATCGGACGCTGTTCCTCGCGTTCAGCCGCGCGCTCCGCGACTACGTCGAGCGTGTGCTCCCGGCGCTGGGCGTGGCCAAGGTCCGCCCGATCACCTTCCCCGCGTGGGCCGCGCAGATGCGCCGCCGGCACTTCCCCAAGCTGCCGCAGGCGATCAACGAGGACACGCCCGAGGTGGTGCTGCGCGTCAAGTCACACCCCGCCACCATGGTCGCGCTGGAGCGCCACATCGAGGCGACCGACGGCCTGGGCACCATGGAGCAGGCGATCGACGACTGGCTCACCGTGCTCACCCGCCCCGACGTGCTCTTGCCCGTGTTCCACGAGCTGGATCCGGGCGGCATCGCGCGCGAAGATCTGGAGCGCGCCATCGCCTGGAGCCGCGAGCGCGGCGCCGAGCTGATGAACGCGCTCGACGAGGACGTGGAGAAGGAGGACAAGGTCGCGGTGTTCATGGACGCCGAGGACGATCCCATCCTTCTGCGCGCGTGGCAGAAGCGCGTCGGTCCGCTGCGCGACAAGGGCCAGCGCCCGCTCCGCTACAAGCACATCGCCGTCGACGAGGTCCAGGACTTCAGCCCCATCGAGGTCCGCGTCCTGCTGGACTGCCTCGACGAGAAGCGCAGCATCACGCTCGCCGGTGACACGCAGCAGCACGTCATGGCGTCCGCCGGCTTCACCAGCTGGTCCACCTTCTTCGGCTGGCTCGGCGTCGCCGGCGTCGAGGTCGAGACGCTGCGCATCGCCTACCGCTCGTCCGAGCCCATCGTCACGTTCGCCAACCGCCTGCTCGGCGACGTGAACGAGGACGACACGCCCCCGCTCACCGTACGCTCCGGCCCGCCGGTCGAGGTCTTCCGCTTCACCGACGCAGGCGCCGCGGTTGGCTTCCTCGCGGACGCGCTCCAGCAGCTCTCCCGTCACGAGCCGCTCGCCAGCGTCGCCGTGATCGCGCCGAACGAGTCCATCGCGCAACTGTACTACGACGGCCTCAAGCGCGGCGAAGTGCCCCGCCTGCGGCTGGTGCAGGACGAGGCCTTCAGCTTCTCGCCCGGCGTCGAGGTGGTCGACGTGCGGCAGGTGAAGGGCCTGGAGTTCGACTACGTTTTGCTGGTCGACGCGAGCGCGCGCTCGTACCCAGACACGCCCTCATCGCGTCGTCTGCTGCATGTCGCAGCCACCCGCGCGATCCACCAGCTGTGGGTGACCTGCGTGGGCACGCCGTCGTCGATCCTGCGCGAGGCGGTCAGCGATCAGGTCGACCTGGCCTGATCGACGGACGAGCACGAGAAAGCGCGGCGCAACGCGGCGTGTCCCTTGCGGACGCGCCGCCGCTCGTCGTAGACTCCGCCCGGCCCAGCGCCCTCACGCGCACCCGGGCCATCCAGGGGACGAGCCGTGCTTCTACAGAGACTGATCGCGTGGGCGAAGCGCATTCAGCTGTCCATCTACACGGTGCTGATCACGCTGTTGGTGGCGTTCAACAGCTTGGTGTTTCGCGTGCGCATGTCGCACGAGAACGGCGTCAGCGCGCGCGCCCGCATTCGCATCCTCGATGATCCGCGCCGTCCCGCGCATGACTTCTTCGTCAACGGCCGGGAGTTCGTCGGTCGCGTGCGCCACGGCGCCGCGTCGTTCAATGACGACGCCAAGAAGGTCGTGCGCTCCGCGTCGGTGAAGTTCTCGGACACGCGCGGCCGTACGCCGTTCGCGCTGCTGATGAACACGGGTGACGCGCCGCTCTTCTGGGACGCGCGTACCTTCGCGAGCTTCATGGTCGTGACCATGCTCGGCCGCGGCAAGTACTTCGTGTCCCACCTGCGAAAGTACCCGCAGGCGCTCGTGGGCGGGTCGGTGAGCGTGCGCCGTGATCCCGAGTCGTTCGCGGGCATGAGCTACCACACGCAGACGTGCAGCGGCCTCCTCGCGGCCGACGAGTCCCGTCACCTGGTGCGCTACCGCATGATCCCTTGGGACGGCTGGAGCCCGGAGATGGAGACCGGCACGCCCGAGCCGTGGGACGCAGCCCTGCCCTGGCTTCAGAACCCCTTCCAGGATGAGACCCGCACCCGCAACTACCTCAAGGACGAGCTGATCGAGCGCGTGAACGACCGCAAGGACCGCGTGCGCTTCCGACTCCAGATCCAGGTGCGTCCGTGGCTGGACGGCCCCACCCAGCAGTGGGCGTCGAGCGCGTGGCCGTGGGACGAGGTGGAGACGCCGTGGCTGGAGCTGGCCGAGGTCGAGCTGACCGAGGTCCTCGACTACAAGGAGGCGATGCTCACCTGGTTCGAGATCACGCAGGCGCCCAAGACGCTGCCCATCCCGAACGCCGTCAGCATCGACGACCCGCACTCGCTCAACCACCTGCGCAAGGCGAGCAGCTGGGGCCGACGCGCGCGCCTGTTCGCGTACAAGATCTTCGGCATGCTCAAGAAGTTCCCGGACTCGCGCCACGCGCCGGACTGGACCAGCGAGCCCCCGATGGCGGAGCCGCCGGGCCCGTGAGCACGCGCGCGGCGCGTCTGCCGCTCAGGTAGGCGTCGCGGGCCCCGGGGCGCGTCCGCCACTCTGTTACGCGTCGCGGGGCCGCGCGACGCGCAGCGCCCCGGGGGGCCTGGGCGCTCTACTTCTCGTGCTGCTCGTCGACGCCGTCCCACCCGGCAGGTGCCGGCGACTGCGCCAGCTCCGCGGCCCGGCGGGCGAGCGTGTTCGCGACCACGTCGAACGGGGCCTCGGCCGCGCAGGCCTCGAAGTCGGTGACCGCGCCAGCGAAGTCCGCGTCGACCCAACGTTGGAACGCGCCGCCCAGCCGCGCCCGGGTCGACAGCAGCACAGCGCGCTCGTCTGCCGTGCGCGCGTCGAGCACCTCGTGCACGCCGATCGCGCCGCGACGCCCCTTCACCCGCACGCGACCGACCTCGCGCACCTCGAACATGTCCGGGTCGCGCAGGCGCGCGCGCGTCGCGTCGCTGATCAGGAGCGACGCGCCGTAGTGCTTGGTCATGCCCTCCAGCCGAGAAGCCAAGTTCACCGCGTCGCCGATCACGGTGGTTTCCATGCGCTCATTCGAGCCGATCGTGCCGAGCATCACGGTCCCGGTGTGCACGCCCACGCCCATGTTCAGGCGCGACTCACCTCGGGCGGCGCGCTCGTCGTTGAACTGCTCCAGCGCCCGGTGCATGCCGACCGCCGCCCGAACCGCGCCGTCCGTCTCGCCCACGAACAGCGCCATCACGGCGTCGCCAATGAACTTGTCGACGAACCCGCCGTGCGCGTTCACCGCGGGCAGCATGCGCGCCAGGTAGTCGTTGATCAACGCGAAGTTACCCGACACCGTGAGCTGCTCGGACAGCGCCGTGAAGCCGCGCAGGTCGCTGAACAGCACGCTGACCTCGGCCTCCACCCCGTCTCCGAGCGCCACGTCTTCGATGCGCCGACGCCCGATGTGGGACAGGAATGGACGAGGCACGAACCGACCAAACGCCTCGGCGGCGCGTCGCTGCGCGGCGAACAAGCGCGCGTTCTCGACCGCGACGACGCCCTGCCCGCCGATCGCCTGTAGGACGCTCACGTGACCTTCGGTGAACACGCCCGCGCCGCGGTCATTCTCCAGGTAGAGCACGCCCACCACGGTCCCGTGAGACAGCAGCGGGACGCACACGACCGATCGGACCTGGTTCGCGCGCACATAGGGGTCGTTCGCGAACAGCTCGTCGAAGCCCGCGTCGTCGATCAGGCGCGTACGCTTGGTGCGCCGAACGTACGCGACGATGCTGTCGGGCGAAGCGACGTCGAGCTGGGCGCCGCCCGTGCGCACCACGAGCTCGGCGCCCACGATCGTCGCCTCCGCGACCACCTCCACCTCGGGGCTGTCTTCGCCCTGACGCAGGTAGAGCAGACCGCGACGCGCGCCCGCCGCCTGCAGGGCCACCCGCAGGACGCGCTCCAGCAGTCGGTCCATCTCGATCTCGGAGCTGATCGCGCGAACGGCGGCGAGCAGCACGCGCACGTCGAGCGCGCCGAGGCTGTCGGCGTCGGTCGTCGCGAAGGTGGACACGCCGCCCGACGCGTCCAGGTAGTCCTCCTCGTGCAGCTCGCCCTCGCCATGCCGGTCCAGTGCGACCGCACCGAACCGCCGCCAGAGAGCGCGCGCCCGATCTTGATGGAAGCGCGCCAGGTCCGTGTGCTGCAGGGACGCGTGAAGCTCCGCCATGCGCTTGGAGACCATCGCCTCCACCCACAGGTTGCCGATCGCCTTCGCGCTCGACGAAGCGTCCGCCAGACCGCGCAGCGCCCACTCCACGCGCGCTGCCGACCCGTCCGCCTCGGCGTCCATCCAATGTACGAACGGCAGCAGGTCCGGGTTCCGGTGGGCGGCCGCGCGCATCTGCTTGCGCACGCGGCCCAAGAGCCGCCGCTGCGCGCGCGGCAGGGTCGTCGAACGCCGGGCGAGCACGACTCCGAGCATCGCCACGCCGAAGGTCACGAAGGTCTGGCCGGGCGCCGCCTCGCGGTTGGCGTGCAGCAACGTCAACGCGGCCAGCGCGCGGTCGTCGTCCCCCATCACGAACGCGAGCCAGCCCGCCGCGCCGCACCCCTGCGCGATCGCCTGGCCCTCGCCTGCACCCGCCGCGAGCAGCTCCTGCAAGCGGACGTCAAAGTCGAGCCCCTCACCGACCAGGCGGGCGTCCGTCGTGTCCCGGCTGGAGATCCGAGCGATCGCGATGGTCCACACGCGCATCGCGTACGCGGTCTGCGCCTGCTTGGATCCCAGCACGACCGGCACGTAGTCGCCGTAACGCTCACCCATCCAGGCGACCGAGCGCCCTGAGAGCAGGTCGGTCACGTAGGCCACCGTCGCACAGTACGCGGCGTTCTCCACGTCGCCCGCGTCCATCGCCGCCGCGTAGCAGGCGAGCACCTCGGTCGCGCACTTGCGGTACGGGTCGCGGTGGTGACGGATGAAGCCGTGGAAGAGCAGGCCCGTCTTGCCGACCAGGTGACGGTCCCCGGTCTTCTCCAGAAGGTCCATCGCCAGTTGACCGAACGCGTAGCCCTCGTCGACCAGGCCGAGGGCCGCGCTCGCGATCATCCCGTAGAGCGCGTAGCCGTAGGCAGACAGGCCCGTGTTGCCGTGCACGAGTGACAACCGGATCATGCGGAACGCGAGCAGCGGCACTAGGTTCGGCACGCCCCAGTACGCGTTCGTCGCGGACTTCATCATGATGCCGAGCGCCGCGTTGACGTCCGGGTCCGTGAGCGTCGGCAGGTCGATCAGCGTCTTGGGATCGCGCCCGCGCAGCGCGATCTTCAGGCGGATCACGCCGCCGAGCACGTGCGGGGTGATCGGATCCTTCGGCAGGCGGATGCCGAACTCGTCGCGCAGGACGTCGACCGCGAGGTGGGTGCCCTCCTTGTAGCGAAGCTGCGACACGCCGACGCCGATGCGGATCAAGTGGATCGGCATGCGCTGGTGCAGGTTCGTCGCGTGCGTCAGGACCTCGGGCGCGTGGCGCTCGACGTCGTCCCAGCGCTCTTCGATGTAGGCCACGTCCGCCGCTTCGGTGTGCAAAACGAGCGCCAAATCATGCGCGGACGTCCACGCGTCCGTGGGCAGGACCGAGAGGCCGTCACGGAGGTACCGGGCCGCGGCGCCGGTCGCCATACAGGCCTTGGCCCGGCGCGCCGCCATCAGGAACACCGCCGACGCCTGCAGCCGCTCCGCCGGATCGTGGAGCAGCCCGACCGCCTCGCCCAGGTGCGACGCGACGTCGATCACCTGCTCTCCGAGCGCGTCCAGGCCGCGGGCCAGCAGCATCCGGCCCAGGCGCAGGTGGATCTCGGCGCGCGTCGCCTCGGCGAGCGCGTCGTGCGCGGCCTGCTCCACGCGATCATGGAGGAAGCGGTAGCGCGGGCTGATCTGCAGTCGACCACCGCGTCGGCCCGCCAGCTCGGCCTCCTCGGCGGCGTAGCGGTACGACCCATCCAGCGGCAGGATCAGGCCCTCGGCGAGCGCGGGCTCAAGCTCGCGCGCGGTGTCCGCCGCGCGGCGATCGCTCACGGCGGCCAGCGTGTCGAGGTCGAAGCTGGCGCCAAGGCATGCGGCGATCTGGAGCAGCCCGCAGGTCGCGTCCGGGAGGCGTGCGAACCGCTGCGTCATCAGCTTGGCGACGTCGTCGGTGATCCCGCGCGTCACCGCGGCGTCCAGGTCCCAGGTCCAACGGGTCGCCGCCGCGTCGAAGCGAATGACCCCATCGAGCGCGAGCCGCTCCATGAGCTGGTGCACGAAGAACGGGTTGCCCCCGGTGCGGTCGTGGATGAGCGCCGCCAGCGGCCGCGCCTCCACCCGCTCCGCGTGCATGCTGTCCGCGACCAACGCCTCCACCGACTCCACGCTCAGCGGTCCAAGCTCGAGCATGGTCGCGGGGCGGCCCGCGCTCGCCAAGCGCTGCAGCGTCGCACGGAGCGGGTGCGTCGGCCCCACCTCCTCCTCACGGAACGCGCCGATCAGGAGCAGGCCACGCGCGTCGCGGTCGGTCGCCAGCACCTCCATCAGCGACAGCGACGGCAGATCGGCCCACTGCAGGTCGTCGAGGAAGATGGCGAACGGCTCGCTGGGCGACAGGAACGCGCCCAGGAAGCGACGGAACACGTGTCCGAACCGGGCGACCGCCTCTCCTGGGCTCGCCTCGGGCAGCGGCGGCTGCGGCCCCAGGATCAGATCCAGGTCCGCGACCACGTCGGCGATCACCGCGCCGTTCGGGCCCAGGGCCTCCTGCAAGCGACCGCGCAGCAACGCCAGCCGAGCCTCCGGCAGCGACAGCGCCTGCCGGATGAGGTCTTGAAGCGCGCCGATCCACGCGAGGTACGGCAGGTCGCGGCGGTACAGATCGAACTTGCCAGCCGCGAAGCGACCGTGCGCGGCGGCGATCCCGGGCTCGACCTCATGCACGAGCGCCGACTTGCCGATGCCGGAGCGACCCGACACCAACACCACCTCAACCTCACCTCCGGCCACGCGCTCCAGCGCGCCGAGCAGCGCGCCCTGCTCCGCCTCGCGGCCGTAGAGGTTGTCGGACACGAGGAAATGATCCCGTCGATCGCGCTCGCCGAGCGTGAAGCGGACGTCGGGCTTGCCCTCGCGCGCCGCGTCCAGGCAGCGGCGCAGATCCACCGCCAGGCCCACGGCGGTCTGATAGCGATCCTCGGCGCGCTTGCGCAGAAGCCGAGCCGTGATCTCGGCCACGGTGACCGGGACGTCCGGCGCCAGGTCGCGCACCTCGGGTGCGTCCACGGCGATGTGCGCGTGCACCAGCTCCAGCGGGTCATCACTGAGGAACGGCGGCCGCCCGGTCAGCAGGTGCAAGAGCGTCGCGCCCAGCCCGTACAGATCGGAGCGAGCGTCCACCGGGCGGTTCATGCGCCCCGTCTGCTCGGGCGACATGTAGCGGAGCGTGCCCTCGGCGCGGTCGTCCGTGGACGACGCGCTCTCCGATCGCAGCGTGCTCGCGATGCCCAGGTCGATCAGCTTGACGTGGTCACCCACGCCGTCGACCACCACGTTCGCCGGCTTCACGTCCTTGTGGACGATGCCCGCCGCGTGAAGCTGCGCCAGGCCGTCCGCCATGCCGACCGCAAAGCGCAGCGCGTCGACCAACGACGGGCGCCCATGCGCGCGGAGCCAGCGGTCGAGCGAGATCCCGCCGTTGTCTTCCATCACCAGCGCGAGGTCGTTGTCGAGCTGCGCCAGCGCGAGGTGCTGGATCACGTTCGGCGCGGTGAGCACGCGTCGACCCAGCTCGTGCGCGCGGCGCTGGGCCGCGAGCTGTCGCTCGGTCGGGAAGTCGTCGCGGTGAACCTTGACCACCACCGCGCGACCCGTCGCGTCCTCGACGCCGCGGTACACCGCGGCGCGCGCGCCCAGGTAGACGCGCGACACCAGCGTGTAGCCGTGCACGCGCGGCAGCGCCGAGCGGGCGCCTGAAGCTTCGGCGGAGTCAGATCGCAACGGACCGCCCGATGATGCTGGGGTCTAGGTAGCGGTACGGGACATCCAGCAGCAGGTTCCGCTCTCGGATGGCAAGGGTGTCCTGATCGAGGCGCGCGCGGAAGCGGTCGACGACCAGCTGCGCGCGCTTCACGTCCTGGAAGAACTGCGTCGGGTACTGACCGATCGGGTGGTGCGTCGGCATCGACAGCAGATGCACGAGCGCGATCTGATCGTCCACCGCGAGCTCAGGCGGGAGCGCGTAAGTGAACGCCTCGTTGTTCATCGGGATCTTGGACTTGGGCGGAGGCAGGTAGAGCGCGCCCGGCGAGTTGGGCACGTAGCCAAACTGGTCGAACTGCCCGTTGTTCACGGCCGAGTGCTCGGCCGAGACCGTCCACAAGATCCCGAGCACGATCGCGTGCAGATCCTTGAAGCGCTCGAGCTTGCCGCCGCCGGGCAGACCGCGGATCTGCCCGCCCGTGGGCGACACCAGCTCCGCCGCCCACGCCTGAAGCTCGGTGTCGCCGCGCACGTCTTCGTCCGAGCGGTAGAACACGCGCAGCAGCTCGTCGACGTACTTGCTCAGCGTCGCGTAGATGCGGCGTGCGTCGTCCCGGTAGTGGTAGCCCGGGAGGTCGTTCACATCGCGGCGAGCGAAGTCGAGCAGCGGCTCAGTCTCGCCAAACGTCCAGCGCTTCCACGCCTTGTCGACCAGCCAGAACCCACCCTCGCTGCCGACCGCGATCGCCTTGTCGATCGGCCCGCCGGGCGCGATCAGCTTGCCGCGCGCCGCCGTGTTGATCGCGATGGTGTCGGTGAAGTGCGGCCTGAAGAGCTCATGCAGCGGGTGGGTCGGCGCCATGGTGCGATTCATCGCCACCCAGCAGGTCTCAGGTACCAGATGCGTGCGCGTGAGGTGCGACACGAGCTCATGGTACGAGGCGTCCGCGCTCTGCACGAAGGACTTGGCGAGCAACCAGAGCCACTCGCCGTCCTTGGGCGTGAACAGCACGCCCGCGGACTGCGCGTCCTGGCCGAGTTGGATCGCGAGCGGCGCGAGCATGCCGGCTTCATCGACAAAGAAGGCCGCGATCGCCGCGGCCAGGAAGCGTCCGACCACGATCGGCACATCCTGCAGGGACTCGAAGTCCACCAGATACAGCCGTCCCTCGCCGAGGAGCCGCTCCACGGTCAGGCCGAGCGGCGCGAGCACAGGCGCCGCCACTTGCTCCGTCAGCCCGAAGTTGGACGGGATCTGCCGGATCCGCTCGATGAGGAAGGGGTTCACCCCGTCGAGGCGCTGGCGCGCGAACTCCGAGTCTTCGCGCCAGCGGGACGAGGTGCCGGGCCGCTTCCGCAAGATGTAGTACCGGTTGTAGTCCTCCACCTTCTTGGGCTCGCGCCCGAAGGCCCGAACGACCGACACCACGCCGTTGATCACCGACCCCATGAGGTCCCAGTCAAACCGCCTGGACTTGGACTCGCTGAACTCCTCGCCCGCAGGCACGCCGTCACAGAAGGGCGGGAGCCCATCGATGTGAACCCAGCGGTAGGCGGCCTTCTGCACACCCAAGAGGCGGCCGCGGGTACCCAGCCCTTCGGCGGTGTCGTGCTGTGGGAGAGAGATACGGGACAACACGTACTCCAGCGAGGCGCTTGGACAGTACCACATGGAAAACAAGGAGGCCCAAATTCCGAGATTCCTTGCGTTTCATGTGATCACTTGAGGCACGCTCACGCCGGAAATCGGTCCAGGCGCACGCGGAAGCTCAGCGCGACGGCGTCCCCAGGCCATCCAGGAGCGCGTCGACTCGGTCGGCGGCGGCCTCGTTGGCGACGGTCGTCGTCCCATCCAGGCTGTCCCAGTCGATCGTCCCCACGCCGAGCGGCATCGCAAAGACCCGGCGATGAAAGGCCTCGGCGGCGCGTGCGATGAGCTCGCCAGACTTCGGCCCATCGCCCACCGAGGCGCAGGTCACACGGCTTCCGGTCGACGTGAGCAGGCAGGACTGGAGCGTGCCCCCCGCGCCCCGCACGGAGACGACGAAGCCCATGTTGCTGTCGATGAGGCGGGGGCTGCGTCGCAGGCGGGCCGCGAGCGCGTCGGCGTCCGCCCCTCCCGCGGACACCACGCGCGCCGGGATCGCGCTCCGCAGTCGGCGGATCAAGCCTGCGTCGTCGCGGAGTGCCTGCTCCCAGAGCGTGAGCGCGCGTGCCTCCTCCGACGACCACCAGGCGGCGTCCGCCGCGACCGCCTCCACCCGCGCGCGCAGGAGCACCTCGTCGCGGGGCAGGCCGATCAGCGCGGCCCCCGCGAGCCGCAGCGACTCGGCGCGGTCACCGCCGCGCCACGCGATCTCCGCACCAAAGGCGTCGTAGTAGGGCGTGAACCGCGCGTCGGTCGCGTCGTCGGCGCGGGCCGCGTCCAGCGAGGCCTGCGCGACGCCTGTGCCCACCGCGTCGATCACGTCGCCGAGCAGCCAGGGTGGCACGTCGGCGAGGCCGTTGTACAGGTAGACGCGGAACAAGCCACGCGCGCGCTGGGGGCTCTGCAGCACCCCGCGGACCACCGCGCGGTCGCGCAGTGTGGGCAGATCCGGGAGCCACTGGCGGACCCAGCGCCAGGTGCGCCAGAGCCAGCTCTCGTCGGGCGCGCGCTCGGCGTCGCGCTCGCACTGCTCGGTGCGCATGGCCATCCGCAGCACCGTGGTGGAGCCCAAGAGCTGGTCCATCTGGCCGGAGGAGTACCCGAGACGATCCGGGAACTCGATCGCGCGGTCGACCACCTCCATGCCCTTGTCCGCCTCACCGGCAAGCAACAGCAGCCTGGCGAGCGCCGTGTCGAGCTCAGCACGGTTCTGATCGCGCATCGAGGGCGGCAGCTTGAGTCGCCAGCGCTGCATGTTGCGCGCGCGCTCCACCGCCTCCTCTCCGCGCCCCGCCGACAGCGAGAGCCCCATCATCTGCAGCCAGGGGTTGGCCGCCTCCTCGCCTGACCCGACGGTGCCTTGCTTGGCGACGTCGTCCAGACCCTCGAAGCGCAGGTTGGCGAGCCGCGCGCCCACCAGGTTCGACGCGCCGGTCGCCGGGTCGTACCCGTTGACCAGCTCGGACACGAGCTCCGCCTCGCACGCGTCCAGGAAGGCTGCCCGATCCCCGATCTGCCCCTCGACCGCGCAGCGCGCGTTGATCGCGTGGGTGTGCTCCCAGGGGTCGTCCGACTCGAGCGCGGCGTCGATCTTCTCGCGCGCCTCGTCGAAGCGGCCGAGCTTGAGCAGGGGCCACCCGTAGCTAGCCCAGCGCGGCGGCGTGTAGTGCTCGTGGAAGGTGTCGAGCCAGGCGATCTGCGCCACCCGATCGTCCATCGCGCCCGTGACCGAGATGAGCTGGTCGATCACGTCGGCGTCGATCTTCCAGGCTTCCGGGCCCTCGGTACCCTCGCCGTGGTCAAACAGCGAGGCCGCGTGCTCCAGGTGCCAGCGCGCGCGCGACAGATCGCCCTCCCCCTCCACCAGGAACCAGCCGAGCAGCGCCCGAGCGCGGATGCTCTTGGGGTCATCGACGACCGCCTGCTCAGCGAGCCTGCGGCCGGTGACCATCTGCCCCGCGTCACGGGCCACGGCGGCCTTGGCGATCGCGGAGTCGGGCAGGAGGGGCGGGCCCCAGGCTGGATCCGGGCCGCTATCCGTGTCCTCGGCGACCGACGGAGGGACCGCGTCTTGCGCCAAGGCAGGACGGGCGAACGCGAGCGCGAGGCCAAGCAGCGCCGCGGCACGACGCGTCCGCGGTCGCGACAGGACACCAAGCCAAGCCGGAGCGCAGGGCTGCACCGTGGCGCGCCTCCGCCTCCCACCTAACGCCGCGACGCGGCTCCGGGTGCCCACGCAGGGCGGGTCGCGGTAGGATTGCCACGGGACGTCCGCGCCGGAGGTCCCACACGGGCCGGGGGGCGTTTGACCAGCAGCCAGATCGGCGGAGGCGTGATCCTGCTGGTGCAGTCACTCGCGTGGGTCGTGTGGGTCGGCCTTTGCGTCGCGACCGTGGTCCGAGAGCGCAAACGCCTGTGGTCCGAAGACGGCGCGGCGCTGGTCGCGCTGACGATCGGCGCGCTGGCGCTCCGCCTGGCCGCGCCTGCAGTGCAGCACGACGTGAACCCGCGGCTAGACGAGGTGTTCGCACCGTGGACATCGCTGGGCTGGTCTTACACACACGGCCTGGTGGCGCTGATGCGCGTCCTGTGGGCCACCGCGCTCCCGGTCGACGACCAGATGGTGTTCCACGTCGTGGCGGTGTTGGGCGCGCTGGTGGCGCCGATCGCGGCCGTGCTCACCGCCCGGCTGGGCGGCGGTCGCGCGGCTGCCGCAGCCGCGGGGATCGTCGTCGCGGGCCTGGGCGTGCACGTTCGCTACAGCCACACGGACGCGCCGCAGATCGTCGAAGGTCTGCTGACGCTGGTCGGCGCGGTGGCTCTCGCGGGCGATCCGACCAGGCGACGCGGGCTCGATGTGGCGCTGGCGGCGGTGTCGCTCGCGCTCGCCGCGTGCATGCGACCAGAGGCGCTCGCCATCCCGGCGCTGATCTTGCTGTGGGCCTGGGCGTCAGGGCTCGGCGTGTCGGCGCGTGTCGCCGGCGCGGTGGTCGCCGCCACGGCGCTGGTCGCGCTGCCAGACATGATCGGCGTGGTGCTGGCGGGCGGCGGGCCGGGCGGACGCGGCGCGGGACTGGACCACGGGCACGGCGCCCTGCTGTTCGGCGTGCGACACTTCGTGCTGTGGAACAACGCCTTCGTCCCGACCGCGCTCGGCCTGCTGCCCCTGCTCGCGCCGTGGGGACGCGCGCCCGCGCGGCGCTCGCTCGCCACGTTCGCGCTGATGCTCGTGGTCGGCTCTCTGGTCGGCAACGCGATCTGGTCGATCGGAGACACCGCGTCGTGGTGCTTGGTCCGCCATCAGCTGCGCGTGCTGCCGTGGATGGCCGTGCTGCTCGGCCTGGGGCTCGAAGCGCTCACCGACGCTGCGCGCGGCTGGATCCCGATCTTCCAGCGCCAAGTGCTGCCCGGCCTCGCGCTCATCGGCGTCGCGTGGGCGACGCGCGGCACGCTGCGTGACGCCTACGCGCCGTTCACGCTGTCCGACGAGTACACGTTCGTGCGCGCCACGCTCCCCACGCTCCCCGCAGGCTGCGCGATCACCTCGCTGCGCCTGGACGGCGATCGCGGGCTCGCGCTCCCCGTCGGCCCACCGGGCCTCGGCGGTGGTCGCGACTGGATCGGCCTGGACGCCGACCTGACGGGCCCGGCCTGCGTGATCTACTACCGCTCCGCGCAGTGCGCGGTCGCGGGCCCGTCTGAGCCCGACCCTGGCGATCGCTGCGCCGCGTTCGAGTCCGCGTGGACGCTGACCCCGATCGCCGAGCGCCAGATCGTCGCGCGCGGCTGGCTGTGGGAGCACTACGCGACGCCGGCGCTGCGTGTCGGCTACTACCGGGTCGGCGACCCCAAGCCCTAGGCGCGCTTGAGCGAGGCGCGCGCGAGCCGCTCGAGCGGGCGCTTCAGGCACTCCGCGATCACCTCTTCGGCCGTGCCGGAGCCCGGCGCGAGCACCAGGCGGTGCGCGAAGACAAAGGGCGCCAGCGTCTCCAGGTCGTCGGCGCTCACGAAGTCGCGCCCGGACAGCAGCGCGTGGGCCTGCAGCGCGGGGATCATCAGCACGAGCGAGCGCGTCGACACCCCCTGGAGGGCGCGCTCGCTCTTGCGGGTCTCCTCCGCCAGATCGACGAGCGCCTCCTTGATCGCAGGCGCCACGAACACGGCGGTGCGCGCCGCGTGACGTGCCTCCACCACCTCGGTCCGGCTGACCCGCGGCATGCTGTCTCCCACGCCCGCCTGAACGGCGTCCAGGCGCTGGAGCAGGTCGAGCTCGGCCGCGCGCGAGATGTGGGTCATCCGGATCTTGAACAGGAAGCGATCGAGCTGTGCGGCTGGCAGCGGGAAGGTGCCCGCCAGGTCCAGCGGGTTCTGCGTGGCGATCACGAAGAACAGCTCGTCGAGCTTGCGCGTCTGGTTGTCGATCGTCGTCTGCTTCTCGGCCATGGCCTCCAGCAGCGCGGACTGCACCTTGGGTGACGTGCGGTTGATCTCGTCGGCCAGCAGGACGTGCGCGAAGATCGGGCCCGGGCGGAAGAAGAAGCGCTGCGTGTTCGGATCAAAGATGGTGGACCCGGTGACGTCACCGGGGAGCAGGTCGGGCGTGAACTGGATGCGACGCACGGCCACGATCTCGTCGTCGGGCCGGTCGTCGGTGAGCGCGTCGCCGAGCGCTTTGGCGAGCGTGGTCTTGCCCGACCCGGGGTAATCCTCGAGCAGCACGTGTCCGTCCGCGATCAGCGCGACGATCACCATGTCGACGACGGCGTCGCGGCCCACCACCGCCGCGCGAAGGCGACGCTGGATGCGCTTGACCACGTCACGCGCGGCGTCCAACTCGGACGATCCCTTGGCGAGCCTCGGCGCGGTGTGCTCGTCGGACATCTTGCTCTCCTTCATCGCGTGCGGAACGGGGTGCTCGGATCGATCCAGCCCAAGGCGCGACGCCACCATGGCACAGCCGCCGCGGACTCGCGCCGTACCGCGCTGACCCAGGCGCGCCACGTCTGCGCGTCCAGCCGGCTGCTGTGCTCGGGGCCAAACGCGGACGCGACGTGTGCGTCGGTCAGCGCGGTCATGCTTGGCGCCACGGCGGCGACGCGGCGCGCGTGGCGCTCCCGGGACTCACCGACCTCGCGGCCGAGGCCCACCGAGGTCAGGCGGTGCAGCGCCGCGCGGTAGGCCACCCGCGGCAGCGCCGACCGGAGCATCCACGGGCTGAACGCGAACCACGCCTTGACCAGGTAGACGCCGATCACCGCGAACAGCGCTATCCCGCGCAAGAGGGTCCACAGGCCCACCGCCATGCCGCGCAGCGCAGGCATCAGCTCGCGGAGCCAGTCGCGCGGCGTGGGCGGGATCTCGGCCGCGGGCGGGGTCTGCCGCGCCAGCTCGCCGAGCTGCCGCGCCACGTCCTCGTCGAGCGGTGGCGACGGCGGATCGACGATCTTGCGCGGCGTCGGATCGACCGCGACCCAACCGATCCCGTCGAGCCAGATCTCCGGCCACGCGTGCGCCTGGTGTCCACGCACGACCAGGCTCGACCCGCGCCGATCACTCGCCGGGACGGCGTAGCCGGTGCCAATGCGCGAGGGGATGCCCAGCAGGCGGTCCAGGTAGACCGACGCGTGCGCGCCGTGCACGCAGTAGCCGTGCAGGTCGCCGAACAGGAAGTCCGCCGTCGGGTCGCCCTCGCCCTCATGCCTGCGCGAGCTGTCGCCGATCATATGGTCGTCGAGCCAGCGCTTTACCGCCAGCGCCCGCGCCATCGGGTCGGTCGCCGCGCTCGCGGACAGGTCGGCCACGATCTCATCCGCCAACGCGCGGTACCGCGGATCGGTTGGCGCGGTCAGGTAGGTCTGCCGCAGCTCCGGGCTCACGTCCGGGCCGTTCGAGGTGTGCCCGAGCATGCCTTCAAAGCCCAGCGGGTTCACGGCGGACGAGAAGGACCAGGCGCGGAGGAAGCGGCTCGGATCCGGGTTGGGCAGCGGCGCGTACGACACCGGGAAGTCGGGCGAGAACGGCAGCGGATGGTCGACGAGGATCGCCACGCTGCCGGTGAGCTGAAAGCGCATGTCCATCGGCGGCGGCGCGGCGCTTCCGACGGCCGCGGTGGGCATCTCGCCGATCAGGTCACGGTCGAGTCCGCTGCCTGACGTCGCGGGGATGAGGCGGTGCCCGTTGAACACCGACAGGGCGCCCTGGCGCAGGTACCACAGCTCCGTCGGCGGCTCGAAGTCGTCGTCGAGCAGCAGCACCGCGACGGGCTGCGCGTTCTGGCCCGCGCTCCCAGACTTGGACTGCTCCTCAGACGGCGCGCCGCCGCCAGCGCCATCCTCGGGAGGCTTGGCGTCGGGCGGCGTCGCGTCCGGCGGCGCGTCCGGCGGCTTCGGATCAGAGGGCTTCGACTCCGGCGGCATGCCGTCCGACGGCTTGGACTCCGCCGGCTGCGACTGGGGCGGCTTGGACTCGGGCGATCCGTCCGGCGGCTTCTGCGCGTCCTTTGGTGTGCCCCTCGCCGAGCCCTGGCCCGCGCGCGTGTTCGACGGGCTGCCCTGGTGCGATTGGTCGGCGGACGGGCGCGGCGGCTTCGCGGCGTCCGTCCCTGCGGGCTGTTCGGGCTTGCCCCCGTCCGCGCCGACGGGCGTGGCCCCGTCCGGGTCGGCGGGCTTGGCGCCTTGGCCGCCCTGGGCCTCCTTGGGGGTCGCGGGCTCGCCGCCGTGGGCGTCCTTGGGCGACGCGGGCTGCCCTGCGTCGTCCAGCTTGGGCGCGCCTGCGTCCGCGCCGTCGGGCTTGGGCGTCTGGCCTCCGTCAACACCGCTAGGCTCGGCATCCGGCGGCGGCGCGCCAGCGCCGTCCTGCGGGGGCGCGTCGACCGGCAGCTTGGACGGGTCCGCGCGAGGCAGGTCCCCGTCGTCGCCCTTCGACGTCGCCTGCGACTGCAGATCGGGAGCCGGCGTGACGCCCGCGATCCCGACAAGCAGCCAACCCAGCGCCAGCACCACCGGCACGATCAGCAGCGCGGTGCGACGGATGCGCCCGGTGTGCTCGACCGCGAGCAGCGCCAACAACATGAGCGCGGCCGCGCCGCCGATGCCGAACAGCAGCGTCCGAGGGTCCATGCCCAGGGTCCACGCAAGGTCAGCCACGGCGAGCGGACGACCGACCGCACCGTCGCGGTGAGAGGCGAACACCGACGCGCCCGCCGCGCCGAGCAGCACCGCCTCCAGACCGCGCGCGGTGTCGTGACGTGCGCCCAGTGCCCGGAACCCACCGACGAAGCTGGTGGCCACCACCCCGAACACCGCCCAGCCCGCGAGCGAGAGCGCGAGCCCAGGCCCCAGCCAGCGCGCGACGAAGGTGTCCGTGAGCACCCCCGCGATCACCGGCCCCAGCAGGCAGGCCACCACCCCGCCCAGCGCGATCCACCTCGAGCGAGCCGCCCGCCGCAGCGCGAGCTCGCCCAC
>CAIOSP010000037.1 GCA_903861005.1 uncultured Pseudomonadota bacterium
AAGGAAGGCGAGAACGAGGTCGAGGTGGCGGTGGTGGACGCGTTCGGTCGCGAGCGTCGCACGCGCACCCAGCTGATCCGCGACACCAAGGGTCCCACCTTCAAGGTGGAGATCCAGTACGAACGCGAGCGCCGATGAGGCGCTGGCTGCTGGCCTCGGCGCTGACGGTGCCTGCGATCGCGGGCGCCGCCGACGTGGAGGTGGTGGCCAGGGCGGGCGCGCTGCGGGCGGGGCTTCCGTCCGAGGTCGACGTGGCGATCGTCGACGACGCGGGCCTCCCCGCCGCTGAGCCGCCGCGCCTGCGCCTGGGCGGCGTGGACGGCGTGCTGCTGGAGAGCGACGGCGGACCTGGCGTGTTCCGGTTCGCGGTGGTCGCGCCCACCTCGGCGCGGTCGGTCGACGTCGACGTCACGTGGCACGACACGCACGTGGTGCGCTCGCTCGATGTGCGCGCGCTGCCGATCTCCGGCCTGCTGATCGAGGCGAACAGCGCCGACGCCCGGAGCGGCGAGGCTCGCTTCACGGTGCGCGGCACGTCGCTTCCGGAGCCCGACGCGCTGCGGGTCGCCACCTCCGAGGGGCGCGTGACCAGCGTGGTCCCCGGCGACGGGGGGCTGATCGTGACGATCGCGACCGACGCGCAGCCTTACCCGCGGCTGGTGCTGGTGGGGGCGCGCGACCTGCGCTCGACCGCGCCGCCGAGCTTCGCGACCCTGCGGCTGCGCACGCGCCTGGACGTGCCGGTGGAGACCGAGCCGGGCGCCAGCGTCGCGATCGAGGTCGGCGGCCGCACCTACGGCCCGATGGTGGTGCCGGAGTCCGGCCGTGTCGCGATCTCCGTCGACCAGGACCCGGAGGACTCGAGCGCGCGGGTGCGCGTGCGTGATGCGTCAGGCAACGAGGCCGTGCGCAGCATCCCACTCACCACGGTCGCGACGCCGCTGCTGTTGGCGCACGCGGCCGGGCCGCGCTTCCCCGGCGAGCTCCCGCCGGACGTGGTGCTGCACGCCGTCCGCAACAACGGCCGGTCTTGGTCCGGTGCGCCGCCCACCTGCCGCGCACCGTCAGTGGGGGAGCTGCCGCTGGTGGCGGTGTCGGGCGGGTCCTGGCAGCTGGTGATGCCGCCGCGGCTGCCGTCCGGCACCTGGGATCTGCGCGTGCGCTGCGATCTGGGCGCCGAGGCCTCGACGTCGTTCACGGTGCCGGTGGCGCCGGGCGTGCCGGTGGATCTGGCGGTGCGTGTCTGGCCCGACGTGCTGTCGACCGACTTCCCGGTGGCGGACGTGGCGATCAGCCTGCTCGACGAGCAAGGCGAGCGCCTGCCGATGACCGGACGCCTGGACGTGAGCGCCGACTTGGGCCTGGTCGACGTGGGCAAGGCCGAGGGCGCGGTGGTGCGCGGCGAGTACCGCGGTGACCTGGCGGCCGAGGTGGGAGAAGACACCGTTCACGTCGCGTGGCGTGCGCCTCTGGGGCACGGGCCGGTCGCGTCGCTCCGGGTGGTGGGCGGCGCGGTCCGCGCCCACGAGGCGACCCTGCTCGTGCGCGCGTTGGACGCCCGCGGGCTGCCGCTCGCCGACCGGCCGGTCCGGCTCACCGTGCGCGACGCAGCGCTGACGACGAGCACGGGCGTGGACGGCTGGGCGTCGGTGACGGTGCCCTGGTCGGCGACAGACCGACTTCTGCGGGTGGACGCGGCGTCCGAGTCGATCGAGGTGTCGACGTTTGCGGTGCCGGTCGACGCGCCCGTGCAGGGGCCGGGCCTGCCCGACCGTCGCGTCGAGATCCCGGTGCAGGTCGACCCAGGCCGCGCCGCGGAGATCGAGCTGACGGTCACGCCGGAGACGCTGGTGGCGGGCCCCAAGGCGGCGGCCATCGTGCACGCGCGCCTTCTGGATCGGTCCGGTGCCATCGCCACGACCGAGTCGCCCACGCTCACGTCCAGCGACGGCGTGCTCACCGCGCAGGGCGTGACCGAGGACGGCGGCTGGTCGTGGTCGTTCGTCCCCAGCGTGGGCTACCGCGAGCGCGACGTGCAGATCGTGGCGCGCAGCGAGTCGCTCGACCTGGAGAACGAGGTCGAGGTGCCCGTGCGGGCGCGCACGATGACCCGCTGGATCTCGGTGGGCGCGGGCGTGCAGACCAACTTTGGTCGCGTCGTGTCGCCGCTGGTGTCGGTCGACGCCGACTTCCGGATCCGCGTCGGCCCGCGCGATCAGGACATGCTGCCCGGGCGCCTGCGTCTGCTCGTGCGCGTGGGCGCGGCCTGGTACGGCGTCGGCGTCTCGGCCGACGATCCGCTCGGCAACGGCGGTCGGCTCCGCATGGATCTCATCCCGATCAACCTGGCCTTGGGCGTTCGCCACGAGTGGCCCACGCAGGCGCTCTGGGTGGGGCTCGGGGCGCTGGTCGCGCCGTACGCCGGATCGTCGCAGTACGCGGGCTCTCCGCTCGCCAAGGGCCCTGGCATCTTGTCGCCGGGGTTCATGGCGGTGCTCGGGTACGGCGTGCGGGTGCCCGGCGGCGAATTCGGCGTGGAGCTGCGCGGCAGCACGCTCACCAGCCAGGGCAGCGACCTGTCGTTGTCGGGGCAGCTCGGGGGCCTATCGGCCCTGCTCACTTACCGTGTAGCCTACTAGGGGAGGTCGACCGTGCGTTCTTGGCTGTCGCTCTCGTTCGCCGCGCTGGTCGCGTGCCACTCGACGCCGGTGGCGCCGGTGCCGCGCTCCGTGTCGCCGGAGTGGGGCTTCTCCGGGGAGGACACCCGCGTGGACGTGTTCGGCGACGGGCTGATCCCGGCGCTGGATATCGCCGCGGGGCGGCCCACCGGTGACGACATGAACGACGCCTTTGACGTGCTGCTCCAGCCCGTCGGAGACAGCTCGCTCACGGCGGCGACGCCGCTGGTGGGCGTGGCCTACCAGGGCCTCGGGCACCTGTCCGGCGTGGTGCCGGCGGGCCTGCCGGCGGGCTTCTACGACGTGCGCGTGGTGACCCCGGCGGGCGCTGCGGGCGTGGGTGAGAGCCTGTTCACCGTGCGCGACACGCTGGTCGATCGCATCGCGCTGGGTGTGGACGCGGTCACGCACGAGGTCTACTCCGAGGCCGACGTGTCGATCGGTCTTGAGGACCCGTCTGGTGCGCAGGTCGCGGATGACCTTGAGATCGACGTCACGATCGAGGGCGCCGACCTGACCGCGGCCGACGTCGTCCTGCGGACCGCCGGCCTCGAGCACGTGATCAAGCTCGACGCCCCGGCGATCGGCGTGCGCGGCACGTTGGGCGAAGACGGTGTCGCGCACGTGTTCCCGCTGGTGAAGGTGCCGGGCGAGTTCACGGTGCGCGTGGCGTCCGTGGACACCAACTCCCGCGTGACCGACGACGACGTCGTGCTGGACTGGGCGCGTGGCTCGGACCTGTCGGTGCGTGTCGACCTGCCGTCCGACCCGTTCGTGGCGACCGCCGGGCAGGCGTTCACCGCGACCCTGACGCTGGTGGATCAGTTCGGCCTGCCCGCACCGGACGCGGTCGTGTCGGTTGCGATCACCGACGTGTGCGCGTCGTGGGGCTCCGGCCTGCGCGTGTCGGGCAGCGCCACCGTGCAGGTTCGTCCCACCGAGGCCACCGGGACCGGCCGCTGCGCCAACGATCGGCTGGTGGTGGTGGGCGCGGGCGTCACCGGCCAGTCCGTGGACTTTGAGGTGCAGCCGGGAGCACACGCAGGGTTCAGCGTGCTCGCCAGCCCGTCGCAGGTCACGGCCGGCGAGTCGCTCAACGCGTTCGTCACGCCGATCGACGCCTGGGGCAACACCACGGCCTGGACCGGATCGATCACCTCGGTGGACGACGGCGGCGGCGTGGACTCGTTCAGCTGCCAGCCGGGCGCGGTCGTCGTGTGCTCGGTGCGTGTGCTCCAGGCCGGCTTGGCGCGCGCGCTGACGCTGACCGACGACGGCGGCAACCAGGGCACCAGCAACGTGTACAGCGTGTCGCCCGCGGCGCCGTCCGTGCTCGCGGTCACGCCAGACGCGCGGCGGTGGGAGGCGGGGAGCGCGTCCACGATCGCCTTCGCGCTGACCGACGAGTTCGACAACGCGGTCACCGACGCGTCGGTCGACCTCTCCGACCTGGCGGTCGACGACCCGCAGCACGAGGTGTCCTGTGTGCTCGGCGGGCAGGGGCTTCGCTGCTCCCTGTTCACCGCGACGGACGCGACCAGCCTGTCGGTGTCGGCCACGGTGCGCCTGACCCCGAGCGGGGACGTGCGCCTTGTGGGCAGCACCGAGACGCTCGCGGTGTTCAACGGCCCGCTGGCGTCGGCCGTGGTCATGCCGGACGCCACCCGCGTGCGCGCGGGCGTGCCGCTCGGCGTGAGCGTCACCGGGCTGGACGCGTGGGGCAACCCGTACCTGGTGCGCGATAACGACGCGCTGTGGCTCACCGACGGCACGGACGCGCTCACCCCGGTGGGGCTGACGCTCGGTCCGGACGCGTCGGGGCGCGCGGACGTCGTGTTCTCCCGCGCGGGCCGCACGGCGGTGCTGGCAGGGCGCGGCGCCTCTGTCTTCGGCACGTCGCCGCCGATCGACGTGGACGCCGCGGACGCCGTGGGCCTGTCGGTCAGCCTGGACACGCCGTGGGTGTTCGTCGGCGACGCCGTCACGGTGCGCGTGGAGGCGCTGGACGTCTACGGGAACCGCGCGCGACACGACGAGAACATCGTGGTGTCGAGCGACTCGGGCCTGGTGTCGAGCGCGCCGCTGCCGATGTTCAACGGGCTGGCGGTCGGCGACGTCCAGTGGTCCGCGTCGAGCGCGTCGGACGTGGTGCGCGTGGCGTCCGGTGAGGGCGGTGGGTTGTCGGGCGCGTCGGATGTGGTGCCGGTGCTGCGCCACTGCGCGCCCTCGCCGACGATCGACGCGACCGTCGCAGGCGGGAGCCCGGTGGTGTGCCACGACGCTCGTGGAGTGGCGTCGGTGAGCGCGTCGTTCGTGGGCTCCACGCCGACCGTAGGCGCGGCGATCACGCTGCGCGGCGTGCGTGAGGTGGGCGGCGCGGCGGTGTTTGGTGCGGCACCCGTGCAGGTGCTCGAGGTGACGGGAGATGGCCTGCACACGCTCCGCACGCTCGTGGCGCAGGACAATGGCTGCGGCGTGGAGGGGACCGAGGTCGTGTGGTCGGGCGCGGACGACGGCAGCGTCGTCGGTCCGGTCGTGCTGTCGGTGGCGCCCGACATCCTGGATCTCGACACGACGCCCACCGCGTCGGTGCACGTGTCGGGCGCGGTGACCTGTCGCGGGACGCCGGCGTCAGGCGCGGCGCTGAAGCTCCGCTCCAACCGGGGCGAGCTCCCGGGCCTGGTGCCCACCGGCGCGGGGCTGCGTGTGCTCCTCGACGGCGCGGGCGCGGGCACGGTCGCGCTGGATGTGTCCAGCGACGCGACGGGTGGCGTCGGTGAGGTGGTGGCGTGGGATCAGGCGGCATGGGGGACCGCGTCGTTCGAGGTGCTCGGCGATCACCTGCTCCCCGAGGTGTGGACGCAGGACCCGAAGGGCCCGATGACGCAGCCGACGGATCAGATCGTCGTGGAGTTCTCGGAGCCGATGGATCCGATCACCGTGAACAGCGGCGCGTTCGAGATCCAGGGTACCCCTGAGCTGGGCGTGACCGCGCTGGGGCTGTCGAACGGCGGCCGCGTGCTCACGCTCTCGCTCGACACCACGATCGGCGTGACGTCCAATGGCTGGGTCTTGCTGCTCGGAGACACGTTCGCCGACCTGTACGGCAACCGGCTCGCGGGCGGATGGGACGGGGTGCCGCGCCTGTACGAGGGCCTGTTCGGCGTGTCGGACTCGTCCGACCCGATCAGCGCCTGCTCGGTGGACCACGCGCTGTTTGCGCCCGACGGCGACGACGGCAGCGCGGAGCACGCGGATGAGGTCGCGCTGAGCTTCTCCTCTGCCAGCTCGCCCGCGTGGTGGGTGGTGTCGGTGCAGGATGACGCGGGCGACGTGATCCGCCAGCACCACGTTCCGCCCTCCGCGCGCTTTGGCGTGTGGAGCTGGGACGGACGCGACGTGGACGGCGCGATCGTGCCGGACGGGACGTACACGATCGGCGTGCGCGCCGAGGGCGCTCGCGGCGGGCTTGGCCCGCCGTGCGCGCGGGACGTGGACGTCGCGCAGGAATCAGGGACCCCATGATCAAGGCGGTGCGCGCATGAGTGAGGATGGACCAGGCCGCGAACCCGCGGCCGTGCGCTTGGCGCGCCTCGCGGACGTCGGAATGCACACGGCGTCGCTCCTGCACGAGCTTCGGCAGCCGCTGTTCGCGGTGCAGGCCGCCGCGGAGCTCGGCCTCGCCGGAGACACGGAGCCGCGCGAGTCGTTGGCGCGCGTGCTCGACCACCTGATGCACGTGCGCGATCTGGTGGATCGCTACGCGGGCCTTGGCCGGTCCGACGAGCCGGAGACCGCGCTCGACCTGCGTGAGCCGGTGCTCGCCGCGGTGGGCATGTTGGCGCATCGCGCGCGTCGCCTGGGCGCGGATCTCACGTGCGACTGCCTGGAGCCGGTGCCAATGCACGGTCGCGAGGCGGAGCTTCGGCAGGTGGCGCTCAACCTGGTGCAGAACGCGCTCGACGCGGTCGACGGCCGCGCCGTGCGCACCGTGCACGTGCGGGTGTTCGTCGAGGACGGCGCGCGGGTGCTGTCGGTCGAGGACAGCGGGCCAGGCATCCCCGCGGTGCTGCGCGAACGCATGTTCGAGCCGTTCGTGTCGGGCAAGCCGACGGGCGCGGGCACGGGCCTGGGGCTCTACATCACGCGCGCGATCGTCGACGCGACGCGCGGCGTGGTGGCGTTTGAGTCCGACGACGACGGCACCGCGGCGGTGGTGCGCTGGCCCGCCGAGCAGGCCTAGCGACGCGGGGGCGGTCGACAGTCCGAGGCGCGCGCGGCGCGGCGACCCGGTGGCCGCGTCCGCGCCGCGCGCTGCGTGACTACCAGCGGTACTTGAGCTGCAGCTGCACCGAGCGCGGCGCCTGACGGTACAGCGCGGCGCCGAAGCCGGTGGTGTCGTTCTCGAAGTAGTTGATGGGGGTGGCCAGGCCCGGCAGGTTGAAGATGTCGAGCGCGACCTCCAGGCTCTGGTCGTGCGGGAGCTTCTGCTCGTGGCCGAGGCGCAGGTCGAGGTAGTGCGCGGCGGGCATGAAGCGCGTGCCGCGCCCCTGGGCCATGCCGTCGTACCCGTAGAAGGGCACGAAGGTGCGCTTCTGCCACGCGTGGCCGGAGTCGAACTCGTACACGACGCCGATGGTCGTGCCCCACGGCATGGTGTAGCTCGCGTTGACCTTCACCTTGTGGAACGAGTTGTAGGGCAGGTAGCCAAGGTGACCGGCGTCGTCGTTGAACGCCGGGTCCGTGACCGAGTAGCGGCCGTTGCCCTTGAAGCCTTCCAGGATCCAGCCGAGGCCGTTGTTGTAGTAGTCCTCGCGCGTCTGCTGCTCGCCGATGTCGTCGAGGTAGACGCCCACGTTGTTGCCGTTGGAGCCGGTGTCGGCGCCCGACGCCAGCTCGAACTGGCCGGGCTCGTGACCGAAGGACTCAGACAGCGTGTAGCTGGCGAGCAGCTGCCAGTTGTCGGCGAACTTCTTCTCCAGGGTCAGCTCGACGCCGCGGTAGATGCGGTACTTCATCGGGCTGTTCATCACGTACCAATCGTCGCTGTTCACATCGACGTCCTCAGGGATGCCCTGGGTGCGCGACAGGATGCCGCGCAGGCCGATGGAGAACAGCGGGATGAGCTGGCGCTCAAAGCCGAGCGTGACCTTGTCCTGGCGTGCGGGCTTGATGCCCTTCGCGTAGATCAGCGGCGAGCCCTCGCCGTCCTGGCTCTGGATCCAGTTCCAGTTGCCGTCGGCGTCGCGGCCGTAGCGCATGTAGGCGGCGTCCGACCGCTCGTTCGCCCAGGTCCAGAAGTCCGACCCGGCGATGTCGTAGAACCAGCCGTAGAAGGCCGAGATCTTGGTCTTGTTGTCGCCGGTGACGTCCCACGCCATGCCCACGCGGGGCTGCGGCATGATCAGCGCCTTGAGCTCGCCCACGTCGCGCGTGGTCGGGTCCTCGGTGAACTGGTTCACGTCCTGGGTGGAGGGCGGGTTGCCGGAGTCGTTCCGGCCGGCCTCGATGTCGAGGCGCGCGCCGAGGTTGAACGTGAGGTTGGGGTGCGGCGCCCAGTCGTCCTGCGCGTACACCGTGAAGGTGTGCGACTTGGTGCCGAGCGGGCCGACGTTCTGCCAGTTCGAGCGATAGCCGCAGTCCGATCCGTCGGGCGCGTTGCAGTCGTAGCCCAGGTCCGGGTTGGCCGAGTACTCGGTGCCGACCGACTTGGTCTCGCCGGTGGCCACGCCGTCCGCGCCGATCCACGGCAGCTCAGTCTCGCCCGTGTGCTGCAGCTCGCGCACCTGACGCAGGAACCAGTACTCGGCGCCCGCCTTGAAGGTGTGCGTGCCCGCGGCGTGGTCGAAGAAGCGCTTGAAGGTCAGGCCGCCGCCCACGCGCTGCCGCGTGTTGAAGTCGTAATTGTTGGCGTTTCCAGCAAGCAAGCCGGCGCTGTTTGTGATGCTGGGGGCGAGGTGGTCGCCCGACGCAGGCACCACGTCCAACTGGGTCTGGTTGTAGCCCGCGCGCACCGTGAACTCGGAGTCCGCGTCCGGCTTGTAGGTCATGGTGAGCAGGTGCGTCATCGTCCAGTCGCGGCGGTTGGTCTGCGCCTCGGGCGCGACCAGCTGGCTCGCCGACTCGTTCGCCTGGATGTTGAAGCTGTGGGTGTACATGTAGCGAAGGATCAGCTTGGACGTGGGGAACCAGGTGATCTTGGCGAGCACCTGCCCGTCCCAGGTCTTCTGCGCGGCCTCCTTGTCCACGCCCTCGGACTGGTACCAGGAGTAGCCCAGGTCCACCGCGCCAAAGTACCAGAGCTTCTCCTGGACCAGCGGGCCGCCCGCGGTGAGCGACAGGCTCGGCGACCGGAAGCGGCGCTTGTCCGTGGGGACCTCGACGCCCTGCTCGGAGTCCAGGATGTTGTACTGCTTATTGAACCACGCGTGCTGGCCGTAGAGCAGCGCCGCGGAGCCGTGGTGCTCGTCGCCGCCGTCCTTGGTGACCACGTTGACGATCATGCCGGTGGCCTGACCGAACTCGGCGGGGGCGCCGTCGGTGTAGACCTGGATCTCGTCGATGGCGTCGAAGTTCACGTTCTGGCCGAACGTGTTGGTCGCCGGATCGCGCGTGGACACGCCGTCGAGCGTGTAGTTGTTGCCGTACTGGCCTTCGCCGCGGACGCTGGGGTTGCCGTCGGACGGGCCGCCCTCGGACGTGTTCACGCGGCCGTCGACGCCGGGCAGGGTGGCGACGACGTCCTGGTAGCTGCGCCCCACGGGCAGGTGCTGCATGGACTCTTCAGACACGACCTGGCTGAACGAGCTGTCGGTCGAGTCGATCACCGGCTGGACGTAGACGACCTCGATCTCAGTCACGCCGCTGGTCAGGTCGATCGTCAGCGGGACGTTGGTCGACGTCTCCAGGCGGACGGTGACCTCGGCCGTGACCTTGGTCTCGCCGTCGAACGTGACGACGAGCGTGTAGGTGCCGGGCAGCAGGCTGTCGAAGCGGAAGGTGCCGTTGTCTCCCGAGGTGGTGGTGAGCACGCCGGCCAGGTCGCGGCCAGACAGCTTGATCTCAGCACCCGGGACTTCGACGCCCTCGGTGTCGACGATCTTGCCGCGGATGTCGCCGGTCTCACGCGCCTGCGCGACGTCGGCGATGAAGGGGAGGGCGAAGAGGAACGGAATGAGGCTACGCATCACTCACCTCCCGTCACGGTCACGAGTGTGTAGCCGGCACAAGGGTCTCCGGTGTCGCCTCCGCTGCCGGCGGTGTCGGCCACGTCGGTGTCCGCGGGGACGTCGGTGTCGGTCGAGACGTCGGTGTCGGTAGGCACGTCGGTGTCGGTGGGGACGTCCGTGTCCGTCGCGACGTCGGTGTCGGTGGGCACGTCGGTGTCGGACACGACCGGCGCCTGGTCGGGGCAGATGCCGCCGTAGGTCGTGCCGTCCTCGTGGACGAGCTCCAGCCAGTAGTCGCCCGGCGCGACGTTCGGGATGGTAAACGTGGCCTTGGCCGTCAGGCAGGACGAGGCCAGCGTGAAGGTGCCGGCGTCGGTGCCGTCGACCGCGGAGAGCAGGTGGCCCGTGACCTTCTCGGCCTCGATCCCGCAGCCGGTGAGGGTGACCGAGCTGCCCGCGGTGGCGCCGGCGCCAAAGTCGACGCTGTCGATGGTCAGCTCGCCGGGGCAGGCCATGTAGTAGAAGCCCTTGGAGAGCGTGAGGACCTCGTCGCCGACGGTCATCACGATGTCCTGGTAGCCGGGCTCCATGTCGGGCGCGGGCGGGCTGACGCCGAAGTACTTGAAGCCCACGTCCTGCGCGTAGTCGGGGAGCGCCGGGTCGTTCTCGGCGGCCGCGAGCGAGAGCAGGTCCTGTCCGCCGATCGTCACCTTGGCGTCAGTGCCGATCTTGGCGCCCTGCAGGACGATGTCCGTGCAGCCGTCGACGTAGGCGAACTCGGGGTCGACCGCCTCAAAGCGCGGGACGAGCAAGCAGGAGGACGGCCCGCATGCCGCGACGATCAGCGCGAGGCGCAGGAGCGAAGGCGGGAGGGCGCGTGGATCAGATACGGTGGGGGAGGTCACGACTCACCTCGACAGCCAGGGATGTGATGCGCGGCGGCGGGCTGACACCCGGCCGACACACACACCCTGACACGTCAGCAAACGTCACGCCCGCCCGATTTGCGAGGTTTCCCGGGCCAGAGGCGCACCGGATGCTTGCATCCTACGCTTTGGCACCCGTACGGGTTGGCCGCATCAGGCGCTCGGGTCGTTGGGCGCTGTGGGTGCGGCGGTGCAGATGGCGATGGTGTCGCGGAGGAGCGCGGTGTTTGCGGCCTCTGGGCGCACGGTATGGTTAGCGTCTGCGGGCTGTCGCGCGCACCTGCACCTCGGCAGCGCGCGTCGTCAGCGGTGAAAGACCACCTCAAAGTGCTCGACCACCGGCGGCGCGGCGAAGAACGGCCCGACGATCGCCCGCCACTGGGCGAACAGCGGCCCCTCGCGAAACCCGACCGTGTGGTCCTCCAGCGTCTCCCAGTCGATCATCAGGATGTACCGCTCGGTCGACTCGACGCAGCGCTGCACCTTGCACCCGCGAAAGCCCTTCGCCTGCGCGATCACGGTGTCGACGCCGCGCTGAATGGCAGCCTCGAACTCGGCGTTCTTGCCGGCCGCGATCCGGATGTCGGCGTGTTCGAGGATCATGGGCATGCTCCGTGTTTCGGTATGACGACCGGTGGGGCCTAACACCGGCGAGGTGTCGCGTTGGCTGGACGACGCGCGCGTCCTTCCGACCGGGCGCGCGCGGGTCGGCGACGTCGATCTCGTCCTCGTGATGCGGCTGCCGAAGAAGGGCGAGCCGCGCTGAGGTCGACCGGTGCGCTTGCACCTAGTGGGGCGTCATCGACCCGAGGGGCGCCGCGTCGGTCGAGAAGCGAAGGTGATCCACGACGAGGGTCGAGTCCTGGATGCCGTCCCCGCTGTCCCACACCGCAAAGCGCAGCTCGATCACGCTGCCCGGGGACTCGATCGGGACGTGGATGCCGAGCCAGCCGGTCCCCGCGCCGTTCGGATGGTTGGTGTAGGGCTCAAAGCCGGTGCCGACGAGGGGCGTCGTGCCGAGCGAGCAGGGGTAGGAGACGGCGCCGACGGTCTGCGCTTCACAAGCCTGCAGCAGGCTCGTGTTGGCGTTCAACGGATCGTTGAGGCTGTCGAACGCGATGTTTCCGCCGCTGATCGCGCCAGCGGGCGCAGGCGCCATGGTCACGACCGCGAAGTCGCCGTACTGGCTGCAGGCGAACTGGCCGAAGCTGGACGTGAACCAGGCCAGGTCGAGCTGCATCGAGTGGGCGTTGGATGGCGTCCGGATCTTTACGCTGAGGCCGACGCCGTCCTGCGACGCACCCGCCAACGTCCCCGGGCAGGCCATCGTCTCGATCGGATAGCCGACCGGAAAGCCGACGGCGTAGCCCTTGTCGAAGCCGTCGAGTGGCGGCTGGTAGCCGGGCTCCGACACGGTGCGCGCGGCTCCGCTCGACAAGGAGAGGACCCGATCGCCCTCCAGGGGCGCGAACGCGGCGCCGAAGTTGGCGTTCACGCCGTGTCCCAGCGTGCTCGGGCCGGTGGTGGCGAGCGCCGTGCCCCCGGGCTCGATGAACGCGGCTTCCAGCAGGCCCCAGCCTCCGCCGGTGGCGTCGCGACACAGGCCGATCGCGTGTGCGGCGTCGGTGGCGCTGGTGGTGTCGACCAGAACGCCGGCGTCGCATGCCGTCGGGTTGTCGTCGGGGGTGCCGGAGCAGTCGTCGTCGACCCCGTTGCCGGGCGCGTCAAAGGCGAGCGGGGACCGGGCGGCCGCGCAGTCGTCGCAGTCGCCCTGGTTCTCGGTCACGCCGTCGCCGTCCACGTCGTCGTCGGGTGTGCCCGGATCGCAGGCGACGTCGGTGTCGGGCGTGTCGGTCTCCGCGGCGTCCGTGTCCTGCGCGACGTCGGTGTCCAACGTCGCGCCGTCGGAGTCTCCGGTCGGGGCGTCCGAGTCGCAGGTCGAACACGCACCATTGGGCGTTCCGCACGCCGCCAGACCGACCAGCACCAGCAGCTTGACACGCATGCGGCGTCCCCCGTCTGTCGCGACCTAACTTGCCGACCGGCCGCGTGGGAGGTCCCTTGGAACGCCGCGAGTACGGGGTCGGGCCCGGCCGAATCACGACGATCGGGTCGGCGTGACGGCGGAGCGTCTTGCGCCCTCCTGCCTACTTGTCGAAGCGGCTGTCCGGTGGCACGCGGACCACGATCGCCAACCTCGGCGCAGCAAACGAATGCGGCAGCGGCGCACGCCGGGTGGCGGACATGGGCCGCGCAGCGAGCACGCGACGCGCAGGGGGACGGGTCGAGCCTCCGCGCGTGACGGGATGCCCCGTTGAAGGCTGCGCCCCTGCGGCGCCACGAGAGTACTTGTCTGGCATGAAGACACAACTTGGCGTCCTGATGCCCGCGGTCCTCAGCCTTTGCCTGGCGAGCGGCCCGGTCTTCGCAAAACCTGCCGCGCCGGTCGCCCCGGAGCCCCCAGCCGCCACGGCCGCCCCGACCTCGCCGGCAGACGCCTCCGACTTCTGCCCGTCCCTGGGCGTCTACCTCGCGTCGGCGGGCGAGCAGTTCGCTTCGGTCACGGGCGCCGACATCATCCCCGGACTGGCGTGGAGTACCACCAAGTCGATCGCTGCTGCCGACGGATGCTACATCTCCAAGTCGTACTTGAGCCCGCAACTTTCGGCGGTCTGCAGCTTCTCGCCCGGCACCACGGACGCCGCCGCCGTCCACGAGTCGCTCGTCGCGTTGGTCCGCACCTGCGGCTCGGGGTGGACGCGCGACGACACGTCCGACAGCGCGGGGATCCGGACAGCGACGCTCAGCAACGCAGGTGGCGCCCGTGTCGAGGTCGAGACGAAGCCCCTCCAGGACGGCGCGGTCCCGCAGCTCTTGCGGATCTACGCCTCCGCGGCGCCCGCGGCGCCTGTGGCCACGGCTGCGGCGCCGTCGCCGTCGGACGCGGCCGGCTACCTCTCGCTGAACTTCAGCGACTACGATTGGGGGCACGGCTCGTCCCCGGCGGCCACGGTCACGCCAGCGCCTCACGAAGCAGCCCCTCCCGCGCCGACGAGCGACTACACTGTCTCCGACGCCGAGTACGAAGCCGAGGTCGCTCGGATACGGGCGAAGGTCGACCGTTACATGGCCCCGGCCTCGTCACCCACGTCCGCGGACATGTGTACGGGCTTGCAGGCCTACGTGGCCGCCGCCCCGGACTACTTCAAGGCGGTCCGCGCGACGGGGCCGCAGGACGGCGGGAGCACGCACGAGTGGAAGGCCTCGCCAGCCTTGGCCCGGTGGGACGCGTGCACGATCACGGAGGCCACCGAGGGCTTCTTGAGCACCGACTCCCCAGCGATGCGCACGTACCTGTCCTGCAACTTCTTCGCGCCCATCCAGGTTGACTACGCGGGCGAGTACGCGTCGCTCACGCGGCTGATCGAGTCCTGCTTTCCACAGTGGAAGAAGGACGTGAAGGTCGACGACAAGAACGAGAAGCACTGGAAGACGTCGTACGGCGCGACCAGCGGGGCGTGGATTAGCGTCGAGCAGTGGCTCGAGCATGGCGGGTACAAGCAAGCGCTCCGCGTCTACCGAGACTAGCCGATCCTCCGGCGCGCGATGCAGGCGGAAGCGCGCCTCTGAAACGCGCGGTGTTCGGCCCGTCGTGGTCGAAGCCGCGTTCGGTGATCGTGCCCGTCAACACGCGGGTGAGTGAGGCGCGCCGACGGGGAGCGCTTACGCGGACTGGGTGTGGTGGACCTTCCGAAGCGATGGATCTTGAAATGCCTGTGCTCCGGACACGGACGCACCGGCCGACACCGACGTCGCCGCACGGCCGTCGGTCATCCGCCACGACGTGTCTGTGTGTGTGAAAGCGCAGACTTGGCATGCGGCCGCGTAGGTTACGCAGAGCATCACCGTCGATCCGCCCACACCTGGAGCCCCGCATGCGCCGCCTCGACTTCCACTTCAAGTTCGTCGGCACCCCTCCCGAAGGCTGCCATGTGCACGTCGCGGTCGACCCGGACGGCGCGGGCCCCGAGCCCTCCCACCGCGTGACCATGACGCGCGACGGCAGCACCTGGACCGGCGGCATCGACGTGGTCGATCTGGTGAAGGTGCCGTTCGTCCTGAGCTGGACCGGCGGACCCGCGCACACCGCGTGGACGCTGGCGCTCGTCGACTCGTGGCCGATCCCGCACATCGCGGCGCGCTACGACGGTCGCAGCAGCGCGAGCAGCGTGGGCTGGCAGCCGGGCTCGGTCGCGTGATCCGGGCGGGGCTGCGCCAGCAGCTGCGCGACGACTAGGGCGCCCAGCTCACCGGCGGCGCAGCTGCGGGTGCGGCTGTCGAGGTAGACCTTCGTCAGCGGGGGAGGCGCTTGAAGTGCCTTTGCTCCGCGGCGCGCTGGTGCTGGCGGCGAGCGGCGACGTGCTGCACTGGCTGGACGACGATCGGGTCCTGCCAACCGGGCGGGCCACGGATGCGTGGTGCTGTCAGACTCCAGGGCCCTGATGGGTACGGGCTGGAGTCGGTGCTCGCCCATGGGCCTCCCAGGAACTTCGTCGAATCGGTGACACCCGCTCCTGCTGCCGCCAAGACCCGGCAGACAGGAGGGGAGATGACACCCGAAACCGTTGCGCTTGGAGGGTCCGCGCATGAGCACGCGGCCGTGCTCGGCTTGAGCTTCGTCGTCGCGGGGCCGCCGGCCATCCAGTACGCGCCGGCGCGTTGGCTCGGTCGCGATGCCTACGACGGCGCCGACACCGTGAGCAGCCTGCTGCAGTCCGTGGCGGTCTCCGGTCCGCCGTGGAACCGACTCCTGCTTGGTGCGGGTGTGGTCCTGGGGAGCGCGATCGCCGTCGGTCGTCGGCTCACCCGACGGGTGGATCCGGTCGGGTTCATGCGGCGGACATGGCAGGAGGTCGATCTGGAAGCGACGGGCGCTGAGCCTGGTGCGGCCAGCTTGGTTGCGCTCTCCCTCCGGGGGAAGGTCCGCATGTCCAGCTTGTGGATCGTCGCGCTCGCCACGTGCCTCTCTGTGGAGGCGCACGCTCAGGAAAGCTCGCCACCGCCACCGTCGGCGTCCGCACGCGTCGTCACCGCGGGTGCCACGCGCCCGGCGCCATGGATCTGGAACCGAATGATGCTGGCGGTCTCCGGTTGGCCCTCGGGGGCGATCATCGACGGACGCGTCCAGTACCGCGCGGCCCTTACGCGGCGACGCTCGTTCGTGTTGCACGACACCTTCGCCGGCGCAGGGGCGCGCGTCGCGGTGACCCCCGCGTTCGTCGACGTCGGCCCGCGTCTGTCGGTGGCGCCCATCGACTTCTTCGACGTCGACCTGCAGGCGGGCTTCGTCGGGTACTGGCCGTCCAGCTCTGGTCTGCTCCCGTACAGCGATGTCTCCGAGAGTACGCGCGACCAAGATCGGACCGCGCGGCACAAGGATCCCACCACCGCCGCGAAGTCGGGCTGGGCGGTGTACGCGTCGCTGCAGCCCACCCTGAAGGCGAAGGTGGGTCCGATCATGCTCTACGACTCGTGGGCCTTCACGTTCTTCCACGTCGCGCGAACGGGAGGGGACGACAGCCCGTTCGTATACGAGCCCTACTGGGATCGGCTGATCGCGGAGAACGATCTGATCTTCCAGCAGGAGGTCGGACTGCTCGGCGAGGTCCTCAAGGGCGACCGTGATCACCCACGGCTGACCCTCGGCGCGCAGTTCCGCCACCGCTGGACGCTCGTCAGCCACGACCCGTCGATGGTGGTCGGCGGCACCGTGATGCTCAAGGTGGTGGATCGCGCCGCCGTCCCCGCGATCGCGGGCCAGGTGCTCGCGTACGTCAAGGATGCCGATCGCGTTGGCGGCGTCCCGACGATGGGCCTCGCGCTCGTGTGGGCCAACGACCTGCGGCCGCCCGCGTCCAAGGCGCGCCGTCCGCACGATGACCTCGCCACGAACCCCGCCGGAGGTGCTCGATGACTCGCCTCGTTTTTGTCGCCGCATGCGTCGGTCTCTCAACGGGCTGCGCGTTCCTGTCCAGGTACGACACGCCAACACCGCTGTCACAATCCTCACCTGACCTCGCCGGCCATGTGACCTCTCGCACCGCGGACTGGCTCATCGCGGGCCAGGGAGATCCGGCGGACCAACACGTCGACCTCACGTTCGAGGCGGCGGGCCGGGGCGTGGCCGAGGGGGGCGGTCTGGAGATCATGCTTGGGCACGTGCTGCCGACCGACCAGCAGATCTACACGCCATTCTCGCTGACCGCGACGTCGGCGTACTTCTTCCGCGTCCACATGCTCAAGGATGTGGAGGCCACGAGCTCGAACAAGGACGTGAGGCTGCGGGTGGAGCCGGCGAGGCCTGGGCGCTCGATGCGCGACGTCTTCCGCTATGTCAAGTACAAGCGCTCCGACGAGGGCGAGGTCCACCGCGACAGCCTCCTGCGCCAGATCGACAACGACGATGCGGTGCGCATCACTGTCGTGCGCGGCGCGCTGGCCCCGGGCGACACGATCGACGTCCGTATCGGGAAGAAGGGCGGCCTGACCGCGCCTACCCATGAAGCGGAGCTGCAGATTGTGGTGCGGCTGGATGGCGACGGCGACGGCACGTTCGGGCTGCTCGCCGACGCGCCGTCCTTCCAGGTGTACTCGCGCGAGGTCGACGCGGTGGAGTTGCTTGCGCCGTCCACGCTGGTCGTGGGCGAGACGTCCCACATGACCCTCCGGGTGGAGGACGGCGAGTTCCTTCCGAACCTGGCCCGGTTCCAGCACGCGCACATCACCATGGAGCCCGCAGACGGCCTCGAATTCGCGCCAGTCCTCGACGTGAGCGGCAGCTTGACGAGCTGGGATGGTTGCGTGACCCAGGTGCCGGTGACGGCGCGCACGCCGGGGCTGTACCGGCTGCGTGGCGCGATTGAGGTCGACGGCAAGACGCTGCAGATCCTGTCCAACCCGATCCAGGTCACCGCCGAGCCCCCCGCCCACCGCGTGTACTTCGGCGACCTCCACGTGCACTCGGTCCTCTCGTACGATGCGGACCGTCCGCCGCAGTACGTCTACGAGCGTATGCGCGGCCAGGAGCGCTACGACTTCGCCTCGTTGTCGGACCACGACATGATCGGCGCCGTGCCTTTCGCGCCCAGGACCGGCATCCAGGGCCGCAACGACAGTGAGTGGGCGTACGCGCGCCAGATCGCGGATCAGTTCAACGAGCCCGGCAGCTTCGTCACGCTGTACGCCTACGAGTGGACCTCCTACTTTTACGGGCACCGCAATGTCTACTGGTCCCCGACGGAGGTCGACCCGCCGCTGGTGCATCACAACCAGGCGAGCCGCTTCCCGGAGAAGCCGGACGAGCTGGCGCCGGTGGAGATGCAGGAGCGGCTCCAGGGACACGACTACATCACCATCCCGCACTCGACCGCTTGGCCGACCGGCGATCAGCACTTCCACTGGGGCCCGTACTCCAACGACCTTGGATACTTCGGGAGCCCGCGCGGGTGGATGCAGCAGCGCCTCGTCGAGATGTACTCGACCCACGGCACCAGCGAGTTCTTCAACAACGAGTACGCGACCGACAAGGGACACGCGGAGGCGCCGATCAAGAGCCGGCTGATCAAGGGCCTCATGGGCTACAACATCCGGCAGGCGCCCGCGGACTCGGGCAACTTCGTGCGCGACGCGCTCGGGGCCGGCTGGCGGATGGGCTTCGTGGCCGACAGCGACGAGCACTACCTGTCGCACATCAATCAGGCCTACGGCTACGGTGCCACGGCGGTGATCGCGCCTGAGCTCACGCGCGAGGCGCTGTGGGGCGCGATGGAGTCTCGACACACCTACGCCGTGACAGGCGCCCGCATCCTGCTGGACTTCCAGGTGGAGGACGCGTTCATGGGCGACGCGTTGGCGCTCGGCGGCCGAACGACCGTCCACCTGCGTGGAGCCATTCATGGCGTGCGCGAGCTGGACTTCGTGCAGGTGATCAAGTTCGACGGCAAGCAGTGGTCCACGCCGTGGGCGCTCGACGTCGATGGTGTGCTCGACACCGATCTCGACTGGACCGATCCGACCGCCGCGCCGGGGCAGATCTACTACCTGCGGGTCCGCCAGAAGGACGGCGAGTACGCATGGAGCAGTCCGGTCTGGCTGGATCCCTGACGCGCCAGGGGCTTCGGCGCTCCCGTGAGCCCCGGGCCTCCCCCAGGTTGACCACCGTCAATCCTGCGTACAAGCCGCCCTCGGCGGTTCGGTGATGGGACGAGGCCAGGGAGGATAGCGACGGCAAAGGCGGCGCGCGGGGACCCACGGGGCTCGGTCCACGTGTGATGACGGGGCTGGGCAAGTCGGGACATCGACGCGCGGAGCGAGGCCCACAGACGTCGGTGCACAGCTGTGTCCGGCGGCCGGCGCCCAGTGTGGGTCCCGCTCGCGCTTGGGTTGTTCGCGTTCCCGGTCGTGTTCAACCTGGTGCCTGGGCTGCTCGGCAGCCTGGAGGACCGCTTGCGGCGCGGGTGAGCCCGTCCCCTGGTGGCGCGGCGCGTGTCCGCCGTCTCTCGCGGACTCCCGTGGGCGCCGTCCTCGTCGGGCGCTCCGCCAGTCTGTTCGACGGGAAAGTGACCTCGAGGACCCCGGACGCCTCCCTCGTGTGCTAGCGTCCGGTCGTCGGAGTCGAACCGGTTGAAGCCGGGTACCCCCAGGATGGCGGACGAAGGAAGATCTTGCGCTGCCCGGCAAGAGGTTAGATCGCTTCTGTCAAGCGCCGTTTCTCGGACCCCGATGGGGGGCTCGAACACCATGGACGGCAGACCGTGGACCCGTATCAACAAGCCTTGGAGCACCTGATCCGTGAGCGGCTACCTGCGCTCACGCGCGCCATGGTCCGTCGATTCCCTGGCACGCCCGAGGCGGTGATCGAAGAGGCCATGCAGGACGCGCTCCTCGACGCATGCTCCCTCGGTCGGCAGGCTTGGTTCCTGCAGGGCTGGCAGGACGGAGGCGACGACGAACTCTATCGCCGCCTCTACACGGCCGCGTGGCGACGGGTGCGTGGCGAGGGGCGCAGGGTCGGCGCCAGGCGAACCGAGCGCTTGGACACCGGGTACGACGTCGTGTCCTTGGACTCTCCTGCAGACGGGGCGGCGAGCGCGGATGAGCTTGCGGCGTGGATGGACGCGCGCGTGCTGACGGCGGCTGGCCGGTTCGGGCGGGCGCGTGAGCGTACCTTGCGGATCGCGCTGCTGTCGCTCGTGCGGGCCGGAGACGCGGTGAAGCCGCTGGCGGCGCGCTACGCGCTGCCACGGCGCTACCTCGCGGAGGCGAGCGTGTGGCTGCGGCGTCGGCTTGAAGAACGAGCCCGGGGCGAGCCATGAGCGTCGCGCCGCCACCGGTCCGCACCCACCTCTCGCCGAGCGGGCTGCCGCCCGACCTGCTGGCCCGGCTGCCCGCGCACCTGCGTGGGAGCGCGTACGGCGCGGCGCTAATGTTCTTCATCGCGCTGGTGACGGACCCGCTGCGGTCCGTGACGCACGCGGGCCACACGTTCACCATCGTCGGTGCGGCGTTTGGCGTGGTGATGTCGCTCCTCACGGCGCGGATCGCGACGTCGCCCCGGCTGTCGATGCGCGCGACGTTGGATCTTGCGCTCGCGTTCGAGGTCGGCGTCGGGAGCGTGCTGTGGGTGTTGGACTTCTCGACCCCGTTCGCCACGACCACCCACACCCCCGGCGTGCCGACTGTGGTGGCGTGGATGATGTTCTTCGTGCTCCTCGTCCCGCTGCCGCTGCGCGACGCGGTGGTCGCCAACCTGCTGCTCGTGCTCACGGGCCCGCTCGTGCTCGTCGCGTTCGTGCTCGCCGGGCAGCCTGCTCCGAACGCGATGCACGCGATCATCTGGTTCTTGCCCACGCTGCTCGGGGGTGTGATCGCGGTCTTGGCAGCGCACACGCTCCAGCGCGCGCTCCACGGCTTGCGACTGGCGCGCGAAGGGGGGCAGTACGAATTGCTCTCGCAGATCGGGCGCGGGGGCATGGGGGAGATCCACGTCGCGCGGCATCGACGCCTCCTGCGTCTCGCGGCCGTGAAGACGATCCGACCCGATCAGGCGACCTCCCAGGAGCGCGTGGACTGGTCAGCGCTGCGGCAACGCTTCGAGCGTGAGGCGCGCATCACGGCCGGCCTGCGGTCGCTGCACACGGTCGAGCTGTACGACTTCGACGTCACCGAGGACGGGACGCTCTACTACGCGATGGAGCTGCTCGAAGGCACGGACCTGCAGGCGCTCGTGGAGCGGTTCGGGCCGCTCTCGCCGTCGCGGGTCGTCCACCTCCTCCTGCACGCGACGGACTCGCTCGCCGAGGCGCACGAGCGGGGGCTCGTGCATCGCGACATCAAGCCGAGCAACCTGTTCGTGTGCCGACGCGGCATGCAGTGCGACGTGCTCAAGGTGCTGGACTTCGGCACCGTGAAGGAGCTCGACCTTCGCGGCAGCGACGGCATGACACGCGACGGTCAGTACGTCGGCACGCCGGCGTTCTCGGCGCCGGAGGTGGCGTTCGGCACGGTCGACGCGCGCTCCGACCTCTACGGGCTCGGCGCCGTCGCGTGGTGGCTGCTCACGGGCGACCACGTGTTTGCGGACGCGCTGGAGCCCTGGCAGCAGATCCAGGCGCACCGGGACTCACCGGTGCCCGCGATCGCGGACGTGACGCCGCTGCCGGTCCCTGTGGCCTTGGAGGAGCTGGTCAGGCGCTGCCTCGCCAAGTCACCCTCCGATCGACCCGCTTCGGCGCTCGAGCTCGCGCGACGCCTGCACGCGCTGGAGCTGCCGCCGTGGACGTCCGAGCAGGCGGAGGCGTGGTGGCTGGAGCACCTGCCGCGTACGTCGCCGTCCTTCACCTCGTTGGGCGCGGCTCGTCAGACTCCCGGACCCTGATGAGCGCGGGCTGGAGTCGGTGCTCGCGCATCGGCCTCCCAGAAACTTCGTCCACTCGGTGACACCCGCGCCTGCTGCCGCCAAGACCCGGCAGACAGGAGGGGAGATGACACCCGATAGCGTTGCGCTCGGAGGGTCCGCGCATGAGGTCGTGGCCGTGCTCGGCCTGAGCTTCGTCGTCGCGGGGCTGCCGGCCATCGAGTACGCGCTCGCGCGTTGGCTGGGCCGCGAGGTCTACGACGGCGCCGACACCGTGAGCAGCCTGCTGCAGTCCGTGGGTCACCTGGTTGTAGGCACCGTGCTCCGCGTCGCGATGGTGCTGGTGTACTGCGCGCTCGCGAGCCTCGTGCCCTGGAACCTGGATGCGAGCTCGCCCGTCACGTGGGTGGTCGGCCTCCTCGTGCTCGATCTGGCGTATTGGGCGCGACACTTCGCCATGCACCGCATCTCGCTGCTGTGGGCGGTGCACGTGATCCACCACGAGTCGAACCACTACAACCTGTCGTCGGGCCAGCGCATCGGGTGGTTCGTCGACGTGTTCGCGCTCCCGTTCCTGCTTCCGGCGGCGCTCACCGGGCTGCCGATCTCAGTGGTCGCGGCGATCCTGGCCTTCAGCCAGATCTACACGTTGCTGACCCACACCGCGCTCGTGGACACGGTGCCGTTCGTCGAAGGCATCTTGATCACGCCGCGCGCCCACCGCGTGCACCACGGCTGCAACGTGGCGTACATCGACACGAACTACGGAGGCATCCTCGCGATCTGGGATCGCCTGTTCGGCACCTGGGTCGAGCTCGGCGAAGCGCCCGTCTACGGGACGACCACGCCGATCGACTCGTGGGATCCGCTCGCGAACAACCTGCGACCGCTCACCGCGCTCGCGAGGCGCGCGGTGTCGAGGCGATCGTTCGGCGACGCGCTGCGTGTCGTGTTCGCGCCGCCGCGTTGGGAGCCCGGTCGTGGTGAGCGGGCTCCGGCCGCCCCCATGGCCCGCGTAGACCCCCAGGGGCAGGCGGGCCTCGCGGCCATCCTGGGCCTCGCGCCGATCACGGTGGCGGCCTCCCTGGTGGCGGTCTCCGGTCCGCAGTGGGACGGACTCCTCCTCGGTGCGGGCGTGGTCGTGGTCCTGGGGAGCGCGATCGCGGTCGGTCGTCTGCTCACCGTGCGCCTGGATCCGGTCGGGTTCGTGCGGCGGACATGGCAGGAGGTCGATCGGGAGGCGACGGGCGCTGAGCCTGGGACGGCCAACCTGGTCGCGATCTCGATGGTCGCGGGGGGCGCCGTGCTGCTCGCGAGCCGGTTCGCCGATCCGGCCTTCGCGGCCTCCCTGGTCCCGACGCTCGCCTCTGACCCCTCAGGACGGGCCATCGCCTGGGCGCTCGGCGTGGGGCTCTCGTTCGGCGTGCTCCCGGTCGCGTATGTCGTCTGGACCGGCACCCCGCCCTCGGAGCTCGGCCTGGGCTTTGGCCATGTCGCGCGCGACGCCAAGCTCTACCTGGGGGTCTACATGGTCTGCCTGCCGGCGCTGTTCTTCGGCGCGGGCCGGGCGGACATCGCCGGGATCTATCCGCTCTGCCCGGCGGTGCGAGACGGGCTCTTGCCGCTTGCCGGCTGGCTCGCGGCGTACGCGGTGATGTTCACCGGACTGGAGGCCCTGTTCCGCGGCGTGTTGCTTTTCCCGCTCGCGCGCCGGATCGGATCGGCCGCGGTGACGGTCGGCGTCGTTCCGTACGTGTTGGTGCACGCGCTCTGGCACAAGGGCGTGGCCGAGACGGCGATGTCGATCCCGTTCGCGGTTCTCGCCGCCACCCTCGCGCTGCGCTCCAACTCCATCCTCGGTGTGCTCGCGCTGCACGTGGGCATCGCGGCGACGACAGACCTGCTCGTGCTCGCCCGCGACGGAACCCTCGCACGGCTGCTCGCGGGGGTGCTCTGATGCTCGCGTTCAAGGCGCTGCGTGGTCGTGGTCTGCGCGCCCCGGTCGCGGTGCTCGGCGTCGCGGTGATCTGCGTGCTCGTGCTCGTGCTTCGCGGGGCGGGTGGGGGCGTGGACGACGCCATCGAAGGCTACGCGGGTCAGCCCGCGGTGGACCTGTGGGTCATGCCCGTCGGCACGGAGAGCCTGCTGCGCGCGACCGCGTTGCTTCCGGAGGACATCTCCGCGCGGGTCGCGAGCGTGGATGGCGTCGCGTCGGTGGCGCCGCTCGCCCGCGCGTTCTCCCGTGTGGAGCACGGCGACACGCACCTCGCGATGCTCGGGCTCGGCTACGACGTCGCGAGCGGCATGGGGGGGCCCAAGGCGTGGGCAGCCGGCCGCGCGCCGAGCCGGGCGGGCGAGGTCGCGCTGGATCGGGTCGGCGCATGGCGACTCGGAGTGGGCGTCGGCGACGAGGTCCTCGTCAACGGGACGAGCGCTGAGGTTGTGGGCCTGAGCGTAGGCACCAACCTGCTTGTCAACCAGTTCGTGTTCCAGACACCTGATGCGATCGGCGCCCAGAACGGCACGGCGGGGCGCGCCTCGTACCTGCTCGTCGCGCTCGAACGGGGCGTCAGCGCACGCCGGGTCGCGGACGCGATTGAGGCCTACGTGCCCGCCACTCGCGCCTGGACCCGCGAGGACTTCACCGCCAACAACCAGCACGAGGCCGCGGAGGGCTTCCGTCCGATCCTCGCGCTGTCGTTCGGGCTCGGCGCGGCGACATCCGCCATCCTCGTCGCCCTCATCGTGCACGGACTCGTCGAGGACCGGCGCGCCGACATGGCGGTGCTGCTCGCGCTCGGTGCGTCGTCGTGGCGGATCGCTTTGGCCTTGCTCCTTCACGGGGTGGTCCTGGTGACCTCGGGCTGTGTGCTCGGCGTCGCCGCCGCGTACGCGCTCGCGTGGGGTCTCGATCGATGGGTGCCGGTCATTCCGCTCTCGTTCAGCGGACAGGACACGGTCGGCATGTTCGCCGTGTTCCTGATCGCGAGCGTGCTCGCGACCGCGGTGAGCGTGCTTCGTCTTCGCCAGATCGATCCCATGGAGGCCTTCCGCTCATGACCCCGCTCTCCATGATCTTGGTGTCGAAGACGCGGGGGACGGGGGCACGCGCGACCCCAGCCTTGCAGGGCGTCGATCTGGACGTGAGCCCCGGCGAGGTCCTCCTGCTGACGGGGCCGTCTGGGTCGGGCAAGACGACGCTGCTGGGCGTCGCGGCGGGCCTGCTCAGCGTGGACTCTGGACGAGTCCTGGCCGCAGGCGCCGACCTCGCGACGCTGTCGGCGGCCGCGCTTCGATCACACCGCGCGCGCACCATCGGGTTCGTGTTCCAGCACGCGAACCTCCTCGAGGGGCTGACCGCACGCGAGAACGTCGCGATGGCGGCGGTGCTCGCCGGGCTCAAGGACGTCGATCAGGCGGTGGATGCGACGCTTGACGCGGTCGGCATGTTGGCGCTCGCCGACCGACGGCCGTCGGAGCTGTCCGGAGGGCAAGAGCAACGCGTCGCGGTCGCGCGTGCGTTGGTGCATCGACCGCTGCTCGTGCTCGCCGACGAGCCGACAGCCAGCCTCGACTCGGCGTCGGGCGCGGCGGTCGCCCACGCGCTGACTGAGCTTGCCTCGCGACGCGGAGCGGCGGTCGTCGTCGCGACGCATGATCCGCGGATGACCCGCGTGGCGACGCGGCAGGTCCACCTGGTGGACGGACGGTTGTCGCCATGAGGTGCGCCGGACCACGGCTCATGGGCACGTCGCGGGCATCGCCACCGTGTCGGCGAGTCCGTCGCCGGCCGTCGGCGCCGGCGCGTCTCGAACACCGACGTTGGGGGACATCCACGTCGCGGTGTTGCCCCAGTCGTAGCCATGCGCGTCCGGCTGACCGAGGGCGTCGATGAAGCACGCGATCGACTCTCCAGGCCCGAGGCCGTCGGGCGTGACCCCTTGGTACGGCACCGCGACGATCAGGCAGCTGGCCGCGTCGTCGTCTGCCGGGGTGTCTCGCGCGCCATGCCGGACAACGTCGACGAACACGCCGTTCATGAAGTTGCAGCTGATCGTGTCTGGAGTCGTGGTGCACCCCGGCGCGCCCCACGCTTGGACGGCGGAGGAGAAGGGATCGCCGAGGCAGACCCCGTCGACGCAGCCTCCGGCGAGGTCGAGCGTCGCGTCGGCCTCCCGGAGCACACAAGTCGGGAGGGAGTCTTGCCAGGCCCTCAGTCCCACGCAGCCGCACAGCAGGGCGGCCTCGATCGCCAGCCAGATTCGGGCACGCATCGGGCCTCCGGTGGGACGTCGCGCGGCGCCCCCATCCGGCGGTCGTCGGGAGCATACGGCGTGCCAGCCCGAGAGCCATACGGGGTGGGCGAGGGCGCCCTTTCGGGGCACGGTCCGGACTCCGGCGCCCTCTCTGTCTTCGAAGCTTCGAGTGGAGAGACCATGAGACTGCATGGGTTCATCTGGATCCTGTCGACCGGCTGCACCTGCACGCTCGGGGAGAGGGACGTTGTGTACGGAGGCGGGAGCGTCACGCTGTCCATGGTGGCGCGCACGGGCTCGCCGCCGCACGGCACCTTCACGACCACCGGGTTCGATCAGGGGACCGTCGACGGGTTCTCTGGCGGGTGGGGCTTCGTCGGCCTGGGGGATCCAGACCTGCCGCCTGGCGCGGCGCTCTCCGTCGAAGGGATTGGGTCTGACGACCGGTGGATCGTGCGCGCGGCGTTCCCGGTGCCCGAAGGTGCGAACCCGGTGGACGCGTGCGGTGGCACGGCGGACTTCGTAGGCGTCCAGATCGCGAGGCATGGCTTGTCCGCTTCGGTGAGCTTCCTCAGCGAGGGTGGCAGCACGGCATCGGACACCGCCCACGCCGTGGACGTGGGCGCGGATGGCGACACGGACGTGGGCCCGGTCGCGCCCGCCGTCATGGTCGAGCGAGCCTCCCAGAGCACGTTGGGAGGCGGGACCAACGATCGCCGCCCCTTCACCGGCTCGGTGCACGTGGCGGGCGTGGAGTGGCGTTCGGAGGCCTGCGCGGATCCTTCCCTCGGCACGACCGACATCGACGTGGACTGGACGTTCGATCCGGCGGTGAGGTCGGTCACCGACTGGTGCAAGCCGGCGTCGACGATCTCGTTCCTGATCTTCTAGGCCGCGCCCGGCCATAGCTCAGGCTTCGGCGGGCACTTCGTACGAGCTCACGGCACGATGTAGGGCTCCAACGCGGGGAGCGCGCCGACGCCCACGACCTGGCCGGTAGCTAGGTCGAGTCGTTGCAGGACGCCCGGCGCTGCTGTGTCCGTGAAGAGCACGCCGCCTTGCTCGACCGTCCAATCATACCCATCTGGGAACGGAAACGATCGCGTCGCGCCGCTCCCGAGATCGAGCTCGGTCAGGCTGCGATCCTTGTTGAAGTAGACCTTGTCACCCTTCGCGCCGAAGCGGCCGTGTCCGGTACCGCTGACCGGCATCGGCGCGATCCACCCGTTGGTTCCACCCAACGGGTGTATGTACCAGCCGGTCGCGTCGAAGAACAAGAGCTCGCCAGCTGGCCTGATCGCCTCGCCCGCCATCCCCTGGCCCCCGGTCGGCGGCGGGACCCCGTCGACGAGCAGGTCGTGTGCTGCCGGCGCGATCGGGGATGCGCGTGGTTCGCGCCCGTTTCAGTCGCCAACCCGACCGTTCGCACGGTGGTTCGTGGACGCGGACGACGCGAGGTGCGCGTTGTGTACGGGGAGCGGATCTTGAAATCCGTGTGTCCTCGGTGACACCGACCCCTCCCGACGCCAAGGACCGGTAGAGAGGAGAGGATATGACAACCGAAAACGCCGTGTACTCTTGCTCCGACAGCCTTCAGAAGATCGGTAGATCTCCGGTGCGCCGCCGAAGCCTGCTTGTCCGGTCCGTCACGTCGCTGCTCGTCGTCACGACGATGATCCGCTCCACTGAAGCCCTCGCGAAACCGCCAGCGCCGGACGACTCGGCGGTCGTGCACGTCGAGACGCCTCCGCCGGAGCCCCCCGCGCAGCGCGCGCGTCGTACGAAGGTGACTGGCGAGGTCCTCACCGGCGTAGGCCTTGGCGCGGCCGGGTTGATCGGGGCGATGTTCATCGCGAGCAGTGTCGACTGCGCCAAGAATGGGGGGGCAAATGGCTCCTGCTTGCTTGCGCACCCGCTGGGCTTCACCGGGTTCCTGCCCCCAGCGATCGTTCTCGCCACCGGCGCCTCCCTCTGGGGCGTCGGCGCACGCAACGAGCGCGCGCTTCGTCCCGTCACGGTGGTGCCGTCGGTCGGACTGGACGGCGGCGGGCTGGTGGTGGTCGGGCGCTTTTGAGGTGCTGCGCGATGGAGCGCAAGAGCTCGTGGACGCGTGCACCCTCTTGGCTAGGCTGTGAGCGTGAGGGGCTGTGGGCGACATCGACGCAGCGCTCCGGTGCGCTGCGCATGACGGAGCGCCGCGCGCGGCGCTCGGCGTCCGCGTGCCGGGCGTGGGCGCGGGGCGACGTGGGCCGCTCGGCGATGTCTTGAACTGGGCGCCGCAGATCCGGAGCGCGGATCGGACCGCGTGGGGTCGTGCTCTGGGGGTTGGAGCAGGAGCCTGAAATGCCTGTGTTCGGCCGAGGACACGCCGATTTTCGTGGTCGAGTCCGACGCGACGATCGTCGCGCCGCGGATGCTGCAGGCGCTGTTGGAGTGCAAGCGCAACCCGGCGACGGCGAACGCGTTGCTGGCGAAGCACCGGTTTTGAGCGTGCGGGCCGCTTGAACCCGCCCCGTTGGCACGACGACCTTCCCCGCTTTCGCATCGCGACGACGACGGGGCAACGCTCACGGCCCGCCGCAATTCGGGTCGATGGGCGCCTCGTCGGATCCGTCCGCGCAGTCGACGTACAGGTCGCACTCCCACGACGCGGCGATGCAGCTGCCATCCGCGCACGTGAAGTCGCTTGGATCGCATGTGCTGCACGCGAGATCCAACGGCCACTCGTCAGAACCGTCTGCGCAGTCGACGTACAGGTCGCACTCCCACGACGCGGCGATGCAGCTGCCATCGGCGCACGTGAAGTCGCCCGGCGCGCAGCCGCTGTCGGTGTCCGTGACGTCGGTGTCCGGAAGATCGGTGTCCACCACGTCCGTGTCCTCGACGTCGGTGTCAGACGTGTCCGTGTCCGTGTCCGTGTCCGTGTCCGTGTCCGTGTCCGTGTCCGTGTCCGTGTCCGTGTCCGTGTCCGTGTCCGTGTCCGTGTCCGTG
>CAIOSP010000038.1 GCA_903861005.1 uncultured Pseudomonadota bacterium
CCACGGGTCGCTCGACGGCGAGAAGCTGACGCTCCGGGCCCCCGACCCGTGCAGCCCCGGTGAGGTGTGGGCGCTGTGCGACCGATGCAGCACGGTGTCGCCCCACGCGCCGTCGCAGGGTGGCGCGTGCCCGCAGTGCGGGAGCCCGGATCAGGCCCACGCCATCGACCTCTCGTTGGACCCGCGCGGCGAGCCTGTCAAGGTCGCCGACCCGCGCGTGCGGCGCTTCATGCGACGGAAGGGCTTCTACCGGCAGCCCGTCATCGACGCGTTGCTGCGCGGTGATCGCCTCATCATCCCGGTCGCGGCGGAGCACACCGCTCAGGTCGGGGATGCGCCGCGGGGGGAGGCGTTCTCGCCTGCGGAATTCCACGAGCTCCTCTTCCAGGACGTCGACGCGGGCCAGGACCACCGCGGTCGTCGGCGGGGGGCGGTGGACATCCTCTCGTCGACGACAACCATGGAGGTCGGCATCGACATCGGCAGCCTGTCCGGCGTCGCGCTCCGCAACATGCCGCCGCGGCGCGACAACTACCAGCAGCGCGCGGGCCGCGCGGGCCGCCGCGGGGACGGCGTGGCCACGGTGGTCGGCTACGCGAATACGGGCACGCACGACACCTACACCTTCGAGCACCCCAAGGCCCTGCTATCGGACCCCGTAACGGATCCCGCCCTGTCGCTCGACAACGAGCGCGTCGTCGACCGTCACGCCGCGGCGTCGCTCCTCCAGGCCTACACGCACGAGCAACTCGCGGGCCTCCCGGACTACATGTCGCCGCAGCTCTTTGAGGTGCTCGGGACGTTGTCCTCGTTCCTCGACCCGACGAGCAAGATCAGCCTCGAGGGCTTCAAGCGCTGGCTGCGTGAGCCCGCGAACGCGACCAAGCTCGCCGACGTGGCGAGGTGGGCGTGGCCGAAGCGGACGCCCGAGGCGCAGGCCGCTTGGGCTGGCGCGCTCGCCGGCCGAATCGGGGCCAAGCTGGACGAGGTGTGCTGGCGCGCGTACGCGAAGATGCAGAAGGGTGACCGCGACGGGCACTGGCTCGCCGAGAGCATGCTCACGCGCTGCGGCTATGAGGTCCGGCCCCTCCTCGACTTCCTGTGGTCGGGCAAGGTCGGGGAGACGGAATGGCTGGAGCTGAAGGCTCTGGTCGTGCCCACGCCGCTCCCGCCGAACGAGACCGCCAGCCAGCATCGCTGGCACGTCGCGAGGGCGATCGTCGCTATGCGCAACACGCACGGCGGCGTGCTCGTGATCGGCGCCGCCGAGACGCAGGGCAGGCCGCAGCTTGTAGGCTGGTGCGACGTGTTGGGTGACGAGAGCGTGGACCAGTGGAGCCAGAGGAATGCGCAGGCGCTCATCGGGGCGCCGGGCCATCCGCCCAGTTGGGCAGACAAGAACATTCAGGTTGAGCTCGACCAGGGCGCGCTCTGCGGCGTGGTCCGCTTCCAGCGTGGGACGCTTGACGGCAAGCCGGTGATCCTTGCCTTCGTTAAGTCGGCGCAAGCGCCGGAGGAGCTCGTGTTCGTGCGCAAGGCAGGGAAGCGGGCGCTGCTCCGCCGCGCGCTTGGCGACGTTGGCCGTGTCATCGAGGTCGTCGACGAGGGCGAGATCGAGGCGCTGATCAAGCGCACGCCATGGTGCCCGCTGCACCTGCGCGGCGTGGAGAGCCGCTTCGGGCAGTGGTGGACGCAGAAGGCGCATCGCTACGAGCGGGCGGCGCAGGCGGCGCAGGCGGCGCAGGCGGCGCAGGCGGCGCTCCCTCCTCCGGCCGAGGGCGGCTGTGATCGAGACGAGGAGTCCGATCTCCCTGAAGACTACGCCCCCAAGGGGGGCGTGGGGCGTGAGGCCTACGTAGATGAGCCTGAGGATGGGCCAGCACCGACCGACGACGCGCCGGCCGCGGC
>CAIOSP010000039.1 GCA_903861005.1 uncultured Pseudomonadota bacterium
AGGCAGTCGTCGTGAAAGATCTGCTGCACGCCGCACCAGCCGTCGGCCGGCGCAGACGTGTCGGTGCTGCCCGGGTTGAGCAGGACGAAGTCGTCGCAGGCGGCGAGCAGCGGGAGGAGCAGCAGGAGGGCGCGCATGGAAGGACTCCGGAGCACGCACCATCACATGCAACGGACGCGCCGGGTTCGAACAGCCTCAATCACACGCCGATCAGCGTACTCACCTTTGAGAACACCGGGGCGCGCAGCTCGTCCAACATCCAGCACGCCACGTCCGCGCGGCTGATGCTCGCGGGGCCACGCATCGCGTCCATCGCCGCCGCGCGACCGGTCCGCGGGCCGTGGGTCAGGCCGCCCGGTCGAACCATACAGACGTCCAGCCCGCTCGCCCGGTAGACCGCCTCCATCTTGTCGAGCTCGACGTAGGCGAAGCGCAGCGCCGACAGCGCGATGAACGCGCGGAACACCGCGGGCACGTTCGGGGCGCTGTCGCCCACGCCGCCCGCGCTCACCGCGATCACCCGCTTCACGCCCGCGGCCTTCATCGCTCCCACGATCGCCGGCGTGGACCGCGCCAGGAACGTGGGGTCCTCAGCCTTGGCCCACGGCGCGATGCCCGGCAGCCGCAGCCCCAGCGCCGACGCCACCGCGTCCGCGCCCGCGAACGCGCTCGTCAGAAACGCGGGGTCGCAAAGGTCGCCAGACAGGTGCGTCACGCCTGCGGGCAGCGACACCTTGGACGACGGCCGCGTCACGGCGACGACGTCCCAGCCGCGCTCCGCGGCCTGCACCACCAGCTCCATGCCGCAACCACCCGACGCGCCCAACACCACCAGCCGCATGTGCCCTCCCGAGCGCACAGGACTAGCGTGTGTTGACCGACACTTCCGCGGACATCCCGGCACGAACTGTCACGTCTGGGGGCGTGGTCCACACCAGCTTCACCGCGACGCGCTGCACCACCTTCACGAAGTTGCCTGACGCGTTGTCCGCGGGGAGCAGCGAGAAGCGCGAGCCGGTGGCCGCCGAGATGCTGTCGACCGTGGCCACCAGCGGGTGACCGGGGAACGCGTCGACCGTGACCACCGCAGGCTGACCGGCCTTGAGCGCGCCCACCTGGGTCTCCTTGAAGTTGGCGACGACAAACGACACGTTGGGCACCAGCTCGCCGATCGGCTGACCGGGCGCGACGATCTGGCCCTCTTGCGTGCTGAGCACGCTCACCGTGCCGTCGAACGGCGCCTTCACGGTCGCGTACTCCAGCTGGCGCGCGGCGAGCGACGCGGCCGCCTCGGCGCTCCTGGCGCGCGCGTGCGCCAGGTCGGCCTGCGCACGCACCACCGCCACCGCCGCGTCCACCGGCGCGCTCTGGTCGGCGCGGCCCTCGGCCTCCGCCACCTTGTCCTTGGACGCAGCCAGCTGCTGCTGCGCCACCGTCAGGCCCGCCGTGGCTTGCGCCACCGCCGCCTGCGTCGCGTCGCGCGCCGCGGTCGCCGCGTCGACGTCGCGTGGGGTGACGCCGCCGCCGTCGCGCAGGGTGGACACGCGCTCAAAGTCTGCCGCGGCCTTGCGCGCGTCGATCTGCGCGCGCTGCAGTGCGGCCTCAGCGACCGTCACCTGCGCCGCCGCCGACTTCACCGACGCGTTGGAGCTCGACACCTGCGCGGTGGCCGTAGACAGCCCGCCACGGCTCTGCGCGGTGACGATCTCCACCTGCGCGTCCGCCGCTGCCGCCGCCGCGTTCGCGGCCGCCAGATCCGCCGCGGCTTGCGCGGCCTTGTCCGCCAGGTCGACTGGATCGAGCTCGATCAGCACGTCGCCCGCGTGCACCGCCTGGTTGTTGTGCACGGTGACGTGCAGGACGTGCCCGCCCACGCGCGGCGCGATCGCCACCACCTCGGCCTCGATCTGCGCGTCGTCCGTGGCGACCACGTTCCAGGTCCACAACGACCAAGACACCCACGCGGCGGCGCCCACGCCTGCGATGCCGCCCAGGATCAGGAACGGACGGCGCGCGCGCGAGGGCGCGGCGGGCGGGGTCGGCGTGTCGGACGGTTCCATCAAGGGCTCCTAATGCGCGTCGACGTCCACGGGCGCTGCCGTGCGGTCGACCTTCAGGAAGAACAGCAGGGGGAGCACCGCGAGGAACGCGACCCCCTGGATCAAGAAGACGTGCTCGAACGCGAGCACCATGGCCTGCTTGGCGACGCTGCCGGTGAGCGAGCCCACCGCCATGACGTGCGCGGTGGCGGCGTCCTGGCCGCGCGCCATCATCGCGGCCTCCAGGCCCACCAGACGGCCGTGCACCAAGGGCGACGTGGACACCAGGTGCGCGCCCACCGTGGCCCGCGCCTGCACCGCCGAGTGGGTCAGCAGCGTGGCGAAGATCGTCAGGCCCATCGACCCGCCGATCTGGCGCATGAGCGAGTTCAGCCCGGTGGCGTCTTGCAGCTTGGCGCGCGGGATGCTGCCCAGCGCCGCCGTGTTGAGCGGCACGAACAGGCACGAGAAGCCCACGCCCGTGGTGCCCAGCGCCCAGATCAGATCACGCGACCCGCTCTGGAGCGTGATGTGGCTCATCTGGTAGCTGCCGATCGAGAACAGCAGCACGCCCGCGGCGATCAGCACGCCCGGGTGTACGCGGTTGTAGAGCTTGCCGACGATCGGCGTGGCCGCCATCATCATCAGCGTGCGCGGCATGAGGGTCAGGCCGGACTGCGTGGCCGAGTAGCCCAGCAGCTCCTGCATGAAGACGGGCAACAGGAACATGCTGCCGATCAGCATCGCGAACATCATCGCACCGATCAGCGTGGCCGACGCGAACGCGCCGTCGCGGAACAGGCGCAGGTCCACCACCGGGTACTCGGTGGTCAGCTCGTGGATCACGAACGACGTCAGCGAGAAGAACGACGTCACCGCGCACAGCTGCATCCAGCCGGACTCGAACCAGTCGTACCGCGAGCCCTCCTCCAGCAGGAACTGCAGCGTGCCCAGGCCCACCCACAGCAGCGCGATGCCCATCCAGTCGATGTGGTCGCGCAGCGTGGCGGCGGCGGCACGGTTGGCGGCCACCAGGTCCTCAGGCTCGTGCACAAAGCGCCACACCATGAACAGGCCGAGCAGCCCCACCGGCAGGTTGATGTAGAAGATCCACGGCCAGCTGTAGGTGTCCGTGATGTAGCCACCGAGCGTCGGCCCCACGGCCGGGCCGACCATGACCGCCATGGCGAACAGCGCCATCGCCGTGCCCTGCTCGTCCTTGGTGAAGGTCTGCCGCAGGATGGCTTGCTCGGTGGGCTGCAGCGCGCCCGCGCCAAGGCCCTGGATGGTGCGCCAGAAGACCAGCGCGCCGAGCGACCCCGCCGTGCCACACAGCGCCGAGCCCGCGATGAAGATGGCGAGGCAGGCCATGTAGACGCGCTTCTGGCCGAACATGCGCCCCAGGAAGCCCGTCAGCGGCATCACCAGCACGTTGGCGATGATGAACGACGTCGAGATCGCCGTGATCTGCTCGACCGTGGCGCCCACCGTGCCGCGGATGTGCGGCAGCGCCACGTTCACGATCGACGAGTCGATCGCGCCCATCAGCGTGCCGAACGTGACCGCGATCGCGACGATCCACTTGTTGTCGCGGGGCCGCGCCGCCGGGATGGGCGCAGCGATGGGTTCGGAGAGGGCAGTCATTCGGGTGACGGAGGTACACACGGGTCGTCCAACCCGCAAGCCGGGATAGCCGGGCATCTACGAACCATTCCGCACACCGCCGCCGCGGGCACGGTCCACATGGCGGGCGACCACCCGAACGGGGTACCGCACGCGTACCATACAGGAGCAGCCGATGTCGGAGCGCAAGGTCGCCGTGGTCACAGGCGCGAGCAGCGGAATTGGCGAGGCCACGGCCCGACAGCTGGCCGCCGCAGGCTGGCACGTGATCGTCGGCGCGCGCCGCACGGAGCGCCTGGACGCCCTGGTCGCGGAGATCGGCGGCACGGCCCACGCGCTCGACGTCACCGACCCAGAGTCCATCGCCGCGTTCTGCGCGGTCGTGCCGCCCGAGCTGCACCTGCTGGTGAACAACGCGGGCGGCGCGCTGGGCATCGAGAAGGTGGCCGACGCCATCGACGCCAAGTGGATCGGCATGTTCGAGACCAACGTGCTGGGCCTGATGCGCATGACCCGCGCGCTGCTCCCCAACCTGCACGCGGGCCGCGGCCACATCGTGAACGTCACGTCGATCGCCGGGCGCGAGACCTACCCGGGCGGCGGCGGCTACACGGCCGCCAAGCACGCCGCGCGCGCCGTCTCCGACACGCTGCGCCTGGAGCTCAACGGCACGCCCGTGCGCGTGACCGACGTGGCGCCCGGCATGGTGGAGACCGAGTTCAGCGAGGTGCGCCTGGGCGACAAGGAGCGCGCCGCCAAGGTGTACGAGGGCGTGACCCCGCTCGTCGCCGCCGACATCGCCGACTGCATCGTGTGGGCCGCCACCCGCCCGTGGCACGTGTGCATTGACGAGATCGTGGTGCGCCCGGTCGCGCAGGCCCGCGCCACGGTGCTCGCGCGCCACGTAGGCCTGTGATGTCCGCCCCGATGGACCGGGCGATCGACCTGTCCTGGGCGGCGATGAACGCGGGCGAGGGCGGCCCATTCGGCGCGGTGATCGTGCGCGACGGCGTGGTGATCGCCGAGGGCGCCAACTGCGTCACGTCCACGAACGACCCGACCGCGCACGCCGAGATCACCGCGATCCGGCGCGCGTGCGCCACGCTCGGCACCTTCACGCTCCAGGGCTGCGTGCTCTACACCAGCTGCGAGCCCTGCCCGATGTGCCTGGCCGCCGCCTACTGGGCGCGCGTCGACCGGGTGGTCTACGCGAGCACCCGCGCGACGGCGGCCGCCGCGGGGTTCGACGACGCGTTCCTCTACGACGAGGTGGCGAAGGCGCCGGCGGAGCGGTCGCTGCCGCTGGAGCACGCGCCGAGCGAGGCTGCGGACCAGGCGTTCGCGGCGTGGATCGGGAAGGCGGACAAGATCCCGTACTGACACCCACGCGCTCGGGCGTGTTCAAGCTTGCGTCGTCGTGCCCTGCCCGCGCGGAGCGCCGCGGGCCCTGTTGGAGATCGCGGAAGCGAAGCGGGGTAGTCCTCGCCCCAGCGGTCGAGGAACTTGGGATGCCGATGCTCCACACGGACGACGACAGGCACGGGCTGTGGAGCGGCCTCGGCCGAAGGTTGGCGGCGGCAGCAACGGTTCGTGGCGTCCAGATCAACCTTCGTGTCGCGCTGGCGATGCTGATCTGGCTGGCCTGCGCGATCCCGCCGACGGCGTGGGCGATCGTCGGCGGCAAGCTCGCTCGACCTGCGGACTGGCGGGCGGTCGCCCGGCTCCACACCCGGGACGAGCAGCACTGCTCGGCGGTCCTTGTCGGTCCGCGCGTGGTGCTCACTGCCGCGCATTGTGTGGCCGATCCGTCGCATCCCACCGAGGTCGAGTTTCGCGGTGTCCGGATCCGAGCCCGGATGATCGTGAGCCCCGACTACGCAGACCCGTTCCTCGACGGCCTCGATCTGGCGGTGGGTGTGCTCGAACTTGCTCCCGCCGGCGTGACCCCGATCCCGGTGACCGACGGCGTGGAGGTCCTACGGGTCGGCGACGCGGTCACGTTGTTGGGATTCGGGTGCTGCTCGCCGGGACGCGAAGGCGGCGAGCTGCGCATCGCGAACAGCGAGGTGCTGAGCGTCGGGGATCACTTCTTCGATACCGGCGACCCGTCAGCGCCCGTCTGGGAGGGACCGGGCTTGTGCTACGGCGACTCCGGCGGACCCGCGCTGGCCCCGGCCGCCCACGGCCTGCGCGTCGTCGGGGTGCACTCGCAGGGCGTCTCGAACGCATGCATCGCGAAGGAGGCGCGGCTCGACTCCGCGACTGCGCGAGCGTTCCTGCGGTCGGTCGCGGTGGAGCAGCAAGTGGTGATCTGTGGCGTCACCTCGCCGTGCGCGCCGTCGCCGGACCCGCGCATCCGGCGACGGTGACGACGTCGGCCAGGTCGGCCCCTCGTCGAACATCCACGGCGGTCTGGTGGGTGGCGGCACGGTCAGGTCCGTCCGTCGCAGCAGCGCCGCACCTCGCCCGCGTGGACGACAGCGCTACGGACACTCCGGGAGATTCCGCGTGTCGTCGCAGCAGATCGGGTTGGTGGCGCAGTCGAGGATCGCCGCGTCCGGCGGGTGCCCGGTGCGCCCGCACCACTCGCCGAACGCGACGCACGCGCCGTCCGCGAGCGCCCCGACGGACTGCACGTCCTCGCAGAACATGTCGGTGTCGCCGCGGGTCCAGGTGTCGCCCCACACCCACCAGCCGTCCATGCAGAACAGGCGCGACGTCCGCCGCATGCAGCCATGAGCGGGGTCCTCGATGAGCACCTCCCAGCTCCGCAGCACCGCGCACGCCGTGTCCCGCACCGCCGAGTCGTCCGTGTCCAGCGCGGCCACGTCGGTGTCGACGCCGGCGTCGCTGTCTGAGTCCGACGCCTGCGGCGCCCCGGTGTCCTCGGGCAGCGCTTGGTCGTCGGGCGCGTCGTCTGGGTGGACCGTCCCGCAGCCGGACACGACGAGGAGCGCGGCGACGAGGACCTGACGCATTGGGGGCCTCCTGAGGCCGGCACGTCCCGCGCGCACCGACGACTTCGAGTCCAGTGTACCCGAATCTGGCATGTGTCGCCGCGCGTCGACCGTCGGCGCTACGCCCTCAACGCCCACACCCCCAGCACCGCCAACACCACCCCGCCGCCCGCGTGAAACAGCCGCGCCGGCAGCGGCGCGCCCCGCCGCGACGCCAGGGTCAGGTCGATCGCCGCCAGCAGCGCGAGCGACAGCATCACCGCGCCCGCGGCCGCCGTCTGACCGCTCGCCAGCGCCCACGCGAGCACCAAGCCCAGCACCAGGTCTCGCGCGCCCGTCGCCTGCACGTAGAGGAGCGCGACCGGATCCTCCGCCGCGACGCCGTACGCACGCGACAGCAGCGCCGGGAACGGCAGCGACAGCGTGCCCAGGCCCAGCAGGCCCACGACCGCGCACCACGACAGCGCCAAGGCGATCACGGCGCACCCCCAGGCGTGACGTCGCCGTCCACGTAGAGCCAGCGACCGTCGCGCTTCACGAACCGGCTGGTCTCGCCGAACGACAGGTCCTCGGTCCCGCGGTGCAGGCGCGCGTGGAAGGTCACCGTGCCGCGCTCGCCGTCCTCGCTCGACGCGAGCACCGCTAGGCCGTCAAAGGTCACCGCGTCACACCACGCCGTCAGGTCGGCGCGCCAGGACGCCGCGTCGGCCGAGAAGTGCGGGCCCTCCGGCGCGCAGGTGCGCATCAGGTGGCCGACCGCGCCCGTGGCGTAGGCCGTGAAGCGCGAGCGCATCAAGGCCTCGGGCGTGGGCGCGGGGTCGCCCGCCAAGACGGGCCCGCAGCAGCCCTTGGCGCGGCGTCCGGAGCCGCACGGGCAGGGCTGGTTCGCGGGGAGGCGGGGCATTGGGGCTCCGGGGGGGGGGCGACTGGTTCAGGCACTCGTACTGCGTCACAGGGGACTTGACCGGTTGGGGTAGGCGCGCGCTTCGTTCGCGCCTTGTCCACGTCGCACATCCAGTCGATCGTGCCGCCCTCGTCGTTGCGCCTCAGTTCCCACGCCGCGAGCTCGATGGCCAGCGTCGCGTTGTCCGGGATGCGCCGGTCGAGGCACTGCCGGTTCATCACGCCGATCTCGATCTCCACCATGTTCAGCCAGCTCGCGTGCTTCGGCGTGTAGTGGAACTCCAGCTTCCGCAGGATGCGCCTAGCCTCCTCCGGCGGAAACGCCTTGTACAGCGCGGCGGGCCGATGCGTGCTCAAGGAGGATCTGGGCCCGCTTGGCCTTGCGAGCCGCCAGGGTTCCCTTGCGCGTGAGCGCGTCGAGCTGCGCGCGCTCCTCTTCCATCAGACCGACCGCGTAGCGTATGTTCATCGCGCCTCCAGCGTGGAGGCGCCGGATCACTCAGCGACGATCCGCTGTCGTTCGAGGTCGAGCCCGAGATGCCAGACAGCCGGTACACCGAGCGGCAAGGCGACTACCTGTCGTTCATCCACTGCTATACGCGCGTGAACGCGCCTGCCGCCAGCGGAGACTGACATCCAGCGGTTCTTCGACGTCACGCCGCCGACGGCGCACAACATGGTGATCGAGTTGGAGCGTCGCGGACTGCAGAGCCGGACGCCACGGGCCGCGCGGAGCTTGAAGGTTCTGCTTCCGGCCGATCAGATTCCGCCGCTGCCGGAGCGAACGGATTCCCTGTGACGCGGTACTAGGGCGAGCGGCTCGTTCAGCACGACCAGCTTGGGGTCCGGGGGCGTGGCGGGGGCGGTTCGCTCGAAGGCGCCCTCGGAATCGCGCGCAAAGGTGTTGTCGAAGCGGAACACGGCGGACTCCGGGCAAGGTGCGATCTCACCTCATTCGCGTCGCGGCATCCCCCCGTGTCCGCGTCTGCGGTCTAGCCGACGGTGCCATGCCGCGTGTCCACCGTCCGAGGCCACCACAATCTTGTAGTCGTCGAAAGCGCCTTCTGATAGTCTGGGCGGGTGAGGGTGATGCGTTGTGGATGCGCCGTTCCAGGAAGGATGGTCACGCGGGTCGCCTCGGCGAACCTGACCCTTCAGCGGGAGTTGGAGCGGCCTTGGCGTCTGTGGGGGCCGGCGCGTGGGCTCTCCTCGTGCTCGTGGGCACGCTGAACGGCTGCGTCACTCCCCCGCACGACCGGAATCCGTCACACAGCACCGACGATGCGCCGACTGTCACGGACACGGACGTGGTGGGCGCTGCGGACACGGACGAAGGCGTTCTTCCGGCGCAGGACACCGACTCCCCGCCAGATCCGGTCCCGCACCTTGTCTGGACAGAGCTCATCTCCGACATCTTCGCCGCGCGTGGCTGCAACGCCTCTTGGTTCGGTGATCTCGCGGGCGATGGCTCCACGCGAGCGACCTACTATCATCCCTTTGCGGGTGGGCGACACGTCGCTGGCGCGGATGATCCTTGGTACACGCTGCTCGTCGACGCGATGTGTGACGTGGACCATGACGGCACCGCAGAGCAGCGCGGCCTCGTGCTGGCCTACGACCCTGCGACGGGCACCGTCGTGGATCAGCCGAACCTGCCAGACGACTTTGTGTCGCTGGGCCTGATCCTGCCGACGCAGCTCCACCGTCAGCTGCATGGCCTCATGGTCGTTGACCTTGATGATGACGGCCAGTCCGAGGTCTTGAAGGACATCCGCAACTCAAGCGGCACGGAGCCCCCCGACTATTTCCTCCGGTACGACGCCGACCAAGGTAGGCTGGTCGCGCTGCCGGACTTCGCCGCGAACGCGCCGGACGGAGCGCTGAGCTCAGGTCCTACGTCGTTTGGTCTCTCGGATGTGGACAACGATGGCCTGATAGACGTCGAGTGGCTCGGGAGGGTGGATGGCCGCCCCGCCGAGTTCGGCCCCATGAGCACGCTCGTGCAAGCGGGCGACGACACTTGGCAATTCCAGGCGCTCTACGAACCCTGCGCGGTGCGCAACGTCGGGTCCGGGGTCGGCACGCTGTGGCAGAAGCCGGGCGGTCTGCAGATCCGGATCACGCCTGGTGACGAGCTGGGCCACTGCCAAGCGCAGAAGCACGACGTGAGCGGAGATCCGGTGCTCAACAGTGACGGATACCCGACGTTCGCGGCCTGTGACATCGGCGCGGCTGCGCTGGACACCCCGATGGGCATGGCGACCGCGGATCTGAACGGAGACGGAAACCCGGAGCTCCTGGTCTCCACCGACAACGAGGCGGTGTTCTCCATCCTCGCCTACCAGGACTTCTTCGACGCACAGCCGTACAACGTCTCGCAGCTGTACGCGGCGGAGCGGCCTGACGCGATCGACGTGGCACGGCACATCATCCCGTGGGCCGTAGAGGGCGTCGACATCGACAGCGACGGCCACGTGGACATCGTGGCCGCCTCCGGCGAGGACGCCGTGGACCACTCAGATCCTGCCGCGTGCGCGCTGCAGGCCACGTGTATTGGCAGACAGCCCGTGGGTGTGTGGTGGAACCCAGGCGTGCCGGGCCCTGGTGGCTTCCCGGACCTCGCCTACGTCGGGCTCGATCACATCTTGGGCAACAAGCCGCCGATCATGAACGCGAATGGGACGGTGTTCGACGACGTGGATGAGGACGGGGATGTGGACTTCCTGTTCAGCCCGGTGACGGACGGGGAGCCGCTCCTATACAGGAATGACACCGAGCTGGGCCACAGGTTCTGCCTGCGCGGCCACGGCAACACGAGCAACGCGTTGGGCGTCGGGTCCTTCGTCGAGGTGGAGACGTCGGATGGCCACATCCAGCATTTTCAGGTCGGTGGGTCCAGCGGGCCGAACGTGCAGACTGGGACTCCACAAGTGTGCGTCGGCCTCGGTGAGCACACGCACGCGACGGTGCGTTGGACCTGGCCAAGCGGCTACATACAGACCGTGGAGAATGTCCCGGCCGGCGGGGCACACCTCATCGAGGAGCCCGCGATCTTCTCCGTGCTGAGCCCAGCCGGCGACGTCGTGCCTGCGAGTGTCTCGCGCCGCAACCCGAACGGAGCCTCGGTGCGCCTCCTCCTCTGCGCCTACAGCGACGCGCCGGTGCAGTTTGGCGACGCGCCCCAGCGTCTGACCTCGACGCCGATCGTGGAGGTCACCAAGGTGTCCTTCGGTGCCGGCAGCCACTCGTTCTACGCAACCTCCGGCCCACCGCCGCAGGGGTGCGTGGAGTACGGCGCCTTTGCCTACTCTAGCCGGCCGACGAGCACGGTGTACTCGGTCGTGATCAACGGCACGCCGCTGCGCGTTCATCCTCGGCTCTGGTGGGGGGACTGACCGGGACGCCCGTCTGACGCGTGATGAGGGCCTGACGGCGGCTCCCGACGGACGGCGACTCGGCAGCCCAGCGCCGCGTGTCATAGGCCTTCCTCGCTCACGGAGCGCCCATGTCCGGACGCGAAGTCCTCAGCCCTGCCCAAGCCCGCGGGACGGCCACCCCCGCCTTCGCGCCAACGTAACCGCTCATCCTAGCCCCGAGCAGAACCAGGCCGCCCTGCCCAGCGCGCTCGTCGTCCAGCCAGCGCAGCACGTCGCCGCTCGCCGCGAGAACCAACGCCACCCGGTCGGAAGGACCTGGCGCACCCGGCCGCCGCAGCCGGGGCAGGTCTGCGGGTCTTGTTTGAAGCCGGCTGGAAGAGCACCCGCAGGATCAGCTCACCCCAGGCGATCCAGCGCCGCCGCAGGCGGTCCACGTACACCTCAGGTATGTCCGCGCGACGACGGAGCACGGGCACGATCGACGACCGCAGCTTCGACGCCGGCCCGAACACGCCGTGGTAGCGGATCCGGTCGGAAGGACCAAGTGCTGCCCCTTCGGCGGCACCTGCGCGGCCAGGCGCCCCACGAACTCCAACGCGCTGAACTCCACCGCCTCCGTCCCATCGTCCCAAGCGTGCCGGAGTCTCAGTTGGACGCGGTCGTCAGGGAGCGCGTACAGCCGAGACAGCGCCACGGCGGGACGCAGTACGTACCGGCAAATCTTCTCCAGGCCGTCTCGGTCCTGCGCGGCCACCCGCACCCCCGCGTGCAGACTCGGGCGTGGACTTCCGCGTGGGGCGGGCGGCGGCGTCCGTTCGCCCAGGCGTCACGTCACGAGTCCGTGGACGCCAAGACGACGCCGGCGTCACCGAAGGCCAAGCTCCGGCCAATCGGTCACCGGCCGCGGGTCGACGCTCACCCGAAAGAACGCGGGGTCGGGATCCTCGTACGCGCCGGTCATGCCGATCGACACAGGGTTGCAGGCCACCAACCCACCCCCAAAGGTCTGCAGCTGGTAGGGCACGGCCACGTGCACGCGCTCGCCGAGGACCAAGGGGTGCACATCCATGCGCACGCCCCCGACCCAGCCGCCAAAGCAGGCGTCGCTCGCCATGGACGAGTCCAGCGACGTGTGCCCAGGCGCCGCGTCGGCGCGGGCCACCACGACCTGCTCCGTGCAGGCCGCGTCGGCGAACACCGGCTCCGCTTCCAGGATGGCCCCTGTGCTCGATACGCAGCGGACGGTGGTCTGGCTCGCGTCCCACACAGGCGCGCATGGGACACCGGCGGCGTCCGCGAAGGGGGTCAGGCCCACCGGCAGCAGCGGGAGCCCGTTCGAGTCGACCCACGCGAACACGCCCGGCGCGCCCGGGTTGAGCGAGGTCCGTCGCAGCGGGGGCACCGCACCCGGGGCCAGGACGTCGAGCAGCGCCCGCTTGGGGGAGTTCTGGAAAGTCCCCGTCCCAAAATCGAATTCCGAACACACGACGTCAGCCGGGTTGAGCGAAGTCGCGAGCCACGCGTACCCGTGCGGGACGAGCGCGCCCATCGCGCGCACGGCTTCGAACCGCCGCACCGACGTGAGCTGCCACGGGTAGAACGGCGGCCCGGTCGGGTCGAGCCCCACGTCGAGCGCCTCGTCGTCGCACTCGTTGAAGTCCACGGCGGACTCGGTGGCGCAGGTCGGGTCGCTGTAGCCGACCCAGTCGTAGATGCTGCGCAGCGACACGTCGGTGGCGGGCACGCACCACGCCTCATCCGGGGCGTCGCCGAGCACGGACACGGGCGCGCACGGCGCGTCGCGCGCGGGGTCGTACAGGCCGATCGGGTGGACCGCGCCGTCGGCGCTGCGGACGACCACCACGTCCACGTCGCCGCCGGTGTGGACCACGCGGGCGATCCCGCGCGCGAAGTGCCAGGGCGGGGTCGGCCAGCGCGCCGGTTCGGAGAACACCGCGCCGTCGGGCAGCGGCACCGCATCGCACGAGCTGAACCCGACCTCGTCGACGGTGGTGACGGACGGGTCAGGGATCAACGAGATCACCTTTCCACCGGACTTCCCGCACGCAACCGCCGGCGTCGGCACCCAGACCGCACGGGTCAGCGTGCAGGTCTTGGGGGTCACCACGCCCCGACGTGTGCAACCTGCGGTGTAGACATCGGGCGCGCCCGCGGGCCACGGCACGCAACGCAAGCGACCATCGGCCGCCACGGCGAACGCGCAGTCGATGTCCAACCGCGTGTCGTGGAGGTGCGAGAACACCTCCTGGGACGTCCCCGCGAGCGTGGCATACACCACCTTGAGCCGCGTGCCGCTCCGCGTGACCCAAGGGCCGTGGAACGGGCCGTCGACCGCGTCTGCGAGCGGCGTGGCGGTGTCGACCGCCGGGTCGCCGGTGTGCGGTCCGGTGTCGGCGGCCGAGTCGCCCACGTCGGTGTCGACGAGATCCGTGTCGGTGTCGGTGTCGGCGGCGTCGGTGTCGACCGCGACGTCGGAGTCGGTCGGTCGGTCGGTATCGGCCGCGGTCAGGTCGGTGTCGGACTTCGCACCGTCCGCCGGAGACCCGCACCCGGTGAGGAGCAGCGCCGCGCAGATCGTTCTCAGCACGCGCATGACGCCCCTGACCCCGTTCGGAGGATAGCGCCGTGCCGGGCGACCCGCGACGGCGATTCGGCCCGAACCCCACGACGGGTCCGTCGCGCTCAGCCTGCGGCGGTTGAGCGACTTGTCACTCGCGAACCTTCGCTTACGTGGTCGTAGGGAGGGCCGATGTCGGACGCGACCATGGCCCGCAATGGACGAGTCACCATCCCCAAGGACGTTCGGGACGCGCTCGGCCTGGACACCGGTGTTCGGGTCTCGTTCCGCGCACGCCCAGACGGCGTCGCCGAGATCACCCCGATCCGAGCGGGAGTCGGGGCGCTTCGCGGCCTGCTGCGCGGCAAGCACCGGGCGACGATCGCCGAGATGGAGGAGGGCATCGCAGACGGAGCGACTCGGTCATGAAGGGCGTCGACACCCACGTGCTCGTTCGCCTGCTGACCGACGACGACCCGGCACAAGCGCTCGCCGCCGAGCGGTGGATCAACTCGGCGCTGCATGCCGGCGAGTCGGTGTTCATCGCCGACGTCGTGCTCGCGGAGCTGGCGTGGGTGCTCGACCGAACCTACGGCCTACCTAGAGCCGAGATCGCGGACGCCATCACATCTCTGCTCCGCACACCGGGCGTCACGGTCCGCGCGCCGGACGAAGTCAGCCGCGCCCTCGTCCGCTATCGTACGTCCAAGGGTGGGTTCTCCGACTTCCTGATCGCCGAGCAGGTCGCCGCCGTGGGCTGCAGCGCGACCGCGACCTTCGACCGGGCGCTGTGGGTGGAGACGGAGTTTGTGCGCCCGTGAGGGCACAGGCAGGACCAATGTCGCGCGTACCTCCGCCTTCGCGGGCACCCCGCCGCAGCCGCCCGTCGAGGTCCTCCCCCGTCCCCCTTCGTCACCGAACCGAAGACGTCGCCTGAGGGTCTCCGCGCGCCCGCGCCCCGAGCAGAACCAGGCCGCCCTGGCCAGCCCGCTCGTCGTCCAGCCAGCGCAGCACGTCGCCGCTCGCCGCCAGCACCAGCGGCACCCGGTCGGAAGGACCTGACGCATACGGCCGTCGCAGCCAGGGCAGAAAGGGGGGGTAGGAGCTCGAAATGCCTGTGCTCCGAGCCGATCCTCCAGCCGGATCGACGCGGCCTGCGTCCCGTGCGAGGGCCGTCCTGGTCCCGTCGCGCTACGAGATCGCGGGGGGCGCTGGTGAAGCACCCGACGATCCTGCTGGTGGGTCTGCTCGTGGGCTGCGCCGCGTGCGCCTCGGTGGAGCTGCGCGAGGAGGCCGACCCTGCCGCGGTCGTACCCATCCGCGCCGGGACCGTCCGGGTGACCGGGGGCGTCGTCTTTCCCGATGGCTCGGACGCTGCGGGGCTGCCGATCGGCGTGCGCCAACTCCCGGCGGGCGGGTGGACCGTGATCGGACGGACGGGCGCGGACGGGTCGTACGAGGTGTCCGTTCGGCGCGGGTCCGAGGTCACCGTGCTCGCGTGGATCACGAAGCCCGGTGGTTTTGTGGTCGGCTCGGAGAGCGACGGCGAGGCGACGGTCGACTTTGCAGCAGAGCGACCGTGTGACGTGGAGTTTGCGTTTCGGCGCGGAGACGAAGCGGCAAGCGGTACCGTGTCCATCGCGCGTGACAACGAGTCGACGCCCTACGCGGTCGTGGACGCAAGCCATTCCGCGACGGTGCGCGTGCCCTGTGCATGGCGTCGCATCCGCGTGTCTGGGTCGGCAGGCGTCTGGGAGGCGGACCAAGCCGATCTGTCGTCGAGCGCCGGCCCGGTGCAGGTGGATCTGACGCCAAGTCGGGCCGTCCACGTGGTCGTGACCGACAGCCAGTCGCGGCCTCTGGCTGGGCGTACTGTCTCCGCGGCCGGTGGTGGGATCACCCATACGAATGACGCGGGTCGCGCCGTGGCTCACCTGACGAAGGGTCGGCCGGACGCCGTCATCCTCGTCGAATCCGCGTCTGGAGTCTCGCTCGCGAGTTCCCGTATCGAGATGGGTGCGCGTGCGAATGGCGGCGCTCCGTCGTCGAAGACCATGGAGTTTGGCCTGGGCACGTGGACCGAGATCGACGGTGAGCTGCAGGTCTCCGTCGTCGTGCCCGATTTCCGCCGCGTCGAGCTGGTGTGCGAGGGGCTGGACGCGTCGGCCTGTGTGGGTGCGGGTGTCCGATGCGGCGTCGTCGGCGTGCTCGAGAGCCTCCCTTGGTCCTTTCCGCGCTGTTCGCGGACGCCCGACGTCTGGCCGAGCGGACCGGTCGAGGGAATGGCCCGTGAGGGTCGCCTGATGTGTGTGTGTCCCAAGCACGGCGCGGCGCTTGACGCTGGCGGCAGGACCATCCCGTTCGCGGATGACGCGACCCGGGTCACGCTCGACGTTCGCGCGGTGCGCGGTGGGGTGCGCGGCCAGGTCGTGCCGACCCATCCCTGCGGGGTCCAGGGTAAACGCAAGTACGACCGCGGGTTGCTTAGTTTTGCCCTCGGATACGGGGCCGTCAGCGCACAGCGCAAGACCACGTGCGATGTGACCGGCACGTTCGCGCTCGACCACCTGGAGCCCGGCGAGTGGACTTTCGAGGTGTCCGCGCGGGACGGTCGGAAGACCACAAAGACCGTGACGGTCGGACACGAGGTGGTCGACCTCGGGCCCATCGGGTGGGTTGCCGTCGAGTGAGCGCGGGCCGCGAGGAGCCTGCGTTCGGGAGCTTCGGGGCGCGGGCGACGACCACGGACCCGCACGACGACCTCACCGCTTCGCCAGCTGCTCCCGCATCCATCGACGCGCGCCGAGGTACATCAGCCCCCCCGCGATCCCGCTACCCACCCAGACGGCCGTCGCGGCGACGCGTGGCACGACGTCTGCGCGCAGGGTCGGGAACGCGGCGCTGAGCGCTACACGTAGCAGGCCGACGCCGTCTAGCCCGTACAGCAGGGCGCACGCGGCGAGCGCCGTGGTGGCGCCGAACATGGCCGAGTGGCGGCGGATCGACCGCCGGAGGTGCGCCCTATCGGGGAGCGGCTTCTTGGTGGTCTCGGCCACGAGGTAGACGCCCATCCACAGCGCCAGGCCGATCGCCATCGCCAGGAACGACCAGAGGGCGAGCGCGTCTCCCGTCCAGCCCAAGCCCTGTCGCGCGGTGCCGGCGGTGAGCACGCCTGCGGCGAGCAGCAGCCCGACCGAGAGCCGGTCGACCCTCGCGCCTTGGCGGTGCGTGGTCGCGAGGTCGGCGCGCGACTCGGGCGTGCTCGACACGCTCGCCGGATCGGCCGATCCCTTGGGCGGGACGCGTCCCGGCTTTCGCTTCAATCGTGCCATGGTGGGACGGCGCCTCGGTTGGGCAGGTATCCTCATCCCCGAGGTCACGTCGGCGCGTGTGGCGCAACGGCCTCTCGAACGGGTGTGGGCGTGCACGCGTACGCGTGGGACAAGGTCACGGGGATGTTGTCGGCGGCGACGTGGGCGTGGGGCTGGCGCTCCGGCTCTTCCCCATGAGCCTGACGACGCGACGCCTGGCGATCGCGGTGGGGACCTTGTTCTGGGATGGCCGGACGATCGCCCGCTACTCCTCGTCCTCGTCCCCGCCGCCGAACACGTTCGCCGCCTGCTCCGCCGCCCACGACCCCGCCGACTCTACGTCCGGGAAGCCGAACCCCTGCGCGACGTCGTTCGCCACGCCGTGCGCGGCCTCGCCGGCGTGGTCGAGCAGCTGCCCACCCGCGTCCAAGGCGGCGCCGCCGACCTCCTGCGCGCCTGCGACCGCGCCGCGAACCAGGCGCTTGTCGGCGTCCCAGGCCTCGTTGAGCAGGCCGGAGCCCGCGTCGACAGCCTGACCGCCCAGGTCCCACGCCGCGTCCGCGGCGCCGTGGATCAGCTCGCGGTCCGCGGCGACCAGCCCGTGCGCGGCGTCGCTGGCGATGCCCATCGCGCCGCTGGCGGCGCCGAACGCGGTGTCGCGGGCGCCGTGCACCGCGCCCACCCAGCCGTCCCAGGCGGTCGAGGCCGCGCCGCCGTAGTCGCCTTCGAGCGCCTGATCGGCGGCCGTGCCCGCGGCCGCCATGCCCTGGTTCGCCACGTTGCCCGCGGAGTCCCAGGTGTTGTGGGCCAGGTCCCCCGCCGCGCCCAACGCCTGCGAACCCACGCCCGCCACCGAGTGCGCCGCGTTGCCGAGCAGCGCGCCGCCGGTGTCGAGCGCCTGACCGCCCAGGCTGCTGGCCGCGTCGACCGCGTGGTGGCCGATCGTCGACACATCATCGACCACGCCGCCCGCGACCGACCCGCCGATCTCCAGCGCGCGGCCGCCGATCCGACGCGCGTCACCTGCGGCCTCACCGGCCAGGTCACGGCCCGCCGCCACCGCGTGGCCCGCCGCCCTGGTGCCGGTCTGCGCCACGTGGGTCACGCCGTCACGCACCGCGCCCGCGCCCCGCTCCGCCAGCGCGACGCCCTCGCCCACGCGATCGCCCATCCAGCGCGCGCCCGCCTCGGCGTACTCCACGCCGATGCCTGCCGCCGCGCCGCCGCCCTGCGCCGCGCCGGACTGCCCGTCGTAATCGCCCCAGAAGCCGCTCCCCGACTCCTGCCCCGTCAGCGGGTTGCCCGCGCCCAGGATGGGCCCCATGGCGTCGTCGCCAAGGTAGTCGTAGCCGGGGCCGCCGTAGCCGTGGTTGGTCAGGTAGCCCATGGCGTCGTGCACGATGCCGTGCGTGCCGATCGTGCTGTCCCTCGGCCGCTCCACCGCCATGTTGCCGGCGCCCACCAAGCCGCCGGTGGGGTTGAGCAGCGACGCCAGCACCGGGTCCATGCCCAGCACGTCGCCGACCATCCGGCCGTAGGCCAGCTGCTCGGGCGAGGCCATGAACGTGGGGTGGTTCTCCTCGTCCAGCGCCTCAAACTCGCCGTCGCGCAGCAGGTCGGCGGAGCGCATGCGCAGGAACCGATCGTACTGCTCGGTGATCTCGGTCGTGTCGGGGTCGCCGCGCAGCGCGGCCAGCGCCTCGAGGTCGGCGCGGGCGTCCTCGGCGCTGGGCGCGGACTGCAGCCTGCGCATCATCGCCGCCATCGCCGCGGTGCCCTCACCCGGCGTCGTGCAGTGGCGGATCAGCTCCTCGGACCGCGACGAGCGGGCCAGCGCCAGCGCGCGGTCCTCGGTGTCCGGGCCCGCCAACGCGGGCGCGTCCTCAGGCAGCGACATCAGCGACTGCAGCGCCTCGTCGGACTCGCTGCCGTCCGTCGGCAGGCGCGACGCGGTGTTCAGCGCGTTGTTCCCGGGCGAGCCCATCGAGGACCCCGCGGCAGACCCGGTCGTCGCTCCACCTGACGACGACCGACGCTTCGCGCTCAGCATGTGCCCGACCCCCGCCTGCACCCGCAGCGTATCTGCCGCAGCGTCCAGGCGGGAAGGGGGAGCGCGTCAATTCCCGGGCGACCTACCAGATCGCGATGCGCTGCTCGGGCGTACGGTACAGCTTGTCCTTGTCCGTGATGCCGAACGCCTCGTAGAACGCGGGCACGTTCACCGCGGTGCCGTTCGCGCGGAACTCGCTGGGCGAGTGCGGGTCGGACTTGATGCGCGTGAGCAGGTTCTCGTCGCGGTAGTTGCGACGCCACACCTGGGCCCAGCCCATGAAGAAGCGCTGGTCGCCGGTCAGGCCGTCGATCTCCGGCGCGGGCTTGCCGCCGAGCGACAGCTGGTAGGCCTTGTGCGCGATGGTCAGGCCGCCCAGGTCCGCGATGTTCTCGCCCAGCGTGAAGTGGCCGTCGAGGTGGTTGCCGGCGACGGGCTCGTAGGCCTCGTACTGGGCGGCGAGCGCGTTGCCGAGGGCCTCGAACTTGGCCTGGTCGGCGTCGGTCCACCACTGGTTCAGGTTGCCGTCGCCGTCGTACTTGGAGCCCTGGTCGTCAAAGCCGTGGCTGATCTCGTGGCCGATCACCGCGCCGATGCCGCCGTAGTTCACGGCGTCGTCCGCGGCCGGGTCGAAGAAGGGCGGCTGGAGGATGGCGGCCGGGAAGACGATCTCGTTCATCTCGGGGTTGTAGTAGGCGTTGACCGTCTGCGGGGTCATGCCCCACTCCTCGCGATCGATCGGCTTGCCGAACTTGGCGACCTCGCGGTCGTAGTCGAAGATGGAGCCGCGGATGGCGTTGCCGACCAGGTCGTCGGGCTTGATCTCCAGCGAGGAATAGTCGCGCCACTTGTTCGGGTAGCCGATCTTGGGCGTGAACTTGGCGAGCTTGCGCTTGGCCGCGGCCTGCGTCTCGGGGCTCATCCAAGAGAGCGTGCCGATCTCCTCGTCGTAGGCCTTGAGCAGGTTCTGAACCAGCTGCTCCACGCGCGCCTTGTTCTCGGGCGTGAAGTGCTTGGCGACGTAGGCGCGGCCCACAGCCTCACCCAGGCCGTTCTCGACGAGCGCCACACCACGCTTCCAGCGGGGGCGGTTCTCCGGCACGCCGTTGAGCGTGGTCGAGTAGAAGCCGAAGCTCTCGTCGACGAACGCCTTGCTCAGCAGGGGCGCGTAGGCGCTGATCAGGCGCCAGCGCAGGTAGGCCTTCCAGGTGTCGACCGACGTGGACTCCAGCTCCTTGCCGAGCGCGGTCACGTAGGTGGGCTGGCTGACGATCACGGCGGGCAGCGGCTCAAAGCCCACGGCCTTGAGGTACGCGGGCCAGTCGACCGACGACGTCAGCTCCGACAGCTTGCCGGCCTCGACCTTGTTGTAGGTCTTGATCGGGTCGCGGTTGGTGACCTTGTCCCACGACGCCCGGGCGAGCCGGGTCTCTAGCTCGACGATCGCCTTGGCCTCGTCCGCGGCCTTGGCGCTGCCCGACAGCGTCAGCATGGCCTCGATGTGCTTGAGGTACTTGCCGCGGATCTCCACGTTCTTGGGCGTGTCCTCCACGAAGTAGTCGCGGTCCGGCAGGCCCAGGCCGCCCTGCATGAGGTCGCCGATGTAGGCGGTGGCGTCCTTGTTGTCCTGGTGGACCACCGGCTGCAGCGGCACGTTCACGCCCACGCGGGCCAAGTGCGCCATGGACGCGGCGACGCCGGCCTTGTCGGCCACGGCGTCGATCTGGGCGAGCTCGGACTCGAGCGGCTTGATGCCCAGGCTGTCGGCGCGGGCCTCGTCCATGAAGCTGGCGAAGTAGTCGCCGATCTTCTGCTCGTCGGAGCCGGCAGTCTTGGTGGTGGACACGGCGGCCTCGTCGATGATCGCCTTGATGGCGGCCTCGGAGTCGTCGGCGAGCTTGCTGAACGCGCCGTAGTTCGACTTGTCCGCGGGGATGGGGTTGGCCTTGAGCCACGCGCCGTTCACCGCGCGGTACAGATCGTCCTGCGGGCGAAACGCGGCGTCAAAGTTGACCTTATCGATGCCCGACGTGGGGGGCGCGGCCGGGGCCGCGGGGGCCTCAGGGGCGACAGGGGCGACAGGGGCGACAGGGGCCTCGGTGGTCCCGCAGGCCACCAGCATCAAGGACAGCGACACCGCGAGGGACCGGATCATGCACGCGCTCCTGGTTCTTGGACGGAAGCGCCGTGTCTAACTCGCTTCCCGCTCCAGGCACGGCAGGAACTCACCTGACTGTGGCCGGTACGACGCCACCGCGGCCACCGCCGCCAGGCACAGGCAGGCCGACCCGACGAACAGGCCCTCGTAGCCCGCCCGCGCCGCGACCAGGCCGCTCAGCGACGCGCCGATGCCGGTGGACGCCACGACCACGCAGGCCTGGAGCGTGTAGTCGGCGGCGGCGTGGGTGGGCCGCACCACGTCCATCATCGCGGTGAACAGCGCCACCGTGGCCATGCCGCCGAACAGCTGCTCGCACGACGCCAGCGCGGCGAAGCCCCACCAGCTGGGCGCGTGTGCGACCAGCGTGTAGCCCGCCACGCTGCACGCCTGGAGCAGGCCGAACAGCAGCAGCGCGCAACGGCGCCCGAGCGCCTGGGCGCCCCACCCGCCGAGCAGCGCGCCCAGCAGCCCCATCACGCTGCCCATCGTGCCCATGATGAGGCCGACGTCCTTGAGGCCAAGGCCCGCGTCCACCATCATCGGGCGGACCATGCCCGTCGCGAGCGCGTCGCCCAGCTTGTACACGAACAGCAGGCCGATCCAGCGCACGGTGTCGCCGCGCTGGAACCACACGCCGAGCGATCGCCAGTCGACCGACACGTGCTCGCTCGACGCGACGACCGGCTCCCTCCACAAGGCGATCGGCACGGTCGCCAGCGCCAGCACCGTCGCCATCAGCACGAACGACAGGTGCCAGCCAAGCTGATCCAGCACCATCAGGATGGCGCCGCCGCCCAGGATCATGCCCACCCGGTAGGCCGCCACCTGCACGCCGTTGCCGTGGCCGCGCTCTTCCGGCTGGAGCAGGTCGATCGCCAGCGCGTCGGTGGCGATGTCCTGCGTGGCGGCGAGGAGGTTGCACACGAGCACGCCCACCAGGAGCGCGGTCATGCCGTGCTCGGGGCGATGGAAGGAGAGCGCCACCATCACCAGCACGGTCGCCACCTGCAGCGGCAGGATCACCCCGCGCCGACGACCCCAGCGGCCGTGCGCGCGACCGTCGACCACCGGCGCCCAGAGGAACTTGAGCATCCAAGGCAGCGCGAGCAGGTTGGCCAGCCCGATGTCCGGCAGCGACGCACCCTGCTGGCGCAGCAGCACCGGCAGCGCCTGGGTGAAGAACCCGTAGGGCAGGCCCTGGGACAGGTACAGGCCCGCCAACAGGCCAAATCGCGCGAAAATTGTCATGGGCTGACGCCTACCACGTCCATTGGATCCACGGCGTTGACCGCGGACGAACGCACCGCAACGGCATCGGAGCTGATCTTTGCGCCCCTAGAACCGTCGCTTTGATCTTTCAAATCCCCATCGACATTCGATGACAGGCCGAACGGCGCCACCGAGATGAGGGGCGGCCGCTACCCCTCGAAGGAGGACCCCATGAGCCCCACCGACTTCCTCGCCGACGACCGAGGCGTGTCCGCCATCGAGTACGGCCTGATCACCGCGCTGATCGCGACGGCCATCCTCGCGGCCCTGACCCTGATGGGCGCGAGCCTGTCGACCAACTTCGCCGACCTCACCGACGCTGTCTCGGGCGCCGTCCTCGGGCCGCAGTAGCCCACCCTCCGAGTCCTTCCCGCGAGATCGCTCTCGCAATCCAAAAACAACCGGTCGATGAGAAGGTCAGCAGGAACTCACGTCACGGACCCCTGCCGCCCCCCCAAAGGAGACTCCCATGCGCTTCCTTCACTTCATCCAGGACGAGAGCGGCGTCACCGCCCTTGAGTACGGCACCATCGCGTCGCTGATCGCCGTCGCCACCCTCGGCGCCACCACCAACGCGGGCCAGGCGCTCGCGGCCAGCTTCCTCACCCTCGGCACCGCCGTGATGAGCGTGGTCCTCGGGCCGGTCTAGGGCGACACACCGCCACAGACGCGCGAGCGTCGCGTGCCCGGCTGATGGTCGGGCTCGCGACGCTCGGTGGCTTTCGGGTCGCGACTAGCGGACCGCGGCGACCACGTCGGTGATCTTGTCGCGCGCGTCGCCGAACAGCATCAGCGTGTTCTCGTGGAAGAACAGCGGGTTCTCGACGCCCGCGTAGCCGGTCGCCATGCCGCGCTTGAGCACGATGCAGTTCTTGGCGTGCCAAACCTCGAGCACCGGCATGCCGGCGATCGGGCTGTTCGGGTCCGTCTGGGCGGACGGGTTCACGATGTCGTTGGCGCCGATCACGAACGCGAAGTCGCAGTGCTTCAGCTGCTCGTTGATCTCCTCCATCTCGAACACGATGCCGTAGGGCACGCCGGCTTCGGCGAGCAGCACGTTCATGTGTCCGGGGAGGCGACCCGCGACCGGGTGGATCGCGAAGCGGACCTTGCAGCCGCGCGACTGGAGCTCGCGGACCAGGTCGGCGACCGCGTTCTGGGCGCGCGCCACCGCCATGCCGTAGCCAGGCACGATCACCACGTCCTTGGCGTCGCGGAGCTGGCGGCCCAGCTCGGCGGCCTCGATGGCGCGGACCTCACCCTGGGGCTCGGCGGGGCCTGTCGACGTGACCGTGGGCGTGGCGCCAAAGCCGCCAAACACCACGTTCCAGATCGAGCGGTTCATCGCCTTGCACATGATGTACGACAGGATGGCGCCCGAGCTGCCGACCAGCGCGCCGGTGACGATCAGCAGGTCGTTGGACAGCATGAAGCCCGCCGCCGCCGCCGTCCACCCGGAGTAGCTGTTGAGCAGGCTGACCACGACGGGCATGTCGGCGCCGCCGATGGCGAGCACCAGGTGCGCGCCGAGGAGGCAGGACAGCACCACGGCGATCAGCAGGTAGATCACGCCGTGGGGCAGCGCGACCGTGGCGACCGCGAGGGCCACGAGCGACAGCACAAGCGTCAGGTTGAGCATGTGTCGGCCGGGGAGCAGCATCGGCTTGCCCGACAACTTGCCCTCGAGCTTGCCCCACGCGACCACCGAGCCCGCGAACGTCAGCGCGCCGATCGCCACGTCCAGGAAGACCTCGACGCCGTGCACGATGTGCGCGGGGCCGGTCAGCTCGGTCGCCGGGTGGATGAAGGTCGAGATGCCGACGAAGGTCGCCGCCAGGCCCACGAAGCTGTGGAGGATGGCGACGAGCTGCGGCATGGACGTCATGGCCACGCGCTGCGCCATGCGCAGGCCGAGCGCGCCGCCCACCACCACCGCGCCGATCACCACCGCCGCGTTGCCGGACGACGGGTGGAGCAAGGTCGCCAACACGGCGAGCGCCATGCCGATCATGCCCCAGGTGTTGCCCTGACGCGCCGTGGCCTGCTTGGAGAGCCCGGCCAGGCTCATGATGAACAGGCCGCCGGAGATCAAGTACGCGAGCGTCACATAGCCGGGGGTCATCGGGCACCACCCTGGTGGAACATCGCGAGCATTCTTCTGGTCACGCCAAACCCGCCGAAGATGTTGATGGACGCGAACAGGAGCGCCAGCAGACCCAAGGCCGAGGCCGGACCGCCGTCCGAACCGACCTGGAGGATGCCGCCGACGACGATGATGCCGCTGATCGCGTTGGTGACGCTCATCAGGGGCGTGTGCAGCGCGGGCGACACGTTCCAGACCACGAGCCAGCCCACGAAGCAGGCCAGCACGAACACCGTGAGATGCTGGAGGAAATCCGCCGGCGCGAACCAGCCCAGGGCGGCCAGGCCGAGCACCACCACCAACGACGCGCCGGTGGTGAGCACCGACGCCCCGGTCGGCGGCGGAGGCCGAAGCTCCTTGTGCGCCTCGGGGACCACCGCTTCGGCGGGCTTGGACTCGGACGCGGCCTTGGCCGCGACGGGGGCGGCGGCGGGGGCACCGGCCTTCGCCGTGGCGGCGGGCGCCGCCTGGGGCTGCGGGCTCGGGTTCGGCGGCGGCGCGGGCCACTTGACCACGCCCTTCTCCACCACCGTCACACCGCGCGCAATGACGTCGTTGAGGTCCAGCTCCCTGCCCTGCGTGATCCCCAGGTCTTCGACCAGGTTGAACACGTTGCGGGCGAGCAGCTTGGTCGCGTGGTCCGCGACCGCCTGGGTCAGATCGATGTCGCCGACGATCGTCACACCCTTGTGGACGATCGTGGAGCCTGGGACGGTCTTGGTGCAGTTGCCGCCGCGCTGCGAGGCCAGGTCGATCACGATCGAGCCGGGCGCCATCAGCTCGACCATGTCGTCGTGCCAAAGCTTGGGGGCGGGCCGCCCGGGGATGAGCGCGGTCGTGATGACCACGTCGACCTCGGCCGCCTGCTGCCGGAACAGCGCGTACTCGGCGTCCAGGAACTCCTTGGACATCTCCTTGCCGTAGCCACCCTTGCCGTCGCCGGACTCTTGGATGGAGACGGTGAGGAACTCAGCACCCAGCGACGCCACCTGCTCGCGGGCGGCCTCGCGGCTGTCGAACGCCCGAACGATCGCGCCCAGCCCGCGCGCCGTGGCCACCGCGGCCAGACCGGCCACGCCGGCGCCGATCACCAGGATCTTGGCGGGCGGGGTGGAGCCGGCGGCGGTGACCTGCGCGCCGATGGTGCGCCGGAAGCGCGCCGCGGACTCGATGACCGCGCGGTAGCCGGCCAGGTTGCCCATGGAGCTGCGGACGTCCATCTTCTGGGCCTTGGTGGTGCGCGGGACCGCGTCCACCGCCAAGAGCGTGCTGCCGTGCTCCACCATCACCTGGACCAGGGGGTCCTTCTCGTCGCTGTCGAACCAGGCGACCAGGGACGCGCCGCCCTTGAGCGCCTCGGCCTCCTCCCAGGTGGGCTTGCTGGCCTTGAGCACCAGGTCCGACTCGGACCAGACCATCTCCGCGTCCACAATCCGGGCGCCCGCCTTCTCCCAGGCCGCGTCCTCGATGCCCGCGCCGTCACCACACCCGCGGGCGACCAGCACGTCGCAGCCGTGTGCGAGGTACTTCGCGACCGTCTCCGGGGTGGCGGCCAGGCGCCTCTCTCCCGGTCGCCGGTCCTTGGGAATGCCTACAATCATGGCGTCTCCGCCGGCCCAGGACACCGTTGCGTCGAACCGGCGGCGGGAATCTACGCGGCTGTGGGAAATCCGCCACCCGCATGGCACGGTTGCGGCGTGGTAGAAGACCCGTATGGCATGGATTTGGACAGGTTGGATCGCGTTCGCCGTGTTCGCGTTGTTCGCGGCGGTTCGCCTGACGTGGCCGGACCCGACGCTGTGGACGCTGGTCTACGCGGGGGCGGCGATGGCGTCGCTCGCAGTGGCCCGGCAGCGGCAGGTGATCCGCTGGGTGCTGGTCATCCTGATCGTCTTCCCCGTGGAGATGGTCGCGATGTCCTCGCCAATCGGCCCGTGGGCCCCGCCCACGTACGCGTACGACGACCCAGGCACGCCCAGCCTCCAGCCCTGGCTCGACGCCGGCGGGATGGCGCTGGTCGCGCTGTGGTCCACCGCCCTGCTGGTCGGGCGGCGCTTCCGCACAGACGGCGTGATCTAGGGGTTCAATCGCCGGTGTTGCGCGCCGTGCACGGCGCCGCGCCGCAGAAGGTCTCGACCGTACCCGGGTCGGCGTCGTCCAAGAACAGCAGCGTCTGGGCCTTGGCGCCCTCCCACTTGCGCGGCGTCTCGTGCGTGGCCGTGTCTTCGGACGGACGATTCGTGGGCGGCGGAACGCCAATCTCCGAGTCGAACTGCGCCATCACCGGGCCCTGCGTCGGCCCCTCCACGGCCTCCAGCCCGAACGGCGTGGTCACCGACGGCGAGAGCAGCTTGGCCCCCGCGCCGCGCGCCAAGATCTCCGTCGTCAGGTTGGGCACCTGGTCGTCGCCGATCGACTCCTGCCACAAAACGGCGCGCCCCTGGAGCTCGGTCGCGTAGTCGCCCGGGTCGACCGGGTCCCAGAACAGCTGAGACACCGAGTACAGCAGCTGGCGGTCCTCCATGCGCGCCAGGCCGCTGGAGAAGATCAGCCCCTCAAAGCCCGTCCAGTTCGACGACCGCTCCAGCATGGTCGACCACGTGCTGCCGCCCACGTGGAACACGCCGTGGGTGATGTCGGGCTGGTTGGCCAACAGCACCGCGCCCTCGATTCCGCCCAGCGAAATACCGTAGTACCGCAGGCTCCCCTTCTTGGGCAGGCCGCCAAAGGCCGGGTCGTCGAGCAGACCGCCGTCCAGGATGGCCTTGGTGAGCGCGTAGGTGTTGGCGACACCCTGGGCGAGCTTGTCGGTGAGCTGCGGCATGGTGCCGAAGTCCGCGCCCACCTGCGCCGCGACGATCGCGTCGGGGCGGGCGAAGCCGCGCCACAGGGTGGCGATGACGATGGCGCCGGCGCGGTCGGCCAGCTCGATCACGGCGTCCGCGTCCTCAGGGTCCGCCAGGTAGGCGGAAGGCTCGCCGAAGATGCCGTGGCCGAACAGCCACACGGGCACCGTGCCGGGCTCCGCGTCGCGCACGCTGTCGGGGAAGTGAATGTAGAGCAGCGCGTCGGTCTGGCCCTGCGGCACGGGCAGGCCGTCCGCCTCCCCGGTCAGGTCGAACTGCTTGTCTTCGACGAGCCAGTTGTCGGTGCGGAAGGTCCCGACGATGCGCTTCCACACGCCCACCGGCAGGGTGGACCCCTCGTCGTCCCGGCTCTCGACCGTCGACAGGTCCCACTCGGTCGGCGTGGTGACCCCGGCGAGCAGGTGCTTGAGCTGCACCTTGCCGTCGCCGATCGGGAACGCGAACGACAGCACGACGTCCTTCACCGCCAACGCGTCCAGCGCGTCCGACGTCTCCTTGAGCGCGTCGGCGTAGTCCTCCATGCCGTCGCCGGGGTTGCCGGCCACGGCGTCCGCGTACCAGTCCGGCGACGCCATCGGCGCGCCGTCCAGCGTGTGCACGCCGCCCGTCACCGCCACGGCGATGGTGTGCCCGACCGTCATCGGCTTGCCCGGGCGCACCAGCAGCGGCCGCGGGCCGTCGGCGGTCGGGTAGGCGTCCACCTCGGCGAAGCAGGGGAGTTGCACGCCGTCGGTCAGGTCCCACAGCTGGACCGTGCCGTCGACGCCCAGGCCGTTCTGGCCAGACAGCGTCGCCACGTCCAGGTCGGCCTCGACCGGGATCACCGCCGACTGAACCGGCGAGAAGCCCGTGCGCCACGCCACGCGCTCGCCGGGCACCGCGGTGTTGCCCTGCGGGAGCGCGTCGCCCAGGTCCACGTGGCCGTCCTTCATCCAGAACGGACCCGGGTACGGAAAGCGGTCCGGAGCGTCTGCGCCGCCAGCGCTCCCGGTCGGCTCTTTGTGACAGCCCACCAACAACATGCAAACGAGGAACACCGTACGCGACATCCGCCCTCCCTCGGGTAGACTCCCGGGCGCTTGGACCCCTAGCCTGGACGCCCCCGATGCGACGAAAGCTCTCGATGTTGTTCTTGCAAACCGCCGCTTGCAAGGTGGAGGCAGCGCCCGCGAACACCGATGAGCTCTTCCACCGCCTCTGGGCCGCGTTCCCCGTCGAGGCGGGAATCAACGTGGACCCGCTCGTCGCGTCCGTGCCCGACGTGATCGACGTGGACGCGCTGATCGACGACCACGAGCAGGGCGGCCAGACCCCGCTCAGCCCCGACGAGATCGCCGGGCTCCCGTTCACCGACGCCGACGGCCAGCCCACCGACGCGCCGGACCCGTCGCTCGCGACGCCGCTCTACGTCATCGACCGGTTCGGGTGCGCCGCCGACCGGCTGGAGGAGATCCTCACCTTCCCCGACCAGAACGCGATCTACGAGACCTACGACAGCTACGAGCGCCGCTTCCACGAGGATCGCCAAGCCTTCCTGGACGGCGACATCGACGTGCTGACGTGGGACGGCACCATCGCGGTCACCACCTTCCCGCTCAACTACGAGTACGACTTCCGCACCGAGCTGCGACGCATCCCGGTGGGCGAAGAGGTCGGCGTGCCGGGCAACGTGGTCTGGATGACCCGGAACTTCCTGCCCACGCCGGCCGATTGGCACGGCTCGGACGGGTACTTCAAGCAGGACTATCAGCTGGAGCTGTTCCTACCGGTCGAAGGCGGCGACATCGTCCACCTTTACCCGGTGTGGCGCGAGCTGATGGCGCTCGGCCAGACGCTCGACAACGACGCGGCGGCCGGCATCAACTTCGGCCAGACCATCAGCTTCGACAAGAAGACCGCCGACACCTGCGTCAACGGCCTGCCGACGCCCTGAGCGTCCGCCCGATCAGCGCGTCCGCTCCAGCTCGAACAGGGTGAACCCGTCCGTGCCGTCCCGGTCCGGGCGCGTGGCCAGCGTGGTGCCCACCTTGGCGTAGGCGGCGTTCCGCGCCAGGAACGCGTCGATCCGGTCGATGCCTTCCTCGTGGAGCATGGAGCAAGTGGCGAACAGCAGGCGCCCGCCGGGGCGCACGTAAGCGGTCGCTTGATCGAGCAGGGTGTCCTGCAGCGCGGTCAGCTCGGCCAGATCGACCAGCCGCCAGCGCAGCTCAGGGTGACGGCGCCACACGCCCGACCCGGTGCACGGCGCGTCG
>CAIOSP010000040.1 GCA_903861005.1 uncultured Pseudomonadota bacterium
CGTGCGACCCGTGAGAGCCGTGCGAACCATGCGAGCCGTGCGAACCATGCGAGCCGTGCGACCCGTGAGAGCCGTGCGACGCGTGGCAGCCGTGCGAGCCATGCGAGCCATGCGACCCGTGAGAGCCGTGCGACCCGTGAGAGCCGTGCGACCCGTGAGAGCCGTGCGAACCATGCGAGCCGTGCGACCCGTGAGAGCCGTGCGACGCGTGGCTGCCGTGCGACCCGTGCGAACCGTGCGACGCGTGAGAGCCGTGCGAGCCATGCGAGCCATGCGACCCATGCGACCCATGCGAGCAGTGGCTGGCCAGGAACACGCCGCCGTTGTCGGGATCCGACACGAGCATGTCGGCCTTCTGGAGGAGGCCGTCCACGTCGACTTCGGTGACCTGGCGGGTCTCCTCGGACTGCAGGAATTGCACAGGCTTCTTGGTGAGGCCCGGAAGAGGCGGCAGGCCGGAAAGATCCTTCTTGGTCATCACAACTCCCTTGTCCAGGCGCACGGCGACTGAAACACGCTGGACTACGGCCCTATGGTACACCCGTCTGCAAGCGCGCGGAGCGAATTTTCGCGAGGATCGCGTCAATTACGTGCTGATCGAGGCAGTGCGTCTACCAATCCAACGGACTTTTCGGGCGATGCCGTGGCGCGTGGGCGATCAACGCAACGATGATGCTTGCACAAGCGCGCCCTCCGCGGTTAGACGGGCCCCGCGTCGCGCACGCACCCCAGTTCGGGGCATTAGCTCAGTTGGTAGAGCGCAGCATTCGCATTGCTGAGGCCAGGGGTTCGACTCCCCTATGCTCCACACCCCTTCGGCCCGATCGGTGACCCCGGTCGGGCCGACTCAATTCGGCTACATGGTCTCCCCATGAACGACGTCACCTCCGGCTTCGCGCGCACCGACGACGGGCTCCAGATCTACTGGCGCAGCCTGGGCGAAGGCCCGGCGCTGGTCTGCTGCAACGGCGTGGGTGTCTCCACCTTCTTCTGGAAGTACATCGCCCTGCACTTCCGCGAGAAGTACCGGGTGATCCTTTGGGACTACCGGGGCCACGGCCTGTCGAGCGTCCCGCGCGACATCAAGCGCGCCGACCTGTCGATCGAGCGCAACGCGCGTGACCTGTTCACGGTGATGGACGCGCTGGGCCTGGAAGAGCCCGCCGTGCTGCTGGGCCACTCCATGGGCTGCCAGGTCATCCTGGAGGCGCACAAGCAGCAGCCGGAGCGCATCCGCGCGCTCGTGCCTATGTTCGGCACCTACGGCAAGCCGATCGACACCTTCATGGACTACCCGCGCTCGCGCGAGATCTTCGAGATGATCAACGGCGTCGCGTCCGTGTGGGGCAAGAACTCGTTCCGCTTCCTGCTGCCGCTCTACGCCTCGCCGTTCGCGTTCGCCTTCAGCCGCCTGACTGGCGCGGTCGACCGCTACTACGCCGCCAAGGTCGACATGGAGCACTACATGGAGCACCTGGTCCACATGGACCCGCGTGTGTTCCTGGGCATGGTCGAGCGCATGGCCAACCACGACCTGTACGACCACCTGCCCCAGGTGCACGTGCCCACGCTGGTGTTCGGCGGCGAGAAGGACCTGTTCACGCCGCTGTACTGCTCCAAGCGCATGGCCGCGGCCATCCCCGACGCCGAGCTCACGGTGCTGGCCGACGGCAGCCACGCGGCGATCGTCGAGCACCCCGACGCGATCAACCGCCGCATCGAGCGCTTCCTGAACGAGCGCGTCACCTTCTAGGGCGGGGCGCCGTCCCCTACTTCCGCCTGCGCTTCCGACGCTTCTTGCGGGCGGCGGCGGCGCGCACGTCCGGGAACGGCGACTTCACATCACCCGCTAGGCGGCGCCACGCGATGTGGGCCAGGCGCAGCAGGCGACCGTGCTGGGGCAAGCGGAGCTGCGGGTCCTCGCGCGCGATGCGCAACGCCTCGGCGCGTGCCGCGACCAACACGTTGCCGTCGCGCTTGGGCTCGAACCAGCGCCAGGTGATGGGCACCACCGTGGGCAGGTCGTCGGCCAGCTTGAACAGGTCGGCGGCGCGCTCGGCGAGCACCTCGTCGGACGTAGAGTCCGCGAGGGCGTGGACCCAGGCGAGCCGCTGCTCCTCGGGCTCAGCGCCCAGCACGTAGTGCATGGTGCCGCCCGACAGCTGAGCGCGCATGGCGAGCAGGCGCTGCAGGTCGACGCGATCGGCGTACTCGACCAAGCCCGACACCGCGCGCGGCGACGTCGGCATCCACTCGATCGGCACCGTGGAGAGCAGCACCTGGGCGCGGCGCTCCAGGAAGTCCGACCAGGCACGCTGCCGGTCCTTCTCGCTGGTGGCGCCGTGGAACAGCGCGATGGTGGCGCCGTCGAAGATCTCGGCGCGCATGGTCTCAATCAGCGCGGTGGCCTCACGCAACGTGAACAGGTCGGTGCCCTGCTTGCGGAACGGGAACGCGATGATCGCGGGGCGACCGGCCTTCACGTCCTCGGCCAAGGCCCGATACGCCTCAGCGCGCTCGGACTCCTTCCACACCCGGCCTTCGGCCGTGGGTGCGCCCGAGGGCGGGAGCACCGTCAGGTCCCAGCGTGCCCAGGCCGCGCCCAGCACCCCACCCGGGAGCACCGTGCGGGCGACGACCAGCACGTCCGGACGCGGCGCCTTGAGCGTGCGCGCGCGGGCGGACATGGCGCCGTAGGACGCCTGCTCGTAGGCCACGACCAAGCCCAGTCGCCGCCAATCGTTCGCCGGATCCAGCGCCACGGACGTGCCGATGACCACGTGGTGATCGCCGCGCTTGAGCATGTCGCGGTCTGCGCGGCGCAGCTCACCCGTCACCAGGATGGGCGACAGGCCGTAGGTCCGCAGGATGGTCTCCCAGCGGTCGAACAGCGCGGTGGCGTAAGGAACCTCAGGCAGCAGGATGGCGACCTGATGCCGGCTCTCGGCCACCATGAGGATGGCCTGAAGGACCACGTCGTCGACGCCGGCGTCGGTGCTGCCGACCAGCACGCGCTGCATCGGCGTGCTCGACCGCAGCTCGCGCTTGATGACCTCAAGGGCCGCCTGGGCCGCGTCACCCAGCGGATCCAGCGACAGGCGAACGGCCAGATCTGACACGTTGCCGTGCACCGCCGGGTTCACCACGCCGCGCTCGTTGTTGCCTTCGAACCGGCCGAGCGCCGTGCCAAGCTCGACCACGAAGGCCTCGTCGAACGCCAGGCGCTTGCGGCTGTCGGTGTCCAGGCCGCGGCCGTGGGCGTGCGCGACCGCGTCCGTCAGCGAGCCGACGTGCGCCGCCTCCAGCGTGCGGGGCGGCAGCGGCTCTTCAAGCTGGGCCGTGTCCTCCGCCAGCGCGCCGATCAGATCGCGGATGTCGTCCTCGCGCTCCCCCGCGCCGTAGTCGACCGGGTGGCACTGGCCGTGGGCCGCCGTGGCGAGCGCGCCGTTCTCGAGCCGCGCCGCGCCCTCTTCCGGCCGCACGACGTCGCCGACGACGACCACCTTGGCGCCCGGCTCCAGCCGCAGCATGTCGGCCTCGCGGAAGGCGCGACGCCAGCGGACCTCAAGAGCGCCCGCGCCCACCAGCCCGATCGCCGAGCGACGACCGCCGTCCGGAGAGAGCACCGTCCACCGCGCGCGCACTCGACCGCCCACCGCCACCTGACCGTCAGGCAGGTCGCGGCCAGCGCCGTGAACGGGCGTGAGGGTGTCTTCGCGCACGGGCCGGAGCGTCAGCGCGTCCCACACCGTGTCGAGGCCCAAGGAGACCGCCGCGTCGAGCAGCTCGTCGGGCAGGTCAATGTCGGAGATGGGCGTGTCCCAGCGGGCGCCGGACAGCAGCGAGCCAACCAAATCCTCGGACTCGTCCCCACCCTCGACGATCGGCACCGCGTCGACCGCGGCCTCGGAGACGGGCACGTCGTCGGCGGGCGTGGCCGCATCGCGCTGCTCGCCCTGCGGCTTGGCGCCGCGATCCCCTCGACGGCCCTCGCGCCCCTGGCGCTTGCCGCGACGCTCACCCTCTGCGGGCGCGGGCGCCGCGACAGGCGCAGGCGCAGAGGGGGCCGCCGCGGGCTCGGGGCGTGGGCGCAGATCCACCACAGAGAGCGGCAGGCCCAGGCGCTCGTCCAGGCGACGCAACAGCGCGCCCACCCGGGTTAGACGCGCGACACGACCGGCCTCGTCGGCCTGATCCAGCCCGTCGAACGACGCGGCGATCTCGGCGGCGTCGACGTCATGGGGCGCAGGCAGCGACACCGCCACGAGCGCACGCGCCAAGCGGGCGCAGGACGCCGCGAAGGGCGCCTCACCCGCACGCTCGGGCGTGAGCGAGAGCACACGCCGCAGCGGGCGGACGGCCTTCTCCCACTCGACCAGAACGCGAGAGTCGTCTTGGCCCGTCATCGGGCACCTCCGTGGGGCACGCGACCGTCAGTCGCCAATGTACTCCACCTGCATGATCTCCCACCGACGCACGCCACCGGGCGCCGGGACGGAGACCTCATCGCCCTCCGACTTGCCGATCAGCGCCTTGCCCACGGGGGACTTGAAGCTGATGCGGTGGTTCTCGATGTCGGCCTCGTTCTCGCCGACAATGCGCCAGGTGCGCCGCTCTTCGGACTCCGCGTCCTTGAGGTGGACGGTCACGCCGAACACCACGCGGCCATTCTGGGGCAGCTTGGCGACGTCAATGATCTCGGCGCCAGCGCAGACGCCCTCAAGGTAGACGATGCGGCCTTCGCAGTGAGACTGACGCTCCTTGGCGTCCTCGTACTCGCTGTTCTCAGAGATGTCGCCGTGGGCGCGCGCCTCTTCGATGTCGCGCACGATCTTGCCCCGCTCAAATTCCTTGAGGTGCTTGAGCTCCTCCGCAAGCTTGCGGAAGCCCGCCGGGGTCAGGGGATGACGACTCATGATGGCTCCTCGAACGGTCCGCCTGCTGTCGCGACTCAACCGAGCCGCGCGACCGCTGGAATGGACAACTAGGTGCGCCTGCTAACGCATGCCGAACGGCCCGCCATCCGACCGACCGAATCCTGGCCTCAGCGCGCCAGGACGCCGTTGCGGTCGACGCTGGCCTCGGACTGAAACGACAGGGGGATGGGGTGCGGCCACAGGGGCAGCGCCAGATCCATGCTCCAGGCGCAGGCCACCTTGCGCAGCCCGTCCTTGCCCTCATCGAGCTTGCAGGCCTCGTCACGGACGGCGTCCAGGCCGGCGCGGTCCAGCTCGTACTGCAGGCGCTGCTTGGCCTTGTCGATCCCGAAGTCGCGCCAGTCAAGCGCCACGGCCACGGTGATTCCGTCCAACATGTAGTCGTCGCGCAGCAGCCAGCCGATCCGCCACGTGGGCACGGCGCCCAGCGCCAGCACCACGGCCAGCAGGGCGACACCCCCGCGGATCAGCCAGGTGCGCACGGGTCAGTCCCCGCCGATCTTGAGCACCGCCAGGAACGCTTCCTGGGGCACCTCGACCGAGCCGACCGACTTCATGCGCTTCTTGCCTTCCTTCTGGCGGTCGAGCAGCTTGCGCTTGCGGCTGATGTCGCCGCCATAGCACTTGGCCGTGACGTCCTTGCGCATGGCCTTGACCGTGCTGCGGGCGATCACGCGGCTGCCGATGGCGGCCTGCACCGCCACGTCGAACATCTGACGCGGGATGAACTCCTTGAGCTTCTCCGTCAGCGCCGAGCCCTTGTAGTAGGCGTTGTCGCGGTGGCAGATGATCGACAGCGCGTCGACCAGCTCGCCGTTGAGCAGCACGTCCACCTTGACCAGATCGGCTTCCGAGTACTCGGTGAGTTCGTAGTCCATGGACGCGTATCCGCGGCTCACGCTCTTGAGCCGGTCGAAAAAGTCGAACACGACCTCACCGTAGGGGACATCGTACCCAAGGACCACGCGACCGGGCGACGGGTACTCGAACGAGACCTGACGACCGCGACGCTCCTCGCACAGCTTGATCACGGCGCCGATGTACTCGTCGGGGCAGTGCAGCGTGAGGCGCGCGAGCGGCTCCTCGATCTTGTCGAACTTGCCCGGATCCGGCAGCTCCGACGGGCTTCGGATCTCAAACATCGCCCCGACCCTGGGGTGCACGCGGTACACGACCGAAGGCGCGGTGGTGATGAGGTTGAGGTTGTACTCACGCTCCAGCCGCTCCTGCACGATCTCCATGTGCAGCAGGCCCAGGAACCCGACCCGGTAGCCCAAGCCCAGCGCGTCCGACACGTCCGGCTCGATGGTGATGGCGGAGTCGTTCAGCTTGAGCTTGTCGAGGGCGTCGCGAAGGTCCTCGTAGTCGTTGGAGTCCACCGGGTAGATGCCGGAGAACACCATCGGCTTGATCTCGCGGAAGCCGGGCAGCGCCTCGGTCGACCCACCGACCGCGTGGGTGATGGTGTCACCGACCCGCGCCTCGCGGATCTCCTTCACGTTGGCGATCACGAAGCCGACGTCGCCCGCGGAGAGCGCGTCACGGGGCACGGAGGTGGGCGTGAACACGCCGAGCTTCCCGACCTCATGGCGTTGGTCGGTCGCCAGCATCTTGATCTTCTCGCCGACCTTGATCGTGCCGTTCTTCACGCGGATCAACATGACGACGCCGACGTACGGATCGAACCACGAGTCGATGACCAGCGCCTGGAGCTTGGCGGACGGATCCCCCACGGGCGCGGGAACGAACGCGACCACCGCCTCCAGCACGTCGTCGATGCCGAGGCCGGTCTTGGCCGAGCAGCGCACGATGTTGGAGCAGTCCAGGCCGACGCCGTCCTCCAGCTGACGGATGACGCTGTCCACGTCCGCCGAAGGCAGATCCACCTTGTTGACGACCGGGAGGATCTCCAGGCCGGCGTCCAGCGCCAGGTAGACGTTGGCCAGGGTCTGCGCTTCCACGCCCTGGGCCGCGTCCACCACCAGGAGCACGCCCTCACACGCCGAAAGGCTGCGGCTGACCTCGTAGGAGAAGTCGACGTGGCCAGGCGTGTCGATGAGGTTGAGCGTGTAGATCTGCCCGTCCGCTGCCGTGTAGTGCAGCATGGCGGTCTGGGCCTTGATCGTGATGCCGCGCTCGCGCTCGATGTCCATCGAGTCGAGCACCTGCGCCTTCATCTCGCGCTGGGTGAGGCTACCCGTGCGCTCGATCAGACGATCAGCAAGCGTGGACTTGCCGTGGTCGATGTGGGCGATGATCGCGAAGTTGCGGATGCGGTCCAGCGACGTCAACGCACGCTCCCATTGGGCCGCCCGCCTATCCGCGCCCGCCCTACGCGCGCCAACCCGAACCGCCGCACGCCGACAACTCGCCGTGAATGCCGGGAGGACCGACCCCGTCCGGGTTGGATGCTTGACGCGACGGCCCGAGCTGCGTTACATGCGCCCGGCCTCGACGGAGCACCAGTTCCGCGCGGTCAATCATGACCCAGGATCGACGCCGCCTACGGGTGGCCGATCCCGCGACGCCAACCGCGTCGCGCACCCCTGGAGCCACCCATGGCTGTCCACAAAGACGCGCAGAAGCGCAACCGTCAAGCTGAGATCACCCGCGTCCGCAACCGCTCCGTCCGCACTCAGGTCCGCAATGCCCTGAAGTCCGTTCGCGACGCCGTCGCCGCTGGCGACGTCCCCGCCGCTCAGGGCGCCTTCCAGTCCGCCATGAGCACGCTCCACCGCGCCGCCGGCAAGGGTGTCATCCACCGCAACAACGCCGCCCGCCGCATCAGCCGCCTCAACTCGGCCGTCAAGAAGCTCGTCCTCGCCAAGAAGGCGTAGCATCCGCGCGCTGACCCTGGTCAGCGCTCCGGTTCTCGACCAAGAAGCCCAGCAGGCATCGCCTCGCTGGGCTTTGTCGCGTCTGGAGGATCGGATGTCGTCGTGGGATGCGATCGCGGAGGGCCTTGGGCTGACCGGGTCGGACGTGATCCCATGGGGTCCCGGCGTGGCCAAGGTCTCGCCCGACACGCTGTGGTCCCCTGCCCCCGCCAAGCGCGGCCGCCTAGTGCTGGTGTCGGCCATCACCCCCACCAGCTCCGGCGAGGGCAAGACCACCATCGCGATCGGCCTGACCCAAGGCCTGAACGCGGGCGCCGAGCGCGCGGTCGTGGCGCTACGCCAGCCCTCGCTCGCGCCGGTGCTGGGCCTCAAGGGCGGCGGCGCGGGCACGGGGCGCTCCCGCGTGGAGCCCGCTCAGCGCGTCGACCTGCACCTGACCGGCGACCTGCACGCGGTCGGTGCGGCGCACAACCTGCTGTCGGCGGGCGTGGACGACGCGATCTTCCGCGGTCGACTGGGTGCTGCGCCCGAGTCCGTGACCTGGCGTCGCGTCGTCGACATCGGCGACCGCGGCCTGCGCGCCGTCACCGTGTTCCCCGGCGGCAAGGCGGACGGCGTGGGCCGCGCGTCCGGGTTCGACGTCACCGCGTCCTCCGAGGTGATGGCGATCCTGGCGCTCGCGACCGGGCCCACCGATCTGGTCGAGCGCCTGGGCCGCATCGTGGTCGCCATGTCGGACGACGGGTCGGTGGTCACCGCGCGTGACTTGGGCTTGGACGGCGCGATGGGCGCGGTGCTGGCCGACGCCCTGCTCCCCAACCTGCTCGCCACCACCGAGGGCGCGCCAGCCCTGCTGCACGCGGGCCCGTTCGCGAACGTGGCGCACGGCTGCAGCAGCGTGATCGCCACCCAGTTCGCGCTCGCGCACGCCGACTGGGTGGTGACCGAGGCCGGGTTCGGGTTTGACCTGGGCGGCGAGAAGTTCCTGGACCTCAAGGCGCCGGTCGCCGACGTCTGGCCCGATCTGGTCGTGATCGTCGTGACGCTCAAGGCGCTGGCCGCGCACGGCGGCGCCAAGGAGGCGACGCGCGACGCCGTGCTGACGGGACTGTCCAACCTGGACGCGCACGTCGCCGCCTGCCGGGCGTTTGGCCTGGAGCCGGTGGTGGCGATCAACGTCTTCCCGTCCGACACGCAGGCGGCGTTGGCCGAGCTGGAGTCCGCGCTGGTCGACCGCGGCCTGCGCTCCGCCCGCTGCACCGCCGCGTCGGAGGGCACCGCCGGCGGGCTGGCCCTGGCCGAGCTGGTCCGGGAGCGCGCCACGACGGGCGTCCCCCGCCCGCTGTTTGCCGACGACGCGCCGCTGCGCGACAAGCTCGACGTGATCGTCCGCCGCATCCACGGCGGTGAGGGTGTGGTGTTCACGCCCGCCGCCGAAGCCGACCTGGCCCGCATCGAGGCCGCGGGGTTCGGCCGCGCGCGGGTGTGCATCGCCAAGACGCCGCTCTCCCTGTCGTCTGACCCCACCAAGGTAGGCCGCCCCACCGGCCACGTGCTGACCGTGCGGGGTCTGCGCGCCATGCCCGGCGCGGGCCACGTGGTCGCGCTCGGCGGCGACATCCTCACCATGCCCGGCCTGCCCGAGCACGCGCGGGCCAGGAGCATGGGCCTGGACGCGCGCGGTCGTCCGACGGGACTGGACGACTAGGCTCCGGCGCGCTCCTCGCGCCCAAAGCCTAGGTCGACGCGCGGCCGCACCAGCGCCGACTACGCCGGGTTCGTCAGATCGAGCACCAGCGACTCCAGCACGCGGTCCTCGCCGGCCTTCATGCCGTTCATGCCTCGGTGCGCTCGGGCCAGCCGGGCCATGACCGGGGCCGCGGTGAGCGAGCCCTTCTGCATCGCGGTCTGCACGGCGCGCACCAGCTCAGAGCGGCCGCGCGCCTCGTTCACCGCGTCGGAGAAGGAGCCGCCGCGCGCCAAGATCTCGCGGATGCGCAGCATCACGCGCATCTGCCAGACGATCAGGCCCAACAGCCGGTGGGCGGAGTCGCCGTCGGCCAACAGCCGGTGCAGCGCGCCCAGCGCGGCGGAGCGGTCCGCCCGGGCCAGCGCGCCGGTCAGGCCCCACACGTCCTGCTCGGCCACGGCGGAGCAGGCGATGGTGATGGTGGCGGCGTCCAGCGGCGCGCCGGGCTCCACGTACAGGCTGGCCTTCTCGATTTCGCAGACCAGGCGGCCCAGATCGGCGCCCACCACGGCGACCAACAGCTGCGCGTCCGGACGCGACAGCGGGTTGCCCAGGCTCTCGGCCGTCTCCATCGCGAACTCGACTGGGCGCAGGTTCTCGGTGGAGTACGTCAGCGTGATCCCTGCCGCCGTCAGCTTCTTGCCCAGCCGCGCGCTCCAGTTCTTGCCGCCCTTCACCACCGGCGGGAAGCCCACGCCGCACAGGATCAGCGAGGTGTCGGGGTTCACCGAGTCCAGGTAGCGGTCGAGCGACTCGAAGAACGTGTCCTTCGCCGTCTCGATCGCGCGGACGACGACGAGCCGACGATCGGCCATCATCGGTGGCGTACGGGCCATGCCGATCGCCTCGTCGCTGCCGGGGTCGGATGCGTACAGGGTCAGCACGTTGAAGCTGCGCGGCCCCACGGTGGGCAGGATGCGCTCCACGATCGCGTCGGTGGCGCGCTGCACGAGCAGGCCCGCGCCGCCGGTGATCAGGTAGACGGGCGCAGGGGGGGCGGCGAGCGCCTGGGCGAGCGCCTTGTCGATCGACACGGAGGCTCCGATTGCATAGGCGACGACATATCCTCCCGTAGTCCCTCATGTGAACCGGGCGTCACACCTCACTGACGCCATCACTCACCCAGGATCGGCCATGCTCGTCTCGTTGATGCTCGTCGTGGGCACCGCCCTCGCCGCCACGCCGGAACCCGCCTCCACCGACAGCGCCTCCACCACGGGCGTGCGCGGTGAGAAGATGGGCGAGAACAAGCTCACCTACGAGGTGTCGCTGCGCGCTCGCTACATGGGCCTGCCGAAGAGCTTCATGGACCTGTGGGACACGCGCGCCAAGGACGAAGGCTGGGCGCTCAGCAAGGACGCCGCGCCGGACTGGGACCACCCTCGCGACCGCCCCACCATCCACGGCATCGCTTACGGCCTTGAGGTGGCGTTCCGCAAGGGCAATGGCGGCGGCGCCGTGTTCTTCGACTGGGTCGATTCGAACATGAAGGAGGGCTACTGGGACGACCGCGACGACAACCCCGCCCCTGAGGACTTTCTGGACGGCGACTACCTGGTCCCGGCCAAGAACCTCGGCATCATCATGTTCGGCGGCGACTACCAGTACGAAGTCCCGATCGTGAAGCCCGAGCTCACGAACAACGCGTTCGCCATGCACTTCCACGTCGGCACCGGCGCGGGCCTCGCGCTCATGGTCGGCAAGCTCGACCGCTGGGTCCCCGGCGAGAACGACGAGCCCTCCTTCCAGCTCTACGACCAGGGCGACGCGCCGAACTCCGAGAAGAAGATCCCGCGCGTGCTGCCGGTGGTTGATCTCAACGTCGGCCTGAAGTTCACGTTCGCCGACCGGCTCGTGCTGCGGGTTGAGGGCGGGCTGCACACGCTGCTGTACGGCGGCGGGTCGCTCGGGATGCGGTTCTAAGGGCTCTGTTCGCGATCTGAACCACCGCGAACGCGCCCTGGGCGCGGCGATGAGCCTCGTACGCTCGTGACCGCCGACAAACTCCCCCAAACCCGGTCTCCCTAGGCTACGCTCCCGCCTCCGGGGGGCTGCATGCCGACCACACGCCGCCGCGCGCTGACCGTCGTCGTGCTGACGCTGTCGGTGTGCACCGCGCTCGTGCTCATGGCGGGGCCTGCGTTCCTCGTGAAGGAGGGCGCGCTCACCTTCATCGGGTGGCGGCTCGCGGATTGGTGGATCGAGGGCTCGGAGATCACCTTCGCGTTCGCGCGCAACCTGGCCCACGGCGCGGGGTTCGTCGCGACGCCCGGCGGCGAGCGCGTGGAGGGCTTCACGAGCCCGGCGTGGCTGGCCTTGGTGACGCTGTGGCAGCTCGCGGGCGTCGACGGCTTCGCCAGCAGCAAGATCATGGCGGTCCTGTTCACCGCGATCACCATCGTGCTGTCGTGGGCGCTCGCGCGCGAGGTGCTCGACGAGGACGAGCGAGGCGCCGCGCTGCTGGCGCCGGTGCTGCTGGCCCTCAACCCGCAGTTTGTGATCTGGAACACGTCGGGCCTGGAGCTGCCCCTCTTCCACCTGCTGCTGACGGCGGCGCTGTGGCGCGGCGCGGTGGAGGCCCGGCGCGGCGGCCGGTCGTGGAGCGTGGGCCTGTGGACGCTGATCGCGCTGACCCGACCGGAGGGTGTGCTCTACGGGTGGATCGGGGCGATCGCGTCGTGTCTCGCGGCGGCGCGCGCGGGGCGGCTCCGTCGCGTCGCGTCCGCTTGGGGCGTCGGGTTTGTGCTGCCGCTGGCGGCGCTGGAATTCGCGCGCTGGTGGTTCTTCGCGTGGCCGTTGGCGACGCCGGTCTACGTGGCGATGCAGGGCGCGCTGCCGAGCCCGTTCGCGTGGCACGCGCGCGGCTGGTCACAGCTCTCCGGCTGGCTGTGGGACTCTCGATTGGCGTGGGTCGCGCCGGTGATCCTCGTCGGCGTGGTGCGCGGGCGCGCGCTGGCGGCGGCGTGGGGCTGCGCCGCGCTGACGATCGCGCTCAGCCTCGCGCTCAACGGCAGCTGGATGCGGGGGCACCCGGACCTGAGCCCGCTCTCCGTCCCGCTTGTGATCGCGCTGGTGCTGGGGATCAGCAGAGTCGCGCGCGCGGTGCAGGCGCGCCTGGGCGGCAGGACCGCCGCTGGGACGCTGACCGCGACGGTGCTGGTGCTCTTCATCGCGCTCGGCTGGATCAACCACACGGCGTGGTTCATCGGCAAACGCGAGGTGCAGCCCGCGTCCGTCCAGAAGCGCGCCGCCTACATCACGGCGCTCCTGGATCGGCTGGGCGTGCGCGACACCGTCATCCGTCGGATGGAGCCCGATCCCGGCGGGTCGCTGTGGTTCACGACCGACACGATCGTCGACTACTTCGGCCTCACGTCCGTGACGCTTGCCCACCACCCGCTCGACGATCGCGCGTTCGCCGCGGAGTACGTCCTGAACGAGGCGCGCCCACAGACCGCACACATCCACGGCGGCTGGGCGAGCACGACCCGCGTGCCCGAGTCCGACGGCTGGATCCACGACTACATCGCCGTGCCGCCGTACCCGATGTCCGAGACCGTTCCGCACGTCGGCACCTACATCCGCCGCGACCTGCTCATGTCCCCCACCTACGACGGGCCCAGCGGCCGTGAGGTGCGGTTCGCGAACGGCCTCACGCTCGCCGGCTTCGACATCCCCAGCCCGCAGGTCAGCGTGGACAAGGCCTTCCACGTCGAGGTGTCGGTGCGCGCGGACGCCACCGGGCTCGACGACGCCACGCGCCTGCTGATGTTCATCGCAGGCCCGGAGGGGCGCGTGCAGTCGTGGGACCTGCCGCTTGGGTTCGACTGGCTGCCGCCGTCCGAGTGGCGCGCGGGCGAGGTGTGGCGCGGCGGGTTCGACCTGTCACTCGACAAGGGCCTGCCCGCGGCCGACTTCGACGTCGGGTTCGTGATGCTGGGCGCGGGCGGCGCGCCGGTCGCGCTGGCGACGGTCGAAGGTGATCCGACGACGCGGGCGCCGCTCCCCCCACACGCTGTGGTCGGCGGCGACGAGGGCGTGGCGCCCCGCTTCGCGCGCGGTGAGGTGCGCTTCCCCGCGGCGCTGCAGGTGGGCCCCGGGACCACCGGCGAGCGGGCCGCGCGCGTCGACTTCCGACACGCGATCGATGCCGCGCGCGCCGGGCTGTGCGAGGACGCCGCGACGTCGTGGCGGCTCGCGCGCTGGCACGCTCCCAACGCGGACCGCTGGATCGCCGAGGTTCGCGAGGACTTCGCCCCCGCCGAGGCCGCCTGCTACGCGCGCGCCGCGCTCGATGAGCCGGATCGGACCAAGGCCGCCGCGATGCTGGAGCAGGGTCGCGTGTGGAGCTGGCAGAGCGAGCCGTCGAGCGAGGCGCAGCGCACGGTGGGTGCTGTGCTCTACGAGCAGGGGCTGGCCGCGCGGGAGGCGCAGGACTGGGAGCGGGCGTGGCGACGGTTTGAGGCGGCCGTGCAGGCGGACCCGTCGCTGACGTGGGCGCGGCGGTACGCGGAGGAGGCGCGGGACCTGAAGGGAGCGGCGTCGGCCGAGTAGGCGCGAGCCGTGAAGGGTGCGACGTCGGCCGCGCAGGCGCGCGGGTCAACGAGGTCTCTGGAACGGACTTCGGCGAACGACAGACACTCAGCGGGCTCGTGTCGCCCGACGGCGCCAGATCGCGAACAGGCCCAGCGCGGCCAAGCCGGAGGCGCCGGTGCCCGCGGTCGAGGTCGCGCACCACGCGGTCTCCGACGGGCACGGGCCGACGTCCGGGTCGGTGTCGTCGCAGTCGAGGGGTAGACCCTCCACCCACACCGAGGTCGACGGGTTCGCGCAGGCTTGAACGACCACGTCCTTGTTCCCGTACCCATCCTCGTCGGAGTCCTCGTACCAAGTGAACACATCGATGGCCGAGTCCTCGTCGATCCCCGACACGCAGTTGTTGTCGATCCCGTCGCAGACCTCCTGGTTCTGCGGGTACGCACGCTTGTCTTCGTCGTTGCAGTCGCCCGCCTGGGCGACGTACCCAACCGGCTGGCCGCAGGCCTTGATCTGGAACCTCACGTCGCCCCACAGGTCGCCGTCCGCGTCGAGGTACCAGACGGTGGCGTCGGGGCTCGAAACCTCGTCGACCTCGCCGTTGCAGTTGTTGTCCACCCCGTCGCACACCTCCTGTGCGTCCGGACGCGTCAGCGGCCCCACCAAGGAGTCGTCGCAATCTCCCGTCCGATCGGCCGTCGGGTCTCCATCCGCGCCACACACCGCGCCGGCCGCGGCCACGGTCTGGTCCGTGCCGAACCCGTCGCCGTCCGCGTCGACGTAGCAGGCGTCGTGTCCGTCGCAGTCTTGATCGACGCCGTCACCCAGCAGCTCAAACGCGCCCGGGTGCACCTCGACGTCAGCGTCGTTGCAGTCGAGGTCGGCGTCAAAGCCGTCCCCGTCGTTGTCCAGGGCCGCGTACGCGAGGGAGGTCATCACGAGCAGCGAGGCGAGCATGGTTGGACTCCGTGCTGGAGACTGTAGCGGACGCCTCGACGATCCGCTGGAGTCACGCGTCTCAGCGGACGCGCGGAGACCGTGGCCCGCGCCCCCTCACCTCACCCGCGCCACCACCACCGCCCGCCGCGTCGGCACGTCCTCAAACACGGTGACCTCCCCGTCCGGCCACAGCACGGTCAGCGTGTCGATCACGTCGACCATGCCGAACCCCAGGTGCGCGACCGGCGGCCCCGCCGACAGCACGCTGCGCCCGCCCGCGACGATCGTGCGCGACCACGTCTGCGCGCCCGCCGTCGCCCGGATCTCCACGCCCACGCCGCGGCGGTTGAGGGTGCGCGCGTCGTCGACGGACACCTCCAGCCAGCCGTCCTCGCCGCACGTGGCGATCTGCGCGGTGGCTGGGCCGATCATGTCGGCGCGGAGCAGGTCGAGCCAGCCGTCGCCGTTCAGATCGACCGCCAGCACGCCGCGCGTGTTGCCCTCGTTCTCGAAGCCCCAGGCCGCGCCGACCGGCGTGAACAGGGCGCCGTCGTTGCGGTAGATCTCGTCGGGCTGGAGCGGGAACGCGTCCTCGCCGCGGACGAAGCCGTAGCCCTGCGCCACGTCCAGGTCGCCGTCGTTGTCGAGGTCGGCCATCTCCGACGACCACCCGATGAGCTGGTGCCGGGCGACATCGCTCTTGAACAGCATCGTGCCGCGCGCGTCGAACCACACGCCGCCGGACGAGACCATCAGCCGGTGCGCGCCCCACCCCGCCATCGCCACGTCGTCGACGCCGTCGCCGTTGAGGTCCCCGACGCCAAGGCCCATGCCCTGCATCGCCACGTCCAAGCCCGCCGCCGGATCCAGCGCGAGCGCGCCCTGCGCGTTGCGGATCAGGCGGTTGGGGGCGTCCTGGCCAAAGTCGTTGACGAGCAGCACGTCCGGCCAACGGTCGCGATCCGGATCCCACCAGCCGCCGACGAACGAGAAGCCCGGGTGCACCTCAGCCGGGAGCAGGCCGCTGGCGTCCTCGAACGTGCCGTCGCCGCGGTTGCGCCACAGCACCTTGGGGTCACCGGGCCGGCGACCGACGTCCCGGAAGTCGCCGTAGTTGGCGACGAACAGGTCCAGGTCGCCGTCCAGGTCCATGTCGGCGAAGGCGGCGGACGTGGTGTGCGCGTCGGCGGTGAGGTCCAGGCCCGACGCCGCCGTGCCGTCGGTGAACAGACCGTGGCCGTCGTTGATCCACAGCCGGTTGGCGGCGGCCTGTCTGCCGACGAACAGGTCCAGGTCGCCGTCGGCGTCGACGTCGACGGGCGTGACCACGTTGTTGGCGCGCTCGGTGTCGGGGAGGCCGTCGGAGGCGTCGGTGAATTCCAGCGGCGCGCGCTGTAGGTACAGCCGCACGCGTTCGACGTCCGGGCGGATCAGGTCGAGGCGTCCGTCGCCGTCGAGGTCCGCGGCGCTGATTCCGCCGCCGGTGAAGCGGTTCTGTCGGTCGGGGTCGAAGGGCTGGCTGGCCCAGTCGCCACCCTGGATCGGGTCGGACAGCGGCGCGAACGCGCGGGCTGCGGGGTCGGCGCACACCACCTCGGCGCCCAGGGTGACGGTGACGTCGGGAGGCGGCGGATCGGTGTCGGCGGGCGCGTCGGTGTCGTCCGTGTCGGCGGGCGGGTCGGTGTCGTCGGTGTCGGCCATGACCGGCGCGTCGTCGGTGTCGTCTGGGCGCACGGGGTCGGGCACCGCGGCCGGCTGACAGGCGACGAGCCACACGAGCGCTGCACGTCGCCACCTCGGCAAGCAGGACTCCCCACGGCTGCCCAACCTAGCACACGCCCGCCGGACGCGCGCCGTGTACCCGCAAGCCGCGCGTTCGCGATAGAGGAGCGACGCCTGGGGGGGCACGATGGACAAGGTGCGCTTCGCGCAGATCGAGCCGACGACGCGGTGCAACTTCACCTGCGGCTTCTGCGCCGGCCGCGCGATGCCGCAAGAGGACCTGACCTGGGACACCTTCCAGGCCACGCTCGACGCGCTGCCCGACCTGGAGCACGTCGAGCTGCAGGGCGAGGGCGAGTCCCTCCTACACCCCTCCTTCTTCGAGATGATTGAGGCGCTGCGGGCGCGGAACATCAAGGTCTCGTTCATCTCGAACGGCTCTCTGCTGTCGGAGCGCGCGGTCGATCGGCTGCTGACGGCCGGGATCGAGAAGATCAACGTGTCGATCGAGTCGGCCGACGCGGACACCTTCCGCGACATCCGCGGCGGCAAGCTGGAGAAGGTGGTCCGCAACCTGGAGCACCTGATGGCCGAGCGCAAGCGGCGCGGGCTCAGCCGCCCCGTGGTGGGCTTCTCGGTGACGGTGCTCAAGCGCACGCGCGACGCGCGCCACGGGATCTACGCGCTGTACAAGCAGCTGGGGCTGGACGGCGGCATCACGCTCCAGCCACTCCAGACCATGAACGCCTACGCGCGCCACTACAAGCCCGAGATGGAGGAGCAGGAGCTGGACGCGGTGGACGCCGACAAGGTGCTGGCGCGCTTCTTCTCCGACCCCACCCTGCGCGCGATCGAGGGCGCCCGTGAGGCCCGCACCGGCTTCTACGACGAGATGGCGGTCGACTGGCGCGCGGGAAGCCACACCTGCCCGTACCTGGACCATGGCCTGTACGTGCACCGCGACGGCGCGGTGAGCGCGTGCTGCATGATGAAGGACAGCCGCGACGGCCTGGGCAAGATCGGCGTCACGCCGCTGCCCGAGCTGGTGGCGGCACGTCAGGTGATGCGCGCGCAGCTGGCCAAGGGCGACGTGCCTGCGCCCTGTGCGGGCTGCTCGCTCGCGCGGTTCGCGGTCATGGACCGGTTCAGCCTGCTGGGTTTCGCGCTGCGCGGCCTGCGCGATCGGGTGGTCGGCGCCTGATCGGTCGCGCCGACCGTCGGGTCGGCGCCTGACGACGCGCGGCGAGCCCCCCATGACCCGCCGCGCGCCGGCCTTACGGCGGGACGTCGAGGTTGCAGTCGGGGTCACACCCGTCGTTGTACTCCTGGTTGCGATCATCGCACGTGCCGGGATCCGCGGGGCTCACCTTCAGGCGGGCGCCCCATGCTCACGGTGACGTGCTGCGCAAACCGATCGTCCTGGAGCTCGTCCGCAGACGGCACCCCCAGCTCGTGTTGAGCGCACCAGCCCCAGCACCGGACGCTGTGCGCATGTGAACCTCAATTCACCAAGCCTAGCCTGGCTGTTTTCGGTTCATGCCCTCCCCGGGGGGTGGGACGGTCCGGCCTCGAGCGCGACCCGCGCCGCGCGGGCCATGAAGTGCGCCAGATCGGGCGTGCTGGCGTCGGCGGTCTTGGCCAGGTCATCCCAGCGCCGCAGCCGCACGGCCTCCGCCGCGCCGACCTGCTGGACGAACCGGTCGGCCTCCTCCGGCGTGAACGGCCCGCCCTGAAGCGCGAGGCTGCGCACCGAGTCCTCCGACAGGGTCTCGAAGTAGCCGGGCTCGGCGGTGCACAGGTAGCGCTTGGCGTCGACGTGAAGCTGGATCGCCCGCACGACGCGCTCGTCGAACCGGCCTCGGAGGAACCGAACGACGCGGTGCTGGTGCACGTCGTCGACGCCGTGGAGCGTGGGCGTGGCGCCCAGGTCGTGGACCAGGTGCCCGACGTCGTGCAGGAGCGCGGCGGTCACCAGGCCATCGTCCGCGCCCTCTTGCTCGGCGAGCCAGGCGGACTGAAGCGCGTGCTCCAGCTGCGTCACGGGCTCCCCGGCGTACTGCTCGCCGCCGCGCGCGCGGAGCAGCCCCTCAATCTCCACCAGCGTCAGCGCCATCGCACCCTCGGTCGCGTCGCTCCCCTAGCGCTTTGGGACCGCGCCGCTCAACCAGTCGGCGACCAGGCGGTGCGCGGGCACACAAGCCGACGAGGTCACCAGACCCACGTGCGTCGGGTCGCCGGCGACGCCGCTGTGCCCTTGGCCAACCCGCCAGGACGTGAGGTTGGGGAGCGGCCGAGCCCAGGCGCGCGCGCTCGCCTCCGCGCCCAGCAGGCCATCGCCGGTGGCGTGCAGCTGAAGCACCGACGCCTGCACGCGCGGCAGGCCCGCCGACCAGTCGACGGAACCGTCGCGCGGGTTCCACGCGTCCGACGTCCAGAAGCGCGCGAGGTCCGCGCAGTACGGCGCCGCCTCCTCCGCCGGGCCTTGGCCCAGCCGCCGTGTGGGGTAGCGACCGAACGCCCGCGCCGTGGCGGCGAACCCGCGGATCGCCAACCCCTTGGCCAAGCGCAGCCCACGCGACGGCTCCAGCGACGGACGCCAGATGTTCGCGGCGAGCAGCACCAGCGCGTCCACCTCGGTCAGGCCCGCGGCGAGCGTGGCGGCGCTGACGTGCCCGCCCAAGCTGTGGCCCAGGATGACGACGGGACCGCGCCCTGCTTCACGCGCCGCCGCGACCAGCGCAGGCACGTCGCGCATCACCAGATCCTCGTAGGTCCAGGTGCCGCCCTCGGCGGGCGTCGGGCCGCTGCGCGCGTGGCCGCGGAAGTCGGCGATCCAGACCTCCCACCCCACCGCCGCCAGCGTCCCTGCCAGCCCGCTGTCGCCCGCCATCAGGAACGTGCGACCGTCGACCATCATCGCGTGGAGCAGGAGCGCCACGCCGCGGCGCGCGCCCTCCGCGGACAGCACGTGGACCCCCAGCGTCCAACCGTCCGCTGTCGTCACCGTCCGGCGCTCGTCCACGTCGACCTCGCCGCGCGCGGCTATCCCGCGATGCCGCCCCGGTCGCCCGGTGCTACGAGCGCGCCGTGGGGTGTGGACACGTGAGGTCGCGCGCGGTCGTGCTGTGGCTCGGGGTGCTCGCGTGCACCGAACCCGAGGTGGTGGCGCCTGCGCCGGGCCCGGCGGCGGTCGCGCCGCCGCTCGACGCGCCGTGGACCGACCCGGCCCTCAAGGCGCCCAAGCTTGGCCGCTACGCGCTCCGCGAGCTGCGCGTGGCGTGGGCAGGTGTCGTCGGCGCGCCGCCGAGCGTCACGCGAGCGGAGCCCGAGGCGCGCATGCTCGCGAGGCAGCTGGCGCAGAAGCTGGCCGACGGCGCCTCGTTCGCCGAGCTGGTAGCGAGCCAGTCCGACGCGCCGACCCGCACGCGGGGTGGATGGCTCGGCGCGTTCGAGTTGGGCACCTACGACCCCACCGTCGAGGCGGCGGTCGCGACCGTGGAGGTGGGCGCGGTGGCGCCGCTGGTCCGCACCGCCGCCGGCTACCACCTACTGCAGCGCGTGCCGGTCGACGAGGTCGTCGTGTCGTACACGCTCTACGCGTGGCGGGGGGCGCGCGGCGCGAACGTCGGCCGCGACAAGGCGGCCGCCGACTTCGTCGCGGGCGAGGCGGTCGCGGGCCTGCGCAGCGGCGCCAAGCTGGAGTCGCTCAAGGCGGATCGCGCGTCGCCGCCCGAGGGCGTGCGCGTCGGGCGCGACCAGTGGTCGCCGTCGGTCGAGTCCGCCGCGTTCGCGCTCAAGGTGGGCGCGGTGTCCGACCCGATCGAGACGCCGGGCGGCTACCTCGTGGTCAAGCGGCTGCGCTGACCGGGGCTACTGGAGCGCGGCCTCGATGCCCGCCTTGATGGTGCCGTCGGAGACGGGGTCGAGGCGCTGCACCACCTTGAGGTCGCGGCCGATCACGAGCGCCGCCGGGTAGCTGCCGTTGCGCACCGCGCCGATGCTCCCGCTGACCCCCTCTGGGTCGGCGATGATCGGGGCGGTGATCAGGTCAAACTCGCCGTCGAGCACGGTGGCGGGGAGCCCGGCCCACAGGTTCAGGTCCTCAGCCGACGGGTCGCGTCCTTCGACGTTCTCGTGGATCACCGTCAGGTACACGAAGCCCTGGTCCTTGTACTCCTGGTAGACGGACTCGGCGTGCTTGGCGAGATCCTGGCACGGGCCGCACCACAGGGTGCTGATGTCGAGCAGCACGACGCTACCGTAGAACTGCCACAGGCTGACCTCGGCGCCGAACTGATCCGTGCCTCGCACGTCCAGCACCACCTGGCCCTCCTCCATGCCCTCGCCCACCAGCCCCTCGGGCGGCGCGGCGCTCGTCCACGAGTTCACGGGGGCGGTCCACAGGTCGGTGTCGGCCGCGCCGTCGTCGCCGCCAGCCGGGCTGTACAGGTGCGGAGCGCACGCCGAGGCGAGCATCGCCAACACAATCGAACCAACCGCGCGAACCATCCGAGCCTCCCGGGAGCGCGTCCTATCCTGTCACACGCGGCCCGACCGCGCTGTCACAGGTTGACGTGCCGCCTGCGTCGGGATGGAGGGCGAGCATGCAACCTCACCGCAAGCCTCTGACCCGTGATGATCTGACCCGCGCCTACTCCACCTACGGACGACCGCGGTCCCGTTGGCTGGTGGGGGGCGAATTCGAGCGCCACCTGCTCGACGGCGAGGGGCGGCCTGCCCCATACGAGGGCCGCCACGGCGTCCGCGAGCTGCTCCACCGCTACATCGTCGACGGCTGGATCCCCGCGCGCGAGGGCTCCGGCATCATCGCGCTGGTGAAGAACGGCGCGAGCATCACGCTCGAGCCCGGCGCGCAGTTCGAGCTGTCTGGCCGCCCCTACAAGGACGCCCAGGGCGTGCTCGCCGAGGCGCGCGCCTTCGCCACGGATCTGGACGCGCGCCTGGAGGGCACCCCCTTCCGTCAGTCGGCGCTCGGCTTCACGCCCTTCGCGGACATCGAACGGGTCGGCTGGGTGCCCAAGGGCCGCTACGCGATCATGGGCCCGTACCTGCGGACGGTCGGCAAGCTCGGCCACCACATGATGAAGGGCACCTGCGCCACGCAGGCGTCGTATGACTTCTCCGACGAGCGCGACGCCTCCGCCAAGGTGCGCGTCGGCATCGTGCTCGCCCCGATCATCAGCGCGGCGTTCGCCAACAGCCCGCTCACGAACGGCAAGCCGAACGGCTGGATGACCTTCCGCGGCCACATCTGGACCGACACCGACCCGGCCCGCTGCGGCTTCCCGGACGCTGCCGAGGACTTCTCGTACGCGCGGTGGATCGACTGGATGCTCGACGTCCCGATGATGTTCACCAAGTCCGGCGGCGTGTGGCGCCACGCGCACGGCCGCACCTTCCGTCAGTGGATGGAGCAGGGCGACGAGGGCCGCTTCCCCACCGAGAAGGACTGGGACCTGCACCTCACGAGCGTGTTTCCCGAGGTGCGCGTCAAGCAGCAGATCGAGGTCCGCATGGGGGACTGCGTGCCGCTGGATCTGTCGGCCGCGTTTGTCGCGCTGTGGGAGGGCCTGTTCTACGACCGCCGCGCGCTGGATCAGGCGCTCGCGCTGTCGGGCCTGTTCGCGTCATTCGGATCCAAGGCCGACCGCTTCAACGTCGCCTGCAAACATGGTCTCGCCGGATCCATCGGCGGGCGCCGCCTGTCGACCTGGGCCGAGTCCGTGGTCGACATCGCGCGTGATGGCCTGACCCGCGTCGCCCCGCAGGACGTCGCGCTGCTCGCCCCGCTGGAGCGCGTGGTCGCGTCCGGCGAGAGCCCCGCGGCGCACCTGCTGCGCGCGCTCAGCGGCGACTTCTCGCCCGGCAACGTGCTGGATCACACCCGCGTCGACGGGACGATCGTCTAGCGCCCCCACCGCGATTCGCGGTGGATCACAGCGAGCTGGCGGCCTCAGCCTGACGATCGCGGTGCTCTCGCAGCGCGGCGATAACGGCAGAGTAGCACCACGGATCCAGCGAATCGGTTCCGCCGGCCTCGGAGCGCGGCAGGCCGAGCTCGTCGCAGCAGCGGCGGGCGAAGCGCATGCGCCCGCTGCGGCTCTCCGGCACGCGCAGGCCGATGGTGGCGAGGCAGCCGTTGGGCACGCTGTCCATGAGCGCGGCGGCGGATCCATCGGACACCTGCTCACACACCACGGTGCGGCGGCGCGACGTGCAGCGCATCGAGAGCAGCTCGCGCAGCAGCGTGAGCGCGAGCGGACGCGCCGGGAGCAGCTGCAGACCGTCGACCACCAGGCCCGGCGTCTCGAGCACGCGCTCCGACCAGTGACCCACGCGGGTGCGGCGCACGACCTCGTCCTGAAAGCTGACCGAGTCCAGCACCAGCGTTCCGCGCACGATGTCCGCGCCCACAAGTCGGCGTGCGACGGCACTCTTCCCCGAACCCCTCGGGCCAAGGATGAACACGATCGGGCGCTCTGCGACGATTCGACGGAGCGGTCGCCGACCGAGATACTCGGAGCTTGTCCCTGTCACAAAGCCGGGCGCCGGACGTCGAGCCAAAAGATCCCCCGCGAGCACCGATCGCGTCACACGCGATCCGCGAAAGCTTCCACAGCTGTGGATATCGTCCGCGTCTGCACTTGTAGAACATCTGGCGACGCGGATCAACGTGCTGTTCGATCCCCATGCGTCGAAAGCGCGCCACACCCTAGAAACAAGATGAGCACACCGCCGAAAGCAGCGTGCTTACCCTGATCGTCGTTGGATCAGCCGCCGAGCGTGTTTCGCGCGATCACGACGCGCTGGATCTCGGACGTGCCTTCGTACAGCGTGGTGATGCGCGCGTCGCGGTACAAGCGCTCCACCTCGTACTCGCGGCTGAAGCCGTAGCCGCCGAAGATCTGCACGGCCTCGTACGCGCAGAAGTTCGCGGTCTCGCTCGCGAGCAGCTTGGCCATCGCGCACTCGGCGCTGGCGGCCTCACCCTTGGAGCGCAACGCCGCCGCCTTCCACATCATCAGGCGCGCCGACTCGATCCGGCAGCGCATGTCGGCGATCTTGAACTGGATCGCCTGCAGGTTGGAGATCGGCTTGCCGAACGCGACGCGTTGGTTGGCGTGACCGACCGACAGATCCAGCGCGCGCTGCGCGATGCCGAGCGCCTGCGCCGCAACGCCGATGCGGCCGCCGTCGAGCGTGGCCATGGCGACGGTGAAGCCCTTGCCCTCTTCGTGGAGCATGTTCTCCGCAGGAACCTCAAGGCCCTGGAAGAGAAGCTCGGACGTGCCCGAGCAGTGGATGCCCATCTTCTCTTCGATCTTGCCGACCGAGAAGCCGGGCCAAGCCTTCTCGACGATGAACGCGCTGATGCCCTTGTGGCGCAGCGCCGGATCCTGCGTGGCGTAGGTGACGCAGATGCCCGCCTGCGGGCCGTTCGTGATCCACATCTTGCTGCCGGTCAGCGAGAAGCCGCCCGCGGTCTTGGTGGCGCGGGTCTTGAGCGCGGCGGCGTCAGAGCCGGCCTCGGGCTCGGTCAGCGCGTAGCAGCCGATGGTCTGACCCGACGCGAGCTGGGTCAGGTACTTCTCCTTCTGCGCGGCGTTGCCGAACTTCAGGATGGGCCAGCCGGCGAGGCTGTTCTGCACCGACATGATGATGCCGACGCCCGCGTCCGCGTAGCAGATCTCTTCGAGCGCGAGCACGTAGGCGAGCGTGTCCATGCCAGCGCCGCCGTACTCGACGGGGGCGAACACGCCCATCAGGCCGAGCTCGCCGAGCTTGGCGACGATGTCGACCGGGAACTGGCCCGACTGGTCGCGCGCGGTGGCGCCGGGGAGGATCTCGTTGCGCGCGAATTCACGCGCCATGTCGCGGATGGCGATCTGCTCGTCAGAGAGGTCAAACATCTGGGGCTCCCGTAGGGATCAACGGCCGGTGTACTGGGGCTCGCGCTTCTCGACGAAGGCGGCCATGCCTTCCTTCTGGTCGGAGGTCGCGAAGCAGAGGGCGAAGAGGCTGCGCTCGGCCGCGAGGCCGGTCGCGAGGGGGGCGTCGGCGTTCTCGTGCAGGGCGCGGCGCACCATACGAACGGCGAACGGGCCCTTCTTGGCGATGGTAGCGGCCATCTCGAGCGCCGCGTCGAACGCAGAGCCTTCGACCGTGCGGCTGACGAGGCCGATCGCGTAGGCCTCCTTGGCGTCCACGATGCGGGCCGTCAGGCACAAGTCCATGGCGATCGCCAAGCCCACGCGTCGCACCAGGCGCTGCGTGCCACCGAAGCCCGGAATGACGCCCAGGTTGACCTCGGGCTGGCCGAACTTGGCGCGCGCGCCGGCGACGATCATGTCGCAGCACAGCGCCAGCTCACAGCCGCCGCCCAGCGCGAAGCCGTCGACCGCCGCGATCACGGGGACCGGGCAAGACTCAATGGCCGCGGCGAGGTCCTGGCCCTTGCGGGCAAAGGCCTCGGCCTGGGCGACCGTGAAGTCGCGCATGCCAGGGATGTCGGCGCCGGCCACGAAGGCCTTGCCGCCCGCGCCCGTCACCACGACGGCGCGCAGGCCCTCGCGGTGCGCGTGCGTGTGGAAGGCCAGGACGAGCGCGTCCATGACGTCGGCGTTCAGGGCATTGAGGGCCGCAGGGCGATTGACGGTCAGGACAGCGATCGCGTCGCGGTCCTCCCACAAGACGACGGGCTCGGACATGGCGCGCTCCGAAAGGGCGCCAGCATTAACGATGCGCCCCGCCTCGCGTCCACCACCCGCCACGGGCAATCCGCCACGCCCAGGCCAGCAGCACCAGCTGGAACGGCAGGCGGGCCCACGCCGCGAACGTCGACACGGGCGACTCCGGCACCGGCTGGATGTGGTTCATGGCCATGTTGAGGTTGGCCGGAAACACCGCGATGAACAGGGCGAACAGGCCCCACGCCGCCGCCACGCGCGTGCGCGGGATCAACAAGCCCACCCCGCCCGCGATCTCGAAGAAGCCGCTGATCTGGACCAGCAGCAGCGGCGCTGGCAAGTACGTCGGCACGATGCGCACGAACGGATCCGGCGAGACAAAGTGAAGCACCCCCACCGCGATCATCGCGACCGCCAGCAGCCCGATCCCTAGACGTTCTCCCCAGCTCATGCGCCCTCCCCAGGCTGCGGCGTCGCTGGATCCACCAGCCCCACCTTGATTGCCGACAGGACCCAGCCAAGCACCGCCAGATCCAGCAGCCCCAGCGAGATCCAGGTGCCCGGCGACGTCTCGATCGCGCGGGCCGCGAACACCAGCACCGCGTCGATCAGGATCGACGGCGTCATCGCCACCATCGCGAGCCTCGCCCTATCCGACCAACCCACGGCGGACCCGACGATCCAGCGCGCCGGCGCGGTCAGCAGCGCGAGCAGACCCGCCATCACCAGGCGAAACGCGAGCGACACGACCGTGCGGGAGACCAGCACCGCCAGCGCCACCAGCGCGGGGAGCCAACGCGCCGCCCACACCGCCCAGGAGCGCGCCGCCACCGGGCCCATCTCGACGCGCGCGCTCGGCGGGTAGCCCGCGCTGCGCACCGATCCGTCCGGCTGGCGCACCATCAGACGGTCGCGCAAGAAGATCACGCCCGGACCGCTTCGCTCGCCAAAGCCCGTCGTGCGTCCGGTGGTGTCGAAGATCGCCAGGGCACCCTCCCCGCTCGGCCCCGGCACGACGTGGGGCTGCACGGCGTCCACCGTGAGGGTCCCGCCCTCGATCACCAGGTGCGGGACCTTGTCCGCCACCGCGAGCAATCCTGGCTGCGACGTGAACACCCACACCTGCCCAAACGCCCCCACGGCCTGCGTCAGGCTGACCAGGGTGAGGAGCACGACCAGATACGCGAGCGCGCTGCGGCGGCCGGCGAGCACGCGGCGGTAGAGGTCCGAGCGGAACGCCGCGGGGATGTCGCGAACGAGGTCGAGCATGCGGGCTCCGGCGCGGCACGGTCTGATCACCACGGGCTCTTGAACGAATTCTCTGAAGCGGCCCCGCCGCTCGCTCGACCTGATTCGCAGGGAACGAAAATCCCCTGCGTCAGGCCTCTCGACCGCCGGGCACCCCCCTCCCGAGCGGTCAGAGAGGCCCGACGTCCTTTCTGGGGCCGACCTAGGCCAGCGTCGCCGTCATGGTGATGGCGGTGCCGGGCGCGAGCAAGCGCGAGATGGGACAGCCGGCCTTGGCGTTCGCCGCGGCGGTCTGGAACTTCTCGGCGTCCGCGTCCGGGATCACGGCGACGACGTCGAGGTGGATGCCGACCACGGTCCAGCCGGCCTCGAGGCGCTCCATCGTGAGGGTCGCCTTGGTGTCGATGCTGGTGGCGGTCATGCCGGCGTTGCCGAGCTGGCCAGACAGCGCCATCGAGAAGCAGCCCGCGTGCGCGGCGGCGATCAGCTCCTCAGGGTTGGTGCCCGCCTCGTTCTCGAAGCGGGTGGTGAAGCCGTAGCGCGAGCCCGAGAGCACGCCGCTGTCCGTGGTGATCTCGCCGCGACCGTCCTTGAGTCCGCCGCTCCACTTCGCCGATGCTGCACGCTTCATGATGGCCTCCAAGCCTTGATATGGGGACTAGTACTTGTAGAATCCACGGCCCGACTTCTTGCCCAGCCAACCGGCCTCCACGTACTTGCGGAGGATGGGGCACGGACGGTAGCGCGGGTCGCCCAGCTCCTTGTGGAGCACTTCCAGGATGGCCAGGCAGGTGTCCAGGCCGATGAAGTCCGCGAGCTGGAGCGGGCCCATCGGGACGTTGGTGCCCAGCTTCATTGCCGTGTCCAAGTCTTCGACCGTGCCCACGCCCTCCATCACCGTGAACATGGCCTCGTTCAGGTAGGGCATGAGGACGCGGTTCACGAGGAAGCCGGGGCGGTCGGCCGACAGCACGGTGGTCTTGCCCATGCGCTTGGCGGCGGCGTCGACGGCGGCCCAGGTCTCGTCGCTGGTGGCCAGGCCGCGGATGACCTCGACCAGCTGCATGACCGGCACCGGGTTCATGAAGTGCATGCCGATCACCTTGTCCGGGCGGTCGGTGCGGGCGCCGATCGCCGTGATGCTGATCGACGAGGTGTTGGACGCCAATAGCGTGGTCGACGGGGTCGCCTTGGCGAGGCCCTCGAAGATGCGCAGCTTGAGATCGACGTTCTCGGTGGCGGCCTCGATGACCAGGTCGCGGTCGGCGAACGCGGCGACGTCGGTGGTAGTGAGGATTCGGGCGCGCGCGGCGGCGGCGTCCTCGGCCGACACCTGGGCCTTCTGCACCTGACGCGCGAGGTTCTTGTCGATCGTCGCCATGCCCTTGTCGAGCGCGGCCTGCGCCACGTCCTGCACGAGGACATCGAACCCGGCGAGCGCCGCGACGTGCGCGATGCCGTTGCCCATCTGACCCGCGCCGATCACGCCCAACTTCTGGATGCCCATGTGTCCTCCGGAGGGTCCCGTGTAACCGGGCCCTCACTCCCGACTAGGGCCGGGGTGGTTAGAGTCGGGCCAGCGGGGAAACGGACGTGGCGGAAGGCAGGCAGCAAGGGGATCTGGCGACGGTGGTCATCGGCGTGGTGCTGGGGCTGGCGTGCGCGTGGATCCTGCGTCTCCCGGCCTGCATCACGGGCGAGCAGCTGCCCCCCGCGCCGCGCAACCCCTGGGACATCCCGGGTCGCCAGGACTCTGACGGCGGCGTGAAAAACCCGCCCTAGGCCCAATGCCGGTCACTTAGGGCAGTTCCTAGGCTTCGCCGATCCCTTTCGGAGGTCGGCGGCCTCGGTTTCGCTGGTAGTTGCTCATCTTGATCTTTACGTGGCGCGGGTACCTGCGTTCGGACCGTCTGGGCGGAAGCACGA
>CAIOSP010000041.1 GCA_903861005.1 uncultured Pseudomonadota bacterium
GCTGAGCCTCCAGCATCAGTTCGCCCTCGCCATCCTCGACGTGCAGATGCCGGGCATGGACGGCTACGAGCTCGCCGACCTGCTGTGCGGCCAGCCGTCGACGGATCCGCTGCCGATCATCTTCGTCACCGCGGCCTACGCCGACGAAGGTCACCAGCTCCGCGGCTACGCGACGGGCGCCGTCGATTACCTGTTCAAGCCGATCGAGCCGACGATCCTGCTCTCCAAGGTGCGCGTGTTCTTGGAGCTGGCCCGGGCCCGCCACGAGCTTCGTCGGCACCTGAACGCCAGCCACCGCAAGCTCGCGACCCAGTCGGAGCGCATCCAGCAGCGCATGGCCTTCCGCCGCATGCTGTCAAAGACCACCAAGCAGCTCTTCTGGCAGGATCCGGACCACGCGCACGCGGGCATTCACCGCGTGATCGAGGCCGTGGCGAACCACGTCCACGCGACGTGCGCGACCGCGAGCCTCTTCCCGCACGCCACGGCGCCGGGAGAGCGGGTGTCGTGGCACGACCCGACGACGGCTGACGCCTGCGCCGTCTCAGCCACCGTGATCTGCCCGCGCCTGCTCGAGCCGCTCTCCCGCGGCGACCTGCTCCCTCTCCAGACCTTCGCCGACCTGCCCGACGACGATCGGGCGCGTCTGGAGGCCGCCGGGCTCGCCTCTGTGCTGCTGTTCCCGATGATCGACGCGGACGCCGGCTTGGTGGGTGTGCTGGAGTTCGGCTGGGCGAAGGACGCCGCAACTGGCGCGGACCTCGCGGACCTCGCCGAGCAGATGGCGATGTTGCCGAACATGATCTCGGCGTCGATGGAGCGCACGGTCGCCGAGCGTCGCCGGACAGACGCGGACGGGCTGCAGCGCTTCCTGTTCGAGATGGTCACCCAGGGCGTGATCTACCATGACCGAGAAGGCACCGTGACCGCGGCAAACTCGGCCGCGGCCGCGCTCGTCGGTCTGACCCCGCACGACGTCGTGGGACGGTCGGTGTTCGACGAGGCTTGGGGCGCGGTCGACGAGCTCGGCAACGCGATGGAGCGCGAGAGCCATCCCTCGACGCGCGCGCTGCGGCTCGGACACGCCGTCTCCAGAACCGTGATCGGCGTGACCGTCGAGCGCACCGGAGAGAGACGCTGGCTGCTCGCGGACGCCGTGCCGGTCGTGCACCCGGGCGAGACCGAGCCCTACCAAATCTCGCTCGTCTTCACGGATCTGGCGGCCATCCGGGAGGCGACCGAGAAGCAGGCGAGGCTGGACCGCGCCGAGGCCGAGAACCGAGCCAAGAGCGAGCTCCTCGCGAACGTGAGCCACGAGATCCGTACGCCCCTGAATGCATGCATCGGCTACACCCAACTGCTGATGATGGAGGACGGCCTCAGCGCCACTCAGCAGGAGTACCTGCAGGCGATTGACCGAGCCGGGACGCACCTGGTGACGCTGGTGAACAACGTCCTCGACACATCCAAGCTGGCCGCGGGCGTCGCGACGGTGGATCTGGTGAGCACCGACCTGCACGATCTGTTGGGATCGATGGAGCAGATGTTCCGGCTGCGCGCCAAAGAGAAGCGACTCGCGCTCACCGTCGAGATCGACCCTACGTTCCCGGAGCGCGCGCGCGTGGACGCGAGCAAGCTCCGCCAGATCCTGATCAACCTGATCGGCAACGCGATCAAGTTCACACGTCGCGGCAGCGTGGCGGTGCGGGTCTCCAGCGTTGACGGCACCAAGCTCCGCATGGAGGTCGCGGACACCGGCATCGGCCTGCCGGAGGCTGATGTGGAGCGGATCTTTGAGCCCTTCGTCCAGGTCTCGCCGGCGCTCATGCGCTCGGGAACCGGCCTGGGCCTGGCGGTCACGCGGCGGCTCGCCCGCCTGATGGGCGGCGACGTCACCGTGCGGCCCAACGACGGCAAGGGCAGCGTGTTCGTGTGCGAGATCGTGGCGGGCGCCGGCGCGCAGCCGTCGTCCAACGCGCCGAGGATACGCCGCGGCGGCGGTCCGCGCCCCGTCGAAGCCGCTCGCGTCGAACGGCCGAACACGCCTGACGAGAGCCCGGACTCCACGCTCCCGCGCGTGTCCCTCGATGGCATTCCCGCTGAGCGGGTCCTGGCGCTCGAGGACGCCCTGAACCGCGGGTACGTCGAGCAGATCCGAGCGGAGTTCGCGGCCGTCCAGCGGTGGCTCCCCCCCGACGTCTCGGCGTCCGCGCTGGAGCTGGTCGATCGCTTTGACTTTGACGCGCTCTCCGAGCTGCTGTTCGGCGGTGAGGTCCAACGATGAATTCCAGCGACCACACCAACGTGCTGCTGATCGACGACACCGCCGAGAACCTCCGGATGCTTAGCGCCGCCGTGGCGTCGGGTGGCTACCGCGTCCGCGCGGCGTCGAGCGGCGTGATGGGCCTGCGCATGGCACGCGCGGAGCGCCCAGACCTGATCCTGCTCGACATCGACATGCCCGGGATGGACGGCTTCGAGGTGTGCGACCGCCTGCAGCAGGACGAACAGCTCGCCAGCGTGCCGGTGATCTTCCTGACCGCGCTCAGCGACGCGGAGACCAAGGTCGAGGCGTTCTCCCGCGGCGGTCGCGACTTCGTCACCAAGCCCTTCCAGATCGACGAGGTGATCGCGCGCATCGCCACGCACATGAAGGTGGCGCGGCTGGAGGCGCAGCTCAACCAGCAGAACGCCCGCCTGGAGGAGCGTGTCGCCGCGCAGGTGCACGAGATCTCCGAGGCGCAGATGGCGACGATCGTCGCGCTGGCCAAGCTGTCCCAGTCACGCGACGACACCACCGGTCTGCACGTCGAGCGCATCGGCGGCATGTGCGAGCACCTGGCGCGCGCCGTCCTGGACGCGCGCGGCGGGCAGGACGCGGAGATGGAGTCGCTGGTGCCGGTGATCGGCGGCGCGTCCATGCTCCACGACATCGGCAAGGTCGGCATCGCGGACGCCATCCTGCTCAAGCCCGGCGGCCTGACGCCCGACGAGTTCGCGGTGATGAAGACCCACGCGATGATCGGCGCGAACACGCTCGCCGCGGTCCTCAGCAGCTACCCGGCGAACAACTTCGTCCGCGTCGGCATGGACATCGCGCGCTCCCACCACGAGCGCTGGGACGGGAGCGGCTACCCCGACCGGCTGGCGGGCGAGGCCATCCCCATGAGCGCCCGCCTGGTCGCGCTGGTCGACGTCTACGACGCGCTGCGCTCCAAGCGCCCCTACAAGGCGGCCATGTCGCACGACGACGCGACCGCGTTCATCCACACCGGCTTCGGCAAGCACTTCGACCCTGGGCTCGAGCCCATCTTCGCCGCGCACGCCTTGGAGCTGGATCGGATCTTTGACGAGATGCAGGGCGAAGCCCCCTCCTCGCCCTAAGTCCGCGCCCCCTTCGCCGCCCTCCAGGGCGGCCCATTGTTGTCGAGGTACCCCGTGCTCGCCTCCCTCCGCGGTCGAATCCTCGCGCTGTTCTTGTTCACGATCGCGCTCATGCTCGCGGTGACCGCCGCCGCGGTCATGGTCCGGCAGGACGTGGACGCGAGCCTGGACGACGCGCTCACCCAGCAGCTCCGCGGCGGCGTCGCGCTGGGGCAGATGTCCCGAGCCGTGACCGCCATCTCGCTGCGGACCACGCTCGCGGTGAGCGATCTGACGAACCAAGCGCCCGACCGCCTGCGGATCGACCAGAACGCGCACGACGCCGCGGTGGATCAGGCCGACATCGCGCGCGCCCAATACGACGTGCTGGATCTCTCCGGCTCCAGCGAAGGGCGCTGGTCCACCTACCTGGAGCGGTACCACGCGATGCGCGCGGGCGACAAGCTCGTGTGGAGCGCGCTGGCCGAGGGCGATCTGGAGCTGGCGAAGACGCGTGAGGCGGCCAATGAGCGCGCGGTCCAGGAGGCCGAGTCCGCGGGCGAGGCGCTGCTCGATCTCTACGACGAGGGTCGCCTGAACTCGAGCATGCACGACGCCCAGTCCAAGTCCAACATGCTGCTGGCCGCGGTGCTGCTCGGCGGCGCGGCGCTCTCACTGCTCTTGGTTGCCTTGACGACGCAGGCCTTCACCGCCCGCCTCCAGGCCATGCAGGTCGGCGTCCAGCGCATGTCGACCGGCGCGCTCGACGCGGACTTCTCCGACCGGACCAACGACGAGATCGGCCTGATCAGCCAGAAGCTCGCTGAGGTGGTGGCGTTCAAGCGCGGCCTCGCAGAGGTCGCCGAGAAGATCGCCGCGGGCGACACGGAGCGCAGCGTCCTCACCCGCGGCGCCGAGGACCGCTTCTCGGAGGCGATCAACTCCATGGCGACGACGCTCAAGGACACGGTCGACCGTGCCCGACGCATCGCCAGCGGCGACCTGGTCGACGTCGAGCTGCGTGGACCGAAGGACTCGGTGGGCGCCGCGATCCGTGCGATGACCGCCATGCTCCGAAAGAAGGCGGACGAGGTGGCCACGATCGACTGGCTGAAGTCGGGCGTCGCGAAGATCAACGAGGTCGTGCTGGGCAAGGAGGAGCGCGCCGCGCTCGCCAACGACACGATCACCGCGCTGGCCGAGCACCTGGGCGCGAGCGTCGGCGTGCTCTACTCGCTCGAGTCCGATCCCCAGGGTCCCATCCTGCGACTGTCCGGCAGCTACGCGTTCACGCGCCGCAAGCACCTCGCGACCGAGTTCCGCGTGGGCGAGGGTCTGGTGGGTCAGGTCGCCGGCGACCGGCGACCGATCGTGCTGCAGCAGGTGCCGGACGACTACGTGCACATCGTCTCCGGCCTGGGCGAGACCTCCCCCGTCGAGCTGTGCGTCGTGCCGGTGCTCTTCAAGGGCGAGCTCCGTGGCGTCATCGAGCTCGGCGTGCTCAGCCGCCTGACCGACATTCAGCGTGAGTTCGTGTCGCAGTCGGCCATGGTGATCGGCGCCGCGTTTGAGATCGTACGTTCCAAGGAGATCGTGAGCGCCCAGCAGGAGGAGCTGAGGACGAACAACGAGGAGCTGGAGCGTCAGAAGGTCGAGATGGAGGCCACCGCGCAGCAGCTCAAGGCGCAGCAGGTGGAGCTGGAGCAGACCAACGCCGAGGTCGAGGCGCAGATGCGGCGCGCGCTCAGCTCCGAGGAGCGCCTCAAGCTGCAGCAGGCCGAGCTGGAGCTGTCCAACCGTACGCTCGCAGACCGCAACGTCGAGCTCGAGCGTCAGAAGGTCGAGATCGAGAACGCGCGGCGCGGGCTCGCCATCCAGGCCGAGGACCTGGCGATCGCCAGCAAGTACAAGTCCGAGTTCCTGGCGAACATGTCGCATGAGCTGCGCACGCCGCTCAACAGCCTGCTCCTCCTGGCCCGCTCGCTGCGAGACAACGCAGACGGCAACATGCTCCCCGACCAGGTCGAGTCGGCGGGCGTGATCTACGACAGCGGCAATGACCTGCTCAACCTGATCAACGAGATCCTCGACCTGGCCAAGATCGAGGCCGGGCGGATGGAGCTGCGGCTGGAGCCGGTCGACGTGTCAGAGATCGCGCACGGGCTGACCCAGCAGTTCGGCCACATGGCCAAGAGCCAGGGCCTGGAGCTCAAGGTGGTCGTGGAGCCCGACGCCGACATCGAGCTCACCACGGACCCCGGCCGCCTGGGTCAGGTGCTGAAAAACCTGATCGGCAACGCCATCAAGTTCACCGACAAGGGCTCCGTCGAGGTGATCTTTGGGCGTCAGGCGTCGTCCAAGCCGTCGGCGTCCGGCGCGCCCGACAGCCTGCTGGCGATCCACATCGTCGACACCGGCATCGGCATCCCGATCGACAAGCAGAAGGTGATCTTCGAGGCCTTCCAGCAGGCCGACTCGGGCGACCGTCGTCGATTCGGTGGCACCGGGCTCGGGCTCACGATCTCGCGCAACATCGTCAGCATGTTGGGCGGCGACATCACCGTGACCAGCGAGGCCGGGAAGGGATCCACCTTCACCGTGCGGATCCCCATCGTGACGGTGGAGGGCGAGCAGACCGCCCCGGTCGCCCGCCGCGCGCCGACTGCCACGCTCGAGCCGATCGCGGTCCCCTCCAAGGCGCCCGAGCCGACCGCCCACGTGGTGGAGGACGACCGGGCGTCGATCGACGAGCGCGACCGCATCATCCTGATCGTGGAGGACGACGTCACGTTCAACCGCGTCCTGGTCTCCGAGGTACGCAAGCGCGGCTTCAAGTGCCTCGCGGCGCTCAACGGTGAGGACGGCGTCGAGCTGGCGAAGACCTTCCGCCCCAGCGGCGTCATCCTCGATCTGCACCTGCCGGGCATGGACGGCTGGGCGGTGCTCTCCACGCTCAAGCAGGACGTCGACACCCGCCACATCCCCGTGCACATCGTGTCGGCCGAGGACGCCTCGCTCGACGGCCTGCGCATCGGCGCGATCGGCCACGCGAACAAGCCGCTCACCCCCGCCGACATCACCGCGATCCTGGCGCGCATCGAGCGGTCGGTCGCCACGGCCGAGAAGCATGTGCTGGTGGTCGAGGACGACCCGGTCGTGCGTCGTGAGACCATGCGCATGGTGGGCAACGGCAACGTGCACGTGCACGAGGCCGTCAGCGGCACGACCGCGCTGGAGGCCATGCGCGCCCGCGCGTTCGACCTGGTGGTGCTGGACTTGGGCCTGGCCGACATGCAGGGCCTGGAGCTTCTGGAGGCCGCGAGCGCGGGGGGCGCCACGGTGCCGCCCGTGATCGTCTACACGGCGCGCGACCTGACCCCGTACGAGGAGATGGCGCTTCGTCAGTACGCCGAGACCATCATCATCAAGGACGTCCGGTCCAATGAGCGGCTGGTCGACGAGGTGGCGCTGTTCCTGCACCGCGTCGTGAACGACCTGCCCGCCGACAAGAAGTCGACCATCCGCCACCTGCACGAGTCCGACGAGAAGCTGCGCGGCAAGACGGTGCTGATCGTCGAGGACGACATGCGCACCATGTTCGCCATGGCCAAGCTGCTCGCCAGCCACGGCATCCACCCGCTCAAGGCCGCCGATGGCAGCCAGGCGCTGGCGGTGCTGGAGACCCAGCAGGTGGATCTGGTCCTCCTCGACATGATGATGCCGGTGATGGACGGCTACGAGACCGCGGCCCGGATCCGCGCCCAGGAGCGCTTCGCCACGCTGCCGATCGTCGCCCTCACGGCCAAGGCCATGAAGGAGGACCGCCAGAAGTGCATCCAGGCGGGCGCCACCGACTACCTGACCAAGCCGGTGGACCAGGACCGGCTGCTGTCCCTGCTGCGCATCTGGATGTGCCGATGAGCTCCGACGCGGGCTTGTCGGACGTCGACAAGATCGAGATGCAGCTGCTCCTTGAGGGCATCTTCCTGCGCTACGGCTACGACTTCCGCGGCTACTCGATGCCCACCGTGGCCCGTCGCCTCACCCAGTTCACCGCCGAACACGGCCTGGGATCGTTCTCGGACGTGACGCGGATGGCGCTCCGCGACCTGTCCTTCTTCCACCGGCTGCTCGCGTGCTTCTCGGTGTCGGTGACGTCGCTGTTCCGGGATCCGGTCTTCTACCGGGCGCTGCAAGAGAACGTGATCCCGGCGTTGCGCAGCTGGCCGCACATCAAGGCGTGGCACGCCGGCTGCGCCACCGGCGAAGAAGTCTACAGCCACGCCATCCTCCTCAAGGAGGCGGGCCTGCTGGAGCGCAGCACGCTCTACGCGACCGACATCAGCCAGGCCGCGCTCGACACCGGCAAGGCCGGGATCTACTCGCTGCCCGTCATCCGCAAGGGCATCGAGAACTACCGCACGACCGGCGCCGCGAACGAGCTGTCAGAGCACTACCACGCACGCTACGAGGCCGCGATCATGCACCCCGACCTGCGTCGGCGCGTGATGTTCGCCACGCACAACCTCGCGATGGACGCGTCGTTCGGAGAGATGCAGATCATCGTCTGCCGCAACGTGCTGATCTACTTCAACGAGGAGCTGCAGAACCAGGTGCTGACGCTGTTCCTGGAGAGCCTGGAGTACGGCGGCTACCTGTGCCTCGGTGACAAGGAGAGCCTCACCTTCTCGGCGGTGGCCGACCACTTTGAGACGGTGGACGAGGTCGCGCGAATCTACAAGAAGAAGAGCGGGTACGGCGCGACCGGATACTGAGTCGGGGCCCGCGGCGCGTCCCACCTGGCGGACGAGTCGACCGCAAACCCCGATCGCGGCGCTCGACGGGGCCCGACGCCGCCGCAGGAGCCACCGATGAACCGACGCGCCAGCCTCTGCCTCCTGCTCGCCGGTTGCCTCTCGCGCGTCACCCCCAAGCCTGACGACGCGGGGGACGTCCACGACTCGGACTCCGATACGCCCGCGCCGAGCGCGTGGCGGTCCGCGCTCTACCCGGCGGACTGGACGCCCGCGTTCACCGATCCAGACGGCCACTTCCTGCACGACTTCTCGTACGCCGGCTACCACGCGGACGGCTCGGCCCCGCCCGCCCCCCTCCCCCAGCCGGTCTGGTCCGTCCTGGACCACGGCGCGGACCCGACAGGGGCCACTGACAGCACCGCCGCCGTGCAGGCCACCCTGGACGCCGCGAGCGCGGGTGGGACCGTGTTGCTGCCCGCGGGTCACTACCGGCTCGACGGCGAGCTGGTGGTGTCGCACAGCGGGGTGGTGGTCGCGGGTGAAGGCGCCGACGCCACGTTCGTGCACTTCACGAAGGACCACGACCAGTCCAACCGCGCTGGGCTATGGTTCCTGGGCAGCACACCGCCGGTGGACCTGGACTGGCCGCTCGCCGTGGACGGCGCGTCGCGGAGCGTGACGGTGCGGGTGCAGGACCCGTCCGGCCTGCAGCCCGGCGCGAGCGTGGACGTCGGCTGGGTGATCAGCGACGCGTTCGTGGAGGACCACGGCATGACCGGCACGTGGTCGCAGTTCAACGGGCAGTGGCGGCCCTTCTTCCGCCGCACCGTCGTCGCGGTCGACGGCGACCAGATCACCCTCGACGTGCCCCTGCGCTCCGACGCGCTCGTGCGCGACCAGGCGTCGATCCGGCCTGACGAGGGCTACCTGACCGAGGTCGGCCTGCAAGACCTGTCGATCAGCAGCCAGGTGGCCCCCGCCGCGGCGCTGGCCGGGACCCGACACCACGCCGTGGCGATGGTGCACGTGATGGACGGCTGGATCCGAGGCGTGCGCACCTTCGACCCCTCCGGCGCGGGGACGGCGCCGCTGCAGTCCGGCGGACTGCTGGTGCAGGAGAGCCGGCGCGTCACGATCGCCGACGTCGCGCTCGACGGCACACAGCACCACGGCGACGGCGGCAACGGCTACCTCGTCGAGATCATGAAGAGCGGCGAGGTGCTCGTGCGCGACACGACCGCCACGAACGGGCGCCACAACTTCATCCAGAACTGGGACTTCGGCACCACCGGCTGCGTCTTCCTCCGCACCACGTCGGCGGGGGGGGTGTCCGACAACGGCCCCATCTCGGTCACGGGCATGTCCGAGTTCCACCACAGCCTGGCGATGGCGAACCTGATCGACGACAGCCGAGCGGACGACGGATGGCAGTGCGTGAACCGGCACCTCGAGAGCTCGGGCGCAGGACACGCGGGCACGGAGAACGTCTTCTGGAACCTGGGCGGCGCGGGCACATTGCGGTCAATGCAGTTCGACGTCGGCTACGTGGTCGGCACCGGCGACGCGCTCACCGTGATCACGGACCCGGCCACGCCGGACCTGATGCTGGGCGGCGTGGGGACGGCGCCAGCGGACTGGGCTGAGGGGCTGGGTCAGGCCGCGACGCTGGAGCCCCAGTCGCTCTACGAGGATCAGCTGCGTCGTCGACTGCCGTAGCGTCTGTCGAGGCGCCCCCCGCAAAGAAGAAGAGCCGCCCGACCTTTCGGTGGGGCGGCTCAGGAGGCGCTTGCAGGGCGCCGTAGCAGGGCGGGGAGGCCCGCCCTAGTCAGGTCAGTTCTTGAACTCGTGGACCGACTCGACCGACAGGATGCTGCCCGGAGCATGGCAGACGTCGCAGCTCTCGCCGTACGTCGGGTCCGTCATGATGGCGCCGTGCGCCTTCGCGGCGGTGCTGTCATGGCAGGTCATACAGGCGCGGGCCTGGGGCCACTTGTACTCGTCGTTCGCCACGTGGCAGGCGGTGCAGGCGAGGACGCCGCCGTCCTGACGGGGGAAGTCGACCGCGAACGACGCCTTGCAGGTGCCGTTGGTGTTGTAGCTGAAGCACCAGCTGCCCGTGGCGGTGTTGCTGGAGTTGTGGATGCTGTGGATCAGCACGGGGAAGTCGGCGTTGCCGTTGCCCTGGGTGTGGCACATCGTGCAGTACTCGATGTCCACGCGGCCGCCGCCGTGGAACTCGAGCGAGCCGTGGCAGCCCTCGCAGCCGTTGTTGTCGACGACGGTGTGCGGGGTGAGCGTGGTGGCCGTGCCGACGAGGACGTCGAGGTAGTCCATGTCCGCGACGCGGGTACGGACGCAGGTGCTGGGCACCGACTTGTCCCACAGCGTGGTGTAGACGTCCATGCCGATGCGGTAGGTGCCGCTGACGACGGGCTGACCGATCCAGTCACCGGTCGTGCCGACGATCTGGGCGCCGTACACGGTGGGGACGGTCTGGGCGACGTCGGCCGTGGTCTTGAAGGTGTACGACCACACGCCGTTACCCTGGTCCACCGCCGAGCCGAAGACCGAGCCCACGATGGTCGTGGACGAGGGGCTGGGCGAGTACATCGTGCGGACCATGTGGTCCGACGGGCCGGTCATGACGACCGTGGCGCCGCCCGAGATCACGTCGCAGGTGGACGAGGTCGCGGAGTAGCTCCACTTGGAGGACGGCAGGTTGTTGCCGGCGTCATCCTTCACCGTAAAGGTGACGGTGACCGTGTCGCCGATGGCGAAGGTGCTGGAGCCGCTCTGGTTGACGGCCGTCAGCATGTCGACGTTCAGGCCGGGGTTGAACGACGAGACGAAGCGCTGCGGCGTGTGGTAGCCGTTGATCTTGGCGACCGTGTGGCAGAGCGAGCACAGGTTGTCGTCCGTGAACACGCCACCGGGGTGGTTGGTGCCGTCGGCGAAGTTGACGTCGTCATGGCAGGAGCCGCAAGCCTTGCGGCTGGGGCGCGCCTGGACGTTGCCCTGGGCGGCGCCACCGTGGCAGACCGCGCAATCCGCGACGCCGTTCGGCCAGCGCGGGAACGCGACGTCCGAGAAGTCGTGGGTGTTGTAGTTCGGGTAGCCGGGCAGCGCGCTGGAGCCGGGGAAGCCGTTGATCTCGACGCCATTGGCCAGCTTGTCGCCCATGTGGATCTTGTGGATCATGGACGTGAAGTCGACGGTGACGCCGGGGGTGGTGCTCGGGTTCGTCGCCGAGTAGCGATCCTCGGCGCCGGCCACGTGGCAGGTCAGGCAGAGGCCGACGTCGCGGCGGCTGCCGCCGTGAGCCATGAACTCGGGACCGTGGCAGGCGGCGCAGTTCTCCTGGAGGACGACCTCACGGGGAGTCAGCAAGGTCGCCGTGCCGAGCAGCACGTCGTTCTCCGCGTTGGCGGCTTCGTAGTAGTACGAGCCGTCCGCGTTGTACTGACGGATGTAAACCCAGGTGGCCAGGGTGTACGTGCCGTCCACGATGGGCTGACCGCCAAGGTCGCCGTCCGCCGCACCGAAGGCCGGCGTGTCGTTGGGGACCGCGTGGTAGTTCGCGGGGATGGCCTTGGAGAACGTGTACGTGTACGTCTCGGTGCCGTAGTCCCAGACCGCGTTCGACGCGACGCTGGACAGCTCCGAGCTGTACAGGGCGATCTGGTAGTGGCTGGTCGGACCGGCCAACTGGAACGAGAAGCCGGTGAACTCGGTCAGGTCGTAGGGGACGCCGTCGTCATCCGTGACAGTGAACTCGACGACAGGGACGTCGCCGACCTGGAAAGTGCCGCTGGCGCCAGAACCGCCGGTCAGGCTGACGATGTCCAGGTTGACGCCCCAGGGGCCGTCACCATGATGCAGGGGCCACGCGTCCTGGCCATTCGCGCCGGGGGCGCCGTCCGCACCGGGGGCGCCATCCGCGCCGTCCGCGCCAGCAGCGCCATCCGCGCCCGGGGCGCCGTCCGCGCCAGCAGCGCCGTCCTGGCCGTCAGCGCCAGCGGCGCCGTCCGCGCCAGCAGCGCCATCCGCGCCCGTTGCGCCGGTCGCACCATCGGCGCCGTCGACGCCGCTGACGCCGTCCTCGCCAGGTACGCCGTCGATACCATCCTTACCAGGCTCACCCTGACAACCAGCGAGGCCGAGCGCCAAGCCACTTGCGAGGGCGGTCAAGATCCATTTCGACATGTTCACTCCACTGTGGGTTGGACGGAATGCAAGGTGCGTGCCAGACGGGTCGGTCTCGATTTCGAGCCTCGACCTTTGTCAAAATTCATTTCGACGCGCAGACCCCGTCAGCGCCTGCGTGTCCAGGGTACCGAAGTCAACTCGGGGCGCCCAGCCCCATCGAGTTGGTAACCGAACGTCACCCGACAATGCAAGCGGTTATCACAAAACGAAAAACGCCCACCGAAAGGTCGCTTTTAAGGCGACACGGCAGAAACTAGTCGAAAACACACCCAAACGGGTGATGTCTGCATGGCTCACGCTCCCCGGGGCGGATCCGGACGCCGCTTGCGTCCACGAAAGCCGACGACCGACCCAGCTCGTTGCACGCGCCACACCACCTGCGCTCAGGCACCACACGAATGCCTGCGCCTCGGTCCCCGGCTAGAGCGGCCATCCCTCAGGAGCCCCTCGATGAACCGCCGTCAGCTCCTCCTCGGCAGCGTCGGACTGGCCGCCGCCGGCGCGGGCCTCGCCGCCCTCCAACCGCGTCGCGACACCCTCCCCGCGTTCGGAGATCCGCTCCCTGGCCTGCCCCGGCGCCCCGACGGCGCGCCCACGGTGCTCGTCATCGGCGGCGGCCTGTCCGGCATCTCCGCGGCGACCGAATTGGCGGAGCGAGGCTTCAAGGTCACGCTGGTGGAGCGCGCCCCACACCTGGGCGGCAAGGTCGCAGGCTGGACCGTCGACGCGCTCGGCGAGACCTTCCCCATCGAGCACGGCTTCCACGGGTTCTTCCGTCAGTACGCAAACTTCGACCGCCTGGTGGGCCCCGCGGGCGTCCTCCCCCACCTCAAGCCGGTGGAGAGCTACCCGATCTGGTTCGGTGACCGCCCCGCCGAGGCGTTTGGCACCACCACCAAGATCTTCCCGTTCAACCTGATGGGCGTGGTCGCGCGGTCGGAGAGCATCTCCTTCAGCGACTTCGTGGCGTTTGACCCAGGCTTGCTCGAGCTGCTGCGCTACGACCCCAAGCGGACGAACGACGACCTTGACGCGATGGACTTCGCGACGTTCTGCCGCGAGCGCGTCATGAACCAGAAGATGTGCGAGACGGTGCTGCTGCCGTTCGCCGAGACGACGCTGAACCGACCGGAGCGGCTCTCGGCGTCCGAGGCGATCCGCTTCTTCCACGCGTACTTCCTTGGCAACCCGGACGGGCTCGGCTTTCGGGTGGCCACCGTCGACGTCGGCAGCGGGCTGGTCGCGCCGCTGCGCGCGCGCCTGGAGTCCTTGGGTGTGGACGTGCGCACCGGCGTGGACGTGCTGCGTCTCACCGGCGACGGGGCCGCGGTCACTGGGGCCGCCGTCTCCGCGGGCACCCTGCCCTCGCCCCAGCCTGCCACCGTCGCGGCGGCGAAGGTCGGCGACACGTGGACCGCCGCGTCGCGCGCGGACGGGACCATCGCCTACGTTCGCCGTGATGAAGCAGGCGCGCTCGTCGCGATGGACGCCCGCTGCACGCACATGGGCTGCCCGGTGCGCCCGGACGCCGCCACCGGCGGCTTCCTCTGCCCTTGCCACCAGGGGCGCTACGACGCCTCGGGCGCGGTGACCGGCGGCCCACCGCCCAAGCCGCTCGCGCGCCTGGACGCCGCGGTGGTCGACGATCAGGTCGTGCTGCACGCGCCGCCCGCGCCCGCCGAGGAGCTGCTCCGGGCGGACCACGTGGTGCTGGCGACCGACGCCCGCAGCGCGCGTCGCCTGCTCGCCGCGAGCGGGCTTGAGGCCGCGGACCTCGACCAGACGGTCGGCACGCTGGAGACGGCCGACCCCTACATCGTCTGGCGCATGTTCGTGGACAAGCCCGTCCGCGCCGACGTCGCGCCGTTCTACACCGTGTCGCGCGCCGGGGATCTGGACGCTCTCGCCGTCTACTCGACCTTCCAGGAGCCGTTCATCGGCTGGGCGGCGCGCACCGGCGGCAGCGTGATCGAGGCGCACGCCTACGCCGTGCCGCCGGAGCGCATGGCGACCGACGCGGAGCTGCGCGAGCGGCTGTGGGCGCAAGTGGTGGCCGTGCTGCCCGAGCTCACCGACGCGAAGATCCTGTTCGACGCGTTCATGGTGCACGACGACTTCACGCGCTTCGCGCCCGGCGACCGCGCCAAGCGGCCGCCCACGCAGACGTCGATCGCCAACCTCAAGCTCGCCGGAGACTGGGTGCGGATCGACGCGCCGGTCTTCCTGATGGAGGCGGCGGTCACCAGCGGCCGGCTCGCCGCGAACGCGATCTTCGCCGACACGGGCCTGGAGCAGGACCCGATCAGCACGGTCGCGAAGGTCGGACCGCTGACCTTCTAGAGCCCGGCCCCGCTCACTTGGACTTGAGGGCCTTGGCCGGCTTGGCGACCCGCTCCAGCGCGGTCTCGTAGAAGTAGTACGAGCTGCCGTTCGAGCAGTCCGCCGCGGCGCCCGAGTACCAGCCGTCGTCATCCTCCTGGTCTGAACCCAGCGTGCAGGTGACGCCGATCATCGGGCCGCGGTCGTCGTAGTAGCTGTCGTCCGGCGACACATCGACGATGCGCACCTTGCTGCCCTCATGAAGCAGGCCCGTCGGGCGGGTCACCGCGGCGGGCGCCACGGGCGCAGGGGCCGACGGCGCGGCCGACGGGGCGCGGGCGCCGTCGAGCTTGGACAGCGGCGCCACGACACCGCCCACAACGCCAGGCTCGAGCGGGCGCGGCGGAGGCACCGGGTCGCCGGCCACCGAAAGCTGGACCTTGTAAAAGTAGTAGGAGGACCCGTTCGTGCACGCGACGCGACCGCCGCACCAGCCCGGGGCGTCCTTGGGGCTCAGGCCCTCGTCGCCCGCCGTGCA
>CAIOSP010000042.1 GCA_903861005.1 uncultured Pseudomonadota bacterium
CCCGCGACCATCGTCAGCGTCGCCCACCTCGACGAGGACGACCGCGCGCTGGTGCTCGGGCTGGTCATGGACGCCGCCCTGGCCTGGGTCCACACCCTGTCCGGCACGTCGGCGCTGCGCGCGCTGATCGTGTTCGACGAGGTCTACGGCTTCCTGCCGCCCCACCCCGCCAACCCGCCCACCAAGCGCCCGCTGGTCGCGATGATGAAGCAGGCGCGCGCCTACGGAGTGGGCGTCGTCGTCGCGACCCAGAACCCGATGGACCTCGACTACCGCGCGCTGTCGAACGCGGGCGTGTGGTTCGTCGGCCGCCTCCAGACCGACGCCGACCGCGATCGCGTGGTCGACGGCATGGCCGGTGACGGAGACGCCAGCCGCCCCAAGCTGGCCGCGACGATCAAGCGGTTGGCGAAGCGGTGGTTCGTCGTGCGCGACGTGCACGCGGGCGAGGGCGCGGTGCTGCTGCAGCCGCGGTGGACGGTGAGCCACATGAAGGGGCCGATGACGCGGGCGGAGATCCGGCGGGCGCGGGGTGGGGTCGCCAGTTGACCAGGGACGGCGTAGAAACCACGTCAGATCCTTCAGGAGATCGGAGAGATCCCATGAGCACGATCCGCATCCGCCTTCCCGAGTCGCTCCACGAGGGCATCCGCGAGGCGGCCCGCAGGGAGGGCATCTCCATCAACCAGTTCATCGCCAGCGCGGCGGGCGAGAAGCTCGCGGCGTGGGCGACCGAGTCGTACCTGGCGGAGCGCGCGCGCCGCGGAGATCGGTCGAAGTTCGAGGCCGCGCTGGGTCGCGTGTCCGACACGCAGCCTGAGCCGGGTGACGAGCTCTGAGGGCGCTCGGCTCGAACCACGTCTCAACAGATCCCCGGCGCACGCGCGCACCCGGCCCAGCCTCACCCCCGCAACAGCGCCTCCAGCCGGCGCCGCGGCACACGATCGATGGGCTTGCCGTCGACGCTGCTGAAGCGCGTGACGAAGAGCTCGCCGGGCTCGTAGACCGACAGCTCCACCTCGGATCCGTGGAGCTCGAAGTGGTAGTGCACATAGCGGCCCAGGAGGCCGTCCTTCACGACCTCGCGCTCCATGCGCTCCGCGGCGTGGCCATGACGGCGCAGAGCCTGCTCCAGGCGGTCGTGGCCTTCGCAGAAGAGCTGGATGTCGATGTCGCTGTTTCGGTGGATGTTTCCCGTCGCGACAGACCCGATCAGCCGCGGCTCGAAGGCCTCGAGCTGCACCATCACCTCTAGGGCCACCCGCCGCATGTCGTCGAGGCGCGCCCGGTGGCCCGCGGCGTCGAGCATCCGTGCGCGCGCGACGATGGCGTCCCGGATCTCCCCGTTCGAGGGGAGGGCGGCGTTGAAGCCCACCCGCATCCCAAGCAGGTTGTCCGCCGCCATGCGCTTGGCTTCGATGTACTCGCGGACGTCCTCGTCCACCATCAGCCGGGCGGCCTCCTCCGCGATGGCGCGGCGCTGCCCCGGACGGCGACTCAAGCGTGCACCCGGAGGGTGACCTCCAACACCGCGTCCACGGCCTCATCGACCGAGCAGACCAGCGCGTCCGGGTCACGGCCTGCGACGTCCCAGCGCCGCAGCGCCTCCAGGTCACGCAGGCGATCGGTGCCGCGCAGCCTTCGCCGGGCGCGCGCCGGGTCGCGCAGGAGGTCGAGGTGGTGGAGCACGAGCCACCGCACGCGCTCGGGCACCAGCTCACAGAGCAGCGCCGCCCCCTCCACCGCGTGGTCGCCACCCAGGCCCTTCCCGACGTCATGGAGCAG
>CAIOSP010000043.1 GCA_903861005.1 uncultured Pseudomonadota bacterium
AGTTGAGGAGCGGGAACATCTCGGCGTGCTGGATGCCGCGACCCGCGGTCAGCCATTGCACATCGCCGCGGCCGTACCGCGCGGCCGATCCGAGCGAGTCCGAGTGATCGAGCAACCCCCGCCGGACGACGGTGACGGTCTCGAAGCCGCGGTGTGGGTGCGCGGGAAAACCGGGGACGACGTCTCCGTGGTACATCCGCCAACCGTCCTTGCCGGCGAAGTCCTGGCCGAGGTCACGGCCTTCGAGTGAAGCGTCGGGACCGAAGCTCGTGTTGCCGCGCGGGTAGGCGTCGTCGTGGTGCACGCAGAACAGGAACGGGTCGCGCGTCGGCCAGGGCGTCGGGGAGACACCGAGCGGCACGACGCCCTGCACCAGGGGCTCAGGTGGAGTCGCTGCGGGTGCGGGGGCCACGATCGGCGCGCTGGCAGGCGGAGGCGTGCAACCCACCAAGGCCGCGGCGGCGGCGCCCGCGACAAGCTGGAGCGCATCGCGGCGGGTCGGGTCGATCTTCATGGGGTCTCCGGACCGCAGCGCGGCGGTGCACCGCTCCTACCCGCACGGCCGAGGCGGCGTCGCGGACGCGAGCCTCGGTCGGGACAGGTTGCGACGAGGCCGCGGCCTGACGTCGACTTCGCGTGCGCACCCGGGGCCACGCGCTATCCACCCACGCTGGGAGGTCCGAGTGCTCACCCTCGCCTTCGCCGCCTTGGCGCTCGCCACCCCCCCACCCGACCTGGGCCAAGAGCCCGACCGGGTCATGTCGCTCGGACTGTCGCTCAGTCCGTTGATGGGCACCGACGTGAGCGGTGGCGGCTTGGGTCAGGCGACCATCCAGGTGCACCTGCCGCCCATCACGCTTGAGATCCTGGGCGCCGAGGGCGCGATGTCCGGCCCGACGCGTACGATCGGCTTCATCGCCGTCGGGCTGCGCAAACACATCGCCTACGGCACCTGGGCGCGCGTGCTGTTCGCGCACCACCACGAGACGCTCTGGGCGGACTTCATCGACCACCCCGGCGCGTCGCTCGCGGGCGTCGACTCGCAGATCACGCACCGGTCCGGAGTGGACGTCGGGTTCGGCTGGGAGCGACCCATCGGCGGCAAGCTCGTGGGCGATCGGCTGGTCGTCGACCTGGGCGCGTTCGTGCGCGTGTTCCCCGGCAAGGTCGACCCGCCGGTCTACGTCGGCCTGCAGATCGGCGTGAGCGGACGTGTGGGCCCAGAGTGGAAGCGAAAGCACGCGCAAGAGCGCTAACGAGCGCGTCTGCGCCTGCTTCGCCGAGTGGACAGAAAAAAACGTCGCACCGAAAACCACTTGCAACGCCATCAACACGACGCTTCGGCTTTACCGCAACGCAACTCGCGTAAAATCCGTAGGGTGGTGTGCCGATTCAAGCGGCGAGCGGGTGGACCGTGCGAGCAAACGCAACGATCGTGGGCGTCGTCGCCCTGTTGGCTTCTTGTGGCAAGGCGGACGTGCCTGCGCCGGTCGACGGGGCGTGCGTCGATGACGCGACCCTCTGGCGGGAGCAGGTCTACCCCCAGGTGATCCAGTCGGTGTGTATGGGATGCCACACGGCGGACGGCGCGGCGCGCGAGAGCGGGCTGGTGTTCGTTGGCACCGGCTACCCGGACCACGAGGCGCGTAATCGCGCGACCTTCGCGAACGTCGCGGGCTTGGAGCGCGCGGGCGACTCGATCGTGCTGCTCAAGCCAATCGGACTTGAGGGTCACGGCGGCGGCAAGATCCTCTCAGAGGACGACGCCAGCTACGCGCTGCTCCAGGAATTCGTCGACCGGCTCGACCACCCGGTCGCCTGCGCCGGCTCCAACACCACCGTGGACGGCGACGCGGGCCTGACGCTCGACTCGCCTGTCCAGACGCTCCGCAAGGCGGCCGTGACGCTGGTCGGGCGGCTCCCGACGCCAGACGAGGAAGACGCCGTGCGCGCGGGCGGCGAGTCCGCGCTGGGCGACGCGGTGTGGGCGTTGATGGATGAGCCCGCGTTCGCGAACGTGTTCATGGAGAAGCTCAACGACGTGCTGCTGACCGACCGCTATCTGCGGAGCAACGACGCGCTGGGCATCATGGACGAGGATCGCTTCCCCGGTCGCTACTGGTTTGAGGACGCGAAGAACGAGGACACGCTGCGCGATCGAACCAACGACGCCGTGGCGCGCGAGCCGCTGGAGATCGCCGCGCACGTGATGCGCGAGGACCGGCCGTGGACCGAGATCCTGACCGCCGACTACACGATGGTGAACGGCTACTCCGCGATGGCCTACGGCGTGGACGGCGCGGAGCCGCCCGACATCCGAGACCCCGCCGCGTTTGAGTTCGTCGAGGCGACGCTGCCGGACTGGTCGCACGCCGGACTGCTCACCACGCCGGCGTTCCTGAACCGCTACCCGACGACCGAGACCAACCGGAACCGCCACCGTGCGTGGGCCTTCTACAAGACCTTCCTGGCGACGGACATCCTGACGTTCGGAAAGCGCCCTATCGATCCCACGATCAGCGACGTGCACAACCCGACGCTGAACGATCCGCAGTGCACCGTGTGTCACGCGACGATGGACCCTGTCGCGGGCGCGTTCCAGTCGTGGGACGACCAGGGCCGCCTCGCGCCGCGCGAAGAGGGCTGGTATCCCGAGATGGCGCCGCCCGGCTTTGAGGGCGAGCCTGTGCCTCCGGCCAGCGGCAACGGTCAGCTCACCTGGCTCGCCGAGCAGTCGGTCGCCGACCCGCGCTTCGCGATCGCCACGGTCCGGATGATGCTCGGCGTGTTCACGGGTCTGGACGTGCAGTCCGAATCCGACGTGGGCGGCGACCCCAACAAGGCCGAGGCGCTCGCCCTGCAGGACCTGTGGGTCGCAGACGTCGCCACCGAGCTGGTCGACCGGCAGTGGGACGTGAAGGTCGCGATCCAGCGCGTGGTCACGTCGCGCTACTTCCGCGCGAGCGCGGCGACGGGCGCCACGCCTGGCCAGCTGCTGCAGGCGGGCACGGCGCACCTCCTGACGCCGGAAGAGCTCGACCGCAAGATCACGGCGACCACCGGCATCCCCTGGCGCGCGAGCTCCGGCAGCACCAACCTGCTGCTCGATCGCTACGCCCTGCTGTACGGCGGCATCGACTCGCTCGGCATCACCGAGCGCCTGCGCGACCCGAATGGCGTGATGGCGAACATCGCCCGGCGCATGTCCAACGAGGTCGCTTGCGGCTCCGTCGCGCGCGACTTCCTGCTCGACCCCACGCAGCGCCGTCTCTTCCCGTTGGTGGAGATGAGCTACGTGCCGGAGACCGACGACGGGTTCGCGATCCCGGGCGCCGAGGACGCGATCCGCGAGAACATCCGCTGGCTGCACTCCCGACTGCTCGGCGAGGAGCTTGCCGTCGACGACCCTGAGATCGAGGCCACCTACGCGCTTTGGGTGGACGCTTGGAAGGCCGGGCGCGCGGGCCTCGCCGACGAGACGATCAAGGTCGATCTCGACTACCGCTGCATGGCCCTGTTCGACCCGTTCACCGGAGATCAGCTCCGCGACGACCACCGCATCGTCTACGATCCCGACTTCACGGTCCGCGCGTGGATGACGGTCACCGCGTACCTGCTCTCCGACTACCGTTTCCTGTACGAGTGAACCGATGAACCTCAACCGTCGATCGTTTCTCTCTTGGTTGGCCGCGGGCGGCGCCGCCGCAGCGGTGGGTCCGCGCCTCTACGGCCGCGCGAACGCGGACGAGCCCGTCGTGGGGCCGTTCTTCTTGTTCGTGAACGCGTCCGGCGGGTGGGACCCGACCATGCTCTGCGATCCGAAGGGTCGCGCGAGCGAGGCCGAAGTCGACCCGATCAACAACTACAACACCTCCGACATCGAGCAGGTGGGCGCGTTCAAGGTGGCCCCGATCGACGGGCACGTCGCGTTCTTCGAGCGCTTCAAGTCCGACCTGCTGGTCATCAACGGCGTCGACACGCAGACGAACAGCCACGAGATCGGCTCGCGCTTCATGTGGTCCGGTTCGATCAAGCCGGGCTTCCCCTCCGAGGCAGCGTTGGTCGCGGCCGCACGCGAGCCCCGGCCCGCGCTCGCGTTCCTGTCGAACGGCGGCTACGACGTCACCGACGGGCTCGTCGCGCCCACGCGCATCCCCGACACGTCGGCGATCTTGGAGATCGCGTACCCGGATCGGCTGGACAAGGCCGACGACAAGACCGGCGTGCTGCCGCTCGACATCCTGACTCGGCTCGATCAGGCGCGCACTGAGCGCCTGCGTCGCCAGCTCGACGCGGCCACGCTGCCGCGCCTGCGCCACGCGATGGCGTCGCTGCAGATCGCGCGCGTCGGCAACAACGATCTCGCTCGGCTGTCGGCCAAGCTCCCGTCCGCCCTCGACACGTCGGGCAACCCGCTGAAGCGGCAGGCGCAGGTGGCGATGGCTTGCTTCGCGGCAGGCGTGTCGGCGTCCGCGACGATGGAGATCGGGAACTTCGACACGCACGGGGATCACGATCGCGTCCACACGCAGAGCATGAAGGACATCGTCGCGGGCATCGCGTTCGCGATGGACGAGGCCGAGCGCCAGGGCATCGCCGACAAGGTGGTGGTGATCGTCGGTTCAGACTTTGGTCGCACCCCCTACTACAACGACACGATGGGCAAGGATCACTGGCCGATCACCAGCATGCTGCTGATGGGGCCGGGCATTCGCGGCGGACGCGTCCTCGGCGGCACCGACGGATCGTTCGCGCCGACGCTGGTCGACCCGACCACCCTCACGCCGTCCAGCACCGGCATCCGCATCACGCCTGCGCACGTGCACGCCTCGCTGCGCGCGCTATCCGGCGTGGCCACCTGGGAGGGCGCGGCGCCGTACGGTGTCGGTGACGCGCTGCCGCTGTTCACATGAGGACGCTCAGCCTGATCCTGGTCAGCGCGCTGGTCGCGTGCGGCAAGCCCGACGAGACCCTGTCTGACACGGACACGGACGTCGCGCTCACCGGCTGTGGTGACGGCGCGGTCGACGAGACCGAGGCCTGCGACAACGGCGAAGCGAACAGTGACGAGGCGGCGGACGCCTGCCGCACCGACTGTCGTCTGGCGTGGTGCGGCGATGGAGTGGCCGACGCGGGCGAGGACTGCGACGACGGAAACGCCTTCGGCGGCGACGGCTGCGATCCGTCCTGCCACGTCGAGAACGGCGCGCTCGAGGCTGAGCCGAACGATGTTCCCTTCCAGGGCACGCCGATCGTGCCCGGCAACGCGGTCGCGGGCGGCCTGCGCGAAGGTGACGTCGACTGCTACGCGGTGGACGTCGGCGAGAACGGCTTCCTGTCCGCGCGGGTGAGCGGTCCGGACGGCGCGTGTCCGCCCGACATGGTGGTGCGACTGTACGGCCTCGACGACAAGTCGCTGACCGACGCCTACCCCGGACCCGACGGCGAGTGCGCCGCGATCGACCCGACGTCGGACGACCACGCCCGCTACCTGCACGCGGGTACGTACGCGGTGTGCGTCGAGGGGCTGTTCCGCTCGGCGATCCCCGCCTACCGCGTGTCGGTCGAGGTGGGTGACGACTCCTGCCTGTCCGGCGGCACGACGAGCAACCCCAAGGACGATCTGGACGGCGACGGTCTGGCGAACCCCTGCGATGGCGACGACGACGGCGACGGCGTGGCCGATCTGGCCGACAACTGTCCGAACATGTCCAACGGCGGATCGTCCGCGGGCTTCAGCACGGCGCGCGACGGGTGGATTCGGCAGTGGCTGATCGCCGGCGCGTTCACCGGCAATCCGGTTGGGCCGGGCGGCAGCTGTGACCCGAGCGTCGCGTCGCTGATCGGCGACGACGACGCGACGACCGTGCCTGCGCTCGGCGCGGCCGCAGGCGCGCAGACTTGGCGTGCCTGGATCGCCGCCGCAGACGCGATCGACTTCAGCACCGTGTTCAGCGCGTCGGCGGACCGCGAGTCCTACGCGGCCGTATGGGTCTATGCGCCGACCGCCCGCGACGGCGTGCTCGCGTACGGCGCAGACGACGGCAGCGCGGCTTGGCTGGACGGCGCTTCGCTCGGCGTCGACCCCACGTGCCACGGCGTGGTCACCGACGATCTGGAGCTCCCCGTCAGCCTAGCGCAAGGCTGGCACCGGGTGCTGTTCAAGGTGCGCGACCACGGCGGCAGCTGGGGCCTCAAGGCCCGCTTCAAGTCCACCGCCGGAGCGCCGATGACCGACCTGGAAGTGTCACTCACCGCCGACGCGACCTGGTACGACGACCAGAACGACGGCGACGGCGACGGCGTGGGCGACGTCTGCGACCCGACGCCCTGATCGCTCACGCGGCGGGGCGCGCGGAGATCCGCTGACCGCTCACGCGGCGGGGCGCGCGGAGATCGGGTGGGCCGTCATCCACGCGAGAAGCTCGGGGAATACCTCCGTGTCTGAGCGGCGGCCGCACAGCAGGTCGAAGTGGCCGTAGGGCTGCGCGTCGCCGTGCGCGAGGCCGAACTTGCGCAGCGCGTGGGGCGGCGTGCCAACCTGGTGGAAGGTGCGCTCGACCACCTCGGGCGCGCACTGCACGTCGCGATCCCCCACGCCGAACAGGATGGGCGTCGTGATGTGCTCCAGGCGATCCGCGTAGCGTACGCGACCGTCGAGGCTGGTCAGTCCGCCCTTGGCGAACAGCGACGCGAGCTGGAACAAAATCTCGCCGGACACGTCGTGATGAGCTTCGCGGATCAGCGCGCGCGCGGCCTCGCCCGCCAGGTTGGGCGAGTGGTAGAACGACGCCTCCAGCGGCGTGTGGAAGCGACCCGCGAGCGGCGCAAAGACACGCGCCGCGGACCCGGATGGCACGCGCATCACCAAGCGGCCGAGGCGTTTGAGCGGGCGGATCAGATCGTAGGCCGACGACGCGCCCGAGTAGTCGAGCGAGCCCGCGAGCACCGTCCCCGAGCGGATCTGACTCGACCCGTGCCGCGCACACCACGCGAGCAGGAGGATGCCGCCCATGCTGTGGCCGATCCAGTGCACGTGCTCGTGGCCGGTCCGCGCGAGCACGAAGCGCAGGATCTCCGGCATGTCGAGGTCGAGGTGATCGTCGAAGCTCCAGTCCCAGCGCCCGCGGATCGACGCGCCAGGGCTCGCGCTGCCTCCGACGCCTCGGAGGTCGGGCACCCACACGTCGTAGCCCCTGGAGGCCAGCCAACGCGCGAGCGAGGGCGCGCGGACGCCGCGCGGCACCGGCAGGTCGAACTGCTGCGAGCAGGCGCCTAGCCCGTGCTGCAGGATCACCGGCTCTCGATGAGGGTTGGCGCCCTCGGCCGGGTAGCGGCGAAGCATCAACGGCCAGCCGTCTGCCGCGGTGGTCAGGTGGGTCGATGGTGTCATGCGGCACCTCCCGAGGGGGGCGCGGACTAGCCTGTCCCGCTGCCGTCCTCACTCAATGTGCGCACCGGTGCGAAGGCGACCACCGCGCGCTCAATGGTAGTCGTGCCCGTCCCAGCTGAGCGTCCCGGCGCCGAGGTCGTACGTGCCCGTGTAGTTGGACAAGCCGCTTCCGGAGACGACGCCGTCGGCGCAGGTCCACGTGCCGGACTCGCCGTAGTCGGAGTGCTGCCAGGTCCACGAGCCGTCCGCGCTCAGCGTCAGATGCCAGTGGCAGAGCGCGACGCCGTTGGGGCCTAGTCCGCACTCCAGCTCCTCGACCGACGCGAACGTGCGACCCGAGATCGCCGAGCACGCGTCGACGTCCGTGTCCACGGCGTCCGTGTCGCCGACGTCGGTATCCGGCGAGTCCGTGTCCAGCGTGTCCGTGTCGGCGGCGTCCGTGTCCGTCTGATCGGTGTCGTCGTTCGGATCCGAGCGCGGGCAGCCCGCAGTCCACACCGCGATGGTCGCGAACGCGAGCCCAAGTGTCCATCCGCGCATTCAAGCCTCCTCGCCCGCACCCACACGCAATGTAGCGTCGGGATCGACGGACCGCGACGCCTACGCGCCGCGCGGTGGCAGGATGCACCGGACGCCGTCGCGCTCCATCTCGGCGACGCACACGTTGCAGTGGTCGCAGCGCGTCTCGAACGCCTCACCGGCGGCGACGCGCGCGATCAGGTCGGGATCGGCGAGCAGCGCGCGGCCCATCGCCACGAACTCGAAGCCGTCATCCATCGCGGTCTTCATGGCGGCGGCGCTGTCGACGCCGCCGAGCAGGATCGTGGGCGCGGAGATCGCGGCTCGGACGCGCTGGGCGTCGTCGCGGAGGAACATCGACGTGTAGGGGTAGGTCTGGATCCAGACCGGCGCGAACACGTGCAGCGCCCACTTCATCAGCGTGCTGTGCTCGACCTGGGCCATCTCCCGCACCGGGGTGCGGCCACGCAGCAGGTAGAACGGCGTCTTGAACACCAGGCCGCCGCTCGGCTCCACCGCGTCCGCGCCCGCGTCGACGACCGCGCGCGCCACGGCCACCGCCTCGTCGACTTCCAGGCCGCCGCGCACGTCGTCGCGCAGGTTCAGCTTCACCAGCACCGCGTGATCCGGTCCGACCGCCGCCCGCACCGCGCGCACCACCTCGATCGGCAGGCGCATTCGCCCAGTCGCGTCCCCTCCCCACCCGTCGCGTCGGCGGTTCACCGCGGGCGAGAGGAACTGAGACAGGAGGTACCCGTGGCCCAGGTGCACCTCGACCGCGTCGAACCCCTCCTCCACCACCAGCTTGGCGGCGGCGGCGAACGCGTTGATGATGCCCTGGATGTCGTCCTCGTCGAGGGCGCGCACGCGCGGCACGCCCACCGCGATCCCGTACGCGTTGAGCGCCGCGCTCGGCCCACCGGGCGCCCCCTTCGACACCTGCGTGTTGCGGGAGAAGCCCCCGCAGTGCGCGAGCTGCATGCTCACCAAGCCGCCGTGGGCGTGCACGGCGTCCGCGAGCGCGCGCAGGCCAGGGCGCGAGGCGTCGTCGAGCTTGAGCTGGGCCTCGAAGGTCCGCCCGTCCGCAGACACCGCCCCGTAGGCGACCGTCGTGAGGGCGACCCCGTTGCGCGCCATGGACGCGTGGTGCTCGATCAGCTGCGCCGTCGGCACGCCTTGAGGGGTCATGCCCTCGAAGGTCGCGGTCTTGATGACGCGGTTGCGCAGGGTGAGCGGGCCGAGCTGGCCTGGCCGAAGGATCGGGTGCATCAGGTTGTCTTCCCTTGGAACCGGCGGCGGTACGGGCCCCAGATCAGGCCGAAGCCGACGCGAACCAGCCACGGCGCCCAACGGAACGCGAGGATGCCCAGGCGCGCGTCCCAGCCCACGACCACCTCGGCGCGGTTCCAGCGAATGGCCGACCGCACCGCCCGCGCGACCGCGTGGGGCGAGGCACCGTAGGTCACCATCAGGTGGTGGAGTGAGCCCGCCAGGCCTGCCTCGTGCGCCTGCCCGCGGCCCATGAGGTTGGTGGCGATGGTGCCCGGGAAGATGGCGTGCACCCGCACGCCGCGATCGGCGAGCTCGATGCGGAGCGCCGCCGACAGGCCACGGACGCCATGCTTGGCCGCGCTGTAGGTGGTCTGGAGCGGAAACGGCACCACGCCCGCAAAGCTCGACAGGTTCACGATGTGCGAGGGCGCGCTGGCGATGAGCGTGGGCGTGAACGCCCGACAGAGCTGCGCCACCGCGACCAGGTCCACGATGAGCACCCGCTCGACGTCCTCGCGCGTCTGCACCTCCAGCGGGCCGAGCACCGTCAGGCCCGCGTTGTTGATCAGCAGGTGCACCGCCGGGTGCGCCGCCGTCACCTCCGCGAGCAAGCGCTCAGGTGCGTCGCGGTCGAGGAGGTCCACGACGTGGGTGGTGACGACGACGCCCTTGGCGCGAAGCTCGTCCGCGACCGACGCGAGGCCAGCCACGTCACGGTCGGCCAGGGCGAGGGTGTAGCGCTGGTCCGCGAGGTCGTGCGCGAGCGCGCGGCCGATGCCGGCGGCCGCGCCGGTGATCAGGGCGACTTGGGGGGTGGTCATGGTCAGCCCGTACGATGAATCGGCCCAGGGTGCACGTCGTCGGGTCAAGCGACCGGGTCCGGTTGGCTGCGCCGCCCGCGTCACCCGCGATAGGGCGCCATATGCCGCTCTCCTTCGACCCCGTGCCGCACACCCACCTCCTCGTCCTGTCCGGCAGCCGCGCCTATGGCCTGGAGCGCCCGGGATCCGATGTGGACGTGCGGGGCGTGATCGTGCCGCCCAAGCGCTTCCTGTACGGCCTCGACACGTTTGAACAGACCGACGATCCCGTGGACACCGCGCCGTTCCTGGACGACCTGCGGCCGGCCGAGCGCCAGATCGCCGAGCAGGTGCACTTTGAGGGCGTGCTCACCGACCTGCGCAAGATCGTCCGGCTGGCGACCGACGGGAACCCCGCGATCCTCGACGCGCTGTTCGGCCGAGACGACGAAGTTCGCCGCATCACCCCCGTCGGCGAGGGGCTCCGCGCCATGCGCGGCCTGATGCTGACCCGCGCGCTCGCCCGACCGTACACGCGCTACGCCGCGGGGCAGCTCGACCGCCTCCGAACCCACCGGCGCTGGCTTGCGCTCCCCGCAGACCACCCCGACCGCGCGCGCCACCCGGCGTGGACCCGGCCCCGCGATCCCGCGCGCGCCGCGCTGGAGGCCAAGGTCGGGTACGACACCAAGGCGGCGATGCATTTGGTGCGGCTGCTCCGGACCGCCCAGGAGACCCTCGCCACCGGCCACGTGCGGGTGTGGCGGGGCGACCACGACGCCGACGAGCTCGGCCAGATCCGCGACGGGGCCTGGTCATGGGACACCCTGGAGGCCTGGGCCACCGACGCGGGACGCGCCGTCGAGGACGCGGTGGCGACGTCACCCCTGCCGTCCGCGCCTGACCTGCGGGAGATCGAGCGCGCGACCCTGGCGCTGCTCGACCTGGCGATCACCACCCAGAATTGAAAAGGCCCCGGGGTGCCTTGCAGCGCCCCGGGGCCCGCTCACATCCAGCGACTACTGGAAGGTGACGCCGTACAGCGAGAAGATGCGAACGAGGCCGGCGTTGGGGCCGTCCGCGCCGAAGGCGTCGGCGCCGTCGAGGAGGACGAGGTTGCCCGCGCCGTCATCCTGGACTTCCATCAAGTCGTTCACTTCGCCGACGAGGCCAGCGGCCTCGAGCTCGCGGGTGCCGTCGCTGAAGAAGGCGGCCGGGAGGCGCAGGTAGCCGCCGATGGCCTTGGCCTCGTCGAAGTCGGCGCCGAAGAAGCCGGCGATGCCGCCGTTGGCGTCGAGGACGGTCTGGACGCCGTCGGGGATGCTCGCGGCCCAGCCCATCTCCCACGCTTCGCCGAGGAAGGCGGCGTGGGGGTCTTCGGTCCACTGGTCGGCGGCGGGATCCAGGGTGCAGCCCTGCGAGATCAGGCCCGTGTAGAGGCCAGCGGCGATGACTTCGCCGGCGACCAGACCCTGCGAGTCGAGCCAGCCGGTGTAGTCGTTGGCGGGGGCGTCGGCCGCGGCGGCGTAGGCGTTGAACGCGTCGATGTCGAGCTGGTAGAACAGGACGCAGGTGTTCTGCGCCGCGTCGGTGAACGTGACGGACAGGCCGGGGAAGGCCTCCGTGCCGCCGACCGAGTAGGACGAGAGCTGGTGGTCCGCGTTGTAGGCGAGCTCGAAGGACAGGCTGGCCGAGGCCGGATGGAAGAAGCCGTCGTTCGGCACGCTCGAGTCACCGGTCTCGGTGGTGGCGGTGGTGTCGCCGTCGGTGTCCGTGCCGTCGGTGGTGCCGTCGGTGGCGGGCTTGGTGCCGCACGCGGTGAGGGCCAGGGCAACCATCGCCATCGGCATGAAGCCGCGAACCAGGAACATGTTGGTCATCGTATCTCCAATTTGGGGGGCTGGCGGCTCGTTTTACCCGATGAGTTGCACCACCGCAATCCCACAATGGTGAAAGGCGTCACCGAAAAGCGGCCATTTCGTTTCGGCCCCCCTCGGAACGGGCGCCTCAGTGGTGGTGGTGGCCGTCGGGGCCGTGCGCGTGACCGTGGGCGAGCTCGTTCTCGTTCGCCTCGCGGATCTCGGCGATTCGAACGGAGAAGTGCAGGGTCTTGCCCGCGAGCGGGTGGTTGAGCGTGATGGTGACGCGGGCGCCCTCGATCTTCTCGACCCACAGCATCAGCGGCTGGCCGTCCGGACCTTCGGCGCGCACCGGCATGCCGACCTGCAGCTCCATGTCCTTGGGGAAGGCGGAGCGGTGCACGGACTCGGTGACGTCGCCGCGAGCCACGCCATAGGCCTCCTCGGGGGCCACGGTAGCGACCAGCTCGTCGCCAACCTTGAGGCCGACCATCTGGCGCTCCAGGCCAGGCACGATGTTGCCCTGGCCGTGGAGGTACGCGAGCGGCTCCTCCTGGCTGGCGTCGATCACGACGCCGGCGTCATCCTTGAGCACGTAGTGGAAGAGGATGACGCGGCCATCGGCCACGGTGAGAAGCTCGGACATGGGACCCTCCGGGGCGACCGACGGGTCGCAAGCCGCGCCCCGTACCCCGCCCGCTAGGGAGAGGCACCTGCAGGGGCCGACTCGACCGGCGCACCGCCCACCGGCGAGGCGTCGGCGCGCGCCCAGGACAGATCCAACGACGCCGGGAGGCGCTGCACCTCGAAGAGCACGGCGATCCGGTCACCCTGATCGCCGGCTCGGTGCGGGTTGTAGAATTCCCACACCGTCTCGCGGGTGTCCCGAGTCACCTCAAACGCGCGTCCCGCCTCGGACTCCGTGATCAGGACGTCGCCGTTCGGGAGCAGCTGAACGTCGCCGTAGTCCTCGCTGCGGAGGGGCTGCTTGCGGGTGCCCGCCCAGGTCCAGGTTGGCTGCCCCGTGCTCGGGTCGAGGATCACGACTCGGCTGGTCCGCGAGTCCCCGCCGGATCCATCGAACACGGCGAGCTCGCCCGACGGGCCCACCGTGGCCCCGCCTTGGGAGCGGAAGCCGCCGACATGCGACCATGTGATTCGGTCCGTCGTCAGATCCATCAGGGCGACGGCCGACGCCTGCTGCAGGGACACCAGGGCCAGACCGGGGCGGAATGTCGTCGACGGGACAACACCATACGCGCCGAGGATCTGGACCGAGTTGGCGCGGAGGATGTCCTCGGACGCGCCGCGCGGGACGGAGGCGAGCGCCGGGTCGGCGCTCGCCGAGAACGCATCGAGGACACTGTGACGCTGCTTGAGCTCGCCGGTGGCGGCGTCTCGGACCTCGACGACGTCCTCCACGATCGGCTTGGACCGGGAGTACCGAGCGTCGATGCGGTGATCGCGCGCGAGCACGACCAGCCGACTGGCGTCGACGATCTGCAGGTCGTCGTGCGCCTCGCAGACCTTGGCCCACAGGACGTGGCTGTCCTTGTCGAGCTTCACCACGCCCAGGCCATCCCAGACCGCGTAGAGCGCCCCGTCCGCGTCCAGGCGCACCCGACGCCAAGGGCGATCGCCCTCGCCCGACGCCCCGAGCACGTCGTCGGCGCGCGCGCGCCACGTGTGCAGCACCCTCCCGTCCATATCGACCAGGTAGGCGGCGGCCGCATGGCCAGAGTTGTACAGGTTATAACCTTGGAACGCACGCGCAGCGTCGTGCACCGTGACCGTGCTGAACCCCGTGGACGCGCCGTCGGCGTCCCGGCCGGCGTCGCCGACCACCGGAGCGTCGGGCCGGACCTTGCGCCACTCCCCGGCAGGGCCGATGGCGGTCGCCGGGGGGGATTCGACCGGCGCCACCTCGTCGGGCGCGCGCCCAGAGTTCGCCGCCTGCGGCACGGGCACCCCGCAGCCGCACAGCGCGATCGCCATCGCGAGACCCCAACGCACCTAACGCCCTCCCCAGCACCGACGTCCGGCCTGCACCCTGCATCTGGCGTGCCGCCGTCGAACCGCGCCGCGTGGCGGTGTAGGGTGTCGCTGTGGAGGGTGGATGACGGGTGCGCGCTCGCGCTTGGCGACCCTCGTGTGGGCGGCCGCGTGCGGTGGCACGTCCGGCGCGCCCGACGCCGACTCAGACGGCGTCCCCGACTACGAGGACTGCGCACCCAAGGACGCGAGCCGCTTCCCCGGGAACGTCGAGGTCTGCGACGGCGTGGACAATGACTGCGACCGCGCCGTGGACGACGGCCTGACCCAGACCTGGTTTGTCGACGTCGACGGCGACGGCCACGGCGACCCCGGCCGCCACACCGACACCTGCAGCGCGTCGCCGGGCCTGGTCACCGTGGGTGACGACTGCGACGACGTCCAGGCCGACGTCTTCCCCGGCGCGGTCGAGCTGTGCGATGACAAGGACAACGACTGCGCCAACGGGGTGGATGACGTCCGCTGGGCGACCGACTTCAGCGATGGGTGGCCCCAGACGACGGTGACGACCACCGGGGACGCCGCCGTCCTGACCGACCCATCCGACGGGAACGCCTACCTGCGGATGGTGCGCGCGCAGCCTGATCTGCAAGGCGGCATCTGGTTCTTGCCGAGGGTGCCAGGCGAGCGCTGGCGCCTGCGCTTCCGCCTGCGGCTCTCGGGCGCGGGTGGCCTGTCTGGCGAGGGCCTCGCGTTCTCGTTCGTCTCTTCGGACGTGGGCCCGGTGACCGGGGGCGGAGGCGAACAGCTCGGGATCTACGGCGCCGACGTAGACGGCTGGTCGCTCGAATTCGACGTGGGGAGCAACGGCCCCGACGACGCGCCCTCTGGCGCGCCACACCTGGCCTTCCAGCGCATCCGGGACGGCGCGCTCGTCGCCGAACGCCCGAACCCTCCGAACATGGAGGAGGGCGTCTGGCACCAGGTCGAGTACCTCCAGGACGGCCCCGCCTTCACTGTGCGAGTCGACCGGACCAGCGCGTGGGAAGGCACGGTCGCCCTGGACCCGGGCGCGTTCGTGACCATGGGATTCACGGCGGCCACGTCGCGGTCACGCCGGATGCAGTTCGCGCTCGATGACATCGAGCTCGCCTGCCCCGACACCCCGGCCAGCGTCGGTCCCAAAGACTCCGCGACACCCTGAGCGCCGACCTCTCAGCCCGGCAAGGTGACGATCTGCACCGGATCTGGGAATCACCGCTTGACTAAACGTGTCATGGGGACCAATTCTTCGTGCTTGGGCCGAGGTGTCGGCCGGGGTGACCCATGCGCGCATTCCTGTTCTCCGTGATGATGGCGATCCTGTGCTCCGTGAGCAGCGTCGCGCACGCGGCCCCTGCGGACTGGAGCGCCATGCGCCTGACGTCCATCGACGGCGCGGCGGTCGACTCCGCGGCGCTCAAGGGCCACGTCGTGCTGTTCGTGAACGTCGCCAGCTTCTGCGGCTACACCGTGCAGTACTCGGACCTGGAGGCGCTCTACAAGCAGTACCAGCCGCAGGGCCTGGTGGTGGTGGGCGTGCCCTGCAACCAGTTCGGCTCGCAGGAGCCTGGGTCGGACAAGGAGATCAAGAACTTCTGCTCCACCCGATACGGCGTCACCTTCCCCCTGCTGAGCAAGCAGGAGGTCAACGGGTCGACTCGCAGCCCGCTCTACACCTGGCTGGTCGGCAGCAAGGCCGGCGCGGCGCGCGACATCGGCTGGAACTTCGAGAAGTTCCTGGTCGGCCGCAACGGCGAGGTCGTCGCCCGCTTCCCCAGCCACGTCGTCCCGAACGATCCGTCCTTGCGCGCGGCCATCGAGTACGCGCTGGCCGCGGGGGCCTGACGCGGTGACCCAAGCCCCCCCGTCGCGCGGGGCCGAGCTGGCCCGCTGGGTCGACCGCGCGCGACGGCGGCTGTGGGGAGGCAGGCCCTTGCCGGTCTGGTACCACCCGCTCTACCGGTTCCCAATCCACGATCTGCGTGAGACGACGGGCATCGAGCCGCGCCGAGCGGACTTTGCGCTCTGGTCGCTGATCGGCGCGCACAACCGCCATCGGATCGACGTCCACGAACCGACGCGGGCCCCGTACGAGCTGATGTCGCGGGTTCACACGCCGGCGTACCTGGAGTCGCTGACCCGACCTCGCACGCTCTCGGCCGTCTTCGGGCTGGACCGCGACCGCTTCCCCGTGGACGCCGTGCTCGACACCCTGCGGCTGGCGGTCGGCGGCACGCTGGAGGCGGCGCGCCACGCCCTGGACGACGGCGGCCCCACGCTCAACCTGCTCGGGGGATTTCATCACGCCATGCCGGATCGCGGGCATGGCTTCTGCGCGATCAACGACATCGCGATCGCCATCTCCGTGCTTCGGTTGAAGGGCTTCAAGGGGCGCGTGGTGGTGATCGACCTCGACGCGCACCCGTCCGACGGCACCGCCGCCTGCTTGGCCCACGATCCGAGCGCCTGGATCGGCTCGATCTCCGGGTCGGACTGGGGGCCGCTCCCCACCGTGGACGAGACCTGCATCCCGGGCGCCGACGACACCCAGTACCTGGCCGCGCTGGACGCCCTGCTCTCCCGTGCGCCCAAGCCCGACCTGACCTTTGTCATCGCCGGCGGCGACGTGATGCGCGGTGACCGCCTCGGCCTGCTCTCGCTCACGGCCAAGGGGGTGGGCGACCGCGACCAACGCGTCGCGACCTGGCTTCGCGGGTCGCCGTCCGTCTGGCTGCCGGGCGGCGGCTACCAGGACGACGCGTGGCGGCTGCTCGCGTCGACCGCGTGCGTGCTGATCGGACCCGGGGCGCGGCCCGTGCCGGCCACGTTGGACCCCGTGCAGGTGCGCTTCGAGTGGGTGTCGCGCGGCCTGAACCCCGAGGCGCTGACCGGGCGTGACGAAGACACGTTCATCACGCCCGACGAGATGGACGCGATGTTCGGCGGTGATCATGGGCCGCCGCGCCTGCTCGGCTACTACAACGCCCAGGGGATCGAGGTCGCGCTCGAGTCCTACGGCATCCTCGGGCACCTCCGGCGCTTGGGCTACGATCGGTTCGAGATCGACCTGGACCACAGCGCGGCCGGCGACCGGGCCCGCTTGACCGGCGAGGCTCAGGGGCGTCGGCACCTGCTCTGGGAGCTGGTGCTGGCCTTTGAGCGGCTGGAGTCCGAGAACGTCCTGGCCCTGCAGTGGATGACGCTGCGACACCCGATCGCCGCGTTCCCGCCGGACCGGCTGCCGCTCCCCGGCCAGGACGTGCCGGGCCTGGGAATGGGCGAGGAGGCGCTCCACTTGGTGCTGCGCATCGCCGAGCGGCTGGACCTGGCGGGCGTGCTGTACCGGCCGGCGTGGCTGCACACGGCGGCCTTCGCGCGTCGGTCGTTCCGCTTCGTGGACCCAGCCGAGCAGGGGCGCTTCGACGCGCTCATGCGCGACATCGGCGGGATGGGCCTGCTGGAAGCCTCCCGTGCGGTGGCCGCGGGCCGAGTTCGGCGCGACGGCGCCCCGTGGGCGTGGCCCGCGGCGGCGATGATCTTGTGGCGGTCACCCCACCCGGAGACCGAGCAGGACGAGGCCATCCGTCACGCGACCATGACCGAGACCCACTTCACAGTGGACCCGGAAGCCACACCCGGGCCCGTCGCCCCGCCGTTGACCGTTCCCCGTCCAACCTGACGGCAGACTACTCGTCGCCGTCGTCCTCTTCCTCGTGGTCGTCGCCCTCGCGGTCGCGGTCACGGTGCTCGTCGCGGATCGCGCGCAGCTTGGTGCGCTGATCGGGCGTGAGGAGCGCGTCGACGTCGGCCTCGGCGTGCAGACGGACCACCGCCACGTCGGCCCGCAGGTCGGCGAGCTGCCGGATGAGCTTCTCCATCTTCTTCAGATCGGGGTGCTCGGTGTCGTGCTCGGCCTTGAGGTCACGACCAGCCTGGCGGGCGTCCGACAAGATGCCCTTGGCCTTGGCTTCGGCGCCGTCGATGATCGCCTCGACCTTGCCGCGCGTCGCGTCGTCCAGACCCAGTTCCTGCGCGATGTGCGCCGCCATCGCGCCGCCGTCGTGCGGGCCATGGTGACCTTCTCCGGCCACCGCCGACCCCGACATGCCCAGCACCAACACCACGCCTGCCAACCACTTCGACGTCATGGGGACTCCGTGTCCAGCGCCCGGATGGGCTGCACCAAGCCTAATTCACCGCGCGCGCCGCGGGCCGCCCCCGAACAAATCGTTCAGGCCGCAGACACCACGCGACGGAGCGCCGCCAGCAGCCCGGAGCGCCGGACCGCACGTCGGGGCAGCGAGGCCTCGACCGCGCCCGGCGGCGCGACGATCCGAACGCCCTTCCGGGCGCGGGTGATCGCCGTGTAGAGCAGCTCGCGCGTGACCAACGGGTGTCCGACGTCGGGCAGCACGATCAGGACGCGGTCGAACTCGCTGCCCTGGCTCTTGTGCACCGTGGTGGCCCACGCGGTCTCATGCGCGGGAAGCCGGGCGGGCGCCAGCATTCGCACGCCCGCCGCCCCGCCGTCCTTGCCCGCCTCGGGGAAGAACACGCGACGCGCGCCGTCCTCGTCCAGCCCGACGATGCCAACGTCGCCGTTAAACAGGCGCGCGCCGTAGTCGTTCTCGGTGACCAGGATGGGTCGACCCACGTAGAACACGTCGTCGAGGCGGAGCAGCCCCGCGCGCTCCAGCGCGTGCTCGATCGCCGAGTTCATGGCGACCACTCCGCCGGGGCCCGCGCGCAGCGCGCACAGCACCCGGTAGCGGTCGAACGCGTCCAGACGCGCGGCGACCTCGGACTCGGCCAGGTAGCCGGCGTAGCCTTCGACCGCGCGCGCCAGCACTGCGGCGTCACGGTCAGGCCGAGCCGGCGCGGCGATCCACGCGGCGTCGGGGTCTGCGCCCAGCTGCAGCGCGTCCACGTCGCCCGCGTGCACCGCCTTGGCCAACCGACCGACCGCCGAGTCCTCGCCGTAGCGACGCGACCCGACGAGGTGCACGACGCCGTCGAGGATGGCCCCCGGTAGATCCGACGACGTGAGGTCCGACAGCACCGCGCCCGCGCCCACCGCGGCCAGCTGGTCCGGGTCACCCAAGAGCACCAGCCGCGCGCCCGGCTTCACCGCGTCCAGCACCCGCGCCATCAAGGGAAGGTCGACCATGGACACCTCATCCAGCACGACCACGTCCGCCGCCCAGGGGCGCTCGGCGTCGTGCTGCGGGCGCGTCAGCCAGCGGCCCGACCGCCCCAGCGCCCGGTGCACGGTGGACGCGACGGTGGGAAGCGACGCGCGGACGTCCGCCTCTCGCGTGGGCGCGAGCGCGACGGCGCTCACCTGCTTGCGCATGGCGTCCGCCAGTCGCGCGGCCGCCTTGCCGGTGGGCGCCAACAGCAGCACCCGCGGCGGATCTCCGCCCGCGGCCACCGCTTGCTCGGCGAGCACCGCCAGCAGGCGCACCACGGTGGTGGTCTTGCCGGTGCCAGGGCCGCCCGCGAGCACGGTCAGCGCCCGCGCCGACGCGGAGCGCACCGCAGCCTCCTGCCGATCGTTCGCCCACCCGCCCGCGAACAGCCGCTCGACCGACGCGTCGAGCACGCCTTGATCGACCGGACGGACGGACGCCGACGCCACCCGCACCAGCGCCTCCGCCAGGCGACGCTCGTGGTGGTCATAGCGCGCCAGCCACACGCGACGGTCGCGCAGCACCAGCGGGGTGTCGACGCTGCCGTCGGACACCAGCGGCGACGCCTGCAGCGCCGCCACCCACGCGTCGACATCTTGCGCGGGGAGCAAGGCCGGGTCCGCGTCCTGGGGCAGCAGCGGGCCGTCGAGGTCCAAGCAGGTGTGGCCATCCGACAGCGCGCAGCTCGCGAGCGCCGCCGCCAACGCGACCCACGGCGCGTTCACCGGGTCCAGGCGGGCGCACATCCGGGCCAGCTCGTGGTCGAGCGGCGACAGCACGTCTGCGGCGTGCAGCGCGTGCACCAGCGTCAGCGAGGTGTCGCTCATGAGTCCATCCCCAGGAGCGCGGCGTCGAGCGCGCGGATCATCTCGCTCGATGGCCGGTCGGCGAACACACCACGCGTCGCCCCCGTCTCCGGCGTGCAGCCGCGCACGAACAGGTAGCGGACGCCACCGAACTGCGTGTCCCAGTCGAAGCCGCGCACGCGCGTGCGGAGGAAGCGCGCCAGCGCCACCGCGTACAGGTGGTACTGCAGCACGTAGTCGCCGCCGATCATCGCGCGGTCGACCGACGCCGGGCCGTAGTCGTCCAGGGCGTCGCCCAGATGGTTGGTCTTGTAGTCGACCAGCCACCAGCGGCCGTCGTGACGGAAGGCCAGGTCGACGAAGCCCTTGAGCGCACCGTAAAGCGGGTGGAAGGCCAGCGCGCGCATCCGCTGCGAGACCGGACCCGCGAGGTGCGGCGGCAGGTGCCGCTCGAACACGTCGGCCAGGCGACCGGCGGTGAACGGCGACAAGGCCACGCCCGCCGGCAGCGTGAAGTCCAGCTCGTCCAGGCGCTCGTGCCGCGCGACGTCCGCCAGGCGCGGCGCGCCGTCGCCCAGCGGCGTGCCGCACAGCTCGGTCACGGACCGGAGGACGGCGGCGTGGTGCTCTGCCTCGGTGAAGCCATGCTCCGTCAGCACCGACACCACCTGCGCGCGGGCCTCGTCGGTGTCCGTCGCGCCAAAGTCCAGGTGCTCCAGGACCGCGTGGTAGGCCGTGCCGGAGCGCGCGCCCTTGGGGAACGGCGCCAACGCCAGCGTGGACGGCCCGATGCGCGGCACGACCACCGCGACGGCGTCAACGTCGTGCGGGGTGTCGTGCGACGCGCCCTGCGTGAGGCTGCTGAACGACGCGATGCGCACGTCCGGCGCGAAGCGACGCGTCACCACCAGCGGATCCGTGGGCGTGGGCGCCTGCCCGCGAGGCACATGAAGGCGGTCGTCGGGCTCCTCCGCCCAGGTGGCGTCGATGGCGCCGCCGGTGGCCACGCCCAGCTCCACGAGGTGTCCGAACATCTGTCGGTCGTTGAGCTTCGCCACCACCTCGGACTCCGCACCGGGCGGGCCGGGCAGCGGGTGGAGCAAGCGCGCGAGCGGGCTCTCCCCCACCTTCCAGAACGGACCCCACATCACCACGCAAAGGTGCTTGGCGCGCGTGAGCGCGACGTAGGCCAGACGGAGCCGATCCGCGCGCGCCTCGGCGTGCCACAGCGCCTCGTGCTGCGGGTGCGACTCAGGGTGGAGCTGCATCGACAGCTTGCCGTCGTCCGGAGCGTGGAAGAGCGGAAAGCCGGTGTTGTACTCCTTGGACCACAGGTACGGAAGGTAGACGACCGGGTACTCCAGCCCCTTGCTGGCGTGCATGGTGATGATCTGCACGGCGCGCGCGTCCGACTCCAGGCGCACCAGATCGGGCGCGTCCTCACCGCGGCGACGGGTGCGCTGACGGCGCAGCCACGCCACACACGCGAGCGGCTGCAGGCCGTCTCGACGCGACGCCGCGTGCACCAGCTCCGCCAGGTGGCGCAGGTTGGTCATCACGCGCTCACCGCCGGGGCGCACGATCACACGCGACAGCGCCTCCACCTCGACCACGACCGTCTGGAACATGCGCATGAAGCCACGCGCCTCCCAGATGTCGCGCCAGCGGCGGAACTGCGCGAGGCGGTCTTGCAGCGCGGCCTCGTCGTCCTCCAGGTGGGCGATGTCCTGCGCGGACGCGCCCAGCAGCGGCGTGACGAGCGCGGCGCGCACGCGACCCAGATCCGTGGGCTCGGCCACGCCCTCCAGCAGCGCGATCAGGTCGTTCGCCTCGGTCGACTCGTAGACGCTGGCCTGACCGTAGCGCACGGCGGGGACGCGACGGCGGACGAGCGCCGCCTGCACCGCCGCGGCGCGCGCGTGCGTGTCGACCAGCACGGCGATGTCGCCCGGCTCGACCGGCTTGCCGGAGATCAGCGTGTCGCTCGCGAGCAGGCGCACGATGTCGCTCGCGACGATCTCGGGGATGTCCCCGCTGTCGGCCTGGTAGGCGTTCCACGCGTCTCCGCCACGCGAGCGGTGCACCTGGAAGCGCAGCGGCGCCACGGGTTGCCCGTCTACCGTGAGGCGGGGCGCGGCGTGGCGCGCGTTCACCGGCGTGTAGGTGATGCGGCGCTCGCCGAACGGGTCCGGCCCCAGCTGGAAGACGTGGTTGACCGCGCCCACCAGCGCGCCGTCAGAGCGGTGATTGGTGTCCAGGTTCCACTGCGCGGCCGCCGGGACCTCGTCGCGCGCGTCGAGGTACGCGTGCAGGTCTGCGCCGCGGAACGCGTAGATCGCCTGCTTGGGGTCGCCGATCAGGTAGAGCCGCGGCACGGGCGCGTGCTCGTACATGCGATGGAAGACCACGTACTGCGCCGGATCGGTGTCCTGGAATTCGTCGACCAGCGCGGCCGGGAACCGGTCCCGCAGCGCGGTGGCCAGCGCCTCGCCGTGCGGCGACGTCAGCGTGCGGACCAGATCGCCGATCAGGTCGTCGAAGAAGCGCGCGTTGCGGTTGGACGCGAGCAGCGCGTGGAGCGCCGGACGCGCGTCGCGCACCAGCGCCAGGCACAGGCGAACCCGCTCCAGCTCGAACGCGTTTTGGGCGGCGCTCCACGCGTCCGCGAGGTGGCCGAGCGCGTCGAGGACCGGGTGCGAGGGCGCGCCGCCGCCCGCGTCGATCGCCGACTTCTTGACGCGCGTGACCAGCGTGGCAGGCGCGCAGAACGTGAGCGCCTCTGGGAAGCCCTTCACGCCAAACGGCACGCCCGGCGACTCAAAGCCGCTGCGCAGCGCGCGCTCGTGCTTGTCCACCGAGCGCGAGCCGTAGGAGCCCTTGTCGAGGTGCGGCGAGGTGCGGATCGCGGTCATGGCGCCCGCGCCGCCCGCGCGCCACGCCCGCTGGGCCGCGAGGTAGGCCGTGCGGAGCACCTCACCCTCGTCGGAGAGCGCAGATTCGACCGACAGCGGCAGGAAGGTGACCGGCGACGCGCGCAGCGACGTGCTGACCAGCCGGGTCACGTCGTCGAGCGAGAGCTGCTCCGACAGCCAGGCGAGGAAGGTGCGGTCCGCCTGCCAGGTGGAATTGGTCCAAAGGTCCTGCGCCACGCGGCGGTGGTACGGGCCGGCGTCCTCGACCAGCTCCAGGTCAAAGCCCGACGCGCTCTCGAACGCGCTGTCACGCAGCGCGCGCTGACAGAAGCCGTGGATGGTGGAGATGGCGGCCAGATCGAAGTCTTCGATCGCGGCGCGCAAGCGGTCGCGGGCTTCATCCGCAGGCCAGGAGCGCGCGAGCGCGTCCATCACCGGGTCCACCTCGACGCCGTCGACCGCCTTGATCGCCTCTTGCAGTCGCAAGCGGATCCGATCGCGAAGCTCGGCCGTGGCGGCGCGGGTAAACGTGACGACCAGGATGCCGTCCACGCGCAGCGCGGCCTCGACCACCAGCCGCACAAAGAGCGTGGTGATGGTCCACGTCTTGCCGGTGCCGGCGCTGGCCTCGATGAGGTGACGCCCGACGAGCGGGACGTGCGCGGGATCAAGCGACCTCACGCGCCCTCCAGGTTGTACAGGCCCGCGAACACACGCTCGGAGATCTCCTCGAACGCGCCGACCACATCTCGACGCGACCAGGGGTCTTCGCCGTAGACGCGCACCCAGCGCGCGGCGGACTCGGTGTCGTACTTCCAGGTGTCGTCGGCGGCCTTGCGGGCGACCTTCTGCGCGACGCCCGGACCCTTGTCGGCGATCACCGACTGCCAGGCCCAGCCCGCGTCCGGCAGGAAGGGCGCGGGGCGCGTCTGCCCGGCGATGTAGCGCTCCACCAGCGCCGAGAGGTGCTGGTGCGCGACGGCCGGGTCCAACGGAGGCAGCGCCAGCTGAAGGGCGGACTCGTCACCGCTGCGGCCGTAGACCTCAGTGACGCGAGGGTCTCCGGGGCCCGCGCAGATCTGGAGCGCGAGGTGTCGGATCCACGCGCGAAGGCGAAGGCGCCCTTGGCCGCGCGCGACGTTGGAGTACTGCATGCTCACGCACGCGCCCGCTCGGACTTGGTCCAGGCGACCGACCACGCGCACGCCGCCGACTTGGATGTCGACCGGGATGGGCGCACGACGGGGCTCGGCCAGGCGAGGGTCTGCCGCGTCCACGATGCCCTTCACGCGCCGCGCGACGCGCGCGAGCACCGGCCGCGCGAGCTGGCCGAGCGGCAGGCGAGACTCGCCGCGCAGGATCAGCTCCGCGCGGGTCCAGTCACGGTGCTCGATCCACAGCGCCATCATGCGGTCGCCCAGACCGTGCTCGGCGAGCTCGTCGAGCTCGAACGGCTCGGCGTCTTCGAGCGACGCGTCGTCCTCCGCCGCGCGAATGCCCAGGCGGCGCGTCAGGAACCAGCGGACCGGATCGGCCAAGAAGCGCTCCAGGGCGCGCAGGTCGATGTCGGTGACCGGGTCCTTGGGCGGCATGGGGCCCTCGAGCCAGGGCGGCGGCGACACCAGCCCCGCCGCCAACGCGTGCGCGCCCATGGACGCGGCGTGGTCCCAGGTGCGCAGGCGCTCGTCGCCGTGGGACACGTAGACCACGCTGAACGGCTGCAGCGGGTGGTGCACGATCACCGCGTCCCGCGCGAGCTTGTGGCCCTCAGGCGGGAGGAACGTGGCGTCGAGCGCGTCGAGCACGTCGGCCAACACGACGCTCGGCGGCAGCGCGCGGTTGTCCGACACGCCGCGCGAGATGAAGCTGAACAGCAGCGCGTCGCGCGCGGAGAGCAGCGCCTCCAACACCAGATAGCGATCGTCGTAGCGCTTGCTGCGGTCACCCAGGCGAGGCTCATGCTGCATGCGGTCGAAGCCGCTGCGCGCGTCCGCCCGCGGGAACACGCCGTCGGACATACCGACCAGGGCGATCACGCGGAACGGCACCGCGCGCATGGGCAGCATCTCGCAGAAGGTGACGCCGCCACGCAGGAACCCGCCCACCCGACGCTCCTCACGGAGCTGGTCTTCCAGCAGGGAGAAGATCACGTCGCCGGGGACGTCACCGTCCCAGCCCGCCGCCGCGGCGGAGGCCGCCATGGCGTTGAGGCGCTCACGCACGCGCTGCGCGTCTTCGGCGGACGCCTCGTCATCGAACCAGTCGTCGATCCACGCGCGCAGGTCTTGGGTCCAGCGGGCCACCGGGCGCGGCGCGTCCAGCGAGTCCAGGCGGGAGAAGAGCGACTCGACGAACGCCGCGAGCCGACCGACGCGGTCCGCGACCTCGCCCTCGACGTCCACACACGCGACGCGGCCGAGGAAGGGCGTGTCGACGTCCATGGCGTGGCCCAAGAGCAGGCGGTCCAGGCCCAGGCGCCACGTGAAGTCCTCGACCGGAGGCTGGCCAACCGCGGCGCGGTGCGCGAGGTCACGGCCCCAGCGGATGCCGGCGTCGGTCACCAGCGCGGCGACGTCGGCCAACTCGGACTCGGCCAGTCCAAAGCGCGTGCGGATGGGCGCGTGCGCCAGCAGATCGACCACGTCCGGGGCGGTCATGCGCGAGCGAGCGCGCTCCAGCACCGCGAGCAGCGCGCCCGCCACCAGGTTGCCGTCCGTCAGGCGGCGGTCGGCCATGTGGAACGGCAGGTAGAGCGGGTGCTTGGGGTCGACCCCGAACACCGCCTCGATCAGCGGGCCGTGCTCGCGGATGTCCGGCACGAGGACGGCGATGTCGCGGGGGGTGAGCGACGGATCGGCGTGGAGCAGATCCCACAGGCGGTCACGCAGGACTTCGATCTCACGCGCGGCGGAGTGACAGCCGATCACCTGGAAGGAGCGATCCGACGCGGGCAGCGCGAGGCGCGGGGCCTCTTCGTCTGCGTCCGACCGCACGCGCAGCGCGAGGATGTCGGACTGGAGCGTGTGGAGGACGCCGGCCTGGCCGGGGTCCTCGTCCCGGTCGACGTCGTCGTCCTGGTAGTCGAGGTGCTTCTCGATCATCAACTGGAAGTCGCGGCCGACGCGGCCCAGGCTGGCCAGAAGCGGATGTCCGACGTCGAAGTGAAGCCCACGGGCTGCTTCTTCCGCCGGGGTGATGCCGCTGCGCAGCGCGGCGCGCAGGATCTCGCGGCGGGTGCGGATGTCGGCCCAGTACTCGCGCGACGGGGCGAGCTGGAACAGGTGGACGTCGACGTGGGGCGCCACGGCGGAGAGCACGTCCAGGTAGAGCGGCGGCAGCGTGGTCAGACCGAACGCGCACAGCCGGGCTGGGAGCGCCGCGGCGGGCGCGCTGCCCTCCAGCACCTTGGCGCGAGCCGCCACGTGGCCCTTGCCCAGCTTGGCCTCCAGCAGGCGCCAGAGCACGGGCTCCCAGCCGTCTCCGCCGCCTGCCGACCAGACCAGGACCTCATCCGGCCGGTAGACCGCGTACTGGTCGAACGTGTAGGCCACGCGCTGGGCGAGCTCCCACACCCGGGCGACGTCCGCGTCGAGGATCCACGCGGACAGGGCGGACAGCGCGGGGTCTGCCCTGTGCTCGACCAAGATGGCGAGGAGCGACCACGACAGCGTGTCGCGATCCCACGCGGCGGGCTGCGGCCCCGGGGGCGCGTAGGCCACGAGCAGCGCGTCGACCGCCTCACGCGGGGTCCAGAACGCCAGGTGCGCGGCCACGCCAAGCTCTTCGGCCAACGCCAGCGACACCCACTGGGCCATACCGCGGGACGGCACGATCAGGCGCTCGGGGACGAACGGATCGTCGAGCGGGACCTCAAGCACCTCCGCCAAGGCGGTGGCCAGGTTCTCCGTTCGATGGCTCCGGTGCAGATGCACTGACAACGTGAGATCCCCCGCCGACCTTGGTCCGGCGCACCCTATCGCGCGACGCGGCCAGAATCCGTCCGCTTTGGCTTTTCCATTCGGTACCGGATCGGGATGCGCATTCGTGCACCCGGGAAGACCGTAGCCTGCTACAAGGGCGAAAGTCGCCTTCAGGTTGGCGCGACCGTGCCGATGCACTCTGGTATCCTACGCCCAACCTACGGACTGGACAACGATGGCTACCAACTCAGACAATGCCGAGCTTGAGCTCCTGCGTGCGGTGGCCCATGCCCGCATGTACGTGACCTCAGGTCGAGGCCTGGAGTCCATCGCCGCCGCGCTCCAGAGCTCGGATCTGGGCATCGTCAGCAAGCTGCTGACCCCCACGGTGGAGATGATGTCGGACGGAATGGGCGCCGAACAGGCGATCCGCATCACCATGGAGAAGGAGGACAACACTCACCTCCGCGCGTTCCTCGCGTCGATCATGTCGACCGGCAAGTCGGCCACGTCACGCCTGGACGAGCTGTCCGAGCAGTTGCACACCGAACGCTCCGCCACCGCTGAGATCCAGTCGCAGCGGCTCGTGGGCGTCGTGCAGGGCGCCGCCACCATCTTCGTCGCGGCCTTCGTGCCCACCTTCGCGTCGGTGCTCGGCGAGATCCCGGACAACCCCATGCTTCCCACGTTCAACATCCCGACGTGGTTCGCGAGCGTGTGGTTCGGTCTGCTCTCGGTCGGCCTGACCATCGCGATGGCGTTCGGGAGGCAGAAGTGAAGGCCAAGACTGCCGATAGTGGTATCTCCACCGAGGCCTTCTTCCGGGCCGCGCAGTGGATGATCGGCCTGCCGATCATCTGGTCGTTCAGCGTGCGTCTGATCGGCCTTGGCGCGCTCGACCCGATCGACCCGTTACTCACGGGCCTCGTCGGGGCGACCATCGCCAAGTACGGCATGTTGGGCATGGCGTTCGCGCTGGAGGTCACCGACCGCATGCTCCTGCAGCATGAGGAGGAGTACCAGAACCGCCTGCACGAGATCATCAAGGACGTGGGTGATCGTCTTCGCGCCGGCAAGGCCGTCGAGACCTCGGTGGCCGAGGCGGCCGCCCGAGGTGGCGGCCCGTCCAAGGTGTTCCGGGAGGCCATCCGCCTGTCGGACGAGCTGCCGTTTGAGGGCGCGCTGCGCGTCGCCGGCGACCGCTCTGGCAAGCCCTACCTCCGCGAGGTCATGTACCTGATGGCCGAGGCCGTCAGCTCCGGCGGTGACACCGGCTCGGCGCTGCGTCGCCTGGGCATGGAGCTTGAGCGCAACCGGCAGTACCAGATCTCCGTCGCCGCCAAGCTGTCCAGCCCCATCGCGCTGATGCGCTCCGTGGGCTTGGTGCTGGTGCCGCCGCTGTACGCCGCGCTGCGCTGGTCGTTCGCGGGCTTCGTTGGCATCCCGGCGGGCCCTGAGGCCGGCGCGCAGGTGTTCTTCCTGTACGGTGCGTTCGCCATCACCGTCTTCGACGGCCTGATCTTCGGCCAGTGGGACCGACTGGGCGCTCGCCTGCCGCTGGCGGCCGCCGCGGTCTACTGCGGATTGAATTGGATCTGAAGTTCAGCCAGACGGGACCGATTTCGTATTCGCCAAGCACTCGGAGTTTACCATGGGATTGTTGGACTGGCTGACGAAGAAGCCCTCTGCGAACACCGCAGCTGCCACTGAGGCCGTCGCCGGCGGCGTGCGTGTCCGCACCAGCCACGGTGGCCCGGGCATCTACGAGGTGCCGCGCGAGGTGATCGCCCAGGGCGGTCGCGCCGTGCTCAACTTCCTGCTGGAAGACGATCACCTGGAAGAGGTGATGCACAACGGCTCGAACGAGCCGATCCTCGTGTTCCACCACGAGTACGGCATGTGCCGCGTGAACTACTCGCTGGACCACGTGTCCTGTCAGGTGTTCATCCACGAGATCGTGCGCGCGCACAACGCCCGTCTGGACGAAGAGCACCCCCTGTTCGACGGCTCGCTCGCCGACGGCAGCCGCGTGAACATCGCCATCCCGCCCGTCACGCGCAGCGGCCCGTCGATCACGGTCCGTAAGTTCCGCAAGCGCGCCATCACCGTGCCCGAGCTGGTCCGCAGCGGCTCGCTCTCCGCGGACGCGGCCGCGTTCCTCTGGCTCACCATCGAGGGCATGGGCGCCAAGGCCGCCAACATGCTCGTCGTCGGCGGCACCGGCTCTGGCAAGACCACCCTGCTCAACGCGCTGTCGTGGTTCATCCCCAGCCGCGACCGCGTGGTCATCATCGAGGACACGCAGGAGCTGGTCGTCCCGCAGCCCAACGTCGTTCGTATGCTGACCGCAGACGGCACCACGATGGACCGCCTGCTGGTCAACTCGCTGCGTATGCGCCCTGACCGAATCATCGTCGGTGAGGTCCGCGGACCGGAGGCTCGTACGCTGTTCGGCGCCATGAACACCGGCCATGACGGTTGCATGGGCACCCTGCACGCCAACAGCGCGCGTGAGTCGCTCCACCGCGCCATGAACGCGCCCATGAGCGTGCCGCTGTCGCAGCTGGTCGGCCTGGACTTGGTGATCGTCACCGAGCTGCGCAAGACCGGCGACGGCGCCCAGCGTCAGGTCGTCGAGATCGCCGAGGTGTCGGGCATCGGCGAGGACACCGCGCGCATCAACCAGCTCTTCGTGCGCGACCACGCGGCGAACGTGCTGGAGAACACGGGCATCCCGTCGCGCCTCCGCAGCGAGATCTGCCGCGCGGCCGGCGTGCGCTCCGAGGACTTCGCCGGCATGCTCAAGAAGCGCGCCCGCGCGATCGAGCGCATCGCCGCCCAGCGCGGGGATCTGGACACCGCGTTCCTGCGCCTGCTGGTCGACCCGCCGACCTAGTCAGCCCGTCGATGACGCCGATCTAGCGTCCGCGAGTGGCGCAACGGTCGGCGGCCCTGCGGTCCTCCGGAGGGCTCGACGCACCACGACACACCGCGACGCACGCGCCGCGGCGCGCGTGCGAGGATGCCGGTCGACCAGGGGAACCCATGGACACGATCGAAGTCTCTGCCTCCTTGCCCGGCACGCCGGAGCGCCTGTTCGCCGCGTGGATCGACGCGGACCAGCACGCCGAGATGACCGAGGCGCCTGCGACCTCCGCGCCGGTCGTCGGCGGTGCGTTCACCGCGTGGGATGGCTACATCTCCGGCACCCACCTGGAGCTCGAGTCGCCGCGCAGGCTGGTACAGTCCTGGCGCGCGTCCGACTTCCCGGAGGGCGCGCCGGACAGTCGACTTGAGGTTCGGTTCGCCGCCGTGCACGGCGGGACCGTCGTGACGGTCGTCCACAGCGGCCTGCCGCCGGGCACGGGCCCAAACTACGCCCGCGGTTGGGAGGAGTACTACTTCGAGCCGATGCGGAGCTGGCTGCGCGGGTAGCCTGGGCGCGAGTCGGTGCGGGCCTCGTGCCGACGCGCTCGCGCAGGCGCGTGGACGCGGCCGTCGGACGCGATCAGGGCGCCTGATGCGCCTCGGCCGCGCGCTCGACCGTGAGCGCGGCGATCCGCCGAAGGCGCTCACGCGCGTCGGTCAGGTTTGGCTCGCGGTCGAGCGCGTGGATGTAGGCCGCGCTCGCCTCAGCGAGGCGGCCCTCCAGCTCCAACGACACGCCCAGGTTGTAGTAGGCCCGGGGGTTGTCCGGCGACACGGCCGTGGTCTGGTGCCACAGCGCCACCGCGCTCCGGTAGTCGTGGTTGCGCGACGCGGTCGCGAGCCCGAGGGCAAGCGCCGTGACCGCGGCGGCCACGCGCAGCCGCGCTGCCGACCACGTCTCCACCGACGGCGCGAGCCACGCGCCCATCGCCAGAAAGAGTCCGACGTCGGCCAGGTAGAGGTGGCGCTCGTTGAGCACGTCGACGCGGGGCAGCAGCAGGTACGGGAAGAAGGCCTGAAGCAAGAACCAGCCGATCCCGAACCCGACCAGCGGGAGCCGGGTGCGCCACGCGATCGCGGCGAGGCCGACCACGATCGCCGCGCCCACCGTGACCGCCGCCGCGGACGGCGGTCGAAAGCCCAAGCCGGGATCGATCGACAGGTGGTCCACGCGCACCAGCCCCGACATCACCCACGCGAGCCCGTCGAGCTGCCGCTGCAGCGCGTCGCCGAGCGGCACCGACCCGACCACGTCGCGCAGCAGGCGGAACGTGGGGTCGTAGCCCACCGCCACCACCGCGAGGACCGCGAGCAGCGCCCACGCCCACGCGGTGCGCTTCAGCGCGGCGGTCCAGCCCAGCCCGCCGACCGTCACCTGCCACAGCAACAAGCCCGCAGGCAGCGTCGCCGCCGTCTCCTTCACCGACACCGCGACGAGCATGGCGACCGCTGCACCGACCGCGCGCAGCACGCCGCCGCCGCCCGCGCCGAGCAGAAGCGCAGCCAGGCACGCGGTGGTCGCCAACGACACCGACCGACCGCTCAGGTACGTGACCGCCTCGCTGTGGATCGGGTGGAGCGCGAACAGCAGCGCCGCCACCACCGCGGTCGTGTCCGGCGGCTCCGATGCGCGCGCCCCAGGCCGCGTCGCGCGCGCGCTCAGGCGCAGCACCAGCTCGACGTTCAGCAGGTGCACGCCGATGTTGAACAGGTGGAACGCGAGCGGGCCGAGCCCAGTCTGCCAGCACGCGGCGTAGGACACGCGCAGCAGCGGTCGCAGGCCGGGGTGGGTCAGCGCGGTCATCACGTCGTGCGCCGCCGCGTCGCGCACGATCACGCCGTCGTCGTCGAATTGGAACGGGCCCATCACACCTGTCGACCACGCGAGCGCGGCCGCCAGGAAGATCAGCGCCCGCGCGCGCGGACAGGCGACCGGCGCGTCGGCGCCTACGGGATCACGCTGTGGATGAGCTGTCCGATGAGCACCGTCGCGCGGCCGGTCCACGTGGTCGGGAGCGGCTCATCCGAGAACGCCGCGGCGGCGGTGAGCGTGTTCCAGGTGCACTTCAGCTTGGGGTCGTTCGGATCCGGCAGCCTGCGCATGCGCTGAAGCGACGCGCTCAGCATATCCATGCCCGCCTGGTGCGAGAGCAGCTCGGAGTCCGCCAGCGTGAGCGGGCCGATCGCGTCGCACATCGCCTGCGGGACAAAGCCCAGCTTGCAGCCGATCAGCGCGTCTCCCTTGGACAGGACGCCCGCGATGATCGTCGGGACGTGCATGCGCTCATGCGCGATGGTCGCCTGCACCACGTCCGCGCAGAACTGCTTGCAGAAGCAAGGGTCCATGCGCGCCTCGCCGAACGGCGACACGCCCGCGATCTTGGAGAGCGAGTTCACCGACGCGTCGTACTCGTCGCAGGCCGTGAACTGGTCGCTGACCCGTGTGTCGCCGGCGAAGCGGCTCTGGAACAGGGCGACCGCGGCCTGATTGGTCTTGGGACCGCTGCCCTGGAGCACGTCGTCCTTCACGGACTGCCACGCGGACTTGGCGTCGCCCTGAGTCTTGAGGATGAGCTCCGTCATCGGCGCATCCTCGCAGGTGCACGGCCGCGGGTTGCACTCGGACTCGGGCACGAAGAAGTCGGGCACCGCCGCGCCGGCGAACGCGGCGCCGGTCGGCAGCAGGACACAAAGCCAAAGTGCGCGCGTCATGGCTGCACCTCCGTCAGATCGGCATCCAAGACCTGGGTTGGCCACGCGGACGGAGGGAAGTCTCCCTGATGCGCGCCGTAGGTGATCTGCGACAGCACCATCGCGTCGCCGACCGCGTCTTGCGCGACCTCGAACAGGTGGCCGTCCGACATCGAGAACGAGCGCGAGCCCTGCGTCCCGGCGGCCCACAAGTAGGTCTCGGAGTCCAGCGCGAGGAGCGGCTCATGGATGCGGTGGTAGACAGGCTCGCCCTGCTGCCAGACGTGCGACACGAGTTGGTCGTTCACGATCTGGATGAACACCTCGAGCGGCGCGCCGTCCTCGGGCCATGGCACGTCCTGCGCGCCGTCGACCGTCTTCATCTCGTACCCGCCGGTAGCACCGTCGATGACGGTCAGCGTGGTCGTCGCGCGCTCCCAAAGGTCGCCGAAGGTGCCGGTGGCGCCGAGGTCGACCGACGCGTCGTCACTCCCATCGGGGTTGCCATGCCCGAGAAACGGCAGGCAGCCACCCACCCACAACAGCGGCGCCCATCGCAACACCGTGGTCCTCATGAAAGCTCCCCTCGACTCGGACGCGTAACGCGGCTCCACGATGCGCGGGGCGGGCGACAAACCCGCGCAACCGACAGGCACAGCTCGGGCGCGTAGCCGCGTCACCAAGCCGGCGCTGCGCTCTGCGGGGCTACTTCTTCTTGTTGCCCAGCGACGTCAGCAGCGGCAGGAACTCGCGCACCGCGGTGACGGCGGGCTGCACCGCGCCCTGCGCTGACGCAGACAAGCCGGTGGGGATCCCCGCCTCCAGCCGCGCGGCCAAACCCAGCAGCTTGGAGGCCTTGTCGGTGTCCGAGTCGCTCGACTCGAGGATGACGGGCACCTTGTCGCTCACGCCGGTGACCACGTCGGAGAACGACGCGATCAGCGACTTGTCCTTCTTGTTGAGCTTGCAGGTGTGGGCCAGGCTGCAGATCGACGGCAGGAGCTGCAGGCCCTTGCCCGCGACGCCCAGCGTGGTCGACGCGGCGGTGAGCGCAGAGCGGTTGATCGTGGGGTGATCGCCCGCCTCCGCGACGTCGCCGGGGGCGCGCTCAGGGTTGCCGACGAACGTGATGCCCACGGTGGCGTAGTGCGCGACGCGGCAGGTGCGCCGCGGCGCGTTGGCGGGGTCCTCGCAGACGGCCTCCACCGTCTTGAAGTCGGCCGGGTAGCTCGCCTGGATGCAGTCGAGCTGCTCCGCGCCGATCTTGCCGTCGCAGAGGTCCTTGGGCGCGTCCGCGGCCAGCGCGAGCGTGGTGAACCAGGACAGGGCAAGCATCCACATGGCGAGGACTCCGTTCCGCACGAGCGTATCGTGCGTGTTTGCAGCCGGGTAACCGGCGGGGATGGGGCGTGGGTTGGTGTGTCACGGGCGCGACAGTCAGACGGACCATCAGACGCTCGGGCATCGCCGTTATTCGTGCGCCCAGCCGCCGAGCGCCTCCTGATCCAGCGCGTCGTAGAGCGGACCCAACGGCCCCATCGTCACGGAAGCGCCCGGATCGGCCTGCACCCGCACCGTCACCGCCTCGCCATCGCGTCGCGCCGAGAACACGAGCGAGACGGCCTTGGCCGGTCGACCCGTGCTGGCCAGGCGCACGTCGACCGCGGGCATCGTGCCCTTGACCTCGGCGGGCAACGCGAAGAAGCCCACCGAGTCCAGCGCGCGGCCAAGACGCACGAGCCCGGTCGCCGACACCACCTGCGCGCCGGTCTCGGTCTTGGACATGGGCACGGTGACCGCCTCCAACCCAGCGGGGGCCGTCACCAGGAAGCGTCCGTCCTGCGCGATCCGGTACAGCTCTCCGGACTCGGGGAGCCAGAGCTGGAGGAGGACGTCGGCGGGGATCGGAGGGGTGGCAGGCATGGAGGGCTCCACGGGGGGCGCTTCGGGCGCGGAGATCGCGGGGACGGGCGGAGGCACGGGCGCCGCCGCGCACGCGATCGACTCAGAGGCACACAGGAGCAGGAGCCACGCGCGCATCAGATCCCCCAGCTTTGGTCACTCGAGATGACGCGGAGCGCTTCAAGGAAGCTGCTGTAGTGCCACGGACGCACGGTCGAGCCCACGCCCATCGCGCTCTCGTCGCGGCCGCGCGCGAGCACCTCGCCGGTGGTCGCGGTGATCATGGACTGGTAGCCGGCCTCGACGGGCGTGCCGACGCCCGCACCCGTCACCGCGTACTCGTCGCCAAGCCCGAGCATGTGGCCGGTCTCGTGGAGTGCTGGATCCTGCATCTCGTGGTCGCCGACCTGCACATCCACCCGGCGCCACTCTGCCCCCGCGTCCGCCGCGTCCTCGCCCTGGTTGCGGACGAGGACGCGATCGGCGGTGATGCCTGCTGCGATCAGCGCGCTGCGCACGGCGGCCGCTCGGGCGCGCGCCAAGTCCATGTTCTCGACGGCCCGGTCCGCCGCGGGCGCCCCGCGGCGGTGGTCCGTGCTGGAGCGGCCCGTGAGCTCCACATGGGCGGTCGGGGCCGCTTGCAGCTGCGCGATGACCGGCTGGAGGAGCGCCGCGCCCGCCGTGCTCAGCGCGGCGCCGCCCTGGGCGAAGGAAACGGCGACCGTGGCGTTTCCCCAGTCCAGCTTCTGCTCGGGGCGCATGTCGTTGGAGTCGAACGAGCCTGTGCCGTGCCCTGGCACCGAGCCGTCGGCGGCCGGGGCGTTCACCGAGCAGAGGTCGCCGGTGGCGTCGTGGTGTCTCCCCGGATCACACACTGAGCTCTGCGCCATGCCGGCGTCATTCGGGTACTTCGCGACCGTGAGCCGAAAATGCGGATGGGACGCGTCCTGCACCACCCGCACCGTCGTGTTGACGAGCATCGCGGTCCAAAACGGCTTGGTGCTGTGAAACACGTGTCGGCTGGACCACTGGGCGCTCACGTCGGCCTCGTACCGCGTGGACCACGCAGTCTGCTCAGCGGGCGTCCACTGGAACTCCTCAGGTCGGAAGCCGGGCGACACGGCGGCCGGCGAGCCGTTCACGAAGTCGTAGGCCACCTTCAACGTCACGACCATGGCCCCGGTGGCCGCGTCGAACGTCACGTCAAACTGCCCGAAGCCGCTGGACGGGTGGTGGTCGGTCAGCGGCGTGAAGGTGCGGCGCCGGAACGCGGCGAGCTCCTCCTGCGCGTCGAGCCTGTCTTCACCGGAGCGCATGTCCAGCGCGTCCCCCATCGCGTTCATCGCGTCGTCCACCCAACTGAAGGTGCCGCCATCGCGGCCCGCCGTCCCTTCGCCGAGCACTTCCGGCGCGCCGACAGTGGCGAGCTCGGCCGCGGGGCTCGCTCCGCCGTCACCACCCGCCACCGCCTCGGCGGCGGCCGCGTTCCCCGCCCCGCCAGACTCCACGCTCTCTGGAGACCGCGCTCCTGAGGCATCCGAAGTGGTCCGTATGGGGTGCCGACGAAGCGACAACGTTCACCCTAGGCGACAGGAGCACAGCTCAGCCGCTCGTGGTGTGGGTACCCCGAAGCGCCGGGGAGCGACGCGAGGACGGCTCGCAATTTCCAGTCTGTTCAGTCCCGCCCAGCCAGCGACCGCTCCAGCCCATCCAGCAGCAGCTCGAGCCCAAACGACAGCTCGTGCAGCCCGTTGTGCCGCCCCTCGGCGACCTCCTCGGTCATCCGACGCATGTGCGGGTGGGTCGCGGCGGGCAGCATCGGCAGGTAGGCGGTGGCCATCGCGCGGTACTGGTCAGCCTCGATCGGGAAGTTCAGCGACTGCATCGTGAACCCGTAGATGTAGCTGTCGAGCGCGTTCCACGCGTGATCGGCCTGCGCGTAGCTGAAGCCGGCGTCCACCAGGCAGCCCACGGTCCAGTCGACGTAGCGGAGCATGGCGGGGCCGATGTTCATGCGCCCCATGACCAGCGGGCACGACCAGGGGTGTCGCATCAGGACCGCGTGCGCCGCCTGCGCGCGGTGACGCATGGCCGCCTTCCAGGGCGTGCCGGGCGGCGGCAGGTCGATCTCGGCGATGACGCGGTCGACCATGCCGTCCAGCACGGCGTCCTTGTCGGCGACGTGGCGGTACAGCGACATGGCCTGCACGCCCAGCGCCTGGCCGAGGTTGCGCATGCTCAGGGCGTCCAGGCCCTGGGTGTCCGCGAGCACCATGGCCTCGGCGAGCACGCGCTCGCGCGACAGCGGCGTCCTCTTGCCCTCGCGCAACGACATCCCGACCTCCGCGGCCTTTGTCACACCGCCACGACGATGCGGCCACGCGCGTGACCGGCGGCCTGCGCGCGGTACGCGTCCGGGACGGCGTCAAAGGCGAACCGCTTGTCGATCACCGGGCGGAGGGTTCCCGCGTCGACCAGGACACGGAGCGCGTCCAGATCAGCCGCCGTCGCGCGCGCCGCCAGGGGCACCAGGCGGTGGCTGGCTCCGATCGAGCGCAGCATCATGCCGAACACGCGCGGCATGGGGCCAAACCAGTCTCCGCCCTTGCCTGCGCCGCTGATGTAGGTGCCGCCTGGCGTCAGCGCGCGGCGGCACTCGGGGATGGTCCGGTCACCGATCATGTCGAGGATCACGTCATAGCGCTCTTCGGCCTGCGTGAAGTCGGTCTTGGCGTAGTCGACCACGTGCTGCGCGCCGAGGCCCCGGAGCCAGTCCGCGTTGGACGCGCTGCACACCGCGGTGACCACCGCGCCCATCGACGCCGCGATCTGCACGGCTAGGCAGCCCACCCCGCCGGACGCGCCGACGATCAGGACCTTCTGCCCCGCCTGGACCTTGCCCGCGTCGCGCAGGCCCTGGAGCGCGGTGCAGCCGGCGACCGGCAGCGCCGCCGCCTCCGCGAAGTCGAGCGACGCCGGCTTGAGCGCCAGTCGATCCGCAGACGCGGCGACCAGCTCGGCGGTCGCGCCGCGGCCCAGCGCCTCGCCGTAGACCTCGTCGCCGACCTTGAAGCGGGTCACGCGCGCGCCCACCGCCTCGACCACGCCGGACACGTCGGTGCCGACGATGCCCACGCGGGGCCGACGCAGGCCGAACGCCAGGCGCACCAGGTACGGCCGGCCCAGCAGGATGATGCCGTCGCCCGCGGCGACCGAGGTGGCGCGGACGCGGAGCAGCACGTCGTCTTCGCCCATGACCGGGCGCGGCACCTGCGCAAATTCCAGCACGTCGGGCGTGCCGTAGCCACGCGCCACCCAGGCGTTCATCGGGGTGAGGGGCTGCAGTTGAGTCGAGGTCATGTTCGCTCCAGGGATCTGTTTACGCTGTACGCTTACACTGTAATCATGGCCCGGCGCGCCGTCAAGGATCGATCGCGTCCGACGAACCCCGGGCCGGAATGCGCCTCCTGGACGGGGGTGAGGTCGAGGCCGTCAACCCGGTCGCGGCGGACGTCGGCTCGGCGCACGGGGAGGGGTTGGGGTAGACCCTCAGCATAGGGAGCTACCGACGTGAACCCCGCCTGTGTTCGAACGCGGTCGCGTGCTCCGCGGCTTCTGTGGCTGTCCGCGGTCGCGCTCCTGCCTGGGTGTGTGGGGGTCGGCGTCCTCGTCGTGCCTGGCGAGTCGACGGACGCGGACGACTCAGATCGGACGGACGACACCGACGCGGGCCGCACGGACTCCGACAGCCCACCCGTGGCGAGGGTCTGCGCGCCACGCGAGCTCGCCTGGCGCGCCGCCAACGCGCCGGCGATCGGACTGCTGGCCGGGGGCGGGATCGCGTGGCACCCCACGACCGGGCTGCGGACGTGGGGAGGCGTGGAGCTGCTCCCGCCCGTCAACGCGGGACCGCCCGAGTGGGCGATCGGTTTTGGAGCGCTCCCTTGGGCCATCCCGGCCGAGCGATGGAGGAGCCTGTTCAAAACTGAGTGGTCACCCTGCATGGTGCACCGGGACGGACGCGTCGACTGCCGCGACGACCGCGGTGGTCCCCTGCCCGAGTTGGTGTCGGTCCTCGGATCGGTGGGCAACAAGCTCTGCTGGATGGACCCAACCGGACACGCGGGCTGCCTCCGGGCCGACGTGGAGACCGCGTGGCCATCGGCGTCGAGCCTCAGCGCAGACCTCGTGTCGCTGGCCCACGGGTTCAAGGCCAGCGGCGGCGATCCGATCCCGTTCGTGTGCGCGCTCGACTCGCGCGGCCTCGCCACGTGCGACGGGCCCAGCGACCTCGTCGGACCGTTCGACCACCCCGACCGGTGCTGGGTGGAGCTGGTCGGAGCGGCTTACGGGCTCTGCGGCATCGACGACGAAGGCCTCACGACCTGCCGGACCCGCTCAATCTTGAACGCCGACTTCGCGGACGACACCCCCACCCGCCGAGACCTGTCCCACCTGACCGTGTCGATCGAGGGCGCGTGCGCGCTGGACCCGGAGGGCCATGTGGTGTGCTGGGGCCCCATCGCCGGCGTGCCCAACACAGCCAACAACGCCCCTCCGCAGGAGGCCGGCTTTGTGGACCTGGTGGTCAGCTCCGGCGCGGCGTGCGCGCTGTCGGACGTTGGAAAGGTGGTGTGCTGGGGGGACGAGCGCGATCCGCTGGTGTTCGACCAGCCGGATCGCGCCCCCTAGGTGCTCTCGGTTACGCCGGGGTCGGGACGCGCCGCGTGGCGAACAGGCTCGCGGCGATCGAGGCGCCGATCGCGAAGCCAATGAACCCGAGCGACCACACGATCGGGAACTTGCCGCCGAACGCGTGGTTGAGCCAGACCATCTTGAAGCCGACGAAGATGAGCACCGCGCCCAGGCCGTACTTCAGGTAGACGAAGCGGTCGGCGACGTTGGCGAGCAGGAAGTACATCGAGCGCAGGCCGAGCAACGCGAACACGTTGGACGTGAAGACGATGAACGGCTCGTGCGTGATTGCAAAGATGGCGGGCACGGAGTCGACCGCGAAGATGATGTCGGACAGCTCGATGAACGCGAGCGCCATGAACAGCGGCGTGACGGCCCAGCCGCCGGCCTGACGGACGAAGAAGGCGTTGCCCTGCAGCGAGTCGGTCACCGGCAGCACCCGGCGCATCGCCTTGAGCATCCGGTTGTCCTCGAGGTCCGTGTGCTTCTCCTCGGCGAACACGATCTTGAGGCCGGTGAAGACGAGGAGCGCGCCGAACACGATCACCACGGTGTGGAACTGCATCAGCCACGCGCCCAGGCCGACGAAGATCGCGCGGAACACGAGCGCGCCCAAGATGCCGAGCGCGAGCACGCGGTGCTGAAGGCGCGCCGGGATCGAGAACGTGGAGAACACCAACAGGAACACGAACAGGTTGTCGATGGCGAGGGCCTTCTCGACGATCAGGCCGGTCAGGTAGGCCACACCCAGCTCGTGCGCGGCGGCGGATGGGTCAAAGCCCGGCACGGCCAGCAGGCGCGCGTTCGTGGCGAAGCTGTGGTCCATCCACAGCCACATGCCGCCACCGAACAACAGCGCGAGCGAGAACCAAAAGGTGCTCCAGCCCGCCGCCTCCGTCATGGACAGCGCGTGGTCCTCGCGGTGAAACAGGCCCAGATCGACGGCGAGCATGAACAAGACGAACAGCACAAAGCCAAGATAGAACGGCCATACTTCATAGAACGGAAGGAGCGTCGTGGCGAGCATCGCGGGGCACCTAGGGAGGTGGGTTGCCTAAATCAGATATAAAGGCGTACGATTTTGGTCCGGTATTTGATCGTCATCCGTTGCTGACAGGCGGAGACACGTCCGCACGCCAGTGGCCCCTACGGTCACGCGAACCGCCTGCGCGGACACGCCCCTTCCCGCCGCGTGCTACTCCCCACCTTGGCCACCCCCCGGAGCGGCGATGACCCAAGACATCCTCCCGATCACGGCGCTCGCGGCGCTGTTCGCGAGCGCCTGCACCGGCGCGACCACACCGTCCTCGACCGACACCGACGTGCCACCGCCCGCCACCGCGGACTGGATGGGCGACGTGTTCGCCGACCACCAGGACGCTCAGGTCGGCCACATCCTGCTCCCAGGCGCGTTCAACTCCACGTCGTACGCGTGCGCCGCGCCCAACGGCATCTCGCCGCACGCGCCGCCGCTGATCTCGTCGCTGTGGGGCACGTCCGACACCGGCACCGACGACCTGACGCGGCAGCGCGTGGTCGCGTGGGCGCGGACGCAGGACGTGCCGATCGGCGCGCAGCTGGACCTGGGCGCGCGCTTCATCGAGATGAACCTCACCCTCAAGGACGACGCGCTCGTCACCTGGCACAGCATCTACGGCGTGCGCGCCGACGACGTCCTGGACCCGCTGGTCGCGTTCGCCGTGCGTCACCCGGCCGAGGTGGTCCTCCTGCAGCTCGGCCTGGACATGGACAGCACCGCATGGCCCAAGGTCGCGGACGCGTTCACCAAGAAGCGCGCGGGCGGCAAGTCGGTGTGCGACCTGATCTACGACGGCGCGGACAACGCCGCGGTCGCCTCGCTGGCCGACATCCGCGCGCGTGGTCGCAACGTGATCTGGGGCCCAGACGGAGAGCTTCGCGCCTTCTTCGACGCGCGCGGAGACTGCCCGATGTCGACGCTCACCGTCGATCGGCGCTGGTCGATCACCGCGACCACCGAAGGCGTGGCGGCGGCGCTCGCGGACTCGGTCGACAGCCGGGACCCGACGCACGTGCTGGTCAACGACTTCGCGTTCTCGCTCGACGGCGCGCCGTCGGTTGGGGATCAGGCCGGCTTTGTGCTCCGCTACGGCTCCGTGAAGGAGGCGAGCACGGCGCTTGGCTTCTCCGGCGACTTCGCGGGCCGCATGATCACGCAGTTCGACGTGAACGCGAACATGAACGTGTTCGCCGGCGCGATGATCGAGGACACCAACCTCGTGGAGGCGGCGATCGCGCGCAACCGGGAGCGCTTGGCGCCGTGAGCGGCTCGTCCGCAGAGGACGAACGCGACCCGATCGCGCTCTAGTTCGCCGTCACCGTCGACTCGACCGGCACGATCCTCGGGACCTTGCAGCCCGAGTACACGTCGGCGCAGATCTGCGGGATCTCAGGGTCGACGCCCGCGCAGCCCGAGGACTTCAGGCCCTCGATGCAGGCTTCAGCGGCCTTGCGGTCGTACCGGCAGTCGGGCGGGTTGGGGTACTCCTGCGTCGACAGGTACTGCAGGCACTCGCGCTCCCCGACGGTGCGGAGCATCTCGTCCGACGCGCACAGAGCGTAGCCCTCGCAGAACAGGGGCTCGTACTCCTCGATGAAGTCCTTCTCCGGGATGCCCTTGCAGGCTCCAGACAGGACGACCAGGAACATGAGGGATCGACGCATCACGGCGCTCCGGGCGGGAGGAGGCCTCCCCGCAGGCTCCCCTTCATGCTCCATTGGCCGCGCGGGATCAAGCCGGAACGGTCGCTCCGGTGGCGTCGGACACGCCCAGGCGCTCTCGCAGGGCCTGGGTGGGGGCCTCCGGCGTGACCAGGAACAGGTGCTCGCGGTTGGTCAGCGCACCCACCGTACCCACCTTGCGGCCGCTCGGGTCGAAGATGCCGATCCTGGCGCCGACGTAGCGGGGATGGGCCTGAGACAGGACGGTGACGTGCCCGCGGGCGCCCAGCAGGGTCACCAGCGCGTCGTGGCCCAGGAAGCCCTCATCGCTGAACGACACCAGCAGCACGGGCGCCTGAACCCGCGCCACCAGGTCCGCGAGCGCGGGGCCGATCTGGTGCTTGCGGTTGTAGGGGCTCTGCGAGGTCCGGACGTCCTGTCGCTTGCACGCCACGCCGTAGGTGTCGGGGGCGTCCCAGCGGACCAGGGTCTCCCAGATGTGGTAGTTCCCCGTGTACTTGTGCTGGTTGTAAGGCGGGTCCAGGTAGGCGACGTCGCCGGTGAGGCGGTCGGCGGCCTGCGCCGCGTCCAGGCGGTGGGCGCTCCCCTTCCCCGCCCGCGCCTGCGCCAGGACGGTCGGCATGCGCAGCTGCAGGTCGTGCAGCGCGCGCGGCGCCCAAGCCTTCAAGTAGGCCATCTGCACGCCCACCGTCGAGTCCACCCGATCCGCCGCCTCCATCAGCGACGTCAGCACCACCGCCTCCAGCTCGGGCGGCAGGGCCTTGGCGGCGATCACGTCGCGGATGGCGTCGATCCGCTCGCCGTTCTTGGGGTGGAAGAAGCGGCTGCGGGTGCAGAAAGTGTCGGTGACGTACCCTGGGCGACCGGGCAGGCGCCCCAGCTCGTCGAGCAGGCGCTCGGCGTCAGCCCACACATCGTCGCGGTCGGCGGCCACGTAGCAGCGGGCGAGCACCTCGCCGTAGGCGCTCAGGTCATTCGCGTGGACCCGGTGCCCGGCGGCCTTGAGCGCGTGCCCGACGCGCGACGTCCCCGAGAACAGGTCGAGCACCGTGCGCTCCGCGCCCAGGGCCTCGATGACCTCGACGATGCGCGGGACCAACAGGCGCTTGGACCCCAGGTACTTGATCAACGGCGCCCCTCAGTACGTGCGGACACGGTCTGTCCGCCACCCATGCTACGACTGCGGTATGACACGAACGGGGAGGCCGTGTGCGCTATCAGTCCTTCACTGAGTTCTGGCCCTACTACATCCGGGAGCACTCCGTCCCGAGCAATCGGCACGTGCACTTCCTCGGCACGTCGTCGTTCCTGGGCATCCTGGGCTGGTGCCTGGTGCAGTCGCCCACCACGCTCGGGCCCACGCTCCTGATCTCGCTCTCGCTGATCTGGGCGGCCTTCTCCATGGAGGCCCGGCGCAACGCGTCGCCGGTGCTCTTCCTGGTGATCGCCCTGTGCGCCTGGGCCAACCCGTGGATCCTGCTCGGCCCGGTGGTCGCCTACGGCTGCGCCTGGTTCGGCCACTTCCGCATCGAGCACAACCGCCCGGCCACCTTCACGTACACGCTGTGGTCCCTCGCGGGCGACTTCCGCATGTACGGGAACATGCTGCGCGGCCGCCTGTGGACCGGTGACGGGTCCGACGTGGTGGGCCCGGTGCTCGAGCCCGGCGACCTGCTGCCCAAGACGGAGTGAGCGGGCAGCGGTCGCGACGCAGGCGCGCAGACCGACCTAGAACTTCCCTTCCCACAGCCGCGTCGCGACCTTGCCGACGAACAGCGGGTCGAGGCGCAGGTTGCTGAGCATGGCCTCGAGCTCGCCCGAATCAAGCCAGACGCCGTGGTCCTTGCACCAGTCGAGCGCGACGCCGTGCAGGTCCTCGATGCCCATGGGGCCGTGGCAGACCGGGCAGCGCAGGTGCCGCTCGCGGTTCACCGGAGGGTTGACCTCGCGGCGGAACAGGTCACCCCAGGCAAAGCCGGGCTGCTTGTGGCGCTCGGCCTCGGTGAGAAGCAAGAGCTCGCCCTTGTCGAGCCAGACGCCGTGGAAGCCAACGTCGATGTCGACGCCGTGGCGGTTCTCACGTAGCAGGGGCGTGCCGTCGATCGGGCTCTTGCGCATGCAGTCTCCGGGGTCGAGAGGTAACGCGCCGCGCGACGAGCGCGCGACGCGCAGGCCGACTCAGCCCGCGAGGTTCTTGTTCGCGAAGTCCCAGCTGACCAGGGCCCACCAGCCCTCGACGTACTTGGCGCGCGCGTTGCGGTAGTCCACGTAGTACGCGTGCTCCCAGACATCGCAGGTCAGCAGGGCCACGTCGCCCGTGGTGAGCGGGGTCTCGGCGTTGGGCGTGGTGACGATGTCGAGCTTGCCGTCGGCCTTCTTGACCAGCCAAGCCCAGCCCGAGCCGAAGCGGCCGAGGCACGCCGCGCCGAACTTCTCCTTGAAGCCCGCGAACGAGCCGAAGGACGCGTCGATGGCCGCGGCCACTGCACCGGTGGGCTCGCCGCCGCCGTTGGGCGACAGGCTGTTCCAGTAGAAGTCGTGGTTCCAGACCTGGGCCGCGTTGTTGAACAGGCCGCCGGAGCTGGACTTGACGATCTCCTCCAGCGACTTGCCGGCCAGCGAGGCGTCCGCCGCCACCAGGTTGTTCAGGTTGGTGACGTAGGTCTGGTGGTGCTTGCCGTAGTGGTAGTCGATCGTCTCGGGCGAGACGTGGGGGGCGAGCGCGTCCTTGGCGTACGGCAGGGTCATCAGCGTGAAGGCCATTTGAGTCCTCGGGGTCGGTGGGTCGGGGGAAAGGGTTTGCCTCTAATCACGGGGCGTGGACCGGCCACACTGTCGTGACAGAACGAGGAGAACCTACGGGGTGCGGGTCTTCTTCTGGACTGTCGACTTCAGCTGGCCGCAGCCGGCGTCGATGTCGATCCCGCGTCGCACGCGGATGGTGCCGGGGATGCCATGCCGGGCGAGCACGTCGATGAAGCGGGCGACACGATCGGGGTCGCTGGGGCCGCCGTCGTAGCCTCCCGTCGGGTTGAGCGGGATGAGGTTCACGTGGCAGGGCAGCCCGGACAGCACGCGCGCCAAGCGCTCCGCCGTGGCCTCGTCGTCGTTGCGCCCGCGGATCAGCGCCCACTCGAACGTGATGCGGCGGCCGGTCTTTTGCGCGTACTCGCGGCAGGCGTCGATCAGCTCGTCGATCGGGTAGCGCTTGTTGACCGGCATCAGCGCGTCGCGCGCCTCGTCGGACGACGCGTGCAGGCTGACGGCGAGCCCGACCTGCAGGCCCTCGTCGGCGAACTGCCGGATGCGCGGGGCCAGGCCCACCGTGCTGACCGTGATGTGCCGCGCGCCGATGCCCAGGTCCGACATCAGCCGGCGCAGGGCGATCAAGGTCTGGTCATAGTTGTGGAAGGGCTCGCCCATGCCCATCAGCACCACGTTCGACAGGCGCTCACCCTTCTGGCGCAGCTCGGCCGACCAGCGCGCCGCCTGCTCGACGATCTCGTCCGCCGTCAGGTGGCGCGCGAAGCCCATCTGCCCGGTCGCGCAGAACACGCAGCCCATGGCGCATCCAGCCTGGGTGGAGATGCACGCCGTCCGCCGGAGCGTCTGGTAGGGCATCAGCACGCTCTCGACGAGCTGACCGTCGTGGAGCTTGTACAGGCGCTTGATGGTGCCGTCGCGGGAGACCTGCTCGGTGTCGACGTCCATCGAGCCCACGCGCGTCTCAGCGGCCAGCCGCTCACGCAGGGCCTTGGGCAGGTCGGTCATCTCGTCGGGCGTGGTGGCGCCGCGATCGTAGAGCCACGCGCGCACCTGACCAGCGCGGAAGGGCTTGTGGCCCCACTCGGCGAGGCGGGCCTTGAGATCGGCCTCGGTCATGGCGTACAGGTCGAGCACACGGACTCCAAGCCGCGTGTCATAGCGCCCGGTCGGCGCGCGGCAAGCGCGGTCAGGCGGGGCCGATCAGGCTACTCTGCGCAGGGGAGGTCGACATGACGCTCGTGACCCTGGTGTGGTGGGGGCTCTGGCTCGGGGCATCCTTCCAGGCCTTTCGCGCGTGGGGGCCCAAGGGCGGCCTGACCTCCGCGGTGCTGCTGCTGCTGGTCGGCTGGGTCCCGTGGATCGGCGGGCTGGTGTCGGCGGTGGGGGCCGTGCTCGTCGGCTACCGCGCCGAGAACGCGATCGACGCTCGCTTGCAGATCCGGGGCTGATCGGTGGACGAGTTTCCGTTTGTGTCCGTGCTCTGCCCTACCCGCGACCGCCGCGCGTTCCTGCCGCGGCTGATCGCCATGTTCCAGCGCCAGGACTGGCCCAAGGACCGCCTGGAGTTGATCGTGGTCGATGACGGCCGCGACCGCGTGCGCGATCTCATCCCCACCGACGATCCGCGCGTCCGCTACGAGGCGCTCGACCAGCGCGTGCCGCTCGGCAACAAGCGCAACCGCCTGTGTCAGCTGGCCGAAGGCGAGATCCTGGTCCACATGGACGACGACGACTGGTTCCCCGACACCCGCGTCACCCGCGCGGTGGAGGGCCTGCGCACCAGCGGCGCCGAGGTCGTGGGCACGTCCGACCTGGCGTTCTGGGACTATCGCTCGCGGGCCATCCACCTGGTGCCGCGCATCGGCCCCAAGCACGTGTGCGCGGGCACGATGGCCTACCCCAAGACCTACTGGGAGAAGGCCAAGTGGGCGCCCGATCCGCACACCGAGGAGCGCCAGTTCCTGCAGAACTTCGCGGCCAAGGTGGCGCACCTGCCCGGAAACCCCTGGGACACCGTGCTCTGCATCAGCCACGGTGAGAACATCCTGCCCAAGAACACCAACCTGCCCCGCGCCAAGGTCACGCTCGCGGACGTGGTGACCGACCCGGCGGACCGCGCGTTCTACGAGTCGATCGACCCGGACGCCTGGTAGTGGCCGCGCCGCGCGTCGTCGTGCTGTCTCCCTGGCAGCCCGATCAGATCCTCACCCTCTCCACCCTGCCCGCCCTCACCCGCGCGCTGGTGGCGCAGGGCGCGGACGCGCGGCTGCACGGGCGCTGGGACTTTGACTGGCAAGAGGGCGACCTGTCGGCGCCGAGGCCGCTGACGCGCGCGCAGAGGCTGTGGCGCACGCTCGTCCGTCTGCTCCCGGGCACGACCGACCCCTACGGCACCTACGCGCCGCCCGACGGCCTGTACGGCCACCCGCTGCGCTGGTCAGAGCCGGAGTCGCGCCGCGCGCAGCTCGACGAGGCGTTCTGGTCCTCGCTCGACCTGTCGACGACCGATGTGGTGGTGGCGCCGGGCTGGACGACCGCGCGCCGCGCGCTGGAGCACCCCACGCGCCGCGCCGGGTGCCGCGTGATCGCCGCCGACTTCCACATGCTCGAGGGCTGCGTGCCGTGGGCGCGCGAGCGCGCGGGCGACGGTGTGCGTATCTCCACCGGCGCGTGGTGGCCGGGGGATGACCTCGTGGTGCACGCCTGCTTCCCGTCCTTCGCCAAGCTCTACGAGAACGCGGGCGTGCCGCTCGGGTCCGTTCGCTGGATGCCCTACCCGCTGTACGTGCCGCATCACGCGGGCGCGCGCGACGTCTCGTCCGCGACGTTCGCGTTCGCGGGCGGGCGGCACGATCGCGACTGGTCGACGCTGACGGCGGCGGGCGATCGGCTGACGGAGCTGTCGCGCCCGATCCGCGTGCACGCGCCGCGCGAAGCCGTCCCCGCGCGCGCGCCCTTTGATCCGCGCGGTGAGGTCAACGTCGCCGACTTCTCCGACGCGATCCGCCACAGCCGCTTCGTGATCGTCCCGCTGCACGGCGACGACGCGACGCGCGCCGCGGGGATCAGCGTCGCGGCGCTGGCGATCGCCGCCGGTCGCCCGGTGATCGCCACCGACACCCCGGCCATGCGCGACACCGTGACGGACGGCGTGGACGCGGTGCTGGTGCCTGCGAGAGATCCGCGCGCGCTCGCCGACGCGATCCACGCGCTGGACACGGACCCGGCGCGCCTCGCTGCGCTCGCGAAGGGCGCGGTCCACGCCGCGCACCAGATGGACACGACGGCGTGGGCGACACGCGTGATCGCCGAGGCCCGCGCCGGGGGCTAACGTCCGCGACGCCGCCCACGGCACGTCACGCTGCGCTCGAGTCTGACGCCCGTCAATCATCCGACCCGCGCGAGGCGGATGGGGTCCGAATTCGGCCCCCCGTCGCGATCAGCTGTTGACGAAGAAGTTGACGAAGAAGGCGGCGAGGGCGATCAAGAAGAAGACCGCGCCGATGAGGCCTCCGACCAGCCCCCCCGCCTGCTGACCCGACCGCGCGCTGCGCATCTCGTTCCCCGCCGCCACGCCCGGCTCGGACCGCGTCATCGGGTCCTCCAGCTCACCGCGCTCCACGATCACCGCCTGCACCGGCAACAGCGGCGTGTGCGGGGCGATGCCGTCCACGCGCTTCACCGCGGTGCCGACCGCCACCATCTCGATCAGGCCCGGCATCAGCTCGCGCAGCGTCAGGCGGTTGCCGATCACCCGATCGGCGCCTACGCGCGCGGCGTCCTGGCGCAGCAGGTCCAGGCAGCGTTCGCGCGCCTCGTAGATCAAGCTGGTGAGCTCGGGCAGCTCGCCGCGCGACAGGCTCTGCAGCAGCGTGCCCAGGCCCGCCGCCACGCCCAGCGAGACCACCGACGTGGCCATCACAAACTCGACCGGCGCGTAGCCGAGCGCGGCCAGGTTCCAGAGCTCCTCGCCGGTCAGCTCGCTGGTGGTGATCTGGCCGTCCGCGCGCGGCACGGGCCCGCGCGACGCCGTGCCCGTGAGCAGCAGCTCCACCGCCGATGGCCCCCAAGGCAGGATCTGCACGCGCACGTCGACGACCGCGTCGGCGCCCAGGCCCGCGGCTTCGGCCTGGAGGCGAGTGAGCGCCGTGTGCCGGATGTCGTTGTACATCTTGCTGAACTCGTGGACCTCGCCGCGGCCGAGCGTGCGGAAGCTGCCCATCAGGCCGCGCCCCAGGCCGAGCGCGTAGGCCACGTTGCCCATCGCGAACCGGACCGGCTCATAGCCGCAGTCCAGGTGGCAGTAGGTCTCCATGCCGCTGGCGGCGGTGGAGAAGACGTGCTCGCCGCCGCGCCCGTGCACGCCGGTGCCCTGGCTCAGGAACTCGGTGTAGCCGGCGAGGTGTCGCAGCTCGCTGGTCACGCCCGTCACGCCGACGGCCCCGTGCTTGAGCGCCTCCTGCTCCATCCTCAGAATCGCCGCGTGGCGGCCCTCGCTGATCAGCGCGGTCACGTTGCCGACCTCACCGCCGGCGATCCCGCGCAGCTGCGCGCCGATCCCGCCCGCGAGGCCGAGCGAGCACACGCTGTTGCCGACCACAAGCTCGCCGGGCGTGTAGCCCTTCTGGGCGAGGCACCAGATCTCGTTGCCGGACATGCCGCTCACGGGGAGCGTGACGCCGAGGTTGTGTCGCGGAGCGGGCATGGGCAGCCTCCGGGGTGATCCCCACGCAGCGGTATCCCCCGCCGGGGGCGGCCGCGCACGAGGCATGCGGAAATCAACGGACGTCTATGGCGAGGCGCTTCGATATTTCGGCATGAAAGGGCTCTGTCAGCGGACTGTGGTGTTCACCGATGTAGGTTGTGGGTGGAGGTCCTCATGCGCACCACCGTTCTGACCCTGTCGCTCTTCGCCACCGCCTGCGGGCTTGGCTCCACCGAGTCCTACGACGCCCCGGAGCTGGACAACGTCGCCCAGCAGAGCCGCTCGCTGGCGGATGTGTACGCCAGGACCTCCCGCCTTCACGCCGACATCGTGCGGATCCAAGGTGAGCTCGCGAGCCTGACCGCGGAGACCGCCGCGCTCTCCTCGTCGCTCGACGGCCACGTCACCGTGCTCAAGGCCGCCATCCAGGACGTACACGAGGAGGTCGGCGCGCTATCGACCGTGGTCGACGGCCACGTCACCGTGCTCAAGGCCGCCATCACGGACGTGCAGGAGGACGTGGGCGCGGCGTCGCTGGCCATGGACGGTCACGTCACCGTCCTGAAGTCCGCGGCCATCGACCTCACGGAGGGCACCTGCGCGGTCAACCGCGAGCGCGGCTCGGGGATGGCGACCGGTCGCCGCACCTACCAGCCGCTCGGCATCCATCACTCCAGCCACGTCCACGGAGACCCGCACGTCGACTCGCGCGACGGCGTGATGTTCTCGTCGAGCCCGTACGTCGTGGTCGTCGACGAGGATCACGACGGGCAGCCTGAGTACGTCGCCTTGGAGGTTGACCTGGACGGCGACGGTGTCTCCGAGCAGCTCGAGCTTGGCGGCGACCGCGACCGCGACGGCGATCTCGACGACGACGCCTACGAGGCCTCGCTGGCCGAGGACAAGGCCACCACTCAGCTGTGCGGCGCCACGTCGCACTTCTGATCGGGGACGCGCTCAAGCGCCGTGCGGCTCTGGGGGTTCACGGCGTGCGCTTGTCGGAGACCGCGCCCGCCTTGGTCGTCGTCGCGCTCCCGTCCGGCCCGTGCAGCTCGCGCACCTGCTTGATCGTGTCGACCTTGGACAACCTGCCGGCTCGCCGCCACGAAGGGGTCCGCGACGCTATCCACCTCGAGTAGCGGTTGGACTTGGACAGCGTCGCGAACAGCGCGGCCGCCGCGGGGTTGTCGGCCAGCGCGGCCTCCAGCTCCGGCGGCGTGGTCAGGCCTGAGACCGAGTCGTACGCCGCGTCCCACCGCCCGTCCGCCTGCGCGAGCTCGACCTGCGCGAAGCCGGGAGAGCGCATGCGTCCGTCCGCGATCAGGCGCGCCACCTTGTCGCGGTTGACCTTGGACCAGATGCTCTTGGCCCGACGGGGCGTGAGACGCTGGAGGAAGGAGACCTCGTCGTAGCTGCGGCGCTGGCCGTCGATCCAGCCCCAGCACAGCGACACGTCGACGATGCCCTCCCAGGTGATCGACGCGAACGCGCTCTTGGCCCGCGCCACCTGCACCCAGCAGCCGGGCGCCGTGAGGTGCTCGGCGAGCCAGCGCTCGTACGCGGCCTCGTCCTCGAACTGGAGAACAGGGAGGTGGTCGGGGGCGGCCGCAAGCTCCATAGAAGCCCGCGTATCCTGGGGAGTGCTCGGTCGGTGGGGTGACAGGACCCGAAACGTGGGTCCACCCTCGCGCACCCTTCAAGCTTCGGTGTATGTTCTCGACGGGGAGGCCCGATGGGCAACGCGCGCATCGCTCAGCGACGCCCGATGGGCGGTGGCAGCGGAGACCCGAGCACGCCCAGCCCGCGGCGCGACGTCGGCAACGGCATGCGCTCCCAGTCGATCGGCCGCTCCGAGAGCGCCAACCTCTCCGGGATCGAGGAGTCGATCGTCGACGAGATCGTGGCCGCCCTCAAGGCGCTGATCCCCGACATCCCCGACCTGGGCGATCTGCCTGACCTGGGCGATCTGCCTGACCTGGGCGACCTCCCCGGCTTGGGCGACCTGCCCGGGCTGGACGACCTGCCTGATCTGCCCGACGTGTGGGGCCCGCTCACCGCCTGGGGTGAGGACGAGGACGAGGACAACGAGGACGGAGACAGCGACGGCGGCGGCGGCGGCGGCTCCGACTACGGCGACAACGAGAACAGCTACGGCTACGCGGCCAGCGGCGGCGACAACGAGCGCGGCGCCGAGGAGCTGCCCAGCGAGGACGAGGTCGCCGAGGCGATGGAGGCCGCCGTCCAGCGCGGCATCGACAACGCGCCCGACATCGAGCCCGAGGACGACGACTCGGGCTTCGCGGCCGTGGTCGGCATGAAGTTCGACCAGTCCGCGTTCATCCAGTACGGCGGCCTCGGCTACATCGACGTGGGCGGTCGAAGCGCCATGTCCCCGCCGCCCATCCTGTGGGACGTCAGCCACAACTTCTTCGGCGGCTACACGGTCAAGCCCACCGCCTACGCCACGCCGGCGGATCTGGTCTACCCGTCGAACGCGGCGCCGCCCGGAAACTACGTCCGCGCCGCCAAGATCGAGGAGCAGGACCTCGACATCCTGGGCAGGGTGATCACGATCACCTACCTGGTCGACGGCGCGACCTCGGCCGCCGTGAAGCAGGCCGAGGAGGAGCACGCGCAGGACACCGTCGACGCGTACAACCTGTCGATCGGCGCGTGGGGCCGGGCCGTGAACGCCGCGACGGGCACGGAGTTCCAGGGTGCCACCGCGTCCGACGCCAAGAGCAAGGCCATGCAGGCCATGGCGGTCAACGCGGGCATCCCCTGGGGCAAGTGGGGCGAGAAGCCCGAGGACTGGTCGCAGGCGTACCAGGACCTCACCAAGCAGACCATCCCCAAGCGCGACGGATCCGGCAGCCACACGTGGAAGCCTGAGGTGTCGTACGTGATCCCGAAGAACCTGGAGGCGGTGTGTACGCTGACCACGCCCAAGCTGCTGGGGCCGGGTCAGATCACGTGGTGACCGCGCGAGAATAGTCGTAGCGGCGCACGGTCTTCGCAGACATACTCTGCGCGATCTGGAGTGCGCGTGCGCCACACTTTGTTCGTGCTGCTGGCGGTCGCGTCGGCCTGCAATGGCCCCGCGTCGACCGCGGACACCGACCTGCTCCTCGGTCGGGACACGGCAGACACCGACGCCGACGACTCGGACGTGGTCGACTCCGACGTGGTCGACACCGACGCCGACGACTCGGACGTGGTCGACTCCCACATCGCCGACACCGACGCCGCTGACACCGACGAGATCGACACGGACATCGCCGACACCGACGGCGACACGGCGCGCCCGCTCCACCGAGGCTGGTGCTTCGAAGGCGCTGGCGAGGACACCACCGACACCGCGCACGACTCCGCGCCCACCTGGTTCGACACCGGCACGTGGGCCCATCTGTTGGCGAACGGCGCGGTCGGGGACTGGATGGGGCGCCTGCGCACGTCGGCCGACCAGCGCGCGGTGTTCTCCACGCTGGGATGGCAGTCCCGCAACCTGATCGTGGGCCTGCGAGACCCCGACCTGACCCCGGGTCGCGCCGATCTGGCGGTGGTCGCCTACCTGGGCGATTCGTCCTCCACGGGGACCCAGGGCCTGCCCGGCGTCACACGCACCGCCACCCTCGCCGTCCCCGCCACCTGGGCCGTCCGCTGGACCACCGACAACAGCGCGCTCGAGCTGTGGGCGTGGCGCGCGGGCGCGTGGCACCTGGAGCCTCTCCCGGCCCACATGCGCGCCGTGCCAACCACCGACGCGCCTGGCGTGGAGCTGCAGATCCCGTTCACGCTGCTCGGCTGTGACCCGGCGTCCACCGCGACGTGGATGCTGGTCGACCAGACCACCGGCGCCACGACCTCCGCCAGCCCCTCCGAGTCGATCGTGGAGGGTGCGGACCCTGACGTCGGCTGTGCGTTCACGTTCGATCCGCGCCTGGGCCACGCGCTGACCTACTTGCTGGGCCAGTGTGGGCAGACACGGCGGCCAGGCATGTATTTGGACACGTCGACGCCCTGACGGTTGGATCGCCGCGCACGCTGGCGATCCCCCCCCGTTGCGATTACTCCCGGGCCCCCTATTTCCCGGGCGTATCGCCCCACCAGGAGCCGGTCGTGACCGCTAAGCACTTCGGCGCAAAGAGCACCTTCCCCCTCGCCAACGGCCAGTCCGCGGTCCTGTACCGCCTGGCGGCGCTGGAGGAGGCGGGCCTCTGCAAGCTCTCCAGCCTGCCCTACAGCATCCGCGTGCTGCTGGAGTCGGCCGTCCGCAACCATGACGGCTTCCTGGTCCGCGACGAAGACGTCGTGAACATCGCCAAGTGGTCGCCCAAGGTCGAGCCGGTCGAGATCCCCTTCCTGCCGGCCCGCGTCGTCCTCCAGGACTTCACCGGCGTCGCCTGCGTCGTCGACCTGGCCGCCATGCGCAACGCCATGGTCTCGCTCGGCGGCGACCCCAAGAAGGTCAACCCGCTCGTCCCGGTCGACCTCGTCATCGACCACTCGGTCCAGGTCGACGTGTCCGGCAAGTTCGCCGACGCGCTCGAGCAGAACATGGACATCGAGTACGAGCGCAACATGGAGCGCTACGAGTTCCTGAAGTGGGGCCAGCGCAACCTGCAGAGCTTCCGCGCGGTGCCCCCGGGCCGTGGCATCGTCCACCAGATCAACCTGGAGTGGATCGCAACCGCAGCGATGCAGAAGACCATCGCGGGTGAGAACACCTACTTCCCCGACAGCGTCGTCGGCACCGACTCGCACACCACCATGATCAACGGCCTGGGCGTGCTCGGCTGGGGCGTCGGCGGCATCGAGGCCGAGGCCGTGATGCTCGGCCAGCCCACCTACATGCTGACGCCTGAGGTCATCGGCTTCGAGCTGACCGGCAAGCTCAACGCGGGCGTCACCGCCACCGACATGACCCTGCTCATCGTCCAGATGCTGCGCAAGAAGGGCGTGGTCGAGAAGTTCGTCGAGTTCTACGGCCCCGGCGTGAAGCAGCTCAGCCTGGCCGACCGCGCCACCATCGCCAACATGGCGCCCGAGTACGGCGCGACCTGCGGCTTCTTCCCTGTCGACGAGCGCACCCTGGAGTACCTGACGCTGTCGGGCCGTGACGCGGGTCACGTCGCCAACGTCGAGGCCTACTACAAGGCCGCCGGCATGTGGGCCTACGCCGACGCGCCGACGCCGCAGTTCACCGACAGCCTGCACCTCGACCTGTCCACGGTCGAGCCCGCGATGGCCGGCCCCAAGCGCCCGCAGGACCGCGTCAACCTGTCGGACATGAAGGCCCACTTCCAGGCCTCGCTCACCGCCCCCGTCGGCCATTCCGGCCACGGCCTCACCGCCGACCAGGTCGGCGCCTCGGTGCCGGTCGCCGGCGCGGACTACAGCCTCAAGCACGGCGACGTGGTCATCACGGCCATCACGTCCTGCACCAACACGTCCAACCCCAGCGTCATGATCGCCGCGGGCCTGCTCGCGCGCAACGCAGCGAACAAGGGCCTGGTCGCCAAGCCGTGGGTCAAGTCGTCGCTCGCCCCCGGCAGCCGCGTCGTCACCGCCTACTACGAGAAGGCGGGCCTGCTCGACAGCCTGGCCAAGGTCGGCTTCAACGTGGTCGGCTACGGCTGCACCACCTGCATCGGCAACTCCGGCCCGCTCGACACCAACATCGAGGCCGCCATCGTCGACGGCAAGCTCGTCGCGGGCGCGGTGATCTCCGGCAACCGCAACTTTGAGGGCCGCGTTCACGCCAACGTGAAGGCCGCGTACCTCGCGTCGCCGCCCCTGTGCGTCGCCTACACGCTCGCCGGCACGCTCAACATCGACCTGGGCTCTGAGCCGATCGGCACGGGCACGGACGGCGCGCCGGTGTTCCTCAAGGACATCTGGCCGTCGGACGAGGAGGTCGCCGCCGCGGTGCGCGACGCCATCACGCCCGCCATGTTCCAGGAGAAGTACGCGACCGTCCTCGCCGAGCCGCGCTGGGACGCCATCGCCGTGGCGCAGGGCGACCTGTTCCCGTGGGTCGACGCCTCGACCTACATCCGCGAGCCGTCGTTCTTCCAGGGCCTGTCCAAGACGGTCAACCCGATCTCGCCCATCGCCGGCGCGCGCGTGCTGCTCAAGCTCGGCGACAGCATCACCACCGACCACATCAGCCCTGCGGGCTCGATCGGCGCCTCGTCGCCGGCCGGCAAGTACCTGACGGGTCGTGGCGTGGCCAAGGCCGACTACAACAGCCTCGGGAGCCGTCGCGGCAACCATGAGGTCATGGTGCGTGGCACGTTCGCCAACGTGCGCATCCGCAACCAGGTCGCCCCCGGCACGGAGGGCGGCTTCACGACCTACTTCCCCACGGGCGAGGTCACCAGCGTGTACGACGCCAGCGTCGAGTACCAGAAGAACGCCACGCCGCTGGTGGTCCTGGCCGGCGAGCAGTACGGCACCGGCTCTTCGCGTGACTGGGCCGCCAAGGGCACGTTCCTGCTCGGCATCCGCGCGGTCATCTCCAAGAGCTTCGAGCGCATCCATCGCTCCAACCTCGTCGGCATGGGCGTGCTGCCCCTGACCTTCAAGGCGGGCCAGGGCGCCGACGAGCTTGGCCTGGACGGCACCGAGTCCTTCTCCATCCCGGTGACGGACGACGTGAAGCCCGGCCAGGACCTGGTGGTCACGGCCACCAAGACGGACGGCACGGTCGTCACCTTCACGGTGAACTGCCGCTTGGACACGCCGGTCGAGGTGGTCTACTACCGCAACGGCGGCATCCTCCAGACCGTGCTGCGCAGCATCGCCGGCTGATCCGGCTGGCGGCGCGCCCACGCTGTGTGGGGCGCGCCGCCGCCCTCGCCCGCTCCTCTCGAGCGGACCGACGCCCGCGCCCAACGCCGCTGCGTCGTCGTTCGGGTCGCCTGCGGTGTCCGCGCTAGGGGCAGACCCCGTTCGCGCGGCCGGGCGTGCCCTTGTCGCCGCTGGTGCCGATCGCGTCCGTCGCGTCACACCAGGTGGTGAGGTCCACGTCGTCGAGCTCGAGCGACACGCCAGGGGAGGACATCGCGCCCGTGTAGGTGAACGCGTCCAGCTCGCGGTTGTTGCGGTCCGTGAGGTGCACCGTGTCGCCGCCCGAGTTGTTCAGGTTCACCGTGGTGTACGGCAGGCCGGACAGGCTGTAGCAGCTCGACCCGGTCGTGCCCTGGTACAGCGTCACGCGCGCGCCGGGGGCCAGCGTCTGGCTGGTGTTGAAGCCCGCGATGGTGCCGCCGTCGTCCACCAGCCGCAGGCCGTCGAGCGCCACGGTGGTCGCGGTGGTGTTGAGCACCTCGACGTACTCGCCCGACGGGTCCATGCAGTGGTCCGGATTGGACATGACCTCGACCACGCGCAGGCCCAGGCGCGGGACCGAGGTCAGCGCGACCGGCGTGGTGGGCACGTCGGTGTCGCCGCCGGTGTCCGTCGCGCCGCACAGGGTGTTGGCCGCGCCGGGCGTGCCGTAGTCGGTGCCGCCGAGCAGCGTGACCGACGCGCACCACGTGTCGGTTGCGTCGCGCTGCCACGCGTCGCCCGCGGAGATGCTGAACGGGTCGTAGTCGACGCTGTCGAGCATGCGACCCGTGCCGTCCTCGATGCGGATCAGGTCGCCGCCGCCGCCGTTGTTCAGCGACACGCCCGAGTAGCCCAGGCCCGTCAGGCCAAAGCAGTTGGGCGACACGGCGTTGGAGAACAGCACCACCCGCTGCCCGGTGGTCAGCACCTTGGACGTGTTGAACGTCACGGACGTGGCGCTGCGATCGGTGAGCACCAGGCCGCGCAGGTTGACGGGGTTGGTGCCGTGGTAGCGCAGCTCGACCCACTCACCGTCCGGCTCGCTGCAGTTCAGCGGGTCGGACATGAACTCGTCGATGGTCAGCTGGCCCGCCGAGAGGTCGCGCACGCCGATCGTCGTCGTCGTGTCGGTGTCGACCACGACGTCCGTGTCGACCACGACGTCCGTGTCGGCCACGGTGTCGGTGTCCGCCGTGCCGGTGTCGGTGTCGGTGGGCGCCGCCGCGCACGCTCCGTTCGCCAGACCCGGCGATCCCAGGTCCGACGTGATGCCGATGGCCTTGTCCGCGTCGCACCAGACGGCGGGCTTGGTGTCGTCGCGCTCCCACGCGACGCCGGGCGTGACGGTCCATGCGGTGTAGTCGACCGAGTCGATCGTCGTCGTGGCGTTGGCGACCGTGATCACGTCGCCGCCGCCGTTGTTCAGCGTGATGCCGCTCGCGGCGGCCGCCGTCACGCCGTAGGTCGTCTTCATGCCCGCCACGTTTCGGGCGAGCACGACGCGCGCGCCCGCACGGACGATCAGGGTGCCGGTGAGCGTGTTCGACGACGTGGAGTCCGACACCTTGAGCCCGCCCAGGTCGACGTCGTCGGAGCGCGTGTTGAGCACCTCGACATACTCAGCCACCGTCTCGTCGCCGGCGTTCGGGTCGGCGAGGAACTCGGTGATGCGCAGGTCCCCCGCGCCGAGCTGGTCCACCGTGACGGTGCCGCTGGACGGCAGGTCCGTGTCGTCGTTCACGCCGCAGCCGCCGTTCGCGAGGCCGGGGCTGCCTAGGTCGGCCGTGCTGCCGATCGCGCTGTCCGCGAGGCACCACGCGCTGACGTCGTCGTCGGCCTGCTCCCAGGCGACGCCCGGGGTCACGGCAAAGTCGGCGAGGTCGATCTGGTCGAGGATCTTCACGCCGCCGTCCGACAGCGTGATCGTGCCGCCGGTGTTGGGGAGCGCCAAGCCAGACCCGACCTCAGCCGTCGCGCCGTAGCAGCTCGACAGGCCCGACACGCTGCGCGCGATCAGCAGCCGGTCGCCGGGCGAGAGGACGCGCCGACCCGTGACCGTGAAGCTGGCGTCCGCGTTCGCGATCACCAGCCCGTCGATGTCGGCCGCGAGCGCGCCCGCGTAGCGGATCTCGACGTACTCGCCGTCGTCGTCCACGCATGCGTCCGGATCGGCCATGAACTCCACGACGCGCAGATCACCGGGCCGCAGCTCGGACAGCGTGATGGTGGCCGCGCCCGTGTCGTCCAGGTCGGTGTCGGACGAGCCGTCCTTGATGGGCGGTCCGGAGGTGCAACTCGCGAGGGCGAGGAGCGTCAACGCACCGAGGCGGCGTGGTGGCATGGTGTCCTCACAAGGCGCCTGCGCGAGCGCCCTTCAGGGGGTCCAGACGACAGGGTTGGTGGTGGCTCCCCACCAGGCGCGCGTGGCGTCCTGCGTGAGCAGCGATCCCGCGCCGGTGCTCGCGTTGATCTCGATCACCTCTCCGCTCGCGGAGAAGCCGTAGAGGCGGCCCTGACCTTGGTCGTAGCCGACGCCGAACAGACGCTCGAAGCCCACGTCGCCCTTCACGCTCTCGGCCTTGGTGACCGGATCCACGGTGACCAGCACGTCCGACGTGGTGCCGCGGATGGTCCAGTAGAGCAGGCCATCGGGCAGGCCGACCACGTCGCCGCTGGTGTCCCAGCCGGACTTCTCGAACAGGACCTCCATGTCGCAGCCGCCATCCACGTCGATGGTGGTCAGCGTGCCTGCGCCTGCCGCGACCAGCAGGCCGGACGAGGTGAAGGTCAGCGCGGTCGGCTCGACGGTGACCGTGCAGATGGGCGTGGACTCCGCGGTGGTCGGGTCGATGCGGTACAGCGTGTACGGGCCGCCGGACTTGGCGCCGCGGTCGCCACCAAACAGCCGGCCCTGCGCGTCGATCGCGATGTCGACCATGCCGTCGATCGCCTTGCCGCCGGACGAGAACTTCGCGACCTCGGTCACGGCCCCCGACGACGGATCCACCGTGAACAGGGTGTCGCGGGTCTGCGCGTAGATGGGCGCGGACGCGACGGGCACCACGTCGGTGTCCTCAGGGAGCGTGTCCGGCGAGGGCGGGTCGGAGTCGTCGGTGTCCACGGCCGGGTCGCCGTCGGTGTCGATCACGTAGGCCAGGTCGGTGTCGTCGCCCCCGGTGGGGTCCTTCGTGCCGCTGGTCAGGCCGTAGTCCATGCTGCAGCCTGTGGTCGCGAGCAGCGCAAACTTGGTCCAAGCACGCATACCGGCCTCCATGGCCCCCGCGGTTAGCCGACCGCGGGGCCTTCCTCAAGTCGATGTTGCAGGAACGAGCGGAATCGTGCGGAGTTGGGGCTTGCATCGACCGACGGAAGAACGTCACCACCGCCGGCGGAAGTTCCGGTTAGACGGCGGCGCTTGTGAGGGTTCCATGCGCCGATCCGTCGCCTTCGCCTGCCTCGCTCTGACCGGCTGCAGCACGCTCGTGTTCCGGGACGACGGCGGCACCGAGCCCTACACCCCGGCTGACACCGATGTGGCACAGAGCGACACCGACGTGCCTTCCGACGAGCCCGTGGTCACGGTGTGCGCCACGCCCCCCGCGGCCGTCGGCGCGGCAGGCTGTGAGTTGATCCCGGGATCCGGTGACGGCCTGCTGATCCAGGGCACCGTGCTCGGCGCGGACGAGACGTTCGTGGGCGGCGCGGTGCAGCTCGACGCGTCCGGGCTGATCACCTGCGTCGGCTGCGACTGCGCGGACTCGGCGCCATCCGACATGCCGGTGGTTCGCTGCACCGGCAGCGTCGTGGCGCCGGGCCTGGTCAACGCGCACGACCACCTCACGTTCGACGACCAGGCGCCGCTCGCGGCGAGCTCGACGCGCTACAACGGCCGGCACGAGTGGCGCGCGGCGCTCACGACGCCTTCCAACGAGTTTGGCACCGGCGCCACCTCCGCCGGCACGCGTTGGGTCGAGCTTCGGCAGGCCATGTCGGGCACGGTGTCGATCGCCGGTTCGGGCTTCGCCACCGGCATGCTTCGCAACCCGGACAAGGGCGACGACGGCGGCGCGGACTTGCCCGACCTGCGCATGCAGACCTTCCCGCTCGGCGACTCCGACCGCAGCACGCAGCCCAACTGCACCTGGGACTACGCCGACAGCGAGGGCCAGGTCGCCGCGATGCCGAGCTACCACATCCACGTCGCCGAAGGCGTGGATGACCGCTCGCACGAGGAGTTCCGCTGCCAGTCGTCGTCGCTCGACGGCGCGCAGGACTTCACCGAGCCCAACACGGCGCAGGTGCACGACATCGCGCTGACCGCCGTGGACTACAACGAGGTGGCCCACAGCGACACGACGCTGGTCTGGTCGCCTCGCTCCAACGTGTCGCTGTACGGCTTCACCGCCAACGTGCGCCTGCTCGACGTGCTCGGCGGGCGCGTCGCGCTCGGCACGGACTGGACCTACTCCGGGTCCATGTCCATGGTGCGCGAGCTGCGCTGCGCCGACGCCTGGAACCGCCAGCGGCTCGATGGCTGGTTCTCCGAACGCGATCTGCTCAACATGGCCACGATCGGCGCGGCGCACGCGCTCGGCGCGGACGCGAGCCTGGGCTCGCTTGAGGTCGGCAAGCTGGGCGACATCGCCGTGTTCAACGGCGCCGACGTCACCGACCCCGCGGACGCTGCCCGCGCCGTGCTCGATGCGTCGGCCACCGACGTCCTGCTGGTGCTGCGCGGCGGCGTGCCGCTGTTCGGTGACGAGGCGGTAGTCACCGGCCTGGATGACTCCTGCGACGCGCTGGACGTGTGTGGCAAGGCTCGCGCAGCCTGCACCCGGACCGAATACGGCGTGCCGCTCGCGACGCTCACCAGCAGCGTCGCTGGCGCGTACCCGCTGTTCAGCTGCGACGACGCCCCTGCGGGCGAGCCGACCTGCGTCCCGTCGCGCCCCGGCGAGTTCAGCGGTCAGATCACCGCGGACGACTCGGACGGCGACGGCATCACCAACGCGGCCGACAAGTGCCCGACCGTCTTCGATCCGCCGCGCCCCATGGACGACGGCGCGCAGCCCGACCTGGACCACGACGGCGTCGGCGACGCGTGCGACCCGACGCCGCTCCCCGCCGACATCGACGGCGACGGCATCGTCAACGAGGACGACGTGTGCCCCACGATCGCCGACCCCACGCAGGCGGACGCGGACAACGACCAGCGCGGCGACGAGTGCGACGCGTGCCCGGACGACGCCAACCCGGTCGGCCTGTGCCCCACGCCGCTGGTGACCCTCGTGCAGATCCGCACCACCCTATCGGCGGGCGACTCGGTGACGACCGAGGGCGTGGTCACCGCCGTCGGCGACTACGGGTTCTGGATGCAGGACCCGACCGTGGCGTCCGGCGCGAACGCCGGCATCCGGGTTGAGCTGGGCAGCGTGCCCACCGTCGCGCTCCACCACCGCGTCCGCGTCAGCGGCACGATCGACGACTACTTTGGGGAGCTCCAGCTGAACGCAGGCGGCGCCACCGACCTGGGCGCCACGACGCCCGTCGCGCCGATCGGCAAGTGGCTCGCCGACGCCACGACCGAGGCGTTCGAAGGCACGCTGGTCACCATCTCTACCGGGACGGTGACGGACACCACCTACGACTGTGCGGCCGACAACTCGGCGTGTCATGACACGGGCCTGTGGGAGATCGGCGGCGCGGTGGGCGTGGTCGTCTCCGACGATGTCTGGACGGGTGGAGCATGGAGCAGTCAGGTTGGTGTGACCCCGGTGACCGGCGTGATGCAGTGGCGCTTCGACCGCCGCCGCATCCTGCCGCGCGTCAACGCGGACTTCGGCCCGTGACCGCCCGCCTCCCCGTCGCGCTCGCGATCGTCTCTGCGCTGACTGGCTGCGCCGACATGCGCAGCGAGCTCGGCGACGACTCGACGGCCTGGTCCGGCTGGACCGACCCGCAGCCCAAGGAGGTCACCCGCGCCACGGTGCGCGTCGCCACGTGGAACGTGGAGTCGCTCGGCGCCGAGGGCAGCGACGAATGGAACGCGACGCGGGACGTGCTCGCGCGCCTCGACGCCGACGTCGTCGGCCTCAACGAGGTGTCGGCCTCCGACATGGCCTCGCTCGAAGCGCTGGCCGCAGACCTGGGCTACCCGGTCGTGGAGCTGCCGAACTCGCAGCCGTTCGGCGACATCGGCAACGCGGTGCTCACGCGCGTCGCAGAGCCGGACATCGCCTTCCCCACCGCGGGCGCGCTGTCGGGCGACTCGCAAGCGCAGGACGTCACGCGCCTGCCGGGCGTGGTGTCGTTCGCCATGCCCACGCTCAACCTGCGGGTCAGCGTGGTGTCGGTCCATCTCAAGAGCGGCGAGCTGCTGTCGGATGGCTTTCGCCGCGTGATCGACGCGCGCCGCGCTGTGCAGGCCGCCAACACCACCGGCGACGACGCGCTGCTGCTGATGGGCGACATGAACGAGGACGTGCTCGACATCGACCCCACCGAGCCGCGCCAGACGGAGGTGCCGTCCGACCTGCCGTCGAGCTTCCGCCTGGGCGAGGACATGTCCACGCGGATCGCGGGCGAAGGCCTGGCGCCCAACCCGTTCGGCGAGTTCGAGGCCGCCGGCTTCGGCCCGCTCGACGCCGCCCAGCGCGACGCCGACCGCGCCACGCGCCCGATCAGCGGCCGCCGCATCGACTACTTCCTGGGCAACGACGTCACCCGCCACGCGGTCGTGCACGCCGAGGTCTACGACAGCGCCGACGACGCGCTCGACGGCATCGCCAAGGGCGGCACCGCGCCCGCGTCGGACGCGACGAGCGCCGCGTCGGACCACCTGCCTATGGTCGCGGACATCACGCTCTACGGCGAGTAGAGCCGCGCACGCTGCCGCCGGTCGACACCTCGTCGACCGGCGGCGCGCGTCACGGCTCGCGGCGCGACGCTACCGCGCGCTGTTCGACCCACCCGGCGTCGCGAGCTGCGTGGCCTTGAAGGTGTCGTTCACGTTGGCGCCGCCCTGGTCGGACGTGCACGCGTGCCACGCGTCGGCCTTGCTGCCGTCGGCGGGCGCGTCGTTGCGCTCCATGCTGCGCGCGATCGTGCTGTCGGTCGCGTCCGGGCCGCCGACAAACGGGGGCCCGCCGTCGCCCGCGACGTCCATCACCGCGCCGGTCGGATCGACCAGCCGCAGGTCGAGCGCGGTGTCGGACAGGCGCAGGCGCGACTGCCGGTTGTCGTTCCACGCGTTCACGACCATGTCGCCGTTTGCGTAGGCGGACGGGTCATCCTGCGGCACGCCGTCGGTGTAGGGCTCGAGGTCGTGGTCGAGGATGGTGAACAGGCCGTGGGGCGGGATGTAGGAGCCCGGTGGCAAGCCGACGACGAAGTCGCGGGCGGTGCGAAGCTGCCACAGGTCCAGGCGCAGGCCCTTGTCGGTCAGGTTGCGCAGCTCAACGAACTCGTCGGCGCCGTCCGCGTCCTGCGCGGTCACGCCGTACCACATGAGCTCGTTGATCACCACGTCGCCGGGCGAGAGCGACAGGCCGCCGCCGATCGGGTCGCCGACCAGGTCCACGCCCATCTCGCGGCCCTCGGACCAGATGCGATCCCACCACGCCTCGTAGGCCTGGGCGACCCGCTTGCCGTGCATCACGATCAAGTACTCGTCGTTGCTCTGCGTGGCGGACGCCGACCAGTTGAACGAGCCGGTGAGGACCATCGGGTCTTCGCCGTCCGGATCGACGATCATCGTCTTGCCGTGGAGGCGCCCGCCGCCCGCCTGGTAGTCGCCAGGCATCACGGAGTTGTCGTTGCCGTCCATGCGCAGCGACACGTCGCCGCCCAGCAGGCGGTAGACCTCGTGGAACTGACCGTTGCTGTGCAGCTGCGACTGGTCGATCACGCCGGCGACGCCGTGGCGCGCGTGCACGTCCGCCGCGTTGTCCAGACCCTCGTCCGCGTTCTTGGTCGCGAGCTCCGCCTGCTTGCGGAGGAGCGCGGAGCCCAAGGAGTCCTTGGTGAACGCGAAGATGCCGAACCGGACGCGGTCCTGCGCGCCGTCGACCACCTCGAGCATACGGCCCATGCAGTCGTCCTTGGGCGCGAACCACACCTCGATCTTGGTGTCGCCCACCTGCCAGACGTTGGGGCCGGTGCGCGGCGACTTGCTCGCGCCGAACGCGCCGTCGAACATCTCCTCGAACTCGGACGTGAACGCGCGCGCGACCTCGGGGCTGTCGATCATCACGAAGCTGTTGAGGTTCTGGCGCAGGTCGGAGTCGGTCCAATTCGCGGTGGTCCCCCACACGAAGCGGCCGTCGATCACCATGTACTTGTCGTGCATGATGTGGGGCATGTTGCCCGCGACGAGCGGGATGTGACGGCCGCGCAGCTGCGCGTAGCCGTAGGCGTTCACGTAGGCCGCGTCGCCGACCATGCGCACGGCCACGCCGCGGTCGTAGGCGGCCACCACGGCGTCCACCAGCGGCGCGCGATCAAAGCCCATGACCGCGATGTCGATCGAGGCCTGCGCCTGCTGCACCGACTGGATCATCAGCGCGAGCGAGTCCGGCTCCCAGAGGTTGTCAGGGCGCGTGCCGGGCTCGTTGAAGAACACGTCGACGCGACCGCCGCGCGTCCCCGCGACGTCGTCCGCAGACGGCGCGCACCCGGCGAGCAGGACCACGCTGAACCACAGGCGCCTCATGGCAGCACCTCCACGTCCGCGATCGCGTCCGCGTGGATGGCCGCCAACGCCTGGAGCGGCGGGCTGGGCGGCACGTCGGCCACCGACATCACCACCATGGTGCCGTCGATGTACTGGTCGGTCACCACCGGCGACGATCCGAACAGGCGCGACGCCGAGTAGAGCGGGTGCGTCAGCACCATCACCGTGGGCGTGTGGTAGCGACCGTCACGCGCCGGGTCGAAGTCGACGTAGACCACGGTGGGAAGGCGCGCGCCGCCAAGCACGTGGAGCTTCTCCACGTCGGGCGCCTGGTCGCGCAGCACGTTCGACTGCGCGGACGACGTGCTGCCGAACGACGCGCCGACGATCACCTGAACGTCAAAGCCATCCGCGGCCTTGTTCTGCAGCGCCTGGATCAGGCCCACGTCGGTGAGGTCCTCCGTCACGATGCGCACGCTGCTGCGCGCGTCGTACACGGCGTCGATCACGCCCTTGAGCAGCCGGCCCTGCGGCCCAAAGTGAAGCTCGAAGCGCTCGTCGGACGAGGTGCCGAAGATGGTGCGCGGATCGGGGATCGACTTGTTGCCCGCGTTGTACGCGTCGAGCGCGGTGGCGTCGATGCCGTCGTGGATCTGGCGCAGCTCGCCCTCGATCACCTCGCACGGGTCTTCGCCGCGCCCCTCGAACACGGCGATCGGCCCGTCGGCGAGCTCGCCCGCGCGCGACGCGGTGACGAAGCGCGCGTCGTCGGCGACGGCCATCGCGTGGGACATCTGCACCTGCGCGCCCGACCAGCCCAAATCCGCGTTCACGTCAAACCCGAAGTAGGCGAGCGCGTCGTCGTCGAGCGCGACATCCAAGCCCGCGTCAAGCAGCGCCGCCACGCCGACCGCGTGCTCGGACTGCGCGTCCGTCGACACCTCAACCTCGACGCCGCGGTCCACCGCCGCGAGCAGCGCGTCCGCGATCGCGGGTGATTCGATCGTCGGCAGCGCGACGTGCAGCGACGTCTCCGCGCCCTCGATCAGCGACACGAAGCGGCCGTCCACGTCGGCCACGTCCGTCACCACCTCGACCGACAGGTCCGTGCTGGTGCGGGAGAGGTCCGGCGGCGAGCACGCGCCCATGGCGAGCGCGGCGATCCCAAGCAGGCGGCTCATTCGAAGCTCCCGCTGGCGTAGGCGCCCGAGTAGTCGGGCGAGTTGGGACGACCCGGGCTGGCGAGCGTGTAGACTCGGCATTCGGGGGCCACACGATCGTTGTTTGGGTGCTGCTCAAAGCAGCGCAGCGTCGACGGATCTTCCGCGTCGGTCACCACGCCCGGCAGGCACGGCTCACCGGCGTAGAAGTGCCAGGACGGATCGCGATCACCGTCGCCACCAAACATCAGGTGCACCCGCTCCATGCTGCGGCTGCGCACCAGGTCGTAGCCGCCCGCGAACGGCGCCTGCTCGACGCTGCCCACGCCCTCGATCAGGTGCTCGTCCGCGTCGCGCAGCGTGAGCGAGAACGGGTCGCCGTCGGGGAAGGACAGCTCAGGCATCACGAGGTCCGCGTCGGGGAAGCAGCCGGTGGACTTGGCGGCGACGATCAGCACGTCGCCCACCTGGAGCGCCTTGTCGGTGACTGGGAGCTTCCAGCCGTGCTCGCGGCCTCCGTGGATCTCCAGGCGCCAACCCGACACGTTGATCGGCTTGCTCGACTCGTTTCGGATCTCCACGAACACGTCGGAGCGATCGCGCGTGCCGTCCGCGTGCACCGTGCCGGACCAGAGGATCTCGGTGATCTTCACCGTGCCGCGCTCGCCGGTCGTGGCGCCGCCGTCGGAGCCGTCGCGGTACACGACGTCCTCGGCGGGCCGCTCGGGGCCTGCACACGCGGCGAGGATCAGCAGCGGGAGCGCGCTTCGCATGATGGTCTAGAACCCGACCCGGACGCCGCCGCTGACGTCGTAGGCGACGACAGGGTCGGTAGAGCCGAGCGCGGAGCCCGCCGCCCGCTCGATGGTCTGGCCCTGGAACGCGCCAGGCACCAGCACGCCGCCCTGGACCAGCAGCGTGACGTGCTCGCCCAGATCCAGGCTGACGCTCGCGTCGACCTCGTGGCCGAGCACCTTGCCCAAGCGGCTCTCAGCGCGGAACTCGTCGCGGCTGTAGCCGTAGGGCGGCGTGATCGTGTCCACGGCCTTGGGGTCGAGGAAGGTGACGCCCTTGTCCTGCAGGAACCAGTAGCCGGCGCCGACCGTGACGCGGCCCGGCAGCTGCACCTCGCCGTCCAGGCTGACGACGCGCGTCGCGCTGCGACGATTGGACTCCTGCGGCGAGTCGGTCACGCCGTCGGTGCCGACGTACGCGGAAGGACGCCAGCCGAGGAAGCGGTTGGCGACGAGGCCGCCGACGTAGCGCCCCTTCATGCCGACGAAGCCGTGGCTGAACTGCAGGCCGTCCTTGCCGAACGCGGGGCCCGTGGCGTCCCAGTAGCGAAGCTCCGCGTGCGCGCCGAGCTCCTTGCGGCTGCTGCGCGCCTTGTCGAAGGTCAGGCCCGCCGACCACGCGAAGCCGTTGGCGTCGACGTCGTAGGCGACCAGCGCCTTGCGATCGACGCCGAACGACGCGTCGAAGGTGGCGAACGGCGTGAGCATGTCGAACAGCGTGTACGCGGCGCGCGCGCCGACGTTGCCCACCCAGTCCTTGTCCGCGAAGTTCCCGAGCTCGCCGCCGTAGGAGATGTCGGAGCCAGAGCCCGCGCCGCCCATCTGCGAGTAGAAGCCGTAGGCGCGCACGTCGAGGCCGGGCACCTTGTCGGGCGTGATGGCGAGCACCGCGCCGTGGCGCCGCGTCATGCGATCGCCGCGGAAGGTGAACGCGGGCCCGGAGGCCTGGCCCATGTACTCGAGGAAGTTCACGTCGTCGTTCTCGGGCGAGACGCCGACCACGTCGATCGGGACGGTGATCAGCGAGCCGACGCCCGGGATCGGGAAGTCGACGCGCACCATGTCGACCGTGTCCGAGAGCAGGAACTCGCGCGCGCCGCCCTGGCCGCCGATGTCGAAGCGCTGACGACCGACGCGCAGCATGGGTGCGTAGCCCTTCTTCGGGCTCCACTGGATGTAGAGCGAGTCGAAGTAGAGGAAGCCGCCGAACCGGCTGACGTCGCCGATCTGATCGTTGCCCCACAGGCCGCGATAGCTCGTGGACACGGCGATGCGCGCGGTGTCGTCGATGCGGTACGCGAGGTCGAGGCCGACGCCCGTGTAGGCGAACGCGTTCTTGTCGTCGCTGTCGAGGATCGACTGATCGCTGGTCTCGTCGAGCTTGCGGAAGTCCAGGTTGTTGTACCCGTGGCCTTCGGTCTCGAAGTACGCGTTGACCTTCAGGCGCTTGCCGCTCGGCGTGAGGCTGTCCGCGGCCTGGCCGCCGCGGTCTTCTTGATCGACCGACAGCGTGTTCGACGACCCGACGGGCTCGGCCTCGGTGGACGGAGCCGCCTCACCCACGCTCGCGTCAGCGGGCACAGCTGGGTCCTCGGTCTCCCCGGCGCGCGCCACGAACGGAGCGACCAACAAGACGGCGGCGAGCACACCAAGGCGCGGGATCATGGAGACTCCGAAGACGGGCCAGTCGCGTCATCCCGGACCAGCTGGCCCAGGCGCATCACGACGATCGTGTAGGTGGCGTAGGAGAACATGACGGGCCCGGTGGCGGAGAGGTGCTCTCCGACCTGGAGCTTGACGCCACGGCGTGAGATCTCGGTGTCGAGCGTGATGAGCACGCAGCCCGGATCGGTGTGTGTCTCGCACACGTCGGTGGCGTCGTCGGGGCGGATCGGGATCTGCCCGAAGGTGTCGGCGCGCTCGACCACCGTGCCGGTCACACGTCGCACCGCGGAGGTGTCGGCGTCGCCGAGCGGGCCGTTCGTGGGCTCGTAGCTCACCGCGCGGTGCGTGCGGTCCACCTCGACCACGTCCGACGCGAGCACGTAGTTCAGCCCGTAGCTGCGGGTGGCGGCGCGGACCTTGAGCGTTACGGTGTCGCCCGCGTCCCACCACGCGACGCCGCCGTCGCCCAGCACGAACACGCCGCCGCTGTCGTCTTCCAGCCAGTACGACGCGTAATACTTCTGGGCGGCGCCGCCGCAGCCGTCGGCCTTGAAGTAGTAGCGAGGCAGCGTGGCCGACACGCCGGTGATGGTGACCGGCAGGGCGTCCGAGCTGTCCCAGCCACACGACGCAACCGACGCCTCGTTGGACGCGACGTGGGTGCCGAAGCCCTTGGGGAACTCGAAGGCGGGCGCGAGCGCGTCCGCGATGGACACGTCGCCCTGCGCAGGCAGCCCGTAGGCGTCGGTGCTGAAGGACACCACCTCGGTGACCTCGGCGTGCGCGCCGCTGTCATACCAGGCAGACGGGTCTTCAAGCCCGCGTGGCGCGCCGCACCCCGCGAGGACCATCGTCAGCGCGAGGCGCGACCGCTTCACGGACAGCCCGCACCGCCCGCGGTGTACCCGGTCGCGTCGGCAGCCGAGCGCGGCGCCACCTTGTACTCACCGTAGCTGAAGAACAGCGGGCCGGTGATCGTGGAGAAGGAGTCGCCGATCGCGAGCGACGCGTAGCCGTCGCCCAGGAAGTAGTACTCGCCGTCGACGACCGCTGTGGACATGCCCGCGTCGGCGGTGACGTCGAACTCGTAGAACGAGCCGGCCGCGCTGGGGTCCGTGCTGACGGACAGCGGGCAGCCTGCGGTCAGCGTCACGAGCATGGACTCGAAGGGCTCCGCCGACGCGCTGGAGGCGAGCGTCGACGCCGTCACGTCGACCGGCGGGGGCAACGTGCCCGTGCCGACCACGAGGACGGAGGAGTCCGGGTGCTGCGGGGTGGACCAGTTGCGGTCGACGAACAGCTGCGCGGTGGACGACAACGGGGCGCCGTCGGGGCCGCTGCCGTCGAACTCCTCGTACACGCCGACGATGTCGACGAGGTCCCCGACCGCAGGCACCACGCCGCCGAGGCCCTGGTACACGTAGATGCCGCCGTAGCTGATCGCGCCGGCGTCCTGGACCGTGAAGCCCTTGTCGTCGCGCACGGCGGTGACGACCACAGCGCACACGGCGACCAGATCACCGGTGCTGAAGCCGCCCATGCCGTCGCGGATGTCGGTGATGGTGGTGACGGTGCCGGCGCCGCCGGCGCAGCCGACCGGGCCCACGTCCGTGTCATCGACCACTTCGGTGTCCGTGTCCACGGCGGAGTCGCCGGTGTCCTCGGTCTGCACGTCGGTGTCACCGTGGTCCACGTTCACGTTGGTGTCGGTGTCCCCTTCGTCCCCCGGCGGGACGCGGGAGCAGGCGGCGAGGACAAGCGGAAGGACGAGCGTAGACGGGCGCATGCAGGTTTCTCCGTCACGGACCGGCGAGTCCGCGTGCGAATGGCGCGCCGAATAATGCGGTTCCGTCCGTCCGCCCTCGCGAAATTCGTGACGATTTCGACACCGATCGCGGCAAATCCGCGTTGCGGCTGTGATTTCGACGGAATGTCAGCGGGTTGAATCGCGGCCCCGCGGAAACTGGCGCATCAGGAAGTCTGCGCCGTCCCCCCCTTCGGGGCCGCAACTTCGGTCTCCTTCACTCGTTCGTCGAACCGGATCCCCGTCCGGGTTTCAAGACTGATCCGGATCGTCGCCCCCGCGTACGAACGGCGACCGTCGACGCAAAACGACGCGGATCAGCGGCCACAAACACGCTAGACTCGCAACTTCCGAGAGGTAGACATGCGCCCCCTGCTGGCTCTGTTGGTGCTGACGTCGTGCAACGCCGGGTCCAAGGACGCGCCGTCGAAGGACTCGGACGACTCCGATGTCGTCCCGCAGTCGGTCTGCGCCGCCCAGGGCCTGTCCGAGCACCCGTGGGACACGGTCGGCCCCTACGGCGAGCACCGGCACGACGTCGCCGCCGACGCCATCCTCCCGCTCGGTGACGCGGGCTGGACGCTGTCCGAGAATTGGACCGGCTGCGACACGCTGATGTTCGTCACCGACACCCTGCCCGTCTCCGACCTCAACCCGGTGAGCGTGTGGGGTTCGGACCTCGACGCGCTGCTCGAGGACTCGCCCAAGAACGTCCAGTGGTTCTTCGTGTCCCGCCAGGAAGGCCCAGACGCCAAGGCGGCGATCGGCGGCATGCAGACGCAGCTCGACGCCGTGCTGGCCGGCATGAAGAAGGCCGACCGCGCCTGGTGGACCGACCGCGTGCACGTGGTGACCAAGCCCGCGGGCAAGCTCGACGGCTGGGTGGGCAGCGTGATCGCGTCGGGCATCGGCACGGGCGGGTTCGCGATCGACCGGCACCAGCAGCTCCGCGGCCTCGGGTCTTTCTCGGACGTCACGCGCTCCAACGCGAGCGACAAGTGGCCCTGGGACAACAACCTCGCGATGGCCGCGCGCGACGCCCGCTACCTGGACAAGCAGTCGGAGCAGCAGGACGTGCTCGACGCGCAGGTCGCCACCGTGGTCCCGATGTGGACCGGCGAGGTGATCCAGGAGTTCGCCGAGATGGACGTGACGCTGCCCGACGCCACGACGATGGCCGGCTTCGACACGTTCCAGATCGAGGTCGACATGCGCTGCCCGGACCCGACCAAGGCGGAGGTCGGCAACTCGGAGGTCGGCAACTGCGGCGCTTGGGACTACCTCGCGCACCTGTGGCTGCAGGAGGACGACGGAAGCTGGACGGAGCTCTCGCGCTTCATCACCAGCTACCACCGGGAGACCCACTGGGTGACCGACGCCACGCCCATGCTCGCCGTGCTCAAGGCGGGCGGCACGCGCCACTTCAAGTGGGAGTGGGCGCCGTCGTGGAACGTGCAGCCCACCGAGACGCGCCTGAACCTGCGCTTCTCCAACGCGGCCAAGGGCATGCACCCCACCACCACCACGCACCTGTTCTCGGGCGGTTCGTGGAACAGCCACTACAACGAGGCCCGCGAGCCGATGGTGGTTCCCATCCCCGCGGGCGCCAAGAAGGTCGAGCTGTGGTCGGTGATCTCGGGCCACGGGTCGAGCCCCGCGGACCAGTGCGCCGAGTTCTGCAACCATCAGCACGAGTTCACCGTCAACGGCGCCACCCACCTGGCCGAGTTCCCCGAGGCGAAGCTGAACGAGGGCTGCGTGTCCGAGCTGAAGAACGGCGCGACGCCCAACCAGTGGGGCACGTGGTGGTTCGGCCGCGGCGGCTGGTGCCCCGGCCAGCAGGTCAACCCGATCGTGTTCGACGTGACGACCGAGGCCACGGCCGGTCAGGACGCGACGATCCTCTACCGAGGTCTGTTCAAGGGCGTCACGCCGAACGACAACGGCGGCGACATCGTCCTCAACAGCTGGCTGGTGGTCTACGAGTAGGGCGCGCGTAGCGGCGGCCCGGGGCTAGCCCGGACGGACCAGCACGCGCGCGGCGTCCGCGGCGGACACGCCCAGCAGCGACACCACGCTCGACGCGAGGCGCTGCTCGTGGCCGCTCAGGCTGCCGTCCGCCCAGATGACGCGACGGATCGCCTCGATCACGTGGTGCTTGTCCTCCAGGCTCCACTCCTTGGCGACGGAGCGGGCGTACTCCGAGAGGTCCCGCTGGGTCTCCCGAGCGACGGCGGCGCGGCCGAGGATCTCCTCGATCTGAGCCTCGGACATGCCGAACAGGTCGCGCATGCACGCGTGGATCGCGACGGACTCGACCGGCGCGACGTTGCCATCCGACAAGGAGAGCTCCTGCAGGATCGCGCAGGCAGCGACGTCCGCGCGGTGCTTGGCCGGCACCACCGGGTCACCGGCGCCTAGGAGCTTCCAGAGGCCGGAGAAGGCGCTCACTTGCCCTCCGCGTAGTCGACCAGCTCACCGGCCTTGGTGAGCCAGATGGGGAGCGTCTGCGGGCCGAGCGAGTTGGTCTCTTCGTAGTGGTGGCCCTCGGCCTCCGACAGGTAGGCCGCGCCGCCCAGCTCGAAGTTGTAGGGCGGCACCATGTAGCCGACCTCGTCGTTGCCCAGGCCGATCAGCCAGTTCATGTCGCCGCCGAGCGTCTCCAGGAAGTACGGCCCCGCGGGCGCGGTCGTGACGTCCGGCGGGTTGGGGTTCGTAGGGTCGATCAGCATGCCGCCCGGCGGCGTCCACTCGTTCTGGTAGCCGCCGATCACACCCTCAGGGAGCATCTCGCCGGGCGCGGTGATCATGCGCACCGGGCCGAGCTCGAGCAGGTCGATCTCGGTGCGAACGTCCGCGAGGTTGGCGTCGCCCAGGCTGGTGTTGGGCGGCAGCGCCTCACCCGTGGCGTGGCTGTAGGCCGGGCGGTGCCCGAACACGCCCAGCGAGAACATGGCCTGGAAGCCGATGTTGTCGACCGGCAGGAAGATGCGGCGCGCCAGGACGCGCAGCTTGGGGGCCTCGACCGTCTTGGCGCTGGCGATGGCGTCGAGCGCCAGCTCGCCGATGATCTGGCCGACGGAGTCTTCCTTCTTGTAGTTGTTGTCGCGGCGGGACACGCCAGTGGGGTCGATCACGGTGGCGTGCAGCGACGTCATCATGCCGCCGACCGAGCCGTTGATGTAGAGCGCCACGCCGCCGACGCCGGGCTGGCCGGTGCCGTCGAGCCACTTGGAGCCGGACTCGACCGTGTGGCGCGCGCCGACGAGGAAGCCCGCGCTCATCACGTTCGTCTCGTCGCCCATGCTCTCGGGGTGGTTGGCGAAGTGGATCAGCGTGGCGACCGTGTCCGTGCCCGAGACGAACTGCACCACGCCAATGCGCGGATCGACGATCTGCGGGTCACGGGTGTCGCTGACGATGTTGGAGACGCCGTTCTCGAAGTACTCGTTCGCGTTGACCTCACCGTACTTCATGGTGACGTCCTTGAGCCCCGCGATGGCCTCCTCCACCGCGTCGGCCACCGCGATGTGCACCTGCACCGCGTAGTCGGGGTCGTAGCCGGTCTCGGTGAGCACGCGGCCGTACTGGCCCATGCTGTCGGGCGAGTCGTGGCTGTGGCTGCTGGAGACGAGGACGTGGTCGACGTCCAGGCCGCGCGCGTTGACCGCCTCGCGCATGCGCTCGACGTCGTCGTTCATCCAGCCCATGCCGTCGAGCGTGACGATGGCGACGCGGGTGTTGCCTTGGTCGATCACCACGGCGCGCGCGTCGAGGCCCTCGAACTCACCGACGAGGCCCTGGTCGGCGCCACGCATGCCCATGGCGGCGCGGGCGCTGTCGTAGCCGGCGATCCACACCGGGTGGAACACGCCGTCGCCCTCGCCCTCGTCCGCCGCGGTGTAGCCCTCGTCGCCGGGGCAGAGCCGGTCGCAGCCGCAGTCCAGGAAGGTGTCGGTGCCCACGCGGTAGATGTGGTTGCCGTCCGCGTCCACCCACGACTCGTAGCAGGCCGGGATGATCGACTTGACCGCGACGCCCACGCGCAACGTGGTGTCGTCCGTGGCGGCGCAGTCAGGGCCGTTGGGGCAGTCCACCAGGTCGGCGCGCGGGTCGACCCCGCCGGGCGTCCCGTCGTCCGTAGACTTGGTGTTGCAGGCCAATACGAGCAGGAAGGGGAGCGAGGAAAGGAAGGAACGCATGCGGGACCTCGGCCGCCGCATCCTAGCCGATCTCGGTGCCCGATGGCGAGCGTCTCAGCGGTCGCGCTTACGGGGATGATCGGCGGTCCACAGGTCGGCCAGCACACACACGGGCGGACGGCCGGAGGAGTCCGACGGGGGGCAGGCGTCGCGCGCCGACTCCAGCAGCATGGTGACACGCCGCTCGTCCGGCCGGAGCCGGTAGGCGGCCATCACGGCGTCGCCCCAGGCCGGGTCGTTCACGTCGACGCCGTCCGTGGACAGGACCTGCGCGGTGGCGATGAACGCCCACACGTCCTTGGGGCGCGCCTGCCGCCACGACGCCAGGTAGGTCTTGGCCTCGTCCTTCTGCCCGAGCGCCCACTCGGCCATCGCGCACTCGGCGGTCCATTCGTGGGCCGCCGGGCGAAGCCGCTTGGCCTGCTGGCAGGCGAGCAGCGCGGTGTCCGGCTGCTGGTCGTCGAGCAGCTTGCGGGACAGGCGGATCGACCAGTGGGCCGGCGCGTCGGCCAGCGCGTCCAGCCACCACAGGCCAACCGGCAGCACGGCGAACGCGCGGTCGAACGGCTTGCCCTTGTCTGCGATCTCTTGGGGCCAGTGCTTGAAGGCGTTGGCCCACGCGCTCGCCGCGGCGGTGGCGTCCCCGTGCTGCTCCTGCACCACGGCCAGGACGCGCCAGGCGCGGAAGTCGTTGGGCGCGCGCGCCACCGCCCGGGTCAGCAGCGGCATGGCGTCCCGGTCCGGGTGCTTCTGGGCGAACCAAGCGCCCGCTTCACCCAGCGCTTCGCCGTCGTTGGGGTGATCGCGCAAGAGCGTCGCCGGGTCACCGTCGCAGGCCTTGAACACCGCCAGCGCCAGGTCCGAGCTGGCAGGCCAGCGCGCGGGCGCCGCGCGGAGGGTGTCGTCGCAGGTGGTCGTCAGTCGGGCGGCGACGATCGCGTCGTCCAGGCGCCCGTCGTCGATCGCAAACCCGATCAGCGCCGCGGTCGACACGGCGGCGAGCGTGAACGGGCCCCAGGCCCAGGCGCCGCCGTCCGCCGGTGCTTCGTCCCCATCACCCCAGGCCCAAACGCCTACGATCAGCACGCCGAACAGCGCGACGCCGGGCACGTGCCAGGGGAAGTCGACCAACGCGTGCGCGGCCAGCGCCACCACCGCCAGCGTCCAGTCGAGCGAGCGCGACCGGCGACGCCAAGGCAGGACGATCGCGGCGAAGCCGAGCGCGATCAGGCCCGCCAGCCCGGTCTCGGAGAGGAACTCCAGCAGGTCGGAGTGCGCGTGCGCGAACACCGCGAACGAAGGTACCGTGCGGTAGGCCTCGTAGGCCGCGCCGTACCCGCCGAGGCCGACACCCGCGAGCGGGTGGTCGCGGAGCAGGGCCCAGGTGTCGGTCCACTGCTGGACGCGGGGGCGCCCCGACAGCGCCCACCACTCGGGCTGCGCGTGTGAGACCCACAGCGCCGCCACGATCGCCGCGCCCAAGCCCAGCACGCTCGCGCCGACCTTGACCGGCCGGCGGACGGGCGACGCCCACAGCGCCACCGCGCCCTGCGCCGCCAGCACGCCGACCAAGCCCATCGACGCCGACAGAACCGGGTAAGCGAGCGTGTACAGCGCGACCGCCACGAACAGCAGGGCCCGAGGGTCCCGCGCCCGCACGCGTGTCCACGCCGCCGACACCACGAACGGCAGCCCCGCGATCAGCACGGTACCGTGGTGGTTGGGGTTCACCAACGGCGCAAAGAAGACGCCGTCGCCCGGACGCACCGGGATCAGCCCGAACAGAGACTGCGACCCGCTGATCGCGTGCGCCGCGCCGATGGCCGCCCAGCCCACCGTCGCCCACGCGAGCAGGTCGCCCAGGCGCCGCCGATCCGGCGCGACCGCCGCCACCGCCAGCCCGTAAGCCAGCAGCAGCCCCAGGTCGGCGAGCGCCAGATGGGTCAGGTCAGGCCGAAGCGCGAGCGTCCACGCGGCGTCCTGCGGTCGCGCAGACGCCACACCCGGCGCAAGCGCGGTCAGCACGGCGCGCGGCACCGGCACCGCGCCCAGCGCCGCCGCCGCCAGCAGCGGAACCGCCGCCACCGCGATCCGGGCCTTCGGCGCCCTGCCTTGGCGCGCCACGAGCACCAGCACACCGCTGATGGCCACGCCCAACAGCGCGCGCTCGTCCACGCCCACCGACCCGATCATGAACAGACCAAGGAGCGGCGCGAGCAAGAGCCCGATCGTCGCGCTGTCCCAAGACCGTGGCTTCGTGTCGGGCTGCACCAGACCCCCCACGACCCTTTAGAACAGAATGGCCGCCAGGACCATCGCCGCGTGCATGCACAGGATGGCGTCGCAGCCCAGCGTCAGGCCGGTGCGCTCCAGCGAGTCGACGTCCGGCTGCTGTTCATCCGGCAGCGCCGCCGCCTTGCGCCACGCCTCGGA
>CAIOSP010000044.1 GCA_903861005.1 uncultured Pseudomonadota bacterium
CTGCTGACAGACGGCGTCGCGACGGGGCGCGTGTACTTCGTGACCGACCACCCCGCGGAGAACTTCTTCGACTTCCTGGAGCCCGTGGTGACCGGCGTCGGCTACCGCGTCCATCCGTGGTCGCGCGCGCTCCCGCACCGTCTTGCCTGGACTCTCGGCGCGTGCGCCGAGGCCATCGCATGGGCGATCAGCCCCGCGGTGACCTGGCGACCGGGCCTGTCACGCTACGCCGTCGACTGGGTGTGCAAGGACCTCACGTTCACGTCCGCGCGCATCCGCGACGAGCTCGGCTACGTGCCGCGCTACTCGCACGAGGAGGCCACGCGGCGCACGATCGCGTGGTTCCGGGCGAACCCGGTGGCCTGAGCGCCGCCGCGCAGGTCCTCGATTCCGCGCTCACCTCATGGAGCCTTGGGCGCGCTCGGGTCCCGCCGCGTCGGATGCGACAGCGAGATCATGCGCAGCATCTTGAGGTTCAGCCACACGAAGCGCCAGAGCTGCCAAGGCAGGAAGCCGCGCATCCACAGCGTCGTCGCGGTGGGGGTGGGGACGGTGATCTTGGCCACGTAGGTTTGGGTCGTCATGGGCGTGTCCTTGGTGGTCATTCCGGCACCATCCACCAGAAAGGCTTCGCTCGGGCTTTGTAGAGGAACAGGTGGTGCAAGACCAGCTTGATCCAGTGGCCTGCCGTGCCCACCTCCCCGAAGGTGAAGCGCTCGTCGCGCCCCGCTCCAGGCCAGCGGGTGTAGTCGGGGACGATCGGGAACATGGTCATGGCGACCGCATTGCCTGCCCAGAAGCCGGACCCCGCCGACGCGACGCACGCCGCGCCCATGTTGGCCATCGACGACAGGCGCTCGGGCTCGGTGGCGCGGCCGAGGATCATGTCCGCGATGTTCTCGGCGACCGCGCGGGCCATGGACGCCGACGGCATGCCGGTGCGCGGTGGCGCGGGGCTGATCACCGTGCCGCGAGGGCTGGTCCGCGGGCGCGAGATCGGATGCGGCGGCGCGAACGCGATCCCCACGGCGAAGACGTTCTTCCACGTGGGGTTCCGGTAGGTGCTCGGCCAGTCGGTGGGCTTCCACGCCTCATAGGGCTTGGGGGTGTAGTCGGCGTCGACCTTGGTGAAGCCGCTCGGCGCGAACAGCGTGTCGGTGATGTCCTCGCCCTGCGCGCCAAAGGCCTTGAGGCCGACGCCGGTGAACGGCGGCAGGAGCATGGCGAAGTCGTACCGCTGCTCGTGATCGACGCCGTCCAGCGTCTCGTACCGTATCAGGCCCGGCTCGATCGCCTGCACGTGCGCGCCGAGGATGGCCTGCACCGATCGCTCGGCGAAGAAGGAGCCCGCGAACACGCTGCTGGGCGTGTGGAAGCCGCCGTTGCGGATCACCAGCCCGTCGACGCCAAAGTCGCCAAGCTCGGCTTCGTTCGTCAGGTAGACCAGATCGGCCAGATCGCGGACGCCGTGTCGGCGCAGCTCGTGCTCGACGTTGAACGTGTACTCGAAGGCCGCGCCCTCACACGTGCACGTGCCGTGGCCCATGCCCACCACCAGGGTCTGACGTTCGCCCGCCTTCATCCGTTGGATCGCCGCGTCGAGCGCGGTCGCTGCGTCGACCGCGTGTCGGTCGGTGCAGACCGAGTGCGTGTGCCCACCGTCCGGGCCAAGGCCAGGAGTTCGGTCGAAACGAACCTTCGGGCCGGTCGCGTTGATCAACCAGTCGTAGGCGACCTCCACGCTCTCCGTCGCGGCGCCGGGCGTGGTCGGGGTGGCGACGATGTACGGGCCCGGGTGGTTCGGGTTGCCCGCGGGGTGGATCTCTGTCGCGGAGGCTTGGATGAACTCGATCCCCAGCCGCGCGTAGATGGGCGCGAGGGGGACCACCACCTTCTCCCGCGCCATCCGACCGACGCCAACCCAGATGTTGGAAGGGATCCAGTTGTAATCCGGCTTTGGCGACACCACGCAGACCACGTGCTCCTTGGGGAGGGTCCGCCGCAGCACCATGGCCGCGGTGTGTCCCGCGATCCCGGCTCCGAGAATGACGACGCGCGCCATGGCCTCTCCTGAAGCGAAGCGGCTTGAGCCGAACGCATACATAACGTATGCGGAATACGTAATGTGTCAAGCGAAATCCGCGACTCGCTGTCGTCGAGCGGACGGAGCCGCTGAGCTGGACCATGCCCTGCAGGGACGCGACGTGGATCTTCTTGCCGACGGTGCCGTGGTCGACGCGCAGCGCCGCCTTGACGCGCTCGGCGATCGGGCCGTCGCCATGGCGCCGCGCTTTCCGCGCGGACCCCCGCGCGTCCACGCTACGATGAAGGTGGGCCTCGGACCCGGCGTGGGCACGCGCCATCCGCTCCGCCTCCAAGGTGCGCCATGCGACAGCTCCTCCCCATCCTCCTCTGCGGCGCCGTCGTTGTCGGCTGCCCCAAGCCGTCCACCGAGGACGACACCGACGTGTCCGATACCGACGTGGTGGGCACCGAGGTCACAGGCCCCTCCAAGATCTTCGACAGCTGCGGGCCCACGGACGGCCCCGCGCTCGTGCTGTCGCCGGGACAGACCGAGGACACCTGCTTCACCGCGAACGACCGGGCGTCGACGCACCCGCTGCGCCTCGACCTGATGGTGGGGCTTCCCACTGCCGACGCGCTGCCGCACACGATGACGCTCGGATCCAACTTCGGCGGCGGTGGCATCGCGACCTACTGCGTCACGCCCGACACCTGCGTCAGCGCGACGTCGGGGAGCGTCACGTTCACCGCCTACGAGCATGGAGTGACGGCGGTCGGCACCTACACGGTCACGCTGCCGAACGGGCAGGTGCTGTGGGGCGCGTTCGACGCGGGCTGGTGCACCGTCGAGCTGTGGTGCGGCTGAGTTGAGGCGCCGCGTCCCGCCTCAAGAAGCTCCTCGCCGGAGGATCGGCGTGTCGATGGCCTGACGGGCGTCGCTCTAGTTGCCCGCGGCTTCCGCGGCGGCCTTGGCCTCTTCCTTCGCGCGCTTCTTGAAGAAGCCGCGGAACAGGAAGTTGTGCTGCAGCGCCTCCAGATCGTCGTTGAGCAGCAGGCTGCCGCGCTCCAGGTTGTCGAGGGTGGAGCGCAGGTCGCCGCCCGCGGGCTTGTCGTGCAGCAGCACACCGATCGGCGTGCTCGGATCGTCGAGGCTGTGCCCCAGGCTGTCGACCACGGCGCCCGCGCGCTCGCCCACCTGCTTGAGGCTGGCGACGGTGCCCGTCAGGCTGGCGTAGGTGGTCTGGTCGGTGGCCAGGTCGTTGAACAGGCTGCCCGGCTTGTTCAGTTTGGCCGAGAAGGTGGCGAGCGACGCGGTCATCTGACGCGCGTTGGTCGACGCGACCTGGAGCGTCTCCACCGCGTCCGTGACGTGGGTGTAGAGCGTGTCGTCGGTCAGCAGCTTGCCGACTGTGCCTTCGCCCGCGGCGATCTTGGCGGTGATGCCCTTGAGGTCGGTGGTGATGGCGAGCAGGTTCTTGTTGTTGGTCTGCAGCATCGTCATGATCTCCTCGGTGGAGACCGTCGTGCCGATCTTGAGCTCGTCGCCGTTCTTCACGGGCGGCGCCTCGGTGGTGCCGTCGTAGATCACCACGATGCGGTTTCCGATCAGCCCGTCGCTGCCGAGCTTGGCGAGCGCGTTGTTGTGGATGAACGGCGTGGCCTCCTGGTCGAGGTTCAGCAGCACCTCCACCTTGGAGCCGCCCACAAAGGTGAGCTTCTTCACGGTGCCGACCTTGAGGCCGGAGAACCAGATGTTGTCGCCGGCCTTGAGACCGCTGACCTCGTCAAACACCGCGCGCACCACCACCTTGTGCGTGAACGTGTCGTTCAGATCGCCAATGGTGAGGATGCCGCCCGCGAGGATGAACAGCGCGACGGTGACGAACAGGCCGACGATGACCGCTTGCCGCTGGGGAGAGGGGTTCATGGCGAATCTCGGCGTGTGAAGTTGTAGTCGTGGAAGCTCTTGATCCGGGGATCGTCCGTATCAAACACGTCGTCGAAGCTGCCGATCCGAAGCACCCGACCGTCCAGCAGCATCGCCACCCGGTCGCCGGTGTGGCGCGCGCAGGTCAGGTCGTGCGTGATGATGATCGACGAGGTGTGGTAGTTCTCTTGCACCTGGTTGATCAGGTCGTTGATCTCGCCGCTGGTGATGGGGTCCAGGCCGGCGGTGGGCTCGTCGTACAGCATGATCTCAGGGCGCAGGATGAGCGTGCGCGCGATGCCGATGCGCTTGCGCTGACCACCCGACAGCTCCGACGGCATCTGCTTGAGCGAGCCCGCCAGACCCACCGCCTCGAGCGCGTCGCGGATGCGGTCGTGCACCTCGCCTTGGCTCAGGCCCTTGGTGTTCATGCGGAGCGGGAACTCCAGGTTCTGCTCGACGTTCATGCTGTCGTACAGCGCGCTGTGCTGAAACGAGAAGCCGACGCGCCGACGCATGCCGTCGAGGTCCTTGCGCTTGAGCTGGTGCACGTGCTGGCCGAACACCGTCACGTCGCCCGCGTCTTGCACCAGCAGGCCGACGACGATCTTGATCAGCACCGACTTGCCGCTGCCCGAGCGCCCGAGGACGACCACGTTCTCGGCCTTCTGCACGTCCAGATCGACGCCGCGCAGCACGTCCAGATCGCCGAACGACTTGGTGAGCCCGCGGATGGAGATCACCGCGTTGGGATCGACCTCGGCTGACGGTGGGGGATTGAGGGCCATCACCAGTTCCGGATCCAGTTGATGATCTGCACGATCAGCATCTCCTCGATGAAGATGACGAACATGCTCATGACCACCGACGCGTTGGCCGCCTTGCCCACGCCCTGCGTGCCGGACGTGGCGTTGTACCCCTTGTAGCAGCTGATGATCCCGATGGTGAAGCCGAACACGAACGACTTCGTGACCGACGACTCGACGTCGAGGAAGCTGATGTTCGCGAAGCCGGCCTTCAAGAACTTGGCGAGGCTGGTGCCCTCCTTGCCGTGCACGTTGAGGTACGAGCCCGCCATGCCCACGAACGAGCAGTACAGCATCAGCGTGGGCACCATTAGCGTGGTGGCGATGGTGCGCGTGACGACCAGGTACTTGAACGGGTTGATCGCCGAGACCTCCATGGCCTCAATCTGCTCGGTCACCTTCATGCTGCCGAGCTCGGCGCCGATGTTGCTGCCCACCTTGCCTGCGCAGATCAAGGCGGTGACCAGCGGCGCCAAGCTGCGGATCAGCGCGATGGTGATCAGCGACGGCAGCCAGGACGTGGCACCGAACGCGGCGAGCGACGGGCGGGACTGCTTGGTGAAGACGATGCCGGTGACGAACCCGGTCAGCGTGATCAGCGGCAGCGACCGGTACCCGACCTCGTAGCACTGCTTGATGATCTCGCGGACGTGGAACGGGCGCCACAGCGACTCCACGAAGAAGCGCTTGAGGAAGGACGCGCCGTCGGACATGCCGATGGCGAAGGCGTCTACGCCGGGCGTGATCACCGACGTGCGTCGGGGCTTGGGCGCGCTCGCCTCGGCGGCGGTCGGCGTGATGGTCTCCATCGTGATCTCTCTCCCCCTGGGTGCACACGCACGAACCGTACCGAACTACCGCTCCCGAAACACCTCGTCTGTAGTAGCCTCGTCGACTGGAATACCCCAATCGACGGCCGACCCGGCCTCCTCGGGGGAGCGCACCCCGGCGGCGGCCTTCACCTCTGCGGCACGGTCGGCGGGCAGCGTGCCGTCCAGCTCGCGGCCTGCGCGATCCCGGATCCGCTCCACCTCGCCAAAGGCCGTCCCAATGTCGATCTCGCGCTGCTTGAGCTGCTCGGCGACGTCCCGCATCTCGCCGTAGGCGTCGTCGAGGACGCTCTTCACGTCGTCGTGTTCGACGCCCTGCATGCGGCGCGTGGCGCTGGCGAACTGGGCCGCGACCGCCGACAGCTTGGCGGCCATCGACGCCTCGGCGACCGCCTGAAAGTGGGCTTCGTCGAACGGATCTGGCGCTTGCGCCTCGGCGTCCGCCTGATCGGCGCGGCTGAGCGCGTCGGCGGGCTGGGTCACCCGGGGCTGCGCCGACGGCAGGCGGGCGGGCGCGTTGACGGTCGGCGCCTGCGGGGCCTCCAGGGATGGCGCGTCCGCGACCTCTGTGGGGCTCCGGGGACCGTCCGTGGGCACGTCGGGGCCCACGTCCAGCCCGGACATGGTCCACCACGCCATGCCGCCCACCAGCAGCAAGGCAGCGCCCGCGGTGAGGCTCCGGCTTGCGTTCATGGTCGTCCTCCCGTGGCGCGTGGGCGCGGCGTGGGGTTCACGGCGCCTGCTCGGGGAGACCTAGCCATGCAGCCAGCTTCATGGCCACTGCGGGCTCCATCGCGGACAGATCGTCACGGGCAGGGTCGGCCCAACGCAGAAGCCGAGGGTGGCCTCCCACGTCGTCGAGCATCCACGGGCCGTCGACGATGGCCATGCGCGGCGGGCCATAGAGCGTGCCGGACAGGGTCGTCATGCCCACGCCCTTGCTGCGCGTCAGGTCGATGCCGGGCAGGTCGGGGCGCAGGCCCGCGAGCGCCTCGACGGTCGCGGCGACGTCGGTCAGCGACGCGGGGCCAGAGACCATCGGGAGCGGACGAGGTGCGCGGATCGCCAGCGGCACCCGCGTCACCTCGGGCGCCAGGGTGTGGCCATGCTCCAGCCCGGCGTCGCCGAGCGCCTCGCCGTGGTCGGCGGTGAACACGATCACGGTGTGCGCGGGGTCGAGCGCGTCGAGCAGCCGCCCGATCGCCTTGTCGACGGGCTTGGCGGCGTTGGTGTAGGCCTGCCGCAGGCACGCGCGCCCTGCGGCGGTGCGCCACCAGGCGAAGTCTATCAGGCGCCCGCGCGCGCCTGGCGCGCCCAGGATCTCGGGCTTGCAGGTGGGGTGGTCGTACGGGAGATGCACGTCCATCAGGTGGAGCCACAGGAAGCGCGGCCCCTCGTCGCGTGACAGGCGCGCGATCGCGCGGTCCACCATGGCGCCTGCGTCGTCGGGCGGCTCGGCGCGGGACAGCAGCCGCGAGAACAGGGGGCGCGCCGCGGCGTACGGGCTGCGCATGCGCGGCAGGGGCGACGCGACCGGCTCCCACGGGTGCCACAGCTCGTCGAACCCGCGGAGAAGGCCGTAGCGGGGGCCTGTGAACGGGTTGCCTGCCGCGTAGGCGATGGTGCGCCAGCCGCGTGCGCGCAGGCGCTCCGCGAGCGTGGGCAGGTCCTTGGCGAGCGGCGTGAAGGTGCCGTGATCGTGGCCTGCGCCGGTTGCCCAGGCCGGCTGCCCGGTCATCGTCGACGCGAGCGACGGCAGCGTCCACGACGACGCCGCCCAGCCCTCGTAGGCGCGGCCTTGCGTGGCCAGGCGCGCGTAGCTGTCGAAGGACTCGCCGACGTCGGCGCGCAGCGCGTCGACCGTGATCAGCACGATGTCCGGGCGCGCGTCGCCTCGGGTGAACGCGGGGTTGTCGGTGAGGCAGGCGGCCAGCACCACCAGCGGCACGATCAGCGGTCCGCGGTCGCGGCGCAGCGTGCGCGCGAAGGTGACCACGGCGGCGGCCCACGCGAGCAGCGCCCACCAGACCATGCCGTGCGGGTCCATCAGCGTGCCGATCACGGCGGAGGTGATCAGCGACCATGCCGCCAGACCTACGGGCCCCAGGCCCAGCAGGAGCGCGCCGAACGCGACCGCCAGGATGACGCCCGCGGCCGCCGTCGCCGCGTCGTACACGCCGCGCTCCAGCGCAGGTGGGACCGCGATCGACATCGCGATCAGCAGCGTGGCGCCGCCGCCGATCGGTCCGTGCCACGCGCGTCGCCAGGACGCGACGGCGCCTAGCCCGGCCCATACGACGATCGCCAGCGCGAGCTCGTCGACGTGCAGCGCGCCCGACGTCACCCGCGCGAGCAGCGCCTCGCCGCAGGCGAGCACCACCAGCGCGCGCAGCGACGCGCTCATCCGGCGACCCGATCCAGGCGGTCGCGCACGAGGCGCAGCACGTGACGGGACCCGGCGCTCAGGCGCGGGTCGCGCAGGGCGGTCTCCAGCGACATCCAGCGCGCGTCGAACTCGTCGCTGGGGGCAGGCGAGGGGCGCGCGTGGGTGAGCCAGACGTGCGCTGAGATCTGGTAGGGCGTCGCGGCGCCCACCCACGCCCGCGTGATGAACCACGGCGCGATCGGCGGGGCGGTCAGGCCGCACTCTTCGGTCAGCTCGCGACGCGCGGCCTGCTCGGCCGACTCGCCGGGCTCGACGTGGCCGCCTGCGGGCGCGAGCGTGCCGACGCCGGCGCCGGTGCGACGGATCCCGAGCAGCACCTCGCCGCGCGCAGGGTCGACCAGCAGCGCAGACGCGGCGGCGGTGAGCCGATCCTGATGCCACGGCGCGGTGAGCGTGACCGTGGCGGCGTCGCGTGTGGTGACCTCAAAGCCGAGCGCGACCCACGCGGGCGAGGACGCAGCCTCGACGACGATCGCGGGGTGCGCGGTGCCCGCCAGCGTTCCGAAGGTCCACACGGGCGTCGCGTCGCCGTCCAGGCCGGTCGGCTGCACGTGCCACGCGCCGCTCCACGTCACGCAGGCCGCGACGAGCACACCGCCGTGCCACACGCCGAGCGCCTCGCCCATCACGCCGCGCGCGCGCAGCTTGCCCACGGCGACCGACCACGCGTGCGAGGCGCGCGCCAGGTCATGCTCGCCCATGCCGATGAACAGCCGGTCACCGACCCGCACCGCGACGGGGGCGGCGGGCGCCTCACGGCGCGCGGCCAGCGAGGCCTCCAAGCTGGGCGCATCGACCGCGTCGTCGGCGATCGCGTCCACGTCGATCCACACCCGCGCGCGACCGCAGCGGGGGCCGTCCACGCGCGTCCACGGGCCCGCGTGCGCGTCGGTCAGTCGGGGCGCCAGCACCTGGGAGACGAGCGCGTCCGCGACCTCGTCGCGCGTGCCGTCGACGCGCGCGGAGCCGTCCTGCCCGACGAGCAGGATGGGGTGGCGGCCCTGGCGCAGCTCCATCAGGTCGTTGGCGACCACGTGGTCGAGCTGGTGGTCGACGAGCTGACGGCGCGCGGTGGCCTCGAGCTCGGCGCGCGACACGTCCGAGAGCAGCTTGAACCCGACGAGCGTGGTGCCGTCCCCGCAGCGGGCGCGCAGCCGGGCCAGCAGCTTGGGCGTGCGCTTCATGTCGACGACGAGCTGGTCCTTGTCGGAGCGGATCTTGCCCTGTGCGCGGTCTGGGGCGTAGTCGGCGACGGCCGCCGCCATGAACCACAGGTCGGGCGGCTCGCGGAGGACGTCGTCCATGATCGCGTCGAGGTCGGCATGGCTGCGGAAGGGCAGGGTGCGGACGCCGGGCAGCACGCCTTCGCGCGAGGCGAGCATGCGCTCCGAACCAAGCACGGTCACGTCGACGCCACGCGCCGCCAGGGCTGCGGCGATCGCGGCGCCAAAGCGGCCCGTGGAGCCGTTAGACACCGAGCGGACGTCGTCGATGGGTTCTTCGGTGCCACCGGCGGTGACCACGGCGCGCAGCCGACGCATGGGGCCTCCGTTCCTTTGGGTACGACGCGGCCTGGGCCCGCGCAAGCCCGTCGTGGTCGACGTCTGCGTCGATTGGGCGGAAGTCTGGGCGTCTTGGTCCGATTCCGCCTTGGTGCGAAGGAAGGGCCCGCTCTAGTCTGGGCGAGGATGAGGGAGCCGCGATGTGGACTCTGGCGTGGTTGGCGTTGGCGTGGTCACAAGAGGCCGAGGTGGTGTGCCCACCGGACGCCGCTGAGGTGGTCGTGTCCTCCGCCCAAGAGGTGGAGACCGCCTGGTACGGTCTGGACGAGGCCGCGTTCGCCGCCGCCCGGGAGCGCATGACCCAGGGGCTCTCCTGTGTGCAGGTGGCGCTGGACGTGCCGCAGGCGTTGGCGCTGCACCGCGCTCGTGCGATCGCGGCCTTCGTCGACGGCGACATGGACGCCGCCAAGCGCTCGCTCGCGACGCTTCGCACGTTGGACCCGGCTTGGACCCCGCCCGCCGACAAGATCCCGCCCGACCACCCCCTGTGGAAGCTGTGGGCGTCGTCGCTCGATGGCGAGGCGCCCAAGACCGTGGAGATCACGGTGCTCCCGGAGCACGGCTGGGCCGTAGACGGCACCCGTTACAACCCGGCCGACGCGGTGGAGGACGTGCCGTACACGCTTCCGATGGACCGCGCGTTCGTGCTGCAGGTCTTCGAGGACGACACGCGGGCGTCCTACACCGGCTACCACCTGAGCGCGATCGACGTGCCGGTCGACAAGATCGTGCTGTCGGACAAGCTGCGGCAGCTGCACGCGCGGCGGACCAAGCAGGCGCGGATCTGGGGCAGCGTCGCCAGCGGCCTGCTCCTGGCCGGCGCGGGGACGATGTTCGGCGTGGGCTGGACCACGCGCGAGCAGATCACGAGCGGCCAGACCGAGCTCGTGGACATCGAGGCGGTGGCGGCGCGCTCGAACCTCTACGGCGACGTGGCGTACGGGCTCGGCGGCGCAGGCGCGCTCGCGCTGAGCGTGGCGTGGTCGGTCCGCTGGTGAGCGGACGTCAGGGCGCCTGCTGCAGGGAGGTCCAGACGATGGCGCCTGCGAGCGCCAGGCCGGACACGGCCAGCACGACGGCCGACGCGATGAGCCAGCCGTAGGGGAACTCGTCGACCTGTCCGGTGGGGCTGACCGAGTCGGGATCGACCTCGTCGAACTCGTCGATCTCCGTGAACTCCTCGATGTCGGTGATCTCGAGGTCGAGCTCCTGCGGCGTCGGCGTCTTCTTCTTGCGCTCCGGTCGGCGGGCGGCGGGCGGCAAGGGCTTGGGGCGGCGCGTCTCAGGCGGCGACTGCAGCTCGCGGCGGCGCACCAGCACCACCACGTCGTCTTCCTCCTCCATGTCCTCCAGGCGCGCGGTCTTGGGGACCCTCAGGGCCTCGGAGTCGGTCAGGTCGTCACCCACGACGCGCAGCACGGCGGTGTCGTCGTCGCGGTCGAGGTCTGGCAGCGACGGCACTCGGCGAATGTCCTCCATGCGCGTGGCCATCGTCGTCTCGGCTTCCGTGTCGGCGCGCTCGTGGTCGGAGGCGGGGCCGCGGAACAGGGCGGGGAAGGCGCCATCGCGCGCGCCGGACGCGCGGTTGCGGGTGACGACCACCGGCGCGCTCGTCGCGGGGTCCGCGGTGCGGACGGGAGCGAGCACGGCGTAGTGGCCGACCACCTGTTGGAGTGTGGCACCCACCAGTTCGTAGTCGCCTTGGAGCGCCCACAGCAGGTCGGACACGCGGCGGTCGCCTTGGCGCTCCTGGTCGAGCACGTCGAGCATGCGGCGGCCCTTGAGGAAGGCGCCACACGCGAGCAGGGTCTCGGCGACGGCCAGGCGCTCTTCGAACGGCGCCTCCGCCGGCGGCAGGTGCGCGGGCGGCGAGCGGGGCGCGGCGAGCGACGCCTCGCTCAGGGCGAGCACCTCAGGGTCCTCGGGGGCGAGCGCGGTGGCCTGATCGACGGCTTCACGAGCGCGGTTGGGCCAGCCGCGCTCGACGAACATGCGGGCCGTCAGCTTCCAGCGCCGCAGTGCCTCGGGCGTGTCCTCAGGGATGGCCTGCAAGCGTGTCCACGCCTTGTCCATCACGCGAAGGTCGAGCAGAGCCTCAATCTGGGCGAGGCGCGCGCGGGTGGTGGGCGCGCCCACCTGACTCCAGCGCTCCACCGTGGACACCAACATCCGCAGCTCACCACGACGGGCGAGCTCGAGCGTGGCGGCTTCAAGCTGGTCCGCGCTGGGCGGGCTGGCCTGGCTGCGTGGGTCCAAGGTCTCTCTCCGATTGACGCGCAGCCTAGCACGCCGTCCCCTGCGGGGGGTATCGACGTGTGCCCCCGAGGACGTTCATGGACTCCTGGTCGTATTGGCTGTCGCACGAGAGCGACGTGAACGCGGTGATCGTGCGGCTGCTGCAGCTCGCGCTGGGCGCTGCGCTCGTGGGGCTGCTGCGTGCCTGGCCGCGGGGCGCGCGCGACGCCGTGGGCGTGTTCCTGGTGACCGCGTTCGCCGTCACGCACCGGCTGACGTGGGCGCCGGTGCTGCGCAACGAGAACCAGCACGGGTGGATGGCATTCTCGGACGTGGCCTGCGGGCAGCCGATCCACGACACCTATGGCTTTGGGTACTTTGCGCTTCACACGCCGTTCATGGGGTGGTTTGGCGCCCACCTGGACACGCTGCTGTCGGTGCAGATGGGGGTGAGCGCGCTGACGCCATGGATCGTCATGTCGCTGGCGCGGGGCCTCGGCTGGTCGCGCTCGGCGTCGGCGCTCGCCGGGCTGATGGTGGCGGGCAACGAGCTGATCGCGCGGAACGGTCGCTCCGAGGACCTGCTGGTCCCGGCGATCGCGCTGCTCCTGCTCGGCGTGGGTCGTGCGCTCGCGTGGTTTGGGCCGCAGGACGACGACGGCGCGCCCGTGACCGCGAGCCCGATGGACGCGGTCGCCGCGATCGGTTCGCTGGTCGCCGCGACTCAGACCCGGCCCGAGATGGTCTTGTTGGCGCCCGCGCTGCTGTTGGCGGCGGTGCTGTCGACGCCGACCGCGCGCGCCGGGCTGCTCGACCCGGCGCGTCGACGCGATCACCTGGTGGCGGCGGGCCTGGGTGCGGTGTGGATCGCGCTGCCGCTGCACAACCTGCTCTACAAGCTCACCCACGGGGAGCGGACGGCGGCGCACACCATGTTCGACGCCCAGGGATCGTTCCTGACGCGCTTGGCGAACGTGGGCCTGCCGGTGGGCGAGGTGGGCAACGTGCTGCTCGTGGACGCCATCGTGCCGCTCGTGGTGGTGGTGTCGGCGGTGGCGGGCCTTGGCGCGCTGCTGTGGCGCAGGCCCGCGCAGGGGGTCGCGCTCGGGCTGTTCTGGCTGTTGATCCTTCGGATCTGGATCCCGACGCAGGGCACGCCGGAGGGCGCGGCGCGGCTCCAGCACCTGCCGGTGCTCATCGCCTGCCTGCTCGCGGGGTACGGCCTCGGCGAGCTTGGCGCGCGCTTGCTCCCCGCGGCGGGGGACCGGCCGCCTATCGTCACCGTGGTGGTGGCGGTGCTGCTCGGGGGCCGCGCAATGCCTGGCGGCGACAGCGCGCTGTCGTCGAACGGCGTCGTGGCGCAGCGCATCGCGCTCGCGGGGATCAAGGAGCTGCCTGACCACAGCGACGTGGTGCTTCCGCTCGGCGATCGCGTCGTGAACTCGTCGTTCCTGGAGTGCGAGGAGACGCTGGTCGCGCGCGACGTGCGCATGGTGCGCATGCTCCCGAACGACACGTTCCCGACCGCGGCGCCCGGTCGCCCGCAGATCTTCTGGCAGGGGACGCCGTGCTGGTCCTTCGCCGACGCGGCATCGGCGGCGGGCCACACCCTGCGCTCGGAGTGCGAGGCGGCGCGTCAGGTCTGCCCGCTCGCGTTCGAGGGCCTCGACGACACGGTGCCCAACCGCAACCTGGACATCGTCACGGTGCCTTCGGATCGGGTCACGTTCGGGTTCTACGCCTGCGGGCCGTGAGCGACCGACCGTTCAGGGCACGCGCGAGATCGTGAGGGCGAGGACCCACGCCCACGTCACGCCGTGGGTGGCGTCGTCCCAGGCCTGCTGGCGCTTGAGCGTCACCTCCAGCATCACCCGCGACAGCGCGCCCATGCGACCGCTCGGGTCGTTCGGCATCCACGTCTTGGTGCGCAGCTCTGGCGTGTCGTGCGTGTCGGTGAGGAACGTGCAGCAGGGCATCCCGCCTTGTCCGACCTTGTCGAGCCAAGCCTGGTAGGCGCGCACGCCCGCCGCTTCGTCGTGGAACTCGCCCAGGTCGGCGATCAGGCGGGGGCCCGCCGTCCCCGCGGTCGGGACGCGCAGCAGGACCCGCGTCGCGCCGTCGAACGTCAGGTCGGTGGCGTAGGTGTCGGGCGTGCCGAACCCGTCGTCCATCGCGTCGCCGAGGTGGCCGTGGAAGCCCTCGCCCCAGGCCCGCAGCAGCCCGTCGAGCTGGCCGCCGAGCGCGGTGGCGGCGACGGCTGGGGTGGCGCGCGCGACGGCGGGTGCGCGTTGGGTGGGCGCCCCCGAGAACCCCGTCAGATGCAGGACGTACTCGCCGACCTCGCCCGACTTGTACGAGGTCACGAACACGTCGCACGTGCCCGCGACGATCACCTGCCCGTTCGCCAGCGCGCCCTCGCCGAACGCGGCGTCGTCGTTCTGAACCGTCTCCTGACCGGGCATGTCCAGGCCGACGTAGGTGTCGAAGGCGGACGAGGTCGCGCGCGCCGACAGCACGGCGCCCGCCGCGCACGGGAGCGCGTAGACGTCGATCCACTCGCCGGAGTCCATGCGACCGTCGCCGGGCGCGAGCGCGCCACGCACCTCGACGGGGTCGGAGGCGAGGGCGGCGGCGGCGAGCAGGGCGGGGAGCAGCATGGGGCCTTGGAGCGCGGGGGCGCGACCCCGTCGTTGTACAACGAACCCGTGGTGATCGCGACCGCGGCGAAAGCCCCCCCCAAACGACACGCGCCACGCGACCGGGTCTCCCCGGAGGCGTGGCGCGGCCGCGACCTGGTGGTCGAGCTTGGACTAGTCCAGCTTCTCGAAGCGCTTCTGCAGCTCGGGCGCGGCCGCGAACAGGTCCGCGACGAGGCCGTAGGTGGCGTGCTCGAAGATGGGCGCGCCCGGATCCGTGTTGATCGCGACGATCACCTTGGAGGTGCGCATGCCAGCGAGGTGCTGGATGGCGCCCGAGATGCCGACGGCGATGTACAGGTTCGGGTTGACGGTCTTGCCGGTCTGGCCGACCTGGAACTCGTGGGGCGCGTAGCCCGCGTCGACGCAGGCGCGCGACGCGCCGGGGGTGGCGCCGATCGACTTGGCGAGCGGCACGATGATGGCGTCGTAGTTCTCCTTGGACTTGACCGAGCGGCCGCCCGACACGATGCGCGAGGCCTCGGACAGGTCGACGGCGGTGGTCTCAGGCTTCTTGCGCTCGACGAGCGTGAGGCGCTCGGTGGGGGCGGTGAAGGCCACGGCGACCACCTCAGCCTTGGCGCCACCGGGGTTAGGCTGGCTGAAGCTGTTGGCGCGCACTGAGAAGATCGCCGGGGACTTGGAGATCTTCACGTCGCACAGCGCCTTGCCCGAGAAGACGGGACGACGGCCGACCAGCGCGCCGCCCTCAGCGCGCAGCGAGGTGACCTCAGAGCCGAAGCCCGTGCCGAGCTTGGCGACAAGGCGCGGGAGCGCGTCCTTGGCGAGGTAGCTGGCGGAGGTGAGGAACGCGGTGGGGCCCGCGGCGGCGACGCCGGCCGCGAGGGCCGCGACGACGACGTCGGTCTGGTACGACGAGAAGTCGCCCGAGACCTGGTAGGCCTTCTTGGCGCCAAAGGCGCCGAGGTCGGCGGCGGGCGCGTCGCCGAGCACGAGGGCCGCGACGTCGGTGCCGAGCGAGGCGGCAAGCTCAGAGGCCTTGCCGAGGAGCTCAGACGCCGTCTTCTTGAAGACGCCGTTCTCGTGCTCCGCGAGGACGAGGATGGTCATGTTGGACTCCGGATTCTAAAAGGGGAAGGGGTTGAGGCTCAGAGGACCTTGGCTTCGTTGCGGAGCAGCGCGACGAGCTCGTCGAGCTGCTGGGGCAGCTCGCCCTTGAGGATGCGGCCCGCGGGACGGGGCGGCGGCTCGGAGTAGGCCGAGTAGGTGGCGGCGGGCGCCACGTCGTCGGCGGACAGGCCGAGGTCCGCGACCTTCTTGATGTGCACGGCGGCCTTCTTGGCGGCCATGATCTGCGGGAGCTTGGCGTACCGCGGCTGCACCATGCCCTTGTCGCAGGTGATGACGGCCGGCAGCTTGCCGGTGACGACCTCTTCGACGCCGCCGCCGACGCTGCGCGTCGCGGTGAAGGTGTCGCCGTTGATGTCGAGCGCGCACACGAACGACACGAGCGGGTAGCCGAGGAGCTCGGCCAGCATGGCGGGGACCGCGACGTTGTCGTAGTCGATCGCCTGCTTGCCGGTGAGCACGAGGCCCACGTCCGGCGTGGCCTTGATGGCGGCGGCCAGGGCCTTGGCGACGCCGAGGGCGTCGGCCTTGGCGAGGGCCGGGTCGTCGATGACGGTCAGGTCTTCGCAGCCGAGCGCGATCGCGCCGCCGCGCAGCGCGCTGACGGCCTCGTCGGTCTTCACGTCGGTGGACGCGACGGTGAACAGGTGGACCTTGGCGGCCTTCTTCTGCTCGATGAGGACGATGCCCTCAGTCACGGCGAAGAGGTCGTAGGGGCCCGGCTCGTACTTGATGCCGGTGGGGTCGATGCCAGAGCCGTCAGCGCTCGGCTTGATCTTGGGCGTGGTGGTCGGGGGCGCCACCTTGATGCAGACCGCGATGTTCACGAGACCTCCTGGGATGCGGGTTGAGGGGCACGGACGATGCCGTGGAGAAAGGTGTCGGCGACCGCGCGAGCGGTCTGGTCGACGGTGAAGCGACGGGCCTTGCGGGACAAGACCCACTGCATGCCGAGCTCGTCCAGCGCGCCAAAGATGGCCCATGTGGCGAGGAACGGCTCAACGTCCGGTCGGAACACGCCCGTGGCGGAGCCGTCGCGGATGATCTCCTCCAAGATGCCTAGGTAGTCCCACAGCTTCTTGGGTCGGTACTCCTTGAGGAACTTGTTCGAGAGACGCAGCTCGACTTGCAAGACCTCGGCCAGAGCCTGGTTGCGATCCACCTGGCCAAAGTGGAACACGGCGAAGGTCCGGATCCGCTCGACCGGATCCACGATGCCCTCGAGCGAGGCCTTCAGACCCACGATCAGCTCGTCCATCTTCTCTTCGAAGATGGAGAGGAGGATGTCTTCCTTGTTGCGGAAGTACAGGTAGATCGTGCCGTCTGCAACGCCGGCGCGGCTGGCGATGTCGCTCACCCGGGCCTGATGGAACCCCTTCTCAGCGAACACCGCGATCGCCGCGTCGGCGATCTGCTGGTGCCGGACGCGCTGACGCTCAGAGTTGTCATCCATCCTGGGCCGCCGTGGGGGTGACTGAGGGACCGTTCATTTACCCGCCCGGTCGGTCGGGGCAAGGGCTAGCAGCGGTTCCCTTAGGTGCTGGGTGTTATCGGCCCCCGGTACGGGCGTGGGGACGTCCGTACGCCTGGGGGAACGGTGCTGCTTCCGGCGAGCTTGTTGGGCACGGGGACCGCCTTGCCGAGTCGCGTCGTGACCACCGCCGAGGTGGCCGCGGCGGCCTACCCGGACATGCCCGCGGCGGACCTGATCCAGCGAACGGGCATCCGCGAGCGACGTTGGGCGGTGGACGGCGAGACGCACGCATCGCTGGCGATCGAGGCCGTGCGGAAGGCGCTCGACGCGGCCGGCATGGCGGCGAGCGACCTGGAGCGCATCGTCCTGACCTACTGCACCGGCGGCGACATGCACCTGCCCGCCACGGCCAACGCGGTGGGCGACGGGCTGGGGCTGCACGGCACCTGCGACCTGTTCGACGTGAACAACGCGTGCACGGGCTTCCTGACCGCGCTCGACATGGCCGCGCGCTGCGTCGCGACCGGGATGGGCCCCGTCGCCGTGGTCGCGACCGAGGTCTACTCGCGGCATCTGCACCCGGCTGAGCGACGGTCGTACGCGGTGTTTGGAGATGGCGCCGCCGCGGCGATCGTCGGCCCCGCCATGCCCGGCACCGGCGCGGGCATGGTGTCGAGCTTCCTGCGCAACGACGGGGTGCGGCGGGGGAGCGTGTCGCTCGCGCACGCGGGGCTGACCGGCGAGCAGGAGTGGGTGAAGTTTGGGGTGAGCAACAAGGCGCTGTCTGGCGAGGCTACGGACGCGTTGGTCGACGCGGTGCATCAAGCGCTTGGGCGGGCCGGGCTCACCATCGACGACATGGACTGGGTGCTCCCGCATCAGCCGAACGGGCGGATGCTCGAGATCGTCGTCGACCGGCTCGGCGTGCCCGCGGACAAGCTCGTGCCGGTGGTGGACTGGGTGGGCAGCATCGGGTCGGCGTCCGTGCCGGTCAGCCTCGACGTCCTCATGCGGTCCGGCCGCGTCCGCCCTGGGCACCGGGTGCTGTTGGCGGCGGTCGGCTCGGGCATTGGCTACGGCGCGGTCGTCTGGCAGGTGGGCGCATGAACCAGGTGGAGCCCGGCCGACGGGCGCGGGTGGCGGAGCGGCTGCGACAGGGCCGCGACGCGCTCCGGCTCGTATCCTCGCGCGAGATCCCCGCAGTCACGCCGACGTCGGACGCGCGCATGGGCCCGGGCTGGGAGCCGTCGCCCGCGCAGCTGCAGGTGTGGCTGGCCTGGATGCGCAGCTGGCGCTGGAACTTTCGGTACTCGGTCGAGGGCCTGGAGCACCTGGACACGCCGCAGTCCAGCCTGGTCGTCGGGTACCACGGACGCCCGGTCGCCTGGGACGTGCTCATCCTGCACGAGGTCCTGTACCGGCGTCAGGGCCGGCTGCCGTTGGCGATCGTGCACGACGGCTTTCGCGACATGGCTTTCACGCGCTGGCTGATCGAGGGCCTGGACTGGTCGACGGGGGACGGCGAGCACCTGGCGGCCGCCGCGCGCAGCGGGCGCCATGTGCTGATCACGCCCGGCGGTGACCGTGAGGCCACCCGCCCCGGCTGGATCCACAACCGCGTCGACTGGGGGCAGCGCACCGGCTTCGTGCGGGTGGCGATCGAGCACGGCATGCCGATCGTGCCCGTCGCGGCGAGCGGCGTGGACAACGCCTACTACGGGCTCAACGACGGCGCGGTGCTGGGCCGCAAGCTGAACCTGAAGAACCGATCGCCGTTCTGGATCGCCCTTGGGCCGCTGGGCTTCTACCCCTGGTCGCCGCCGTTCCCGGTGAAGGTCCACCAGATCGTCGGCGAGCCGATCGACGTGCGCGCCACCTTTGGTCTGGTCGATGTCCGCGACCGGGAGGGGCTGGCGACCGTCGCCGAGCATGTGCAGGAGCGCGTCCAGCGTCTGCTCGATCAGGCGACCGCGGTGTCGCAGCTGCCGCACCTCAAACCACCGACGTGGGTCGTCCCTGGGAGCTTGTTGCCATGAGCGCTGAACGTTGGGCGTTGATTCTGGGTGTGTCGTCCGGCGCGGGCGCGGCGATCTCGCGCGCGCTGGCTGTCGATCCGGGCCTGAATGTGATCGGCATCCACCGAGGCAACCACCCCGACGGCGTGCGGGCCGTGGGTGAGGCGGTCGTCGCGGCGGGGCGCCGCTTCGAGGTGCTGGTGGGTGACGCGGGCAAGGCGGACACCATCCCGCCGCTGGCCGACGCCGTGCGCGAGATCACCGGCGAAGGCGGCGTGCACATCGTCGTCCACGCCATCGCGAATGCGTCGATCGGCTACCTCGCCAAGCAGGAGCCGTTCATCCACCCCAAGCAGATCCAGAAGACGTTCGAGTCGATGGCGCACTCGTTCGTGTACTGGACCCAGGAGTTGATTCGCCACAACGCGATCGGCCCGGGGTCGCGGATCTTGGCGCTGGACAACGCGGTCAACGAGAACGTGCTGTCGAACCTCGGTACGATCGCCGCGTCCAAGGCCGCGCTCGAGTCCTACGTGAAGTACCTGGCGTGGGATCTGCGCGAGCGTGGCATCCGCGTGAACGCGCTGAAGTACGGCACCGTGGAGACGGCGGCGCTGCAGCACATCTTCCCCGCCGACGTGTGGACCCACGCCCGCGACCTGCACCACGAGATGTTCGCCGCGGGCCGCATGGTCACCCTGGAGGAGGTGGGCGGCATGGTGTCCGTGCTCGCCGGCGAGAAGGGCGCTTGGTTCAACAGCGCGATCATCGACTTCACCGGGGGGCAGATGCACGCGATCTACCAGCAGCTGATGGACCGCCACCTCGCCAGCGTGGAGCGCTAGGCCGTGTCACCACGTCGCGTCGCGCTGGTCACGGGGGCGTCGAGCGGCATCGGCCTGCGCGCCGCCGTGGCGCTCGCGCGTGACGGCGTGCGCGTGTTCGCGGGGATGCGCGACGTGTCGCGGGCGGCCGACCTGATCGACGCGGCGACGCAAGCGAAGGTGACCGTGGAGCCGGTGGCGATCGACGTGCGCGACGAGGCCGCGGTGCGTGAGGTGGTGGCGCGCCTCGAGCGCGACGCCGGCCGCCTGGACGTGGTGGTGAACAGCGCGGGCGTGCTGTGGTCCGGCTTCGCGGAGGACACGAGCGCCGACGAGCTTCGCGAGCAGTTCGAGACCAACTTCTTCGGCGTGGCGAACGTGTGCAGGGCGGTGATCCCCGGCATGCGGTCGCGCTGGTACGGGCGGATCCTCAACGTGTCGAGCCTGGGCGGCCGCGTCGCGAGCCCGATGTTCAGCGGCTACGACGCCTCGAAGTTCGCGGTCGAGGGCTACAGCGAGGCGCTGCGCCACGAGCTCCGCGCGGCGGGCGTCTTTGTCAGCCTCATCGAGCCGGGCATGGTGCCGACGCGCATGGTGCGCCACGCGTGGCGCCGCTCGGACGCGTCGGCCGACCCGCAGGGCCCGAACGCCGCCGCGACCGCGCGACTCGAGCGCCTCTTCCAGGTCGGGGCCGGTTGGTCTCACCAGACCACAAGCGCGGACGCGGTGGCGCGGGTGATCGCGCGGGCGGCGTCGGCGCGCACGCCGCGGCTCCGCTACGTCGTCGGCCTGGACGCCTACGCGACCCTTTGGATGTCGCGGGCGGCGCCCCAGGCGTGGGAGCTGTGGAACGCGTGGTTGGCGCGGCCCGAGACGCGCTAGCGCTCAGCGCGCGGCGGTGGTCAGCTCGCGCGCGACGTTGGCGAGCACCTCGGGGACGTGACCGGCCAGACGTGACGCGTCGGTCCAGGTCGCGGTCAGCGCGATCTGCCCGTCGAACGATCCTGGGATGAACACCAGATCCTGCCCTGGGACCATGGCCGAGTAGACCCCGAAGCGCAGGCCAAACTCGGCGACGGTGGGGAGGTGCGCGCGACCCATGTTGCTGAGCACCACGCGCGTGCCGGGTACGGACGGCGCGCTGCCCGCCATCTGACGCAGCTCGGGGATGGCCATCCACGGCGCCCAGGCGTGAGACGCGAGCGACGCCGTGCCCAACGCGGACGCGCGCTTGGTGGGGGTCACGCGATCGCGCGTCTGTCGCGCGACCACCCAGAACGGTTCGCGACCCGCGCTGGAGAAGACGTGGGTGGGGGCCCACGCGTAGATCCCGAGGTCGTTCCGGTCGACCGGCGGGCTCAGCGAGTCACGGATGTCGACGGGGATCGCCGCCACGATCGGGCGCGAGCCGGAGCTGGGGCCGACCGCGCCCAGCGCGCGGAAGAGCGCGGCGGCCATCGCGCCGAACACGGTGCACTGCTCCGCGCGGGCCCGCTCCGACAGGGCGCGCGATGTCTCCACGTCCAACGTGCGGTGCGACAGATGGACGCGCGGCAGCCGCGCCGGGGGCGGCGCACGGAGGGCGGCGGTCATCGAGCCCATGGCTTCGATCGCCGGCCGGGCGAGCGCGGCGGACAGGCTCGCGAGGCGGCCTATCGTGCGCGTGCCGGGCCACCGAGGGAGCAGCGCGTCCAAGGACGGCAGCTCCGCGCGGGGACCATCGCTCGGTGGTCGACCGATCGCGAACGCGAAGAGCTCGTCGAGCATGACGTTGAGCACGTGTCCGTCGCCGAGCAGGTGATCACACACGACGAGGACCACCGAGATCGGCTCGCCCTGAAGCACGAGGAAACGAACCAGCGGGCCCTCACCGACCGCGAAGGGGCGCTCCATCTCCTGCTCGGCGCGCGCGAGCCACGCGTCCGGCGCGGCGAGCCGCTCCCAGACGACGGAGAGCGGGACAGGCGCCGCGGCGGTCACGAGGTGCGGCGTGGGGCCCTCTCGCACGACCACGCGCAACAAGGGGTGACGCGCTTGCAGCGCGAGCGCAGCGCGCATCAGCTGGGCCTTGTCCGGCAGGGAGTCGAGCGCGACGGCGACGGCGATGTTCGGCGCGCACGCCGTGCGGGCGTGATGAAAGGCCGACTCAGCGGACGACAACGGTCGATCCATCACACGCCCCCGACGCCGCTCAGGCGACCGCCACGTGGGACACGTCGTCTTCGTGGTCGCGGCGGCGCGCCGCCTCGCGCGCGAAGCCCTCGGCCGCCGTGGCGTGGCGTCCCCGGTCGAGGCTGTCGACGGGGTGCGTGGCGGCGAGCTCGGCGTGGGCTCGCCGGGCGAGCTCCGGTACCGCGCGCGGATCGATCGCCGCGAGCACCTTCTCCAGGGTCGCGCGCGCCTGCTTGTCGCGTCCGTTCAGGCGATCGAGGCGAGAGGCGTGGAGGAGGTGTCGAGGGATGGCCGCCGGGACCGCCTGCGCGAGGCGACCGTACTGCTTGACCGCGCGCCGCGCGAGGTCCCTCTCGGCGGGGTTCTGCTCGGCCAGATCGATCGCGGTCTGCGTCAGCCCCTCCAGCCCAAACAGCAGCCAGTACGCCGCCAGGATCGGCTCGCCCTCAGCGCGCACGATCGCGGCTTCGACGACGTCGCGCGCGTCGGCCGTGCGCCCCAGCGCGAGGGCGGTGTGTGCGCGGACACCCTGACCCCACAGGTAGGCGGCGGGCTCGTTGCGGGCCGCGAGCCAGACGTGCGCGGTTCGGATGAGGTCCTCCGCATGCACCGCGTCACCACACTGCGCTGCGACGGTGGCCCGACCGATCGCGCTCCAGGCCTGGAACTGATCGTCGCCCGCCACGCGAGCGGCCTCGCTGGTGGTGATGAAGTGGCGCTCGGCGCGCGCCAGATAGCCCTGCATCAGCGAGGAGAAGCCGGCCGCGAACTCGGTCTCGACGATGAGCCGGACGTCGCCCAGTCGGTGCGCGGCGGCCAGCGAACGATGGAACGCCTCGTCGGCGCGCGCGAAGTCCGACCGCTGCATCCACGCGACGCCCACCCGGCCGATCACACGGTTGGCCACCGCGGGGTCGAGCGACGTGGCGGCGCTCTCCAGCGCGCGACCGGGCCACGTCGACACCCACTTGGCCATCGGCGTGGCGGCCAACACAAAGTAGAGCATCAGGTTCGGGATCTCGCTGGAGGCGGCGTCCCCAAGGGCGATCGCCGCGGCCCGCGCGCGGCAGGCGGAGAGCAACGCGGCGCCGATCTCCACGCGGAAGGCCAGCGCGTCGGTGAGGCGCTGGTACGCGTCGTGGACCACCGACAGCTGCTTACGCTCCTGCTCGGACTGGGGCGGCGTGAACAGGCGCACGAGCTTGGGAAAATTGCGCTCCACGATCGCGCGCGTGAGCTGCCACGCGGTGCCGATGCCGCTGGTGGGCAGCGGCGAGCCAAGCAACTGCACCGCGGCGCGGCCGTGTACGGAGGCGGCCTCCATGTCGCCCGTGCGGAACGCCGCCTCAGTCATCCGGCCGCGCCACGCGGCGACCTCGTCCGCCCCGATGGGCGTCTTGTGCTCGGCGACGATCTCGAGCGCGCGCGTGTACAGGCGCAGGCAGTCGGCGTTCGCGTTGCGCTCCAGGGCATGCTCGCCGCCGATCGCGAGGTAGCGGATGGCCAGATTCCAGGCCTCCGCGTGCTCGAAGTGCCACGCGAGCACGGCGGCATGCGCGGCGATGTCGTCATGGTAGCGGACCTCCAGCGCCGCGCCGGCCGCGCCGTGGATCTCGCGCCGATGCGCGAACAGGAGGGCGTCGTACAGCGCGTCGCTGACGATCGCGTGCTTGAACTCCATGACGTCCGGGTCGCTCGCGGTGCGCTCAATGATGCGGGTCGCCTCAACCTCCTCCGCGATCACGCGGCAGGAGCGATCGTGCCGTGCGATCGGCCACACGGCGTCGAGCGTGGACAGGTCGAACGTGCGACCGATCACGCAGGCGATCTTGAGGAAGACCTGCTGCTCCGCCGACAGGCGATCGATGCGGCTGTGGACCACGCGCTGCAGCGTGGTGGGCAGCGCCACCCAGTCGATGCGCCCGTCTGCCGTGCCGACCGAGCACACGCCGCCCTCGACGCGGATCAGGCCCGTCTCGCGCAGCGCGAGCACCAGCTCGCCGATGTAGAACGGGTTGCCGCCGGCGCGCTGGTTCGCGATGTCGATGATAGCGCGCGGGATGGAGGTCGCGTCGAGGGCGTTGCGGAGCACCTCGGCGGTGCTGGTGGCCGGGATGGGTCCGAGCTCGATGCGCACGGTCTCCGCCGAGTTTCGCAGCGTGCTCCACGCGTCGGCGTCGGCGTCGTGGCGTGGGCGGGTGCTCATGGCGAACACGACGTTCTCGACGTTGCGGATCAGCGCCTGGAGCATGGACATCGACGCGGCGTCGAACCAGTGCAGGTCCTCGAGCACCATGACGACGGGCCGCGCGGCGGCGGACTCGCCGAGCAGGTCGACGACGAGCGCGACGAGGTTGTCCGAGCGCGCCTGGTCGTTGAGGCCCATCGTGAACGGGTTCTCGGGCATGCCCAGGCGCAGCACGTCGTTGAGCAGCGGCGCGCGGTCGCGGCGGACCGGGTCGGTCCCCAGCCGCTCCATCAGGGCGGTGCGCGCCAGGTCCGTGTCCATCGGGAGGCGGCAGAGCTGGGCGATCGCGGGGCCGATGGCCTGGTAGGGCGTGGTGCTCTCGATGCGGTCGGCGCTCGTCTGGAGGACCTCAGCGCCGGAGTACTCGCAGTGCTTGCGGAGCTCGAGCACCAGCCGCGACTTGCCGATCCCGCCTTCGCCCTCAATGAGCACGGCCTGGCCGCGCGACGTGGCGCGGTACTCGTCGACGATCCCGCACAGGCGCGCGAGCTCCGCCTCGCGGCCGACGAGCTTGTCCGTCTTGCGCGCGGGGGCGTTGCTGCGATCGCCCGAGGGCACGAACGCGCGGATGGGCTCGGCGAAGCCCTTCGCGGTCAGTCGCTCGATCTCGACGAACCCGGCGTCGGTGTGCGCCGCCTGCTGCGTGTTCACGTCGCACAGCAGACGACTGCCGGACTGCTGGAGCAGGCGTGCCGCGCGGTTGATGGTGGTGCCCATCATGGTGTATTCACGGCGCGCGCCGCCGATCGCGCCGCAGTACACGTCGCCGGTGGACATGCCGACCGAGCCGCCGCCGGGGAACCGCGCGAGCTCGCGCTGGATGAGCCGACACGCGCGCAGCGCGCGGGAGGGGTCGTCCTCGTGGGTGCTCTTGGGGAGGCCCCACGCGGCGATCAGCGTGGTGCCCTTCTCGTCGGCCACGATCTTGTCGATGTCGCCATCGAGTCGGTCGACGAAGCCCTGGACGGTTCGCACGACGGCGTCCATCGCCTCCACGCCCCACGGCTGCGTGAGGTCGTACTGAGGCAGGGCGACGAAGGCGGTGGTCACGCGTCGGAGCTCGGCCATCCACTCGACCGGCCCGGCGACGTGCACCGAGCGGATCGCGCGCGGCACGAGCGTGAGCACATCGGGCAGGTGCGCGGCATCCACCTGGGTGATCGTGAGCGGTCGCGGCGGCCCGGCGGGGGTGACCGACTCCAGGCGCCTCGCCGCGCCCTTGGGCTGCGTTCGCGCGACGGAGCCGAGCGCGGTGGCGGCCTCGGCCGACACCACGACGTCGCCGGGGTCGGCCGCGGGCAGCGCGACGGCGATCTGCGCCAGCGCAGGTCCGGTCGGGAAGAACAGGCGTCGTGTGCCCGCGCGACCGAGGCTGACCAGGTGCACGGGCGCGAACGCGGCGGCGATCCGCAGCGAGAGGCGCACGCCGCCGGAGAGCTCCCACGACCGGCTCTCCTCTTGCAACAGCAGCGAGCAACGGGCGCAGCGCGCGAGCGCGTCCGTGGCGGACTCGTCGTCGAACGTGTTCCACACCGCGGACAGGGCGTCGCCTGCGAAGCTCACCACGTCACCGCCGTGCTGGTGCACGCGGTCGATCAGGCGGCCAAAGCCTTCGTTGAGCGCGCGCGTCAGCGTCTCAATGCCCTCGGGCCCCTGCGCCGCGAGCGTCTCAGTGAGGCGCGTGAAGCCGGACACGTCGATGAACAGCATCGCCACGCCGATGCGCTCGGCGCGCGGCGTGCCGTCGTGGGCCAAGCGCGTGCGCATCGCCTCGGGCAGGAATCCGTCGAGCGCGGCGGTCATGCCGTGAGCTCGTAGCGACGCGTCGGCGGTTGCGATGCGCCCGACTCGTCCAGACGCAGCTGTAGATCGATGTGGTTGCTCTCGCGCGCGAGCGCCTGCCCGAAGTGGATGCAGGAGGTCAGCCGGTCGGACTCGACGCCCGCGTTGAGGAGCGCCTCCATGACCGCGTCGCGCCGCGCGATGGCCTCCGCGGGCGGCGCCCCGTTGTGCTCGCCCGTGCACCACACGTGGACGAGCAGCCGCGCCCAGCGCGCGTCCTTCAGGAAGTGGGCCGCGCGCGCGAGGAACGCGGCCGACGCCGGGAGCAGCGCGTTGTCCTCGATGAAGCCGACGTCGCCCGCTTCCGGACCGGCGATGGTCCCGTCGCCGGCCAGGAAGACGTCGTCGCCGACGTCCTTGAAGCGCACGCGCTCGGCGGTGTGCAGCTGCAGCTCAAGCCACACCTGCCGCGCCTGGTCCACCGCGAAGGCCATGTTCCGGCTCACCTTCGCCTCGTCGATGATCTCGCGGGCCTTCCAGAAGTCGCCCGCGGACGTGTTCTGCGTGGTCGCGACGAAGGTGACGTTGGCCCACTCTGCCTGGCTCGCGGAGCACTGCCGATAGAGCATCTCGTAGGCGCGCGAGAAGTCGTACATGCGGCGCATCGGGTTGAGCGAGCGCACCGCCGTCCAGAACGGCCGCGGGAAGAGGTCGGGCTCAGCGCCGGTGTCCGCGGCCAGCGGGATCACGTTGCAGCCGATCACCATGTTCGAGCCGGAGAACACGGCGATCGCCGCGGGGACCTCGGCGGCGATGGCGCCGTCGAGCAGGCGGCGGGTGCCTTCGTAGGTGGGCGCGAGCGGGGGCACGGCGCCGCTTGCCGAGCAGGTCTGCCCGATGACGCCCGCGCGGATCGGCCACTCCAGCCCGGAGCGCGCGTCGGTCGCGACTGGGACGAAGTTGATCTCGAGGTCTTGGATCTGCCGGAACCCGAGGTCGACGTCGAGCCAGAACTGGAAGGGCATCGACGTGACGAAGCCCCACAGCACGGTGGTCTGCGCGGCGTACCAGTGCTTCACGATGCGGTCGAGGCCTTGGTCGCCGTAGGTCGAGTAGTACGCGCAGACGATCGCGCCGAAGCTGCAGCCGGTGGCGATGTCGACGGGGATGCCGGCGGCCTTGAGGTCGCGGAGCAGCGGGACGGCCACGTAGGACAGCGCGCCGCCGCCGCCGAGCGCCACACCCACGCGCCGCGCCGTCACGCCACGCGCCCACCGCCCGAACGTGCTCTCGGCCTGATCCTGCGCCTCACCGGGGATGGGAAGCTCGTCCCACGCGACGGGGCCGCGGCGCTCCGTGAGGTACTCGAGGAGCGAGAAGGGGATGCGAAGCTTGATCGCGTTGATCGGCCACGCGTCGTTGAGGTCGAACTCTGCGCTGCCGGCGCCGGTGCGCAGGAACTCGAACCCGGCCTCCCACAGGCTGACCGTGGCCTGAATGCCCTCGCGCATGCGCACGAGCGGCGCGACGGACAGGGCGTCGATCATGTTCTGCGCCGACGACCAGGCCGTGGTGAGCTTGTCCGTGTACGGCATGACGTCTTCGCCGACGTGGTCGGGGATGGGCATCGGCCGGAGCAGCACGGTCGGCAGGATCTCGATGTCGTTGGTCGGCCCGAGGTCGAACGCGGCGGCGTGCCACTCGGCGGCGGTCGACACCAGGTAGCTGACGCAGACGCCGACCTCGAGGGCGCGCATGGACGCGACGATCAGGTGGTTGAC
>CAIOSP010000045.1 GCA_903861005.1 uncultured Pseudomonadota bacterium
GCCAGTTGCTTTGAGCTCGACTTGTGGTCGATTGGCTCTCTATTTACGCAAGACCGCCGCCGGACGTGCCGACGACAATCTCTACCACTACGACCACTTTCGTGGTTTGCCATTTACTGATTGCTTTTCAAAGACCGAACGCCCACCGAGGTGGTTGTTCTGCGCCGCGTTGACCGTCTGACCGGTTCGCCGCAGCCCGCGCCTCTTAATGGGGCAGGCGGCTGCGCGCAAGCATCAGACTTTCATCATCGCGATTTTCCAGATCCAACCGAGCATCATCGCGGTGACGAAGGCGACCGCGAGCTGGGGCTCGTGCGGACGCAGCGCGTCGCCGATCCGACGCCAACGTCCGCGCGGCCAGGCCGCATCCGCAAGGCTGACCCCTGCGACAGCGGCGTCCACGACGAACAGGAACGCGGCAAAAGGCTGGTTCCATAGGCCTTGCAGCACCCGTCCATCCGCGAGCAACGCGAACGTCGTGGTGGCGCCGCACATGGGACAGGGCCAGCCGGTCACCGCGAGGAACGTGCAAGGCTGCAGACCGAGCTGCAGGTGCGTGGAGTGACCGCTCGCCGATGGATCCAGCCACCGCGCAACGAGCAGGACGCCGAGCGCGCCCACGCCCACCACCAGCGACGCCACACGCGCCTGGTTGGCGGTGGTGCGCGACACGTCCGCCGCCTGCGACGCCGAGGTGGCCGCAGGCTGGTCGCTCACGCCCCTGCCCCGTCCGTCTCGTCGCCATCCGGGCCACCGGCCTCGGACTCAAGCAGCAGCGTGGCCGCGGCGAGCTCGCGATCCAGATCCGACAGATCTGTGTCGACCTGCCGCTGCAAGCGGCGGAAGTCGCTCGCGATGTTGAGCGCGGCGAGCAACGCGATCGTGTAGTCGTCGAGCGTGCGCGTGCTGCCCGAGACCTCGCGCATGCGCGCGTCGACGTAGCGGGCGACCTCATGGAGATCGACGTCGTCTTGATCGCTGCGGACCGTGTAAGTCTGGCCGCGAAGCTGGATGCTGACCTTCACCGGACCCCCGAACGCCGTCTGGTTAACGCGATTCGCCCGCTCTGGCGGCTACAACAGCGCGTCGACGAATGCGTCGACCTCGAACGGGCGCAGGTCGTCCACGCCCTCCCCGATTCCGATCCACTTCACGGGCGTGTGCAGCTCATGCGCGATCGAGAAGACCATGCCGCCCTTTGCGGTGCCGTCGAGCTTGGTGACGACGACCCCGGTGATGGGCGTGGCCTCGTGGAAGGTGCGCGCCTGCGACATGGCGTTCTGGCCCATGGTGCCGTCCAGGACCAACATGGTCTCGTGCGGGGCGCCAGGCACCTTGCGGTCGATCACCTTGCGGATCTTGGTCAGCTCCTCCATGAGGGGCTTCTTGGTCTGCAGGCGGCCGGCGGTGTCGATGATCACCACCTGGGCGCCGCGCGACTTGGCGGCGTCGAGCGCGTCGAACACGACCGCCGCCGGATCCGCGCCCTCGCCCTGGCGCACGATCTCGGCCCCCGCGCGATCCGCCCAGATCGCGAGCTGTTCCGCAGCGGCGGCCCGGTAGGTGTCCCCCGCGGCCACCAGCACCTTCTTGCCGTCCCGGACGAAGCGCGCGGCGAGCTTGCCGATGGTGGTGGTCTTGCCGCTGCCGTTGACCCCCACGACCAGGATCACGAACGGCCCCTCCGCAGGCCCGGGCCCAAACGGGGCCGAGACCGACGAGAGCATGGTGCGGAGATCGTCGCGCAGGCCCGCGCGCAGCACGGCGCCATCGGTCGTGCCGCCCCGCACCCGCGCGCGGAGGCTGTCGAGCACTCGCTCGGTGGTGGCCAAGCCGACGTCGGAGGTCAGGAGGGTCTCCTCCAGCTCCGTCAGCATCGCCTCATCGACCACGCGACCGAACAAGCCGTCGAAGCGGGTGGAGAGCGCCTCTCGCGTGCGCGACATCCGGTCCCGCAGGCGCGCGGTCAGTCCTGTAGGCCCTTCCGCGACGATCGACGGCGGCAGCGCGATGCGGGGGACGTCCGGCCGCTGCGCGTGCTCAAGCCGGCGACGCGCGCGACGGCGCAGGAGGGCCCAGGTGCCTAGCCCCAGCACGACGGCGCCACCCAACAGGAGCGGCGCGAGCGGTCCGGTCGGATCGAGCGGCGGCACATCGGCGATCAGCGCGAGTCCAGGCAGCACCATGTCCTCCCTAGTCCACTCGGACCGACACCAGGGTGGAGACACCCGGGGTCGGCATGGTCACACCATATAGGGTGTCGGCGCACTCCATGGTCTTGCGGTTGTGCGTCACGACCAGGAACTGGGTCTTGTCGCACATCTGCCGGAGCATGTCGTTGAAGCGGGCGCCGTTCGCCTCGTCGAGCGGGGCGTCCACCTCGTCGAGCACGCAGAAGGGCGACGGCTTCACCGAGAACAGCGCCAGCAGCAGCGCGATCGCGGTCATCGCCTTCTCACCACCCGACAGGAGCGACAGGGTCTGGAGGCGCTTGCCCGGCGGACGGACGACGACCTCGACGCCCGTCTCCAGCAGATCCTCCTCCTGCGTCAGCTGCAGTCGCGCCTCACCGCCGCCGACCAGGTTGGGGTAGGCCGTCTTGAAGGCCTCGTTCACCCGGTCGAAGGTCTCGCGGAACTGCTCGCGGCAGGTCTTGTTCATCTTGGCGATCGCCGACTTCAGGCTGTTGACCGACTCGTCGAGGTCGGCGCGCTGGCCGTCGAGCTCCTTGTAGCGGCCGGCGAGCTCCGTGTACTCCTCGAGCGCGGTCAGGTTGACGTCGCCGAGCGAGGACAGCTGCCGACGGTGCTCCTCGATGCGGGTGACGAAGTCCTTGATGACAACCTCGTCGTCGAGCATCTCGGGCCGGATGATCAGGGCGCCGACCGCATCCACCTTGCGCTCGCCCACCTCCACGGGCTCGCGGACGTCGTCAGGCGGCTCCAACACCAGGCCGCTGCGCGCGATGAGCTGCTCGAGCGCGGCGGGCAGGTCGAGCTGGTAGCGCTCCTCGATGCGGGCGCGGAGGGACTCCAGCTCCCCCACCGCCGCCTGATGACGCTGCTCGGCAGCCAGCAAGTCGGCGCGCGCCTGGGTGAGCGCGGCTTCCTCCTCCCTAAGGGTAGACACGAGGGTGTCGTAGGCGACGCGGACGGAGGTCATGCGCTCGCGGGCCGCGTCCAGCCGGACGACCGCGATCTGGCGCTCATCCGCCCGCTGGTTGGCGCGCTCGTTGGCGTCCCGCAGGGCTTCAAGTGCCGCGGCGCGCAGCATCTCGATCTCGCCCAGGCGCTGCCTGGCGCCCTCGATCCGCACGGACGTCGTCTCCCGCTCGCGAACGGACGCGGCGGAGGTGGCCTCGGCGGCGGCGCGCCGCTCCCGCAAGGACGCGAGGGCCGAGTCCGCGTCGGTCAGGGTCTGACGGGCGGCGTCGGCCGAGGCCTCACGCTCCAGCAGGCGGGCGCGGGTGGCGGCCAAGGCGCCCTCGGCGTCAGCGGCGCGGGTCAGCACGGCGTCCAGCCGGGCGATCTGCTCGGCGAGCGCCGCGGAGACCTCGGCCAGAGACCGCTCCAGCGTCTCCCGCTCGCTCGTCAGCACGATCACGCGCTCATCCAGGGCCCGCTTGGACTCCTCCGCGCCGTCGCGCTCGGCCTGGACGCGCACGACGACCAGATCCTCCGCCGCGCGCTCGCGGGTGCAGACGGCGACCGCCTCGCGGCCCTCCATCAGGTCCATCGCCTCGCGATCGGCGCGACGGCGCGACTTCTCGAGCGCGACGCGGAGCCCGTCCGTCTCTTCGCGAAGCCGCTCGCGGCGCACGGCGACGTCGGCCGTGGTGGCGCGGACCGCCTCCCATGCTTGGAGACGCGCCGCCTCCAGCTTGGCCGCGACCTCGACCCGGCGGGCCTCGCGCTCAGCCTCGAACACCGTCCGGCGCTCGGCCTGGCGGGCGACCAGTGACTCGCGCACCTTGGCCAGCCCCGCGTCTGCCTCACCACGGGCACGGACCACCTGCTCGTCGCGCCCCGCGACCCGCGTCGCCAGCTCAGCCTCGAACGCCGCGCGCGCCGCGCCCCGACCTTCGGCGCGCTGCTGGCGGAGATCGCGGATCCGCGCCTCACCCGCCGCGCGCACGGACGCGATGAGCGTCGCGACGCGCTCGCGGGCCAAACGCTCCGAGGCGTCCACCTGCTCAGCGGCCTTGCGCGCCGCGATGGAGCCGGCCTCGACCCGCGCACGCCCGGCCGTCACCTCGCCCTCACCGACCGCGACGTCCGCGCTGCGGGCGTCCAAGTCCGCCCGCGCCTGATCCAGCGCGGCCTGACGCGCGACCGCAGCCTCAGCCTCTTCGCCCGCGCTGCCCAGATGGACGACGCCGTCGGAGTCGACCCGCTCGCCGCTCTCACGCACAACCGCCGCGCCGCCGGTCTTGACGTGGTGCGCGAGCGCCGCCTCCAGCGTGTCGACCACGGCCACGCCGGCCATCAACGCGTCGAGCGAAGCCGCGCGCCCCGCCAGGATCACCCGGGCCCGGCCAGCCTTGCGCGCCGCCGCCGCCGCCCGGCCGAGCACGCCGTCGCCGAGCGCCGGGAGCAGCAGGCGATCGCCGACCAGGGTCGACACCGTCGCCGGATCCACGCCCGCCTTCTTCAGGGCGTCGAGGAGCCGCGGCGCGTCTGGCACGGCGTCCTTCACGGCGCGACCGCCGGCATCGCGCGAGCCCGCCGCGGCCTCTTCGGCCTCCATCGCGGCGATCCGGCCCTCGACCTCGCGGCGACGCTTCACGGCCATCGCCATGCGGGCGTCGGCGTCCTGCAGCGCCGCGCGCGCCTCGGTCAGGCGCGCCTCGGCCTGGTCTCGACGCTCTCGGGCCGCGGCGATCTCAGCGGTGACCGAGGCCATGCCCTCCTTCTCGGCCGCGTCCAGCTCTTTGGTGGCGGTCGCGACGGCCTGATCGATGGCCTGCTCCCGCGCGGCCTCGTCACGCGCGAGCGAGGCCTCCGTCTGGGTGCGCCACTGCCCGAGCGCCGAATCCGCGCCGCTGCGCGCGGCCTCGGTCGCGGCGCGCGCCGCCTGCTCGGCCCTGGCCACCTCGTGGCGCTCCTTGTCTTCGGTCTCGGAGAGCGCGCGTGCGGCGGCGCGCTCCAGGTCGCGGACCCGGTTCTCTTCCTGCTGCGCCACGCGCCCGACGCGCGCCGCAACCTCTTCGTCGGCCTGACCCGCGGTGGCCTCGGCGGCCGCCATCGCTTCGGCGAGCGCCTTCTGCGCGCCGTCGAGGTCCGCCTCAGCCTTCCGGACCGAGTCCCTGGCGTGCAGATCGCGACGTACCCGCGACTCCAGCTCCTCGGCCGCCGCCGCACGACGGGCGTCGATCTCGGCGATCTTTCCGCTTCGATCTTCGAGCACGCTGCGCGCGACCGCGATGCGCTTGTCCAGGATGATGCGCTCGTCGGCGGATGCGTCCAGGCGCCCACGAACCAGCGCGATACGCTCGGGCAGCTCGATCGCGCGCGCCTTGAGGGACTCCACCCGGGCCGTGCGCTCGGCCCGCTCGGCCGCGGCCTCGCCCGCCGCCGCCTCCGCCGAACGCGACTCCACCCGCGCCTCGTCGCGCGCCGACGAGGTCTCCGTCAATCGAACCCGCGCCCCGGCGGCCAGCGAGGTGGCGCCACCCAGGGCAGCGTCAACGTCTTTCAGCTCGGTCTCAGCGGCGCGACCGGACTCCTCGGCCTGGGCCAGGCGACGTGCGTCGTCCTCCAGGTCCTCGCGCGCGCGGTCAAACTGGGTGCCGAGCTCGTTGGCGCGCTGCTCCTGAAGCTGGGCGGTGGCGAGCGCCTCGCGCCGCTGGGCGTCGATCTCGGCCAGCGTCTCGCGGGCGTCCTCGGCGGCGGCGGTGGCGACGTCGACCTCGCCCTGGCGCAGGATGACGTCGTCGGTCTTGGCGATCACGGACGCGTCGAGCGTCGTGACCTTGGTGCCCAGTTCGGTGAGGCGGCCGCCCACCTCCTCGCGGACCTCGGCCAGATCGGCCTGCTTAGCCAGCGCGAGAAGGATCTCCTCCTGACGGACGAGCGCGCGGAGCTGCCGGAAGCGGGCCGCCTTGATGACCTGCTTCTCTAAGGTAGAGAGGCGCCGGAACATCTCGTCGGACACGTCGGCGGCGCGGTCGAGCTGGGTGGAGGTGGCCTCCAGCTTCTGGCGCGCCTCTTCGCGGCGCTTCTTGTAGCGGACGATGCCGGCGGCTTCGTCGATCAGCGCGCGGCGGTCTTCCGGGCTGGCGGAGACGATCTTGTCGATGCGACCCTGCTCGATGAAGCTGTACAGGTCGTTGCCGATGCCCGTGTCCATGATCAGGTCGAGGATGTCCTTGCGGCGCACCCGGGTCTGGTTGATCAGGTACTCAGACGCGCCAGACCGGTAGAGTCGGCGGGCGATCTGGACTTCCGTGTAGCGGGCGTAGTCGCCGGGGAACGGGTCGCCGCCTTCGGACGTGAAGGTGATCGCCACCTCGGCGTAGCCGACGGGCTTGCGGTCGGACGACCCCGCGAAGATGACGTCCTGCATGTCGTCGCCGCGCAGGCTGCGGGCCGACTGCTCGCCGATGCACCAGCGGAGCGCGTCAATGACGTTGCTCTTGCCGCACCCGTTGGGCCCGACCACGCACGAGATCCCATGCCCGAACGCGAACACCGTTCGGTCCGCGAAGGACTTGAACCCGTGCAGCTCGAGCCGCGTGATGCGCATGACGCCTCGACGCCCCTGGTTGGTGGGGACAAACCGGGGCTACGGTAGCGTCTAGCAGCCTGCCGCGCACCCCCTTGGCAGGCAGTTGATTCGCCACCGCCCTCCCCTCCGACGCAACTTGTTCGAAGGGAGGCACCCGATCGGGGTCCCCTTTGTGCGACATTGAGTCCAAGTTCAGTTGAACATGCGCGCGTTGAGCCTGTCGTGGCTCTTCCCCCCCTTGCCTTGGCGGACCTCAACGCGCGCATCTCCCCTTTGCCTCGGAGTCTTTTTGCAATCCCAGCCATTCCGCCCCGCCGTGATCGCCGCCGCGCTCGCCTTCCAGGCGCAGTCCAAGGTCGTTCCGCACGGGATCCGGAAGCTGGGCCAGCGGGCCGCCGCGCGCGTGATGCGCTGGCTGGACGACCGCCGCGAGAAGATGGACGCCGAGCTGCTCGACTAAAGCCACGTCGGCCCGACGGGATCGATCGTTCGATCCGTCAGGCTAGAGGCTCGGCTGGCGCAGACCGGACGGACCGGTCCGTGCCCTACAGCAGCACGCCGACCACGGCGGCGGTCATGCAGTTCACCAACATGCCGGCGACCATGGCCTTCAGGCCCAGGCTGGCCAGCTCACCGCGACGCTCGGGCGCCATCGCCCCGATCCCGCCGAGCTGGATGCCGATGCTGGCGAAGTTCGAGAACCCGCAGAGCGCGTAGCTGGCGATGACCGCCGTGCGCTCCGAGAGCACCAGCGGCGTCGTGCCGTCGACGATTTGGCCGAGGTGGAAGAAGGCGACGAACTCGGTCAGCACGACCTTCTCGCCCAGCAGCTGACCGACCGTGGCGCACTCCTGGAGCGGCACGCCCATCAGGAAGGCCAGCGGGAAGAAGACCCACCCGAAGATGTGGGCCAGGTCCATGGGGGCGGCGTGGACGCCCGCCGCGCAGGTGTAGCCGAGGGTGGTGACGTCGCCGCAGAAGACCACCGGCACCGCGCCGATCGAGAAGTCGACCATCTTCACCAGCGCGACGAACGCGATCAGCATGGCGCCCACGTTGATCGCCAGGGACATGCCGTCCGTGGCGCCCAGCGCGGCGGCCTCGATCACGTTCGACGCCGCGTTCGGCATCTCGATCTTCACCTCACCACGGGTCTTGGGGACCTCGGTCTCCGGCACCATCACCTTGGCGATGGCGATGGTGGCCGGCGCCGCGATGATCGACGCGATCATCAGGTGTCCGGCAATACCCGGGATGCCGTGGAGGAACTTCACGTACGCGCCCATCACACCGCCCGCGACGGTGCCAAAGCCGCCCACCATCACGCACATCAGCTCGGACCGCGTCATCGTGGCGACGAACGGCCGCACCAGCAGCGGCGCCTCGGTCTGGCCCACGAAGATGTTGGCCGCCGTCGAGAGGCTCTCCGCGCCGCTCGTCCCGAAGGTCTTGACCATCACCCGGGCCATGACCCGGACGATGAACTGCATGATGCCCAGGTGGTACATCACGCTCATGAGCGCCGAGAAGAAGATGATGGTGGGCAGGATCCAGAACGCGAAGCTCTTCATGGGGGGCGACACCACCCCCGCGAAGGTCTGGAGCTTGCCTTCCACCATGATCTCGTGCGGCTCGATGGTGCCGAACAGGAAGTTCGCGCCGTCCTCGGTGAAGGCCAGCAGGCGGTTCACACCCGAGTCCATCACCGTGTAGAAGAAGTTGGAGACCACCGGCGACAGGATGATCAAGGCGGCCGCGAACTGAAACGCCGTGCCCCAAAGCACCGGGCGCCAGTCCACCTTGCGGTCCCGCTCCCGAAGCAGCCAGGCGAGCCCTACGAAGCCGAACACACCGGCCAGCGACATCAGCCGCTGCCCGATCGGGGTGGGAGAGTGGACCAGCCCCTGTCCGTCCATGGCGAAGGCCATCTGCATCCACAACGCCGGAAACAACATGTGCGGCTCTCCAAGACTAAAAAGGCGCGGCGACTCTACCGCGGCAACCTCCGCAAGTCGCGTTACCATTGGGTCGTGCCCGTACGAGGTGTCCCTTGTCCATGCCGCCGCCCCTCCCGGACCGGATCCAGAGGCAGCTGCCCTCAAACGTCGAGCGCCAGATGGTGCGCATCGACGGACGCGAGATGCACGTCATGACCCAGGGTGAGGGGCGGACCGTCCTTCTCCTGCACGGCAACCCCACTTGGTCTTTCCTGTGGCGCAAGGTGTTCAAGGCACTGGAGGGCAAGCCCTACCGGCTGGTCGCCCCCGACCTCATGGGCCTAGGCCTCTCCAGCCGCATCCCGACCAACCAGCACACCCTGTTCAACCACGGGCGCTGGATCACAGACCTGATCGACCTGATGGACCTAAGGGACCTTGTCTTCGTAGGCCAGGACTGGGGCGGGCCGATCGGCGTGCGCGCGCTCGCCGAGCGACCGGACCGGCTGGCGGGCATGGTCATCCTCAACACCGTGCTCGGCCCGCCCAAGGCGGACTTCAAGCCGACCGCCTTTCACAAGTTCGCCCGACAGCCGATCGTGAGCGACGTGGCGTTCCGCCTGCTGGGGTACCCGCAGCGCGCGCTCGACCGAGCGCAGGGTGATCGCAGCAGCATCCAGGGTGACGTCGCCTTCGCCTACAAGTGGCCGCTGCGCGCGCCGTGGTTGAACCAAGCGCCCCTCGCGCTCGCGCGCATGGTGCCGGACTCGCACGACCACGTCAGCGTGCCGCAGCTCCAGATGATCGCGGACTTCGTCTCCACCTGGAGCGGACCGTCGGCGATCGTGTGGGGAGACAAGGATCCGGTGCTCGGTCGCGTCCGCACGCACGTCGAGCGATCGATCCCGCACGCGCGCGTCACGCGCACGCAGGCTGGACACTTTCTGCAGGAAGAAGTGCCCACGGAGATCGCCGCCGCGATCGAGGACGTCGCGTCTCGGATCTGAGACTAAGGTTCGCCAACGAAGCGTGGCCCAGCGACATGACGCGTCGACGACCGGCTCCCTAGTGTCTGCATGTTGACACGCTCGCGCGAACGCCTACCCCCCGTTTGTGGGTAGGCGCCGCGATGCGCAGCGTCGAGGCACACATCGCGAAGTTGTGGGATGCGTGGGACATTCTGGAGAAAGCCCTCCTAAAACAAGGGAGAAGCGGCGTGATTGTTCGCGCGTGTATTGGCACGCAACGTGCGGGCCCGCCGATCGTTCGCACAGCCCTCCTCATCGAAAACCGTGAATCGGCCTTCAGCTCCAATCCACTCCGCGCGAGGAATCCGATGACCAGTCCATCCGGCGCAGAATCCACCGTCCCCATCACCCGAGCGCGCGGTCGTGCGATGCTCTTCGGCACGTTGTCGGTGCTGCTCGCATCCGCCACCGCCTACACCGCTTGGTGGGTGGTGAGCGGCTACGAGAGTCGCCTCAACGAGGTGCAGCAGGACGCGGGCAACGTGATGATCGTGGTCGCGGCCAAGGACCTGCGTCCTGGTCAGGTGATCACGCACGACGATGTGCGCATGGACAAGCGCCCCCCTGCGACGTCGCTGGACCAGCTCTTCTTTTCGATCGACACCGTGCTCGGCCAGACCGTCGGCGACAAGGTGCTGGTCGGTGAGCCTGTCCGGTTCGAGCGTCTCACCATCGGCGGCGCCGACCTGCACCTCAACGAGGTGATCGATCCGGGCTCGCGCGCGGTCACCATCCGCGCGAGCCACGCGTCCGCCGTCGGCGGCCTGCTGCGCCCCGGCTACTTCGTCGACGTCATCGTCACGATCCGCCCGGACACCAAGGACCTCGCCGCCGACTGGGTGACCGAGACGATCTTGCAGGGGGTGCGCGTCATCGCGGTGAACGACGACGTCGTCACCAGCGTCGCGCTGGAGAAGGAGTCAGCCGGTCAGGAGCGCGCGCACGAGCGCGACGTGTTCGTCACGCTGGAGGTCGAGCCCGCAGAGGCTGAAGAGGTCGCGCTCGCCGCGTCCCGCGGTCAGATCGAGCTGGCGCTCCGCGCACGCGACGACTTCGCGCAGCTTGGACAGGATGGTCCGCTGATCACGAACGCGCTGCTCGGGCTCCCTCAGCCGGTCGTTCAGGCGCAGGAACGCCGCCTGGAGCGCAAGCGCTCCAACGCGGTCCGAATCGCACCCGCTCCTGTCGCCCCCGGCCAGAGCATGGAGATCATCCGCGGTGGTCAGAGCACGATTGAGCAGTACGACGCGGAGGGACACCGCATCCCTGCACCGAGCCGGCGATGAGCCAGCTCCCCACCGACGTTGCGGCAGCTCTGCCAACGCCGGCAACGACGGAGCCCACGCCCCGACGGATCGGCCTGGTTGTGGTGCTCGCCGCCAAGGGCGGCACCGGTGGAACGTTGATCGCCGCGCACTTGGCGGCGTCGCTCGCCGCTGAGAAGCGCGTGTGCCTCGTCGACCTCGACCTGTGCAAGGGCGACGTTGCGGGCGCGCTTGACCTGCACTCGGACCGGTCGATCAACCTGCTGCTGGATCGCATGGACAGTCTGGACCCGAACCTGCTCCGCGGGTCGGTGGAGGTGCACCCGAGCGGCCTGCACGTCCTCATCCAGCCCTACGATCTGACCGACCTACATCAGATCAACGCCGACGAAACCACCAAGCTGCTCCTGTTCCTCCGCGAGCACTACGACGTGGTCATCGTGGATGCCGGCAGCCGGATGGACGTGGTCAGCATGTCCGCCGCGCTCACCGCCGACGAGATCCTGTTGGTCAGCACCACCGATGTGCCGTCGCTGCGCGACGCGCAGCGGGTGCTCGGGCTGCTGCGTCACCTCGACGTCCGCCCGTCGAACGTTCGGCTGGTCCTCAACAAGGTGGAAGAGGGCTCTGGCGTGCCCGCAGCGGAGGTCGCCGCCCAGCTTCATGTCCCCGTCGCCGTCAGCCTCCCTGCGGACGTCGACGCCTGCTCACGCGTCGACACCCGCGGGCATCTGCTGTGGGAGGTCGCTCCGCACGCACGAATCACCCGCGCCCTTCAGTCGCTTTGGCACACGCTGCGCGGCGAGACCAATCACGCCTCCCATCGACTCTCTTGGCCGTGGTCCCACAAGCCGTGAACCGCCCCCCTGCACCGAGGAACCGCCCATGAGCAACCGCGTCGTCGACATGCTGCGCAAGGACGTGCACAGCTCCGACTCCGAATCGCCCTTCGAGAAGATCAAGCGCGACCTGCACGCCGAGCTGGTCGCTTCGCTCGACCTGGCGGTCGTCCAGTCCATGGCCCGACCCGAGCTGGAGGCGCAGTTGCGTCGCACGCTCACCGACATGGTGACCGCGCGCGCGCTCCCCGTCACCCGCGAGAACCAGGCAGAGGCCATCGAGGACATCCTCGACGAGGTGCTTGGCTTTGGTCCGCTGGAGCGCCTGCTCCGCCAGACCGGCATCACCGACATCTTGGTGAACGGCGCGAACGTCGTCTACGTCGAGCGCAACGGCGTGCTGGAGCTCACCAACGTGAAGTTCCGCGACGACACGCACCTGATGCACGTCATCGACCGCATCGTCGGCGCGGTCGGGCGTCGCATCGACGAGTCGACGCCGATGGTCGACGCGCGTCTGCCGGACGGCAGCCGCTTCAACGCAGTCATCCCGCCTGCCTCGCTCGACGGCCCCATGGTCTCGATCCGTCGGTTCGGGATCAACCCGATCCGCCGCGAGGATCTGGTGCGCCTGGGCGCCATCCCCGAGCCCCTGATGCAGATGCTTGAGGCTTGCGTCCGCGCCAAGCTCAACATCCTGGTGAGCGGTGGCACCGGCAGCGGCAAGACCACGCTTCTCAACGTGCTGTCTGGCTTCATCCCGGCCACTGAGCGCATCGTCACCGTGGAGGACGCCGCCGAGCTGCAGCTTCAGCAGCACCACGTCGTGCGTCTGGAGACTCGTCCGCCCAACCTTGAAGGCCTGGGCGAGATCACCCCTCGCGCGCTCGTCCGCAATGCACTGCGCATGCGCCCCGACCGAATCATCGTCGGTGAGATCCGCGGCGACGAGTCGATCGACATGCTCCAGGCGATGAACACGGGCCATGAGGGATCGATCTCGACCATCCACGCGAACAGCCCTCGCCACGCGCTCAGCCGCCTGCAGGCGATGGTGGGGCTGGGCCTCGGCAACATGCCTGGACCCGCGATCCGCGAGATGATCTCCGACGCGCTCCACCTCGTGGTGCAGGTGCAGCGCCACACAGATGGTCGACGCCGCATCGTCTCCCTCACCGAGATCACCGGCCTGCAGAGCGGCACGCTCTCGACGCAGGAGATCTTCCGGTTCCGGCAGACCACCGTCGACGCCGCCGGCCACGTCCAGGGCTTCTTCGAGTCCACCGGTGTCCGTCCCACCTTCGCCGCCCGCCTCGCCGAGTACGGACTGGAGCTGCCTGAAGGCTCCCTCCAGTTCATCGCTCCGGCCTGATCAGGAGGTCACCATGTTCGCCAACACACTCGCGTTCGGGCTCTTCGCCTTGGTGCTCGGCATCGCTGCGCTGATCTACTTCAGCGCCAACGCGCGCCGAAAGGCGGACACGCTCGAGCTCAGCCGTCGCCTGGGCGCGGGCGAGGCGCCGCGTCAGCTGGTCCGTATCCGCGAGGTAGACGGCGTCGGAAAGATCTTTGGATCGGTCGGGCTCTGGCTCCACACCCTGACGCTGCGCGCGGGCTCCCACGCGAGCGTGGGGTCGGTCGTCGCGACGTCCCTTCTCCTGGCGCTGGGCGGCGTGGGTGCGCTCGGTTGGGCGACCGGCGGCCTTCAGAGCCTCGCGGGGCTCGCGCTGGGCTTGATCCCGGTGCTCTGGCTGAAGCGCGAAGCCAAGGCGCGCGCCAAGCTCGTCACCTACCAGCTCCCCGACGCGCTCGACCTGATGGCGCGCGCGCTGCGCTCGGGCCACGCCTTCTCCGAGGCGCTGCGCATGGCGGCGGTCGAGATGCCCGCGCCCATCGGCGAGGAGCTCGTGCCGGCCTCGGAAGAGCACCGCCTGGGCATCGACCTGCGCGAGATCCTCGAGGGCCTGATGCGCCGCATGCCCGACAGCTTTGAGATGCGCCTGTTCGCCAGCTCCGTGCTCCTGCACCGCGAGACCGGCGGCAACCTCATCGAGATCCTGGAGCAGCTCGGCGACACCGTGCGCGAGCGCGTGGTGTTCGATGAGAAGGTCCGGGCCATGACCGCCGAGGTCCGCATGTCGGCCATCATCTTGGAGCTTCTGCCCTTCTTCGCCGCCGCCGGCCTGTCGCTGTTCGTGCCTGGCTACCTGCTGCCGTTGCTGGAGCCCGGGCTCGGACAGAGGCTGTTGGTGTTCGGTCTCGTCGCCATGACCACCGGCGTGCTGCTGATGCGCCGGATTGCGCGGGTGTCCGCATGATCACCCTCCTCTCCCCCGCCGCCGCCGTCGCCGCGGGCTGCTTCCTCTCTGTCTTGGCCGCGACCGGAACGGTCTGGACGCTCACCCACGCGCGCGCCGCGCCGCCTAGCCCCAAGCTACCTTCCGCGGTGATGACGCCGACGGACACCGCGCCGGTCGTGAGGACGCTTGGCACCTTGGCCGCGCCCTACGACCTGGTCGACCGCGAGACCGAGCGCGACCGCCTGGTGCAGGCCGGCTACGACGCCAACGCCGCGCTCCCCCTGTACTACGCGGTCCGCGCGGTGCTGGCGCTCGCGCTGCCGGGCCCCATGTGGCTGCTGTTCCGCCCACACCATCTGGCGCTGAGCCTGATGGTCGTCGTGCTCGCGGCAGGCGTCGGCTACTACGCGCCGTCCTGGTTCGTGGCCTACCGTCGCCACGCTCGTCAGGACCGCATCCGCGCCGCGGTCCCCAACATGATCGACATGCTGGTCACCTGCGTGGACGCGGGCCTCGGCATCGACGTCGCGCTGCGCCACGTCGCCCAGGAGATCGGCGTCGCGTCCGTCGAGCTGGCCGACGAGATCCATGTGCTCAACGTGCAGCTTGCGTCGGGCGTCTCTCGCCTGGACTCGCTGCGCACGCTTGAGCGTCGCACCGGCGTCGTGGAGCTGTCGGCGCTGGTGAACGTGCTCGGCGTCGTCGAGCGCTTCGGCTCGGGCATCGCCCAGTCGCTGCGCGCGCACGCCCAGCTCACCCGCCGTCGTCGCGCGCTGAACGCGGAGACCAAGGCGGCCCGCGCGTCGCCCGCGCTGACCGTCGTGATGGTCATCTTCATCCTCCCTGCGCTCTTCGTGGTGCTGCTCGGCCCGGCGGCGGTCCAGCTCGGCCACATGTTCTTCCCCCACGCGGCCGGAGGTCTGTGATGAAACCCGCGCGCTCAGCGGAGGGCCGACCTTCGCGCGCCGATCGAAGCCCCATCCTCTCCCGTCGCGGGAACTACTCGCTGCTCCTCGCCGTCGCGCTGATCGCGGTGCTGGGGTTCGCCGCGCTGACGATCGACATCGGGTATGTGCTGCTGGCGCAGGCGCAGGCGCAGGGCGTCGCGGACGCGGCGTCGCAGGCGGCGCTGATCATGCTCCGCCAGACCGGCGATCAGAACGAGGCGCGCAACGCCGCCGCCGAGATCGTGAGCGTCAATGGGGTCGCCGGCCACAGCCCCACGCTCGACAGCGTCCAGTTCGGCGCGTGGGACGACTCGCTCTCCAACCCACAGTTCCAGCTTGGCGCGGCCAGACCCAACGCGGTGCGGGTCACCGTGTCGCGGCAGGGCGGGAACGCCATCGGCTACCTGTTCGCGAAGCTGTTCGGATACACCACCTTCGGCGTCCAGCGGACCGCGACGTCCGCGACCCGCAGCCTGCAGTTCGCGATCGTGCTCGACGTCACCGGCAGCTGGGGCGAACGCGACTTCAGGAACGCCCGCACCGCCGTGCTGACCGCGTTCGACATGATCTCGCAGAGTGCGAGCGACGTCGACGAGGTGGGGATGAGCATCTTCACCAACCGCTACGCGTGGGAGTACACGCCGTTCACGAACGTCGCGGTCCCGTCCAACGCGGCGGCGGTGCGCGCCAACTGGTCCTTGCTCAACATCGCCAGCAAGGCCGGGCGCGACGTCAACCACAGCGACGGCAATGACTGCGTCCTGAACAACTCCGCGAACGCCAACAACTTCAACAGCCCAGTCGGCGGGTGCTACCCGGCGATGCCGCGCGAGTACACGGACGAGTCGGGCACCGACCACTCCACGGGCATGCTGCTCGCCAAGCGCATGTTCGAGAATGCGTCGGGCGGCGCCAACTACCGCGCGATGATCGTGCTGACCGATGGACGTCCGAACACGCTCGGCGCGACGTCGGGCAACATCCGGCGCAGCCAGGGCTACGTCGAGGCGCGCTGGCCCGAATACCTGGGCCCGGTGCCCCGCTCCATCCCGGAGGTACGTGCCGCCAGCGTGGCGGCCTCCAACAGCCTGTGGAATGACTACAAGGTCAACACCTGGGTCGTGTCGCTCATCGAGGACGACCCGATGATGCCCCAGATGGCCCACGGGGACGGCTACTACGTGCGGACGAACAGTTCGACCGAGCTGGCCCGCATCTTCGCGCAGATCGTGAGCGAGATCCCGCTCGCGATCGTGCAGTGAGACGCACCATGCGACACTTCACGCCACGCCGTGGCTCTGCCGCGATCGAATTCGCGCTCACCTTGCCGATCTGGCTCGGCATCATCTTCGCGCTGATCGACTTTGGCTACCTGTTCTACCGGTACTCGGCGCTGGACAACGCCGCGAACGTCGGCTGCCGCGACGGCGCGATCGTCGACCCCGGCGACACCGACCAGCACATCGGCCTGGTGATCGCGCGCGCGTCGGACCGCATGCGCGAGGTGCTCACCGCGCTCGGCGACCCCGACTGCTTGACCTGCGTGTTCCAGGCTTACACCCTTGGCACGCCGCCACAGCGCAGCCTGGTCTGCGTCGTGACCCGTGACTTTGAACCCATGCTCGGCATCTTCGTGGGGCAACGGACGCTCACGACGGTGCAGGTCGCCCGACTCGAGTGGCAGAGGGAGGCCCCATGATCCGCGGACCCCACAGCGCGCGACGTCGCGGCGTCGCGGCGATCGAATTCGCGCTGACCGTCCCGTTCCTGCTGGCGGTGGTGCTGGGCGTGGTGGAATTCAGCCTGCTCATGCACCGCACGCACGTGATGCAGCGCGCGTCCCTGGACGCCTGCCGCACGGGCGCGAGCGTGCTGGAGGGTGTCACCCCGACGGGCGACCAGATCGAAGCGGCCGCCATCTCCGAGGCGCGCTTCGCGCTCGGCGCCGCAGGGCTCCCGTGCGGCGTGGGCTGTGTGATCGGGGCCGACTGGCACCGCGTGAACCGCAAGTGGATGATGCTGACCGTCACGATCGACGTGCCCTACGCCGGCGTGACGGGCTTGGTGCCGAACCTGCCCGCGACCTCGCATGGCGAGTTCAGCATGATCACCCAACAGCAGAAGCCTGAGTAGCGGCAGGGGCCTTTGAACGCGCCGCGCCGCGCGACAGACCCCACTTCGCCCCGCGAGCGGTCGAGCCGTAACGAGCGCGTCCCTCGCGCAAACCTCGCCTCCGGCGACCTCCTTTGACACCACGCCTAGACGGCGGGCCCCCGAACTCGGTATCCTCTCCGCTTGCGCGCACGGAATGGCGCCAAGGCCACCCCGAGGGACCCGATGAACGTCCGCACCGCGCCTAAGGTCACGATCGTCCGGTTCGCACCCTGGATGACCTTCCAGAACTCTCACCCGCATGACCTCATGTGGCCGTGCGCCGTGCTCTACGCGGCGGGCATCGCCCGCAAGAAGGGCTGGAACGTCGACGTCTGCGACCTGCACGTCGAGCCGCTCAAGCGCGACGAGATCGTCGACCGCATCACCAGCACCAACCCGGACCTGGTCCTGCTCGACACCATGACCCCCACCGCCGGTCTGGCCTTCGAGGTCGCGGCGCTGGTCGCCGAGCGTCGCCCCAACCTGCAGATCGTGGGCGTCGGTCAGCACGCGAGCGAGGCCACCGACCACCTGCTCCGTGACGGCACCGCCTACACCGGCGTGCTGCGCGGCGAGTACGAGGAGGCCTTTGGCGAGCTGCTCGACGGCGCCACCCTAGCCTCCATCGACGGCAGCGTGGTGCGGGGCCCGGACGGCCTGATCACCAACGGCAACCGCCGCGAGATCAGCGATGTCGACGGCCTGCCGCTGATCGACCCGCGCGGCATCCCCACCGACCGCTACCGCATGCGCAGCGTGTCGGTCCCCCAGATGGGCCGCGTGCGCTGGGGCAACCTGCTCACCAGCCGCGGCTGCCCCTACCCCTGCACGTTCTGCTCGCCGACGCTGCGCCAGTCCTACGGCCGCGGCTACCGCGCCCACAGCGCCGAGCGCGTCGTGGACGACATGGCCCGCCTGCACACCGACCACGGCATCACCGCCTGGTACATGATCGACGACGTGTTTAGCCTCAACAAGCAGCGCGTCATCGACATCTGCGACGGCCTGGCCAAGAAGAAGCTGCCGATGCACTGGACCATCCAGACCCGCGCCGACCTGCTCGACAAGGACGTCTGTGACGCCCTGGTCCGCGGCGGCTGCACCGCGGTGAAGATGGGCATCGAGTCCGGCGTGCCCCGCATCCTCAAGCAGATCCGCAAGAACGAGACGGCGCCCGAGATGCTGGACGCGGCCCGCATGATACGCAAGAGCGGCCTTCAGCTCACCGCCTACTACATGCTCGGACACCCGACCGAGACCCTGGACGACATCGCGGAGACCATGCGCTACGCGCGCGACATCGACGCGGACATGATCCAGGTGGCGTTCCACACGCCGTACCCGGGCAGCAAGACCTGGGAAACCTACCGCGAGCGAATCACGGATCTCAACGAGCTCAACCACTACGAGACGCAGCACCTCAACGCGTCCGAGGTGAGCAGCGAGGAGCTGGAGCGCCTGCAGCGCGAGTTCTACCTGAAGTACTACTTCTCTCCGCGCATCTTCACCCGGTACCTGAAGAACCGGCTGCTCTACCGGGCGACCGACCTGGGCGAGTGGGAGCTGGCATTCGGCTCGCTGAAGTACCTGCTCGGCGCCCGCGGCCTGGCCGACAAGACCAAGGAAAAGGCCCACGCGTGAGCGGCTCGTCGTCTCGACAACCGCGCGAGCGGCGGACGTGAGCGGGACCGACCCCGTGGCGCTCCGCCCCTCCCCCCACGTGACCCTCGTGATCCCCACGTTCGACGAGCGGGAGAACGTACGGCCCCTGGTCGACCTGATCGACGCCGCGCTGGCCGGGCTCGACTGGGAGCTGGTGTTTGTCGACGACGATTCACCAGACGGCACGTCCGAGGCCATTCGGCAGATCGAAGCGCAGGACCCTCGGGTTCGCCTCCTGCACCGGGTCGGGCGGCGCGGGCTTTCGTCCGCCGTGCTTGAAGGCGCCGCGATGGCGCGCGCGCCCCGCGTCGCGGTGATGGACGCCGACCTCCAGCACGACCCCAGCACGCTCCGGCACATGCTGGAGCTGCACGCCAACGGCGTGGCCGAGGTGGTGGTCGCCAGCCGCTTTGAGGACGGCGCCACCTTGGCCGGGCTGAAGGGCTACCGCCGCTGGGTGACCAACCTGGGGATCCGCCTGGCGCAGCGCGCGTCCGGAATCCACCTCGGCGACCCCCTCTCCGGCTACTTCCTGGCGCCTCGCGACCTGTTCGCCGAGGCAGGCGACCGCGTGTCAGGCTTGGGCTTCAAGATCCTGCTCGACGTGCTGATGTCGGTGGATCGCTCCGTTCGCCTGCGTGAAGTGCCCACGCCGTTCCGGCCACGGGTGGCAGGACACAGCAAGCTGGGGCTCGATGTGATGGTCGACTACCTCCGACTGCTCTGGCATCACGCGCGGCGGCGCCGGACGCGGTAGATTCCGACGGTGGGGTCCCCATGCACGACGACATCTTCCCGGTGCCTGAAGGCACCAGGCAACGCTCGCCCAACCCGCTGACCACCCTGGACGCTTGGCGTGCCATGCGCGCCGACGCGCAGCACGACCCGGACGCGTTCTGGTTGGCGGAGACGCGCCGTCGGATCGCGTGGCGTACGCCGCCTACGCTGGGCTTGGAGGGGAGCTTCCGCGACATCGGCGAGCAGCCGGTGGCGTGGTTCGCGGACGGCACGCTCAACGTGACCGAGTCTTGCCTGGACCGTCACCTGGCCACCCGCGGGGACAAGGTCGCCATCCTGTGGGAGGGCGACGAGCCCGACCAAGTGCGCCGCATCACCTACGCCGAGCTGCACGCGATGGTCTGCAAGGCGGCAAACGCCCTGTCCGACCTGGGCGTCCGCAAGGGCCATCGCGTCATCATCTACATGGGCATGGTGCCCGAGGCCGTGGTCGCCATGCTCGCGACCGCCCGCCTGGGCGCCGTGCACAGCGTGGTGTTCGGCGGGTTCTCGTCGGACTCGCTGCGCGATCGCGTCATCGACTGCGGCGCGCGCGTGGTGATCACCATGGACGAGGGCCTGCGCGGCGGTCGCAAGATCCCGCTCAAGGCCACGGTCGACCACGCCTGCCTGGGCCTGGACGTCCAGCACGTCGTCGTCCTGCGCCACACGCGCGGGCCGGTCGGCTGGGTCGAGGGCCGCGACGTCGACTGGCACCAGATCGTCCAGCCTGCCTCCGCGGAGCATCGCGCCGTCGAGTGCGCCGCCGAAGACCCGCTGTTCATCCTCTACACGTCCGGCTCCACGGGCAAGCCCAAGGGCCTAGTCCACACCTGCGGCGGGTACCTGACCTGGGTCAGCTTCACCCATCAGCACGTCTTCGACCTGCGCGAGGACGACGTCTACGCATGCGTCGCCGACATCGGCTGGATCACCGGCCACAGCTACATCGTGTACGGGCCGCTCGCGAACGGGGCGACCACGCTCGTGTTCGAGTCCACGCCGCTCTACCCAGACGCCGGCCGCTACTGGGACATGGTCGAGCGGCACAAGCTCACCATCTTCTACACGGCGCCCACGGCGCTACGCACCCTGGCCGCCGCCGGCGACGCGTTCGTCGAGCGCTCCAACCGGTCGTCGCTGCGCGTGCTGGGCACGGTTGGCGAGCCGATCAACCCGGGCGCCTGGATCTGGTACCACGGGGTGGTCGGTGAGGGCCGCTGCTCGATCGTGGACACCTGGTGGCAGACGGAGACGGGAGGCATCTGCATCGCGCCGCTGGCCGCGGTGACCCCGCAGAAGCCTGGCTCAGCCACGCTCCCCATGCCGTCGATCGAGCCGTTCCTGGTGGACGCGCGCGGCGATCGCGTGCGCGGCCCGGGCAGCGGCCTGCTGTGCCTGGAGTGGCCGTGGCCCGGCATCGCGCGCACCGTGTGGGGCGACCACGAACGGTACGTGTCGACCTACTTTGGTCAGGTCCCGCCGTACTACTTCACGGGCGACGGCTGCCGCCGCGACGAGGATGGCTACTTCTGGATCACCGGGCGCGTGGACGACGTAATCAACGTCAGCGGCCACCGCATGGGCACCGCCGAGTTCGAGTCTGCGCTGGTCAGCGTCGACGCGATCGCCGAGTCCGCGGTGGTCGGCTACCCGCACACCATGAAGGGCCAAGGCGTCTACGCCTACGTCGTGGTGCAGCCCGGCGTCGCCTGGACCGCAGAGTTGGAACGCGCCGCGCACGATTCGATCCGCACGTCGATCGGCGCACACGCCCGGGTGGACTGCTTCCAGTTGGTGCCGGGCCTGCCCAAGACCCGCTCGGGCAAGGTGATGCGCCGCATCCTTCGGAAGGTCGCCGAGGGCGATCCTTCCAACCTGGGCGACCTGTCCACGCTCGCCGACCCCTCCGTGGTCGACGCGATCATCGACGGGGCCCTCACCCCGCCCAACCGAGGCTGATCGCACGTGTCCGCCCTGTCCCACGGTCGTACGCTCCCTCGCCTCGCGGTCCTCGCGTGGGCGGTGTGGGGCGTGGCGGCGCGCGCCGGGGAGGACGACGTGGGCCGAGACCCCGCCGCGGAAGTGGTCGCCGACCTGCTCCAGCACGCCCACGACGGGTCGCTCGACACCGCATGGATCGAGGCGCACATCCGGCCCCGGCCGATCGGCTGGTCGAACACCGCGCGCACGGCGTGGATGCACGCGCTCGCCCCTGAGGGCCCGCTCACGCTCGCGCTCCAGCGCGCGGGCGGCATCGTTCATGTGTCGCGCGAGGAGGGCCCGGCGCGTGTCGTGGTCGACGGCGCTCCCCTGCTGTCGTTCCTGGTGGACACCACCGCAGAGCCCGTGATCGTGGGCGTCGAACCCACCACCTGCTCGTCGTGTGATGAGCGGACTCGCTTCGTCCGAGATCTCCTGGCGGACATTCGCCGACGCGGGGCGATCGGCCAGCGTCTTCGCGTGGGCGTGGAGTTGGACGTGGGAACCTGGATGGAGGCCCACCACGAGCTGGACGACCGGCACTGGGCGGAGTGGCTGGACCAGTGGATCCGGACCGACGCCGACGTGGCCGAGAAGCTGGCGGAGGCCACCGTGATCGACCGCGAGGGCGATCTGATCCGGCTGCGCTACGCCGACGGCGCCGAGGACACCTGGCGGGTCACGTGGCACGGCTCGAGCGGCTGGCGCATCGACTACGCCACGCTCGCCGAGTCGTCCGCGCTGCGCTTCTCAGACGACGAGGCGCTCGCGTGGCGCAAGCCTGAGACCGCGTCGGACGTGACGCTGCGCACCTGGCGTCCCTCCTCCCGCACGCTGGCCGACGGCGCGGGACGCGTGGTCGGACAGGGCGCGGTGGGCGCCGCCTACGACCCCTGGACAGGCACGGTGGTGATGGCGGTGATCAGCGCTGACCGCGCCGCGTCTGCGATCTTCCGGGTCGACCCCACGTCGGGCGACGTGGTCGGCCGCACGGCGCTGCCGCTGTTCGACGCGGACGCGGCCTACCCCGCCGGCTCCTGGTACCGGCGCTGGCAGTTCGCGCTCGCGCCGGACGGACAGCGCGCGGCGGTCGTCACGCCGGACGGCGTGCTCATCGCCGACCTGGCGGCTGGGACGACCAGCCGACTGGCCAAGCACCCCAGCCGGGTCACGGCGCTCGCCTTCGCGCCTGACGGCACGCTCGTCGAGGGCCTGTCCGACAGCCGGCTCGTGTGGGGCGCGGACACCTGGGCCTTCGGCGACGGCGGTCCGGTGCTGGCGATCCACGCCGACCGTCGCGCGCTGTCGGTGGTGACCGGGCACGGCGAGGTCTGGCAGGTCGATCGCAAGACGGGCCAGAGCGACCGGCGCTGGACCGCGTGCGGAGGCAGCGCCACCGACGCCGCATTCCGCGAGCGTGACGAGAGCTGGCTGGTGAGCTGCGCGTCCGGAGCCCCCCGCACCCACGAGCTGGTGCCGTGGTTCCGGGGCGACGTCTACGGCTGGGGGAGCGCCGGGGCCGGCGGCGGGGGCACCGCCTGGACCGGTGACGGCAACCACTATGCAGTGCCCGGGCCGGACGGCCTCGGCGTCACGGTGTGGGACGACCTGCAGAACCGCCCGGAGGTTGGCCTCGGGCTCACCCCGCTCCGCTCCGCCACGTTTGACCTGGGCGGCGCTCATCTGCTCGGTCTGACCATCGACGGCGACGTCGTCTGGTGGGACCTGATCGCGGCGCGCCGCCTGCACTTCCTCGCCATCCGCGAAGACCTGGACGGGAGATCTCCTTGAAGTTGTTGATGGTGTGCAGCGGCAACATCTGCCGCTCCCCGATTGCCGAGGCGATCGCCCCGATGCTCGGGGATCGCATGGGGCTCGATGTTCGCGCCAAATCAGCCGGGACGCTCGGGCTGGTCGACCGGCCCGCCGACGCGAAGTCCGTCGCGGTCTGCCGCGAGATCGGCTTGGACCTGCGCACGCATCGGTCCCAGCCGATCTCCCAGGAGCTGGTCGCCTGGGCGGACCGCATCCTGGTGATGGAGCTCAACCACGCCGGTCACGTGCGCGAGTTCTTCCCCGACGGCGCCGACAAGGTGCTGCAGCTGGGCCCGTTCGCGGGCCTCGCGGAGATCCCAGACCCCATCGGCGGCTGGACCTTCCAGTTCCGTCGCTGCCGAGATCAGATCCAACGCGGCCTGGAAGAGTTCCTCAAGCGCGCGGGCTGACCGAGCGACCTACTTCCACTTCCAGTGCTCGAAGTCCCAGATGCGCTTGATCTCCTTGCCGGCGGGCAGGTCGAGCGCGACGGTCACGCGGCGGCCGTCGGGAGACACCACGCTGATGATGTAGCGGCCCGCCGGGAAGCTGCGAGGCTCTCCGTAGGGCGGCAGCAGCAGGGCGCCGTTCACGTACACGTCGGCCTTCTGCACGGCGCCCAGGGTCAGCATGCCGGACGGCGTGTTCGCCACAGGCGCATTGGCCGCGGGCGCGGGCTCCACGGTGGGAGGTGGCGTGGAGGGCGCGACGGCGGCCGGCTCGACGGGGACGGGACGGTCCGGCGGCGAAGGCGTGGGGTCCGGGTGCGAGGCGAGCATGCGGTACAGGCCAAACCCGACGACGAACGCGATCACCACGACGGTCATTCCAGCGAGGCCGGACAACAACATGGTGTCGCGATGTTCGCGGGTGCCGTCGAGCGAGAAGCCGCTGGGGCTGGGGCGGCTCTCGGAATTGGCGGCCTGGTCGGCCTGGACTGCGACCCGCTTGGGCTGCTCGCGCCGCTGGATGGCGTCGACCTCGGCGAAGAAGCCGGACATCTCGTCGCGCACGGTGACCGGGTCCGGGAGCAGATCCGACAGCGCCCGACCAAAGTCGGCGGCGGTCGCGAAGCGCTCGCGCGGGTGACGGGCGAGCGCGCGCTGGAGCACCTTGATCAGCGGCGAGTACTGGGCGTCCAACGTGGGGACGACACGCGACGCGTGATCCTCGGACAGCAGCCTTCGGATGTCCTCTTCGGCGTAGCCCTTGAACATGGAGCGGCGAGCGGCCATCTCCCACAGCACAATACCCAACGCGAAGATGTCCGCGTTCGGGCCAATGCGTTCGCCGACCGCCTGCTCGGGGGCCATGTAGCCCCAGGTGCCCTTCACGGTGCCGGAGCGCTCGTTGCGCAGGCGGCCCTTGCTGATCCCAAAGTCGAGGATCTTCACGCCGCCTTCGGCCGTCACCATCACGTTGGACGGCTTGATGTCGCGGTGGATCAGGCCCAGCGGCTGCCCAGCGCCGTCCGATGCCTGGTGGGCAAAGTGGAGCCCCTCACAGGCTTGTCTTCCGATTTCGCAGAGCACGTGAAGCGGGATGACCAGATCATGGCGCGCGGCGGTGGAGATGACCTTCGAGAGCGTGAGGCCCTCGACGTACTCCATCACGATGAACCAGCGGTCCTTGTCCTCGGCGAAGTCCACGATCTGCACGAGGTTCTGGTGCCGCATCTGGGCGCCCAGCCGGGCCTCATTGATGAACAGCTCGCGGAACGTGTTCGAGTTCGCGAAGTCCGGCAGGATCACCTTGAGCGCGAAGCGCGGGCTCACGCCGCCATACACGTCGCGGCGCGCCTCAAAGACCAGCGCCATCCCACCCTTTGAGAGCGGGCGGACAATACGGTACCGCCCGATCGTATCGGGGATTCCGGCCGTGCCTGTTGCGGTCTCAGTCATAAAGTGCCGTTCGGTCGCGCGACCGTATCACGCCGATCCGCGGGTGGTAGCCCGTCGCACGCACGCTGATCCTACATGCGCTTCAAAGGCTTGATCCCAAGCAGATCCAGGCCCAACTCCATCGCGCGCGCGGTCGCGATGACGAGGGTGAGTCTGGACGCCCGGACGGCGGGTTCGACGTCGTCACGAAGGACGGGACAGTCCAGGTAGAACTTGGCGAAGAGCTGCGCTGTCCCGAACACGTGGTCCGCGAGGAGGTTGGGGCGCGCGGTAGACGCCGCCGCGACGATCACCTCGGGCAGGCCCAAGAGCGCCAGGATCAGCTCGCGCTCGGTGGGATGCGTGATCTCGACGGGGACGGGCTCGTAGCCCTCCAGCCCACCCTTGCGCAGGATGCTGTGGCAGCGCGCGTGTGCGTACATCAAGTACGGCGCGGTGTTGCCCTGGAACGCCAGCATCTTGTCCCACTCGAACACCACATCGGACTGCGGGTTCTGGGACAGATCGGCGTACTTCACGGCGCCGACGCCGACCGCCTCCGCGATCAGCACGCGCTCGGACTCCGGGATCATGTCGGAGCGCTGGTCGACCACGACGCGCGCGCGCCGCGCCGCCTCATCGAGCACGTCGACGAGGTTGACGGTCTGACCGCTCCGCGTCGACGCGACCGCGCCGTCCGCGAACTTCAGCATGCCGAACCAGACATGGCGGAAGTCCAGGTCGACGCCCATCTTCCTGGCGGCGGCGAACACCTGCTGGAAGTGCTGCTGCTGCCGGACGTCGGTGACGTAGACGACGCGCTCGGGGTTCCACGTGGCGATGCGGTGCTGCACGGTCGCCAAATCGGTGGTGCCGTAGAGCGACGCGCCGTCCCGCTTGCGGATCAGCAGCGGCTTGTCCTTGAGCTGCTCGTCGTCCGGGAAGGCCACCACGATAGCGCCCTGCGACTCGTTCGCGATGCCGCGCTCGATCAGGCCATCGACCAACGCGTCGAGCTCGTCGCCGTAGGCGCTCTCGCCCAAGACCACGTCGAAGTGAACGCCCAGCCGATCGTAGACGGTCTGGAACTCGCGCATGGACGCCGCGCAGAACTCGGCCCACAGGACCCGGTTCGCCTCGTCGCCCGCCTGGAGCTTCACGGTCTCGGCGCGCGCCTCATCGGCGAGCGTGGGGTGGGACTCCACCTCGGTCCCGAACTTCTGGTAGATGCGCTGAAGCTCAGCGATCGGATCCTCGGCGTAGGCCGACTCGTCCCGCCACAGACGCCACGCCACGATCAGCTTGCCGAACTGGGTGCCCCAGTCGCCGACGTGGTTGTCGCTGATCACGTTCCAGCCCAGGAACCGGTGCAGGCGGTCGAGCGAATTGCCGATGATGGTCGAGCGCAGGTGCCCGACGTGCATGCGCTTGGCGATGTTCGGCGAGCTGTAGTCGATGACAAGCGTGCGACCGTCACCCGGGGTGGGCACGCCGAAGCGCGCGTCCGCGGCCCGCTGCGCGATCTCCTGACCCAACCAGGCGTCGGTCAGACGGAAGTTCAGGAAGCCCGGTCCCGCGACCTCAGCGCCGCCGACCGCCGGGTGCGGCGGCAGCTTCTCCAGAATGGCCGACGCCACGGCGCGCGGGTTCTGGCGGAGGTGCTTGGCCAGCCGGAACGCGTGGTTGCTCTGGTAGTCGCCGTGACGCGGGTCCGCGGTGGGGACCGGCGGCTCCTGGGCCAGCTCCACGTCGCCGTAGCCAGCGGCCGCCGAGGCTTCACGAACGAGTTCAGTCAGCAGATCGACGACGCTGGACAAAGGCCCTCCCGGCCGGGGCGACCGACTAACACCCCGAGCCTACATACGTCGGACAGCAGGTCGTCCCCAGGTGCGGTAGTCTCTGTGGGCTCGGAGTGCCGATGTCGATTGCCCGCGTGACGCCCTTGCTGTTCGTGCTCGCCTGCGCCTCGGGTGGATCGGGCGGCGGTAAGGACAAGTCCGACACCGACGGGAGCGGCGGTGACCCCATCCCCACCTGCCTCGCGCCCTCCTGGTCCGCGCCCTACACCACGCCCGGCGTCACGCCGCTCATCCCGCTGCGCCGCACCAAGGACGCCGGTACGGCCGTCCGCTTTGAGATGCGCCCGCTCGTGCTCTACGGCGTCGGCGAAGGCTCGGTCCGCGTGGACGTGACCGGCCGCTTCTTGCTCGCCGACGTGGACGGCAACCCGCTCAAGACCCCGTTCGACGTCACCGAGGCCGACCTGCCGCTCACCGTGCTGGTGACGGCCCCGCGCGGCGGCGTCGGTCAGGTCGACGCCACGCCGCTGGGCGTCGCCGAGGGCGGCGCGTGCGCGCCCGCCAGCCAGCCGCTCGCCACGCTCGACGCGCCCGATCTGGCCGGCGAACCGAGCCCCGACGTGCCCCACCTTCGCACGGTGGACCTATTCCGCGAGGACGAGCGCGTGGGTGTCCTCGTCGACCCGACCCTGCACCTGGATCGCGTGGGCCTGGACGCCGACGTGGCGATCGTCGCGCACCGCACGCCCGACGAGTGGGCGCTGGACAACACACTGGTGGACGTGTCCGGCGGCACCGAGCCGCTCAGCGTCGACGCGGCCGACCCGTCGAACGCGCGGGTGATCGCCTGGGCGCCGCCCACGGACGGCGGCAACGGCGACCCGATGTCCTACGACGTGGTCGTCGACTGGGGCAAGGACGGGCACCTCGACCCGGGCGATCTGATCGACGGGTTCGGCGCGCAGGCCGGGTTCTGGGTGGCGAAGGACCTGTCGGCCCCGGGGCCGTACACGCCGCAGATGGCGCGTACCTCAGGCGGCAACTGGCTCGACGAGGAGATCTGGTGGCCCACCGATCTGCCGGAGGCGCTCAAGCCCGCCCCGCTGATCGTCATCAGCCACGGCAACGGTCACGACTACCGCTGGTACGGCTTCATCGGCGCGCACCTGGCCTCGTACGGCTTCGTCGTGATGTCGCACACGAACAACACGGGCCCCGGCATCCTCACCGCCAGCCGCACCACGCTCGCGAACACCGACTGGCTGCTCGGGCACCGCGACACCGCGCTCGACGGCGCGCTCACCGGCCTGATCGACCCGCACCGCATCGGCTGGATCGGCCACAGCCGCGGCGGCGAGGGCGTCGTCCGCGCGTTCCAGCGCCTAGCGGGCGGGGCCGAGCCGTTCACGGTCACGAACTACACGTTGGATGACATCAAGGCGATCACCTCGATCGCACCCACCGTGTTCGACGGCATCAAGAAGGCGAGCCCCGGCGACCGCCCCTACATGCTGATGAACGGCGGCGCCGACGGCGACGTCACTGGCGGCGCAGACTGCCCGCTCTGCCAGTCCTTCCGCATCGCCAGCGTGGGCTTAGACGACGTGGTGATGGCCACCTTCCACGGCGCGTCGCACAACGTCTTCCACGACGGCGTGAACTCGTTCGACGAGGGCATCGGGCCCAACCGGCTGTCGCGCGACCAGCTCCACCCGTCGGAGCTCACCTATCTGCTCTCGTTCTTCTCCTGGGAGGTGAAGGGCAACGAGGCCTACCGCGAGGTCTTCTCGCGCAACCCCAACGGCTGGCGCCCGGTCGGCATCCCGGTCGACAACACCGTGGCCGTCAGCCTGCGCGACGCGCCCGACGCCGGCTCGTGGTGGGTCGACGACTACCAGAACGACGACGGCAACGACGTCAGCACCTCGGGTGGTACGGTGGAGGCGACCGGCCTCGACCTGCTGGAGGGCATGCTCGACGACCGCGACATGCAGTTCGGCTGGAACGGCAACGACCTGATGAACGGCATGACGCTGGTGTCCGGCGACGGATGGGAGCGCGGCCTCGTGATGCGCTGGACCACCGACGCCAGCTACACGGAGCGCCTCACCGATCCGCTCGACGTGACCGGCTACCGCGAGGTCGCGATGCGCGTGTCGCAGATGACCCGCAGCCCCGGCACCGTGGCGCTGTCGGGTGAGCTCAGCTTCGTGGTCGAGCTGGAGGATGCGGACGGCCACACGGTGAGCCACAACACCGCGGACTACGGCGGCGTGACCGACCCGTACCCGCGCGACGGCCTGGGCGCGGGCCAGGGCTGGGCGAACGAGTGGAACTCGGTGCGGATCCCGCTGCGCGACTTCCGCGGCGAAGGTCAGGGCCTCGACATGACGCGACTCGTCGCCGTCCGCCTAAAGTTCGGCGAGTCGGTCGGCTCGCCCACGGGCCAGATCGGCTTCGACGATCTGCACTTCGCGCCGTAGCGGCCCTCAGGGCACGCAGGTGCCCTGGCTCGGTCGGCACGTCAGGCTGGAGTGCTCGCCCAGGTCCCAGCGGACGTCGGCCGGGTCGCCCACCGCCAGATCGTCTGACTCGTTCTCGAACGCGTCGACGCCCATGTCGACGTCGGCCAAGGTCAGCGTGTCTACGCCTGGCGAGGTGCTGTCGAGCCCGAACCAGATCCCGCCGCCCACCGGCGCCAGGTTCAAGTGGAACGCGCCCGAGTTCACGACCAGCGACGTCGCGGCGTCCGGCTCCACCGCCACCACGCCCTGCACGGTCGCCTCGTTTGAGCTGACGACGCAGCCCGTCAGCGTCAGGCTGCCGCCGATCTGACGGATCGCCGGGCCCACGTCCGCCCGATTGGACGTGATGTGCACGTTGTCCACCGTGGTCGAGCAGTGGTCGAGCCACAGGCCGCCCGCCGTCACGCCGATGTGCCGGAGCAGCTCGGCGCCGTCCAAGCTCACCTGCCCGCCGTGCGCCGCGATCCCCGCGACGCCATCCGACGCCTCGTTGCCGTCGAAGGTGCCGCCGATCACGTCGAACGTCCGCACGCGCACGTCGGCGGCGCCCACGTCCCCGCCCGAGTTGTCGGTGGCGTCCACGTCGTCGAACGTGAGCGCGCCGTTCGCGCTGTCGGCCGACACGCCCGCCACCCCCGCCGAGAAGTTGGCGGTGAGCCGCACGCGCGTCAGCGACGTCGTGATGAAGTCCTCAAGCCGGATGCCGCCGGTGACCGTCCCGCGGTTGTTGCCCACCGTCAGATCAGCCAGCACCGGCGACTCGCCGGTCAGCCAGAGCGCGCCGACGCCGTCGGACGCGCCGTTCCCGATGAACGTGCTGGTCGACACGCTCACGCTGTCCGTGGTCGCGTCCACGCCGCCCGCGCCCGCGTCCGCCTGGTTGGAGCGGAAGGTGCAGGAGGTCACTGTGAGCGAGCCGCGCGTGTCGGGCATAAACAGCGCCGCCCGTCCGCCCGTGTTCTCGGCGAAGGTGACGTCGTCCAGGGTCAGGTCGACGCCGACCGCCAGCACCGCCGACGCGCCCGCGTCCGACGTGTTCACGTCGAACGTGGCGGCCGTGATGAGCGCGTCGATCGCCGGCGTGGGGTCGGAGTCGATCACCCGCACCGGCGCGCCCACGGTGCGTGAGCGCGACACACCCCCGCCCGTCCAGTGCAGCTCGCTGTCGTGCACGTCGACCAGCGCGCCGTCCGACGGGCTGTCGCTGACGAGGTTGCGGATCAGGATCGGGTGCACCCACACGGTGGCGGGCGCGCCGTCGGCCGCGTCTGCGTAGATCGCCGAGCCGCTCTCCTCGGCCACCGCGTCCTCCACCGTCACTGCGATCGCGTCGAGCGAGGCGCCGTGCAGCAGGATCGCGGCGCCGCGCTGAGCGCGTGGGCCGCTGATCGTCAGATCGCGCAGCACCAGCGACGCCCCCGGACCCGCCCAGAAGGCGCCGCCTTCGTCCGCCGTGCCGCCTTCGATCGGTGTGGTGTCCAACGTGAGCGTCCCGCCCTGGATCAGGGCCACGCCGCCGCGTCGTGTCGGGCCCACCGCCGTGCCGGTCCCGCCTTGGAGCGTGATGCCGTCGATCGACACCGCGCCGGACGTCACCGTGATCAGGCTGCCGTCGGCCACGCCAAGGCTGACTTCGCTCGGACCACCCTGCCCGTGGATCGTGAGGTCGTGATCGATCTGGATGACGCCCGGGGCAGCGCCCGCGCACACGTAGATCGTGTCGCCAGAGGCGGACGCGGCCGCCGCCTCTCCGACGGTCGCGTAGTCGCCGCCACCGAGCACCGCGACCAAGCCCGCCTCGGTGGTGGTCGCGTCGCAGTCGTCGTTGAACCCGTTGCACTTCTCGGGCGCGCCGGGCTTCACGTTGGGGTTGCGGTCATCACAGTCCGTGCCGCCGGTCGGCACGCTCGGGAGGCCGTCGCCGTCCGCGTCGGCGCCGTCCACGCCGTCGCAGTTCTGGTCGATCGCGTCGCCCGCGTTGTCGGGCGTGCCCGGGCCCCGGATCGTCGGGTCGTCGTCGTTGCAGTCGGTGCCGCCGCTCGCGATGCTGGCGGCCAGGTCACCGTCGTCATCCACGCCGTCCACGCCGTCGCAGGACGTGTCGATCCCGTCACCGAACGGATCAGGCGCGCCCGGGTAGACGCTGGCCTTGGCGTCGTCGCAGTCTCCTTGCACGGCGGAGACGCCGTCCCCGTCGGCGTCGTCTTTGAGCGGCGAACCGCACGCCACGAGCGCCAGGGTCAGCGGCCAGAGGATCGGGGCTGCGCGCATGGAGACTCCCTCGTCCACCTGGGAGCTTCTACCATACCCGCCGCGCGGATGGCGCCCCGGTCAGGGGAGCACGGACGCCAGGACCTCGAACGCGCGCGCGCGATCTTCCGGCGCGACGTAGACGCGTGCGATGCTGTGCTCGTCGGCGTAGCGCTCGAACACCTGGCTCGCGTCGGTGAGCTTCTCGACCTTGGCGGTCGGCTGGCCCGGCAAGCGCATCTTCACGTAGAGCGTGCCGTCCACGTCCGCGCGGCGCGCGGCGGCGTAGCGCGACAGGCGCCCGGTGGACTCGCTGTCGATGTAGTCGATGCCTTCGCGCTGGAGCAGCGCGCGCTCAGTGTCGATGCGCACCTGCGGCAGCGTCCCGTGCCGCTCGACGACGCGACGGTACGGGGCCCGCTCGACGATACGGCGCGCCCACGGGTTCGAGGACCCACGCATGTGGGCCTCCAGGGCGACGTCGTCCAGGTACAGGTACTTGTCGAGGTCGGTGGAGATCGACCACTCGCCCGACTGCGTCACGTAGGCCTTCAGCATCTCCTCGTACACCACCGACGTGTGGTGGAAGTAGACCTGCAGGAACATGTGGTGCCGCGCGACCAGGAAGTGCTCGAACGCGTAGAGCGCGCCGGAGTCCAGGGCGAGGCAGACCTGACCGTGGGCCGTGTGCGCCGTGAGGTGCGAGACGATCCAGCGCACGTCGATCATGCCGTACTGGGCGCCGGTATAGTAGGCGTCGCGCGGCAGGTAGTCGAGGCGGTCGGCGTCGAGCTCCGACGAGATGATCTGCGAGAGCAGGCGCCGATGGTCCAGGCCGCCGTCGCGGAAGAAGTCGTCTTCCACGCGCACGTCATGGCTGATCAGCGCGGCGACGTGGCGCGAGGTGCACGGGAAGGACTGGTCGATCGCGCGGCCCAAGCTGGTGTGCTGCAGGATGGCGATCGTGAAGTCTTCATGCGACGCGTGGCCGCTGCGGGTACCCCGATACCAGGAGATCCCCAAGCCGGACACGTCGGGCATGGCGAACTCGGTGCAGTGGCTGAAGGGCCCGTGGCCGAGGTCGTGGCAGAGCGCCGCCAGACGCACGGCCGCGCGGAAGCGGGCGCGCGCGTTCGGGTCCTCGAACTGCCAGTCCCGGTAGGCGCGGTCGAACGCGGTGCCCGCGACCTGCATCACGCCCAGCACGTGGGCAAAGCGGCTGTGGGTGGCGCCCGGGAACGCCAGAAAGCTGAAGCCCACCTGCTTGAGCATGCGCAGGCGCTGGACGAAGGGCTGGTGGATCAGCTGCGACTCGGACTCGTCGAGCTCGATGGCGCCGTGGATCGGGTCGCGCACTTCCATGCCGTGGACTCCGTGAGCGCGGACTAGCACGGCCTGGCCTACAGGGCGCCCTGCGCCACCAACGCGCCCAGAAGCAGCAGCGCCGACGCGATCGCGAACGGCAGGCCCGGCATCGAGAACGGCGCGTTCGGCCCTACGCCCCAGGTGAAGCTGGCCGCGAAGAGCCCGGGCGCGATCAGGTCGGCCATGCTGCGCAGCGCGCCCGTCGCGCCCTGGAGCGCACCCTGCTCGTTGGTCGCTACGGTCTGGCTCATGGTCGCCTGCACGGCGGCGTTGGTGAAGCCTGCCGGCATCTGGATCACCAGCGCGATCCAGAACCACGTCCCGGACGGCCCGTAGGCCATCGCCGCGAACCCGATCGACCCGCACAGCAGGCCGATGCGCATGGCCCAGCGCTCGCCCAGCATACGCACCGCAGGCCCGACGAGCACGCCGCCGACCACCATGGAAGACACGCCCACGCCGCCCAGCGCCAGGCCGACATCACGCGGCGACCAGTGCCAACGGTAGCCCGCGAACAGCACGAACATCGACGGCCACACCACGTTGGCCACCGCGCCCAGGAAGGTGACCACCGACAGCGCGCGGAGGCCCGGACGGCTGCCGAGGAAGCGCACGGCGCCCCACGGGTTGGCGCTCTTGAAGGTGAACGGCCGACGGTTCTCGGGCGCCAGCGACTCCGGCAGCACCCACAGCCCGTAAGCAAAGTTCAACAGCGCGAGGCCGGCCGCCACCCAGAACGGGAGCTTGGGATCGCCATCCCCCAGCAGGCCGCCGACCACGGGCCCCAGGATAAACCCGAGCCCGAAGGCGGCGGACAGCATCCCGAACGCCTTGGCGCGGCCCTCAGGCGGCGTCACGTCGGCGATGTAGGCGCTGGCGGTGGAGATGTTCGCCGACGCGATGCCCGACACAACGCGAGCCGCCACCAGCCAGGCCAGGCTGCGCGACAAGGCGATCAGGGCGAAGCTGATCGACAGGCCCAGCGTCGAGAAGAGCACGACGGGCCTGCGCCCGAAGCGGTCCGAGAGCGCGCCCAGCACAGGCATCGCCAGCAGCTGCATGGCCGCCCAGACGGTGGTCACGATGCCGGTGAAGGTGGCCGCTCGACCGTAATCTCCGCCTTCAAACTGCACGACGAGGCGGGGAAGCACCGGCACCACCAGCCCGAAGGCGAGCATGTCCAGCGTCACCGTCACGAAGATGAAGGCGACGGCAGCGCGCCGGCTGGCCTTTCCGGTCGTCTCGTTCATCCCTGCTCTCCGCCGCCCCGCTAACGCAGGTCCCACGACCTGCGGCGGGGAAACCACATTCCGGGCGTGGGACACCCCTGTGAGGGGGGCAAGCGGTCCGACCGTGTTAACGGCGGCCGATGCGCCCCATCCTCCAGACCCACGGCCTGACCCCAGGCACCACGCTCTACCACTCGGCGTTCGGCTTCGCGCGCGTCGAGTCGGCGGACGACGACGGCGTGACGTTGTCGTGGGAGCGGGACGGCGGGCACCTGCCGCGCAAGGTCCGCAACGAGAACCTCCGCCGCGTCTACTCGGTGTGCGGCGCGGACGGCTTCTTCCACCGGGCCGTCGTCAATAAAGACGCCCTCCGCACGGTCCTGCACGAGCGCCCGGCCGACGCGCTGGTCTGGCTGCTCGACGACCTCGCGGCCCCGCAGCGCCTGCGCGACATCATGGACTGGCTGGTCGGCCGCGAGCTGTTCACCGCCAAGACCTTCGTGCGGTGGTGGGGATCCGCCGAGTCGCTGGTGAAGTCCGACCCTCGCCTGTCTCTTGAGGGCGAGTGGCTGCACCTGCGCACTGAGTCCGCCCCGGCCATGGTCCAGCTGGCTCCCACCGCGGTCGCCCCCGAGGCCGAGGAGATGGAACTCACGAGCATCGTGCAGCGCGGTCCGCTCGACGAAGAGGTCGAGGTCCACGACCACGGCACCGACGAGATCGCGATCTTCGTTCCGCTGGCGCCCGTTCCCCTCGCTGACGCCGCCCCGCCGCCCCGCGCGCTCGCCGCGCTCGGTCGCGCCATGGCCGAGGCGCTGGCGCTCTGCCACGGGCAGGGTCGCGTCGCCAACCCCACCAGCGAGTCGTCGATCCTCAACCCGGACGGCTCGATCCGCTTTGAGGACAACGGGCCGTCGAGCGCGCCGTGGGCCGAAGAGCCCTCGCCCGAGGCCGACATCCGCGCCGCCGCTGTCGTGCTCCTCGAGGTCTGCCTGGGCCGCTCGCTCCCCGCGATCACCGACCCGGCCGAGGTCCTCCCGCACGTCCGCCACCGCGTCCCGGACCTGCCCCCGTCCACGCTCGCGCCGCTCTTCGCCGCCATGCGCGCCACGCCCGCCCAGCGCCCCACCGCCCTGGCCTGGGCCCGCCAGTGGGCCAGCGTGCAGGCCGCCGAGCTCGACCGCGCCCGCGCCTATGACGCTCAGGCCCACGTGCGCGTTGGCTACGACAGCCACATCGGCCGGGTCAAGCTGCTGCTCAGCCAGACCAACCAGGACGCGCTGTTCGTCGGCGTCCGCGGCAACCACGCGCTGCTCGTGCTTGCCGACGGCATCAGCATCGCCGACGCCGGTCGCGGCGACATCGCCTCCTGGCTCGCCGTGCAGGCCATCGCGCGCATGTGGCAGGCCGTGCCCGCCGAGCGCATCGTCGAGCAGCGCCTGCTGGACCGCGCGCTGCACCTGGCCAACCGCGCCATCTGCGACCACGCCCTGCGCGCCGCCGGCGGCGACCTCACCGGCCGTATGCCGATGGGCACCACGCTCACGGCGGCCGTCATCTCGGGCAACCGCGTGCATCTGGCCTGGCTGGGCGACAGCCGCGCCTACCTGGTCGGCCCGTGGGGCGTGTCGCTGCTCACCGCAGACGACAACGTGAGCGGCGAGCGCTTCCTGTCGTGGTGCGACGCCGACGCGCGGTCCTGGAACTCGGACGGCCACGCGCTGGTCCGCTACCTCGGTCACTTCGACGAGGGCGCGCAGCCTGCCCCCTTCCCCGCCCACCACACGTCGTTCGTGCTGCGGTCGGAGGAGCGCCTGGTGCTCTGCACCGACGGCATCACCGACTACGTCGACCCGCGTGAGGGCGAGGTGGCCGATCGCATCGGCCACGCCGCGATGAACCTGTCCCCCGACGCGGCCTGTCGTGCGCTGGTCACGGCCGCCAACGAGCGCGGCGGCGGCGACAACGCGACCATGATCATCGCCGAAGCGGACGAGCGGGGCGTCGAGCTCTGGTAGGCGCGCCCCGGCGCTACCCGATCGACTTGTAGACCCGCGCTGCGGCGACCGACACCAGACCATCCTCCTCGGGGATGTAGCCGGTGAGCGCGCCGCCGTAGACGCAGCCGGAGTCCAGGCCAATCACCCACGGGCGACCGTCACGCTCACGCCGGACCAACCCGCGCACCGCGTCGTGCCCAAAGATCACGCGGCGCTCGCCCACGTACTGGTCGGCCCAGTGCGGCGACACGTCCTCGTCGGGGAAGCGGCGCATGGTGATCGCCATGCGAAAGGTGGTCGCCGCCAAGTCACCCGACGGGTGGACGCCCGCGTGGACGACCGTGAAGCCCGCCACGTCCTCGATCCAGGTGGGCATGGCGGCCAGGTGTGCGCGCCAGTCTGGATCGGCCGCGTCGAGCGCCGCAGCGCAGGCGGCGCCGTGCTTGTCATGCGGCCGTCGGCCGTTGACCACGTCGGCAAGGCGCTGATCATGGTTGCCGCGCACCGCAGCGCCGCCGCTCGCGGCGACCAGCTTCCACACACCCGCAGGGTCCGGCCCCTTAGTGTAGAGGTCGCCGACGTAGACCACGCGATCTGGACCGACCCGCTGCAGGAGCAGGTCGAGTTCGCGGGAGCAGCCGTGGACATCGCCGATGACGAGGGTGCGCATGGACAACCTCCTAACGTGAACCACGCGCGCACCACCGCTACACAATCACCCCACGTCCAGCTTACGTTTTGTCCGGACGACACGGTCGACGCCCCAACCATGGGAGCGAGGGCGATGTCACCGCCCAGGAAGCCGCGATGCCCTCCCCCCCAGGGGCCGCTGGAAGTCCTGCTGACGCCGCACGCCACGCGACCTGCGGGGCTACCCCGCGCCGAGGCGTACCTGCGCCGCGCGCGCACGAACGGTGGCGGGCGCCACGCGCTGCACCCAGAGACCGTCGCGCCGGCCGCAGTTCCGCGACCTGGGCTACCGTTCACCGACGACACGTTCACCCGAGGAGCTTGCTGGAGAAGGGTTTACACGGGCTGTCGGACACTCCTGTCGCCCCGCCAACCTGATGGTCGGGCTGACCGCGCTGGTCGCAGGGGTCGCGTTAGCACTCCCGTACTTGCCGAGGGGCGGGTGGTTCGACCTGGTGCCGCTCAACCCCGAGATCCTGGCCGCGGTGCTGGGGATCACGGCGGCGTACCTGGTGGCGACCGAGGCCGCGAAGCGCGTGTTCTTTCGCCGCTTCACGCCCTCGGTCGGGCTCAAGGCCGCTTGAGGATCACAAACACCACGCGGCGGTTGCGGGCGCGACCGCTGTCGGTGGCGTTGCTGGCGACCGGGTCCACCTCGCCGTACCCGCGCGACACCAGCCGGTCGGCGTTCACACCCTTCTCGATCAGGTAGCGCACCACCGACGCCGCCCGTCGACCCGACAGCTCGACGTTGTAGGCGCCTGAACCGATCGCGTCGGTGTGTCCGGCGACCTCCACCGTCAGATCGAAGCGACGCATGGTCGCCGCGACCTCGTCGAGCAGCGGGAAGGACACGGCCTCGATGACGTCGGAGTTGAACTCGAAGTGGATCTCCTCGAGCGTGACGACCTCGTCGTGGGTCACCTCGACCTGCGTCGGCGCCAGCACGATCTCCACCACCACCTCGCCCCCGGCCGGGACGATCACGTCGCGCTGGATGAGGCCCGCGCCGGGCGCGGTCACGAACAGCGCGTGGGTTCCGGCGCCCACTTCCTCGGCGCCCGATCCGCTCGCGTCCACAGGGAAGGTCGGCTGGTCGACGCAGCCGACGTCTGCGCCCTTCCACTCGGCGCTGACGCCGGTGACCGGGTTGTGCTGGGCGTCGACCACGCGCAGGATCACGCGGCCCTCGTGCGCGCGGATGAGCGCGACGGGCAGCGGCATCACCGCGCCCTCGGCCAAGGCGCCCGCTTCGGCGCTCCCAGACAGGCAGCCGACAGCGGCGTCGGCGCGCCACGTCGACGTCGGCGTCAGGTTGGCCAGCCGGGTCGGCGCGTCGGTCGACACCGCCGCGCGCGCCTCACCACCGGAGGTCGGCGTGAGGGTGAGCGCAGCGCCCGAGAGCGGCGCTCCCTTCCAGGTGGCGCGGACGTCGAGCGCCGCGAGCGCGTCCGGGCAGCCGTCGTCGTCCTTCCAGCCGTTCACGACCTCAGCGTCGACCGGGCACGCGTCGTCCGGATCGAGGAAGCCGTCCTTGTCCTGATCGCCGGGACCGTCGGCCTTCACGCGACCAAAGCCGGCGCCCACAAACACACGCCACGCGCCCGCGCCGACGCCGGGCGACACGCCCATCGACGCGCCGCCGAGCAGGTACGCGCCCTGCGTCCAGCGGTGGCGCGCGGTGAGTAGAAGCTCCGCGGGCGTCTCGGTGCCGATCTGCCCCGCCTTCACGAACGGCGCCGACACGCGCGCCTCCAGCGTCACGCCCGTGGCGCTGTCCGCGAGCACGCCCACGCCGAGGCCCGCGACGAACGCGTCCGAACCGTGCACGTTCACCGCCTCGACGGCGGGGTTGAGCTGCGCGCCCGCGTCCGCCGTGACCGTGAACCGATCGAGCGCGTACGAGGCCGCGACGCTCGCGCCGCCCGCGACGGTGCGCTGCCCGAGGAACTCACGCGACGCGCCCGTCGGCAGATCGAGGTGGCCTTCGATCCCCAAGCCCAGGGCCAGGTCGCCCGCCTTCGGACGCAGCAGCGCGATCATCGTGCTCGCCCGCAGGTCGCCCACGTCCACCCCGTTGGGCCCGTCGACGCCGCGCGATGCAAAGACCAGCGGCAGCGCCACGTCGAAGCGAACCCGCTCGTGGACGGCGACGCCCGCCGACACGTTGAGCGCGAACAGGTCGGTCAGCCACGGCGACCGCTCGGCACGGCCATCCTTGAAGACGGTGGTCTGCGCGAGCAGGCCCTGCGCGAACTCGAACACACCGCCGGCGAACCACTCGCCGCCGCGGAAGCGACCGGGGCGCTGCACCAGGAGCGGGTCGCGCGCGTCGCCGTCGAGCGCGGCGATCTGGAGCGCGTGCGCGTCGAACCCTTCCTGCGCGCTCGCCACAAGCGGCAACGCGATCAGGCACACGACGGGCGCCAGCAGGGCGCGGCTCATCGGCCACCCCCACGGGCCGTGCGGCGACGGGCGAACAGCACGCCCAGGCCGATCCACGGCATCGGCGATGTGCCGGTCGCGGTGTTGCAGCCGGCCCAAGCCAGCCCGCCGTCCAGGTAAGACTCGCCGTGATCCACATCGTCGGTGTCGGCCGCGTCGGTGTCGTCCGCGGAGTCATCGCCAATGTCGGTCTCGCCGGTGTCGACGTCGGTGTCGGCGGCTGTGTCCGCGGGCACATCGGTGTCCGCGTCGGTGTCCGAAGATGCGTCCGTGTCTGCCGCCGTGTCGGCGTCCGCAGGCACGTCGGTGTCGGTGCCGCAGTGGCCGTCGGAGTCGAGGTCATCCGGGTTGTCGAGCGGGCACGGGTCGCACGCGTCGGCCACGCCGTCGCCATCCGCGTCGGCGTGATCGTCGCCCTGGGAGCACCCGTCGCAGCCGTCGGGCACGCCGTCCTGATCGGCGTCCTGGTGGTCGTCAAACGTGGGGCAGAGATCGCACGCGTCGCCGACGCCGTCGCCGTCGCCGTCTGCCTGATCGCCGTTGGCGGCGCCCACGCAGTTGTCGCAGCTATCGCCGATGCAGTCGTCGTCCGCGTCCACGGCGAGCCCCGCGGCGTCGTCACAGACCGCGGGCTGCGCGTCAAACGGCGTGATGTCCGCGAGCTCGTCGCAGTAACCGCCGTCCTCCGCGGAGCAGTACCCGACCAGCGGATCCCAGGTCAGGCACGCGCCTTCGTCCACCAGGAGCAAGCCGTTGCAGTTGAGGTCCGCGTGCGCGGGGTTGATCTGAAGGCACTGGTCCCCGGACGCCGCGCTCGCGGAGGAGGCAGCGAGACACGCCATGAGCCACAACGCCACACCAGGCCGCGGCGATCGCCTCGCCGTCGTCCCCAACACCAACCCCGACATACGCGCGCTCCCGTCCGGCGTGGCAGTCGCCGGGCCACCCTTCAGTTCGGTACGTCCCATCCAAACCTTAGCGAACCGCGCGGCGGCGGTTCGTCACAGTTGGCCATCAGGCGGTCCCCGCCGCGAGATCACGAGACGGGCGCGCCGAGCAGCTCCGCGATGCGCTCGCCGATCATGAGCGACGGCAAGTGCGTGTTGCTCGACGGGATCTCTGGGATCAAGCTCGCGTCTGCGACATGAAGCCCCTCGACCCCATGGACGCGGCCGTGCCCGTCCGTGGCAGCCATCGGATCGCCGTCCGCGCCCATCGGTACCGTGCCGCACGGGTGGTAGCCCGAGCCCGAGAAGCGCCGGATCCAGCCGTCGATGGTCGCGGCGTCCTTGAGCTTGGCCTTGCCGGGGATGATGTGCCGCGCGATCGCGCGCATGACCGGCTGCTCGGCGATCTCACGCACCTGCTCCAGCACGCTCACCGCCGTCGCCCGATCGCGGTCGTCGTCGAGCAGCGCGGAGGTGATCAACGGCGACGAGCCAGGACGCACCGACGGGAACTGGATCGAGCCCACGCCAAACGGCTTGCCGATCGAGAACATCAGCGACACCGCCGGGAAGGTCACCCAGGGGAACGGCACCTTGGAGCCGGGCTGGATCTGCACGTCGCCGGGCACGGGCGTGGTGCCGGTGGAGATGCGACACATGTTCTGGATCAGCGGGTCGCTGCGCTTCATCTTGCCCCACTTGGGGAGGAAGAAGACCGCAGAGCCGGGGTGGTCGAGCAGTCGGCTGCCGATGCCCTCGTTGATCGCCACGGGCTCCACCGCCAGGCGCTCCAGCTCCGCGCGCGGCCCCACGCCCGACCGCAGCAGGATCATCGGCGTCAGGAAGCAGCCTGCACAGAGGATGACGCGATCGGCGTCGAGCGTGCGCTGCGCGCCCGTCGCGTCACGCACGACCAGCCCCACCACGTGCGTGCCGCGGAAGCGCACCACGATCGCTTCGGTCTGCGCGAGCAGGCGGAAGTTGGGACGCTTGCGCACGTCCGGCGTCAGCCAGGCCTCCGCTGCAGAGATCCGTCGCCCGTCGATCTTGTTCATCGCGTGGGGGCCGACGCCGGTGGCGCCAGGCGCGTTGTGATCGTCGCAGTCTGCGTGACCAAGGCCGCGACACGCCTCCACGAACGCAGCCTGCCAGGGCGTCCACTCCTCGGCCGGGTGACGGCGGATCGGCAGCGGCCCCGAGCGCCCGTGCCACGGCGTGTCGTGATCCAGGTCCGTCTCCAGGCGACGGAAGGCCGGCAGCACCTTGTCCCACGACCAGTCCGTCAGGCCGAGCTCCGCCCACGCGTCAAAGTCCTGGGGCTGCCCGCGGATGGCGATGCAGGTGTTCACCGCGGACGAGCCACCGACCACGCGGCCGCGCGGCATCGGCATGTTCACCTGCTGCGAGTTGGGCGAGTGGCGAAAACCCCAGTCGTGGGACGTGAGCGCGTTGTGCCGACCGTCGGCCAGATCCGCGGGGAGCGCCTCGGGCTTGTAGTCCGGGCCCGCCTCCACCAGGGTGATCTCGTCGTCGGCGCGCTCCGACAGCCGCGCCGCCAGCACGCACCCGGAAGCCCCCGCACCCACGATCACCGTCCTCACGCTCGCCTCCAGACGCCGGGCTCCCTCCTACCGCGGCGGCGCGCCCGCCGCGCTCGAATGGGCTAGGTCGACCATGTCGCGACCGCGTCGGAGCCCTCCATGGTCACAGAGTCCCGCCTGCCGAACACGGTGCAACGCATCCTCGATGCGGCCACGCGGGTGGTCGGTGCACGCGGCCTGGACGCCACCACCCTGGCGGACGTGGCCCGCGCGGCCGGCGTGCCGTTCGGCCTGATGCGCTACCACTTTCGCAGCAAGGAGCACCTGCTGATCGAGGCGCAGCGCGCGACGTTCCGGCGCGTCCACGAGCGCTTCGAGGACCGCTTCGCCCGCGGTGAGGGTGGTGTAGGCACCGCGATGGAGGCGCTCGACGCGCTATGGCACGCGGTCCGCGATCTGCACGCGTGGGCGCCCTTCATGGTGCAGACCATGGCGGTCTCCGCGCGCGATCCCGCGCTGGGCGAGCGGATGGCAGACTTCAATGCGGAGTCCTCGGCCCGCGTGGAGCTGGGCCTCGTCCGGCTGTTCACCGATCAGCTCGATCGGCTGGTGCTGCCGCCTGACCGTCTGGCGCGCGCCGTACGCACTGGACTCTACGGGCTGGTCGTCGAGCTCGCCTTCGCCCGCACGGAGGAGGAGCGCGCCGCCGTGGACCAGACCTACCTGGACGTGCGCGCCCTGCTGGAGCGCGTGGTCATCGACGCCGTCCAGGCCGAGGACATCCATTAGCCGCCCATCCCCGATGCCTCCGTGGGCGCAGGACGCCCTGGGCGACTTTGCGCCGGTCGGGCTGAACGTGTGCGGCGTCGCGGACGGCGCACCATGGCAGCACGTCCTGCCGGGCTGTCGGTCGGTGCTGGTGGTCGGCAGCGGCGGCACCACGTTGTGGGACGGCTTCATCCGCTGGGCCGCCGATCAGCCGGCGCGACTGGAGCTCGACGGGCCGCTGGACGCGCGCGTGGTCGAGGCGATCGCCGCGGTCCCTGCGGACCCCTCTCGCCGCTGGATCCGCTGCGCCGCCGACGACGGGCAGAAGGTCGACTTCCGGTCTCTCGCGCGGGACGCCGGGCTGGGTCACCCGAGCCGACTCGGCCTGCTCCTCCACCCCACCTACGGGCCCTGGATCGCGCTGCGCGCCGCCTGCTTCACCACCGACGCGCTCCCGGTCACCGGTCCGCTGGTGACGCCCACGCCCTGTGAGGGCTGCGCGGCGCCGTGCACCGCGGCGTGCCCTGTGGGCGCGATCGGCCCCGGCGGCTGGTCCTTCGCACCGTGCGTCGGCTTTCAGGAGCGCGATCCCACCTGCCACGGCGGCTGCCTCGCGCGGGCGGCGTGTGTGGTCGGCCGCGAGCACGCCTACGGGGACGTGCAGCACCGCTACCACCAGCACACGGCGGGACGGCGAGAGTTGCTGCAGGCCCTCAGACCAGGAGCGCGCGAGCCAGATCGGTCGTCGTGACGATGCCCACGAGCGTGTCGCCGTCGACCACCGGCACCGCGTGGTAGCGCCCGAGCGCGAAGCGCTCGACGACGTCGCGCACGCGCGCGGAGACCGGCACGGTGTCGACCATGTGGGTCATCAGCTTGTCGACGGTCGACACCTCGTCGAGGATGACGCCGGTGTCATGGAGCTCGCGGGGGATGTCGCGGAGCACTTGCGCCAAGTCCGTGATCGACAGCATGCCGACCAGCCGATTGTCGGACACGACGGGGACGTGGTGGAACCCGCCGTTGAGCATGCCGGTCCACACGTCGGTGAGGCTGTCCTCCACGCGCACGGCCCACGGGTTTGGCGTCATCAGGCGACGAACATTGGCTTCCAGGTCAAGCATCTTAGCCCTCCGCGCAGTCGGTGCAGAGCGCGACCTCGGGCAGGATCGCCAAGCGCCCCGGGGCGATCGACGACTCGCAGCGCGCGCACACGCCGTAGGTGCCCGCGTCCAGGCGGTCGAGCGCGCCGCGGATCGCGGCCAGCTCAGCGCGGCCAGCGTCGTCCAAGCGCTCCAGAACCTCGTCGCCGGCGGTGAAGGACACGCGGTCCTCGAAGTCCGCATCAAGACGCCCATCCTGGGCGCGCAGGTGGGTGTTGATCGCGCCGTGACGGCGTGAGATTGCCTCGAGCTTGGACAGCAGAGCCGTGCGAGCCTGACCGACATCGACGGGCATGAAAGCCTCCCCGGGTCGCGCAGAGCGATGAAGTCGCGACCACACTGGAACGGAAGCACTGACCGTGCCACCCAGGCCCCATCCGGCCTTCCCAGGAGCCGCAGACGCGTCGATTCTGACCGTTCGCGACGTCATCTTTCGGCACGGTCGGCGTACGCGGGTGGGCGCGCGACCCGGGCCGACTATGGGGCGAGTCACCTCGGAGCCCCCATGATCAAGAAGGCCGTCAGCGTCGCCCAGCGCCTCGCGTTTGGCTCAGCCCCCACCGATGTCCCGCCCTCGCTCGACGCGATCGCGCTCACCCGACTCGATGGGTCGCCGCTGGAGGCTGCGCAGACCCAGGGCAAGGTGCTGCTTTTCGTGAACGTGGCCAGCAAGTGCGGCCTGACGCCGCAGTACGAGGGCCTCGTCGCGCTCCAGGAGAAGTACCGCGACCGCGGCTTGGTGGTGATCGGCACGCCGTGCAACCAGTTCCTCTTCCAGGAACCGGGCTCGTCCGACGAGATCGCCAGCTTCTGCTCGCTGACCTACGGCGTCGACTTCCCGCTTCTGGAGAAGCAGGCCGTCAACGGTGGCAAGCGCAGCGACCTCTACAAGTGGCTCATCGGCAGCGGCGTGGGCGGCGGCGGCGACATCAACTGGAACTTCGAGAAGTTCCTGGTGGGCCGTGAGGGCGCCGTCGTCGCGCGGTTCGCGCCCACCACCAAGCCTGAGGCCGCCGAGGTGGTCGCCGCGATCGAGGCCGCGCTGGGCTGATCGGTTAGGGCGCGGGGGCCGTGGAGGTCCCCGTGAAGCCTGCCGACTCTTGGCTGTTCCCGTTCGTGGGCATCGCGCTGATCGAGCTCGGCGCGGAGATTGCGGGCGCGCAGGACGTCGCCTTCGTCACCAAGTCCACGCTCCTGCCGCTGCTCGGCGTGTGGTTCTTCTCCCGCCTGTCCGGCAAGATCGTGCCGCCGTTCAACGGCATGCTGACCGTGTTCGCCGGTTCCTGGCTGGGCGACGTGTCGCTGATGCTGGCCCCGACGAGCGACACCGACCTGACGGTGCTGGGTGTCCACAAGAACGCGGCCTGGTTCCTGATGGGCGTGGCGGCCTTCTTCGTGGTCCACCTGCGCCTGATCCGCATCTACCGCGCGGTGGACCGCACGGACCTGCCCGGCCCTTGGACCACGAACAAGCTGGCGTTCGCGCCGCTCGTGCTGTACGGCGCGGGCCTGTTCACCGCGCTCATCCCGGGGCTCATGGCCGACCCGGTGAAGTCCACGGTGGTGCTGCCGGTCACGATCTACGGCACGCTGCTGATGACGATGGTCGCGTTTGCGATCAACCGCCACGGTCGCGTCGACCCAGCCAGCTTTCGCCTGACGCTCGGCGGCGCCGCGGTCTTCCTGCTGTCCGACTCGCTGATCGGCCTGACGATCCTGCTCCCCGGCGGCGGGCTCCCGCTCGCGGGCTTCTGGATCATGCTGACCTACTTGATCGCCGAGTTCCTCATCGCCGCAGGCATCGTCCGTCAGCTTGAGGCGCCGCTCATCTGAAGCAGGGCGGCCCGCACGTCGGCCGGGAACGGGGCCTTCGCGCCCGCGCCATAGTCGAAGCACACGATGCGACCGTCGCCCTCCGCGGCGATCCGACCCAGCGCGGTGCTGTAGACCGCGAACGGCATGGTGAACCGGTCGTCGCCGAGCTCGGTGACGCCCACGCCCACGTGCACCACGTCGGGGAAGCGAAGCGGCGCGCGGTAGACCGCGGTCTGCTTCGCGAGGATCGGCCCTACGCCGGACTTCCCGTCGGTGCCGAGCCAGCCCACCCGCGCGAAGAGCGCGATGCGCGCGGACTCGAACCAGCGCAGATAGGCCGTGTTGTTCACGTGCTGAAACGCGTCCATCTCACCCCAGGCCACGGTGACCGGGACAACCACGGGGAAACGGACGGGGTCGAGCATGGTGACCTCTACTTCTTCTTCTTGGCCTTCTTCTGCGACAGCGACTTGGGCGTGTCGGGGTTGCGGAAGCCGGGGCGGAGGACGTGGTCCGAGTCATGCGACAGCGCGACGGGCTTGACCGGCGAGCGCTTGACGGGGGCGGCGGGCGCAGGGGTTTCGGTGGACTCGGGCGTGGTCTCGTCAGACATGGGTGCTCCTGGTGGGGCGGGGTTTAACGCCTCAGCGCGCGGCGGGAGCGCCGGACGTGCTGGTGACGTTCATCCCCCACGGCGGAGAGGCGTTTGTCAGCCAGCCTGCGACGCACTTGAGGTGCAGCGCGCTGAAGGTCACGCCGTCCTTGTGGCCGGTCCAGACGTAGTCGCCGGGCCCGACGCCCGCCGTGATCACGCCGCCGTCCGTCGACGTGGCCGTGAGGCGCCGGTCGGGGAGCACCATCGAGTTGAAGTAAACGGGGCCGAGGTCCGGGTGGATCGGCGGGTCGATCATCACGGTGGCGTCGGGCTCGCCCGGCGCGTACACGCCGCCTGGGTTGGGCGCGGTGACCGTGGTGACCATCTGGCATCGGGTCGTGTCGTGCGCGTCCTGCCCGACCACCCCCGCCAGCAGGTCGGCGAGGTTCCACGACACCGACTGGAAGGTCACGTCCGCGACGTCCGCGACGTCGAGGTGGAAGGTGGCCGTCAGGCTCGGGAAGTGCTCCGGCTGGGTCAGCGCGACCGTCACGTCTGCGCCCTCTGGCAGGCCCTCCAGGCGAAACGCGTAGCCGTCGGCGGCGCTGACCGGGGCCTGGATCTCCGGCGCCTCCAGGACGTACACCAGGCCGCCTTCGATGTCGTCCTGCTCCTCCACCTGCCCGAAGGTCGGCATGTCGAAGAAGAAGGCGTGGCCCGACACCGCGCGGGGGCCGTCACCCCACGCGAGCGCGAGGTCCGTGTCCGCGTCGGTGTCTCCTGCGGGGAGCGGTTCCCGCGCGCACGCGAACCCCAGCGCCAAGCCCATCCACGCGCGCATCGCGCCTCCCTGAGCGGAGCTACATCCGCTCCACGCGCCCATCCGAGTGCCTCGCGAACCGCCCGGCGTCACGCGGGTGCACCGGATCGTCGCCACCCCACGGCCAGCCGCCGAAGCGCGTGCGCTGGTAGTCGCTGAACGCCTGCTGAAGCTCAAGCCGAGTGTTCATCACGAACGGACCGTGCTGCGCCACGGGCTCCGCGATCGGTCGCCCCTGAAGCAGCAGCAGGTCCGACGGCGTGTCGCCGTTCTCGATTAGCACGTCCTGATCCGGGCGCAGACGGATGCCCACCTTGGGCGAGACGGCCTGACCCGCCACCTTCACCGCGCCGCCCGCGAACAGATTGAGCGTGCGGCGGGTCGACGCGGCGGCCGCCGCGGGGAGCGTCCAGCGCGCGCCGGCCGGCATCCGGATCGACCAGATCGCCACGTCGGCGTCGGCGCGGCTGGCCCAGGAGCGCGGCGGCGGCGACGGCGGGGTGGCGTCGCCGTACCGGCCCGCGATCACGGTGACCTCGGTCACCACGCCGTTCGCGTCCGGCACATTCACCACCGGGATGTGCTCCGCCCACAGCATGGCGAAGTGCGGCGGGACCATCTTGTCCTCGGCGGGCAGGTTGATCCAGATCTGGAAAAGCTCCAGCGGGTTGGGCCGGTCGGTGTTGAGCATCGGGAACATCTCGGAGTGCACGACGCCCTCGCCCGCCGTCATCCACTGGACGTCACCGGGGCCGAAGCGCGCCGCCGAGCCGAGCGAGTCGGAGTGGTCGATGAAGCCCTTGCGAATGACCGTGATGGTCTCGAAGCCACGGTGCGGGTGCGACGGGAACCCTGGGACGGTGCGCCCATGGTACATCCGCCAGCCGTCCTTGCCCTCGAAGTCCTGGCCCAGGTTGCGGCCCGCCAGCGACGCGGCCGGCGCCATACGCTCGGTGCCCGCCGGGTAGGCGTCGTCGTGGTGGACGCAGAACAGGAACGGGTCGTTGGTCCCCCAGACGAAGCCCAGCGGATGGATCGACACGATCGGGTCGGACACGGGCACCTCACAAAGTGAAGCGCCCTCCTACACACGCCCGACCGGATCGACCCGCCGCGCGGGGCGAGATCAGACGAGCGGCTGCCCCGTGGCGCGCACCGACGCGAGCGGCGCGAGCTCACCGGGGCGACGCCCCTCCAGGTAGGCCGACACGGTGGCGAGGCCCGCGACGCGTGCGTGGAAGGCGGCCAGCGTCGGGAACTTCTCGAGCAGGTTCGGGTCGACGCTCAGGTGGCCGTCGATCGCGTTGAACACGGCGAAGTCGGCGATCGTGGGCGCGCCGCCGACGAAGTACGCGTTGTCGCCCAGCAGCCGCGCGAAGCGGGCCAGATGCAGCGGCACGACGTCGTCGAAGTAGCGGTTCAGCGCGGCCGGGTCCTTGCCCTTGTTCGGGCCGAACGCGAGCGGCGAGATGGCGTTCGCCAGGTCGTGCGCGGTGTCGATGGCGATGTCGATGTGGAGCGCGTCGTCCGACGTCTGGCCGTAGAGCTGGAACGTGCGGCCCAGGTGGCGGAGGATGGACGCGGACTGCGGGATGGCGCGCTCGGCGCCGCCCTTGCGCTCAAAGAGCACGGGGAGCTGGCCGAGCGGCGTGCTGGGCTTCACCGACATCCAGTTGCCGACGGGCGTGTCGGTCCAGCTGGCCGCCACGTAGGCGAGGACGAGGCGGGCAGGCTCAGCGCGGCCGCGCAGCGGGAAGTAGAGCAGCTCATACTTGGTCTCAGGCAAGGGACCTCCGGGTGCGCCTGGATAGGCCCCGTCGCGCGCCGGTCAAGGCCTGAGCGCGCAATCTCCGCGCGAGCGCGCGCCTCACCAGATCAGACGGACCTTGCCGTCGGCCCCGTTGCCAGACACGAGGCCGCCAAAGCCGACGCCCGCGCCGATCAGCGGCAAGGCCGCCAGTCGACCGCTACCGCTGGCCAGGGTCACGGTGGTGGCGCCCGGCGCCGCGTACGACGACCCGCCGCCGCCGCCGCCAGCGCAGTAGGTCCAGATGAACCCGGCGCCGCCGCCGCCGAACCAGCCGCTGCCGCCGCCGCCGCCGCCGCCGTTCCCCTGCCCGCCGCCCTGCTGCCAGCGGCTGGCGCCGCCCGTGGTGTCGCAGGTGCTGTTCACGCCGCGCGCCACGCCGCCCGAGAGCGCGCCGCCGGCGGTTCCGGCGCACACCAGGGACGCTGTGCCGGTCGCCGTGCCGCCGCCGCCGCCCGCGGTGGGCGTGCCGCCCGCGCCACCCGTGGCCGACGTGCAGAAGGGATAGGCCGAGGAGCCGAAGTTCACGCCCGCGTCGCCCGTGGCGCCCCCGCCCGCGCCGCCCGCGCCGCCGACCCAGCAACCCGAGCAGCCGTCGCTCCCGCCGCCGCCGCCGCCCGCCGCCACCACCAGGACGGTCGCGCCGCGCGACACGATCGACGCGCCGCCGCCGTTGCCCGGCATCACGCCGCCCTCGGCGACCTCGATGGTGAGCGTCTCACCGGGCGTGACCGTGAGCGTGGCCTGCACGGCGCCCGCGCCGCCGCCGTTCGCGTTGGCCTGCACGCCGCCAGCGCCGCCGCCGCCCCACGCCTCGACCACCACCGACGTCGCGCCCGCGGGCACGATCGCGAGGTGAAGCCCGGGAGTCCAGAACTCGTCGATGGGGATGGGCAGATCGGTGTCGACGACGTCGGTGTCGATCACGTCCGTGTCCGCGACGTCGGTGTCGACCACGTCGGTGTCCACGACGCCGCTGTCGGTGTCGGTCGCGTCCGTGTCGGGCGGGACCGTGTCGTCGGTGTCGGCCGCGTCGGTGTCCGCCAGCTCCGTGCAGTCGGGCGACAGCGCGCAGTCCTCGTCGCCGCAGTCAAACGTGCCGTCGCGATCGTTGTCGATCCGATCGAGGCACTCGCCCGCCGCGTCGCCCTCAATGGAGCCGGTGAGGCTGACCTCCGCGCAGGAGGCGAGCAGCACACACAGGACGGGCCATGAGAGGCGCATGGAGGCTCCACAGAACGCACAAAGGGCGGGGCGCCAACGTAGCGCGACCCGCCCTCATCGGTCCACCGGAACACAGGGGCGCGAACGCCCCCGTGGCCGCCTCACACCTTGGTGTACGTGCCCGGGCCCATGGCCTGCAGCGGACGCACCGTCCGGTCGCCGGTCTGGAGCCAGCGGATGGCCTCGACCGCCGCGCGGGCCGCCGCGAGGCCGGTCAGCACGGGCACGCCGTGGCGGAGGCCCGCCATGCGCATGCGGCCTTCGTCTTCGCGGTTGGCGCGACCACGCGGCTGGTTAAGCACCAGCTGGATGTCGCCGCCGAGGATCCGGTCGACCATGCTCTCGCCCGCGTCGTTGACGCGCGGGACGGTGACGCAGTCGAAGCCGTTGTCGCGGAGGTAGGTGGCCGTGCCTTCGGTGCCGGCGATCTGAAAGCCCATCTCGACGAGCTCGCGCGCGATCTCAGGCAGAAGGGGCTTGAGGCGGTTGCGCGTGCTGAACAGCACCGTGCCCTTGGTGGGGAGCGGCGTGCCCGAGCTGATGAGCGCCTTGCCGTAGGCCTCGCCGAACGTCACGCCCACGCCCATGACCTCACCGGTCGAGCGCATCTCCGGGCCCAGGACGCCGTCGCTGCCCGGGATCTTGCGCCACGGGAAGACAGGGGCCTTGAGGTACCAGAGGCCGTCACGCGCGCCGTGCTTGGGCGCGATGTCGGCGAGCTTCTCGCCCAGGCTGACGCGCGTGGCGAGCTTGGCGAGCGGCAGGCCGGTGGCCTTGGCGACGAACGGCAGCGTGCGGCTGGCGCGCGGATTCACCTCGAGGACATAGATCTCGCCCTCGTGGATGGCGAACTGCACGTTCATCGCGCCGATGACGCCCAACTCCAGCGCGACGCGGGTGGTGATCGCGATCACCTCCTCGCGGTGGGCCGCGGTGATGACGCGCGCGGGCAGAATGCCGGAGGAGTCGCCAGAGTGGACGCCCGCCTCTTCGATGTGCTCGGTGATGCCTCCGATGAACACGTCCGTGCCGTCGGCGATCGCGTCGACGTCGTACTCGACGGCGCCGTCGAGGAAGCGGTCGAGCAGGACCGCGCGCTCGTTGCTGCTGTAAACGCCATCCGCCAGCGCCAGGTCAAGGTCCCGGTCCTCGTAGCAGATGTTCATGGAGCGGCCGCCGAGCACGTAGGACGGGCGGACGAGCAGCGGGTAGCCCAAGCGCTTGGCCACCATGCGGGCCTCGCTGGCGTCACGCGCGACCCAGCCCTGCGGCTGCTTGACGCCCAGGCGCGTGAGCAGCTCGTTGAAGCGCTCGCGGTCCTCGGCGATGTCGATCGCCTCCGCCGAGCTGCCCAGGATGGGTGCGCCGACGTCGTGGGCGATCTTGAGCGGCGTCTGTCCGCCGAACTGCAGGATCACGCCGCGGGGCTTCTCGTGGCGGACGATCGCCTGGACATGCTCTACGGTGCAGGGCTCGAAGTAGAGCTTATCCGACGTGTCGTAGTCCGTGGAGACGGTCTCGGGGTTGCAGTTGACCATCACCGACGTGAGGCCCGCTTCGCGGATCGCGTAGGAGGCGTGCACGCAGCAGTAGTCGAACTCCAGGCCCTGGCCGATGCGGTTGGGTCCGTTGCCGAGGATGATGACGCGGTCGCTGGGCGACGAGCCCGACTCGTCCTCGTCCTCGAACGTGGAGTACAGGTACGGCGTGTGGCTCTCGAACTCGGCGGCGCAGGTGTCGACGCGCTTGTACACGCGCTCCATGCCCATGCCGGCGCGGTGCGCGGCGACGACCGACGTGGCCAGCCCCAACAGCTTGGCGATGCGCGCGTCCGACAGGCCGCGGCGCTTGGCGTTCTCCAGCGTGGCCTCATCGAGGTCCACCAGGCGACGGCCGCGCAGGTCGCGCTCGACCTCCACGATCTCGCGGATCTGCTCCAAGAACCACGGGTCGATCGCGTTGGACGCGTTGACGCGCTGGACGGACCAGCCGCGGGAGAGCGCCTCGAACACCGCGGCCAGACGGTCCGGCGTGGCGACCTCGAGGGCGTTGCGAAGCTGCGCCTCGGTCCAGCCGTTGGTGGTGGGCCAGCCGCCTTCGAGCGAATCGATGGCCTTGAGCAGCGCCTCCTGGAAGGTGCGGCCGATGCCCATGACCTCACCCACGGCGCGCATGGCAGTGCCGAGGTTGCGGTCGACCGAGCGTCCGAATTTTTCGAAGTTCCAACGGGGGATCTTCACGATCACGTAGTCGAGCACGGGCTCGAAGCACGCGGGCGTGACGCGGGTGATGTCGTTCGTGATCTCGTCGAGCGTGCCGCCGACCGCGAGCTGCGCCGCGATCTTGGCGATCGGGTAGCCGGTGGCCTTGGAGGCCAGGGCCGAGCTGCGCGACACGCGCGGGTTGATCTCGATGCAGATGACGTCGAAGTTGGTGGGGTTCACGGCGAACTGCACGTTCGCGCCGCCCGTGTCCACGCCGACGCGGCGGATGGCCGTGAGCGCCAGGTCCCTAAGGTGCTGGTACTCGCGGTCCGTGAGGGTCATGCACGGGGCGACGGTGATGGAGTCACCAGTGTGCACGCCCATCGGGTCGAAGTTCTCGATCGAGCAGACGATGATGGCGTTGTCCGCCTGGTCACGCATGACCTCGAGCTCGAACTCCTTCCAGCCGAGGAGGCTGCGCTCGACCAGCACGTTGCCGACTGGCGACAGGCGCAGGCCCTCGGCGACGATCTCGCGCAGCTCGGCCTCGTTGTTGGCGATGCCACCGCCGGCGCCGCCCAGGGTGAACGAGGGGCGCACGATGGCCGGGTAGCCAGACTGCCCGGCGAGCCGGATCGCGTCTTCGATGGACTCGGCCACGCCGCCTTCCGCGACGGGCACGCCCACCTCCTTCATCGCGACGCGGAAGGCCTCACGGTCCTCAGCGACGTGGATGGTGGCGGGGTCTGCACCGATCAGCTTTACGCCGTACTTGGTGAGGACGCCCTGCTCGTGCAGCTCCATGGCGAGGTTCAGGCCGGTCTGGCCGCCCACCGTGGAGAGGACCGCGTAGGGCTTTTCGGCCGCGATCACGGACTCGGCGAACTCCACCGTCAGCGGCTCCACGTAGGTGGCGTCGGCGGTGTTCTCGTCGGTCATGATGGTGGCGGGGTTGCTGTTGAGCAGCACGACCCGGTACCCGAGCTTCTGCAGGGCCTTGCAGGCCTGCGTACCCGAGTAGTCGAACTCACAGGCCTGACCGATGACGATCGGGCCGGAGCCGATGACGAGGATGGTCACACCCTCGGGGACACGTTCCGGGGTCTTCCTGGTCACGAGCGTCCCTCCATCGCGAATGCGCGGAACCTTTGGAACAGGTGCCGGCTGTCATGTGGACCCGGGTTGGACTCCGGGTGGTACTGCACGGCCATCACGCGCTTGCCCAGGTGCTGGAACCCGCTGATGGTGCCGTCGTTGAGGTGCGTGTGGGTGACCATGCCGCCCACCGCCGCCAAGCTGGCCGCCTCGACCGCGAACCCATGGTTCTGGGACGTGATCTCGACCTTGCCGGACAGCTCGTCGCGCACGGGCTGGTTGGCGCCGCGGTGACCGAACTTGAGCTTGTAGGTCTGAGCGCCGAGCGCCAGCGCCAGGAGCTGGTTGCCCAGGCAGATCCCCAGCGTGGGCATGGTGCCCACCACCTTAGAGAGGTTGGCGATGGCGCCCGGCAGCGCCGAGGGGTCACCTGGGCCGTTGCTCACGAACACCGCGTCGACGCCGGCCATCCAGGCCTCGGCCGAGTCGGTGATCGGGTGGACGCGCACGTAGGCGCCGGTGGCGGCCAGCAGGTGCAGGATGTTGTCCTTGCAGCCGCCGTCGATCACCGTCACGCGCCACGTGGGGTTCGCCGGATCCGCGAACACGAAGGAGGCCTTGCGGCCCACCTCGCCCGCGAGAGCGCGCCCCTCCATGCCGGGCCAGTCCCGAATGGCGGCCTTGAGCGTGTCCAGGTCAGACCCGTCGGTGGAGATGACGGCCTTCATCGCGCCGGCGGTGCGCAGGTGCCGGACGAGCGCGCGGGTGTCGATCCCCGCGACGCCCGGCACGCCGTGCTTCACCAGGTACGACGACAGGTCACCCCGCGCGCGCCAGTTGCTGACCGTAGCCGAAAGGTCCCTGACGACGAACCCGGACGCCCAAACGCGGGCGGACTCGGGGTCCTCGTCATTGACACCAGTGTTCCCGATATGGGCCGACGTCATCGTGACAATTTGCTCGGCATAGGACGGGTCGGTCAGGATCTCCTGATACCCAGTCATGGCCGTGTTGAACACGGCCTCGCCGACACGGTGCACACGGGCACCGAAGCCACGACCGACGAATTGCCGACCGTCTTCGAGGAGTAGAACCCCCTCCATTGCGCCTCCGGAGCGGGCGCGCGGTCTATGCCGAAAGAGGCGCCGCGTAAAGGCTCCATCCGACGTTCGCACTCACCATGCTGGATCCGTCGCGTAACGACGCCCACATGCGCGGCACTGGAAAGTGTGGGTCCCCTTCCCGGCCGTGTCCTCGGAGGCCTCCCCCGATTGTGGGGGGAGGTAGAGCGCCCCCTCGGGCCTCTGCTCGCTGGTGACGGTCTCCAGACAGGCGAGGCGGCCGCAGCAGATGGGCCAGCGGGGCGCCACGCAGATGAACCGGCCCGGCGTCTGGGTCAGGTTCGCGAGGGTCCCGACGATGTCGAAGGCCTCAGGGGCTGCCACGTCGTGCGGCACCTCGTCGATCGCCGCGAGCCCCCGCTCCTCGGGCGTGACGGGACGGAGCACCGGCTCAGTGAACGCGCCGGTCGCGTCATGGCCGAACGCGCGGACCAGCGGGTCCACCTCAGCCATCAAGATCACCGGAGCGTCGAGCGCGGGATCGAACGCGTTGCGCGCGTGCCAGATCGCGTCGCTGACCCACGGCACAGGGCTGTCGCCCGGATCGAAGTCGGCGTGCTCGTCGACCACGTCCTCGAGCAGGTCACGCCACCACGTGCGTCCGAGGTACACGCACATCACGCCACCCGCGGCGCCGAGCGCGCACGCCGCGCCAACCGACCCCGGGATCACACCGACTGCACCCACGAGCGCGCCACCGACGCCCGCGAGGATGAGCACGAGACCCGCCGACGTGATGTCGCCACGGATGACGGCCGCGCGTGTCCAACTGCCGAGCTCTCGCGCCATGCGCTCCTCCCAATCCCAGCCGTGTACCAGAGACGAACGCCGCCCACACGCGCGCCGCGCCACGGTCGCGCGCAACACGCTCCCGCGATGTGAATGTAGCGCGCCGCGACACGCCGCGGGTTCGGCGCACGGTGATCTCGAAGCGTGTCTGCGCGACGCGCGTCGACGATCGCACGACGCGCCACGCTGAGCGAAGCGGTCCAGAAAACCTGACCCCCCTCGGCGACAATCGCGCGTCGTATTGGGCACCGCATTCGATCGATCATCGACGGAAAAAATCAACGCGCGCGCCACGCGTGTGCTCACGCACCACATCCGATCACGATCAACGCGCGTCAACGTACGCCGAGAAAACATCGACGCGCGCTGCGCGCGCTCGCAATCTTCGATCACACGTGTTGCCATCGCTTGACGCTGATCGATCTGCGGACGAGTATTCGTGCAGCGTGTCAACTCCGACACGCACTGATGCGGAGGGGCCACATGGCTGACGAAACCGGAACTCAACCCACCCCCGAGGTCGCGCCTGCGGCCGCTGCTCCTGCGAAGCCGAAGAAGGCCGCAGTGAAGAAGCCGGCGGCGAAGAAGCCGGCCGCCAAGAAGGCCGCCGCCAAGAAGCCCGCCGCCAAGAAGCCCGCCGCCAAGAAGGCTGCCAAGAAGCCGGCCGCCAAGAAGGCCGCCGCCAAGAAGCCGGCCGCCAAGAAGGCCGCCGCCAAGAAGCCGGCCGCCAAGAAGGTCGCGAAGAAGGTCGCGAAGAAGCCGGCCAAGAAGGTCGCCAAGAAGCCCGTGAAGAAGGTGGCCAAGAAGGCCGTCAAGAAGGCCGCGCCCAAGAAGGCCGTGAAGAAGACCGCCAAGAAGGCCGCGCCCAAGAAGGCCGCCGCCAAGAAGGCCGCGCCCAAGAAGGCCGTGAAGAAGACCGCCAAGAAGACCGCCAAGAAGGCCGCGCCCAAGAAGGCCGCCGCCAAGAAGGCCGCGCCCAAGAAGGCCGCTGCCAAGAAGGCCGCGCCCAAGAAGGCCGCCGCCAAGAAGGCCGCGCCCAAGAAGGCCGCCGCCAAGAAGGCCGCGCCCAAGAAGGCCGCGCCCAAGAAGGCCGCGCCCAAGAAGGCCGCCGCCAAGAAGGCCACGCCGCCCCCAGTGGCGCCGACGACCTGAGTCATCCGTCCCTTCGGGGACGAAGTGGACCCCGCGAGGGGCCACACCGCAAGGCCCTCGAGCACAGCTCGGGGGCCTTGTTCTTTTAGGGTCCGCGCGCGCTCGTTCGAGGGACGATGCGATTTCGCCACCGCATGCGGGACGGCCTCACCGCTCAAGCCTGCATGCCGCTCCGCGCGACCGTCGCTCGCGTCCTCGTCGTGCTGCTCGCGCTGGCGTGCTGGCGTGCTGGCGTGCTGGCGTGCTGGCGTGCTGGCGTGCTGGCGACGGAAAGACGGACGCAGGCGTCGGCAAGGCCTGCGTCGACGCCACCCAGATCCTCGAGGACGGCGCGCCGACCGGGTTCGTCCGATGCGCCGACGGCGCGATCGATCGCGTGACGGACGTCTGGACTGCCTGCGCGGACTGATCGGCGGATGAGGCCTGCGTGCCTCTGACGCTGCTGGAGGACGTCGGGTGGGTCGACCGCGCCTGCGCACCCGCGACCTGTCGGTCGTCGGCGGACTGCGCGAGCGACGAGTGCGGCCTGAACGTGTGGCAGAGCGGCGAGTGCCCGGTCATCGCCCGCCTGGCGGGCCGCGCCCCCCAAGACGCCCGCCGCTCCGACGCAGCGTGCGGCGGCGTCGAGTGCCTCATACAGTGGGACGACGCCGGGCCCTGGATGTGCGACATCCTGTTCTGCGACGGCACGGCGGACACCGACCCGGCGCCGTGACCGTCGCGGGAGGACGGACCGCGCCCGTCCTCCCGCGGCGCGCGCCCGCTACGAGACGTCGAAGCGGTCGAACTCCATCACGAACTGGCCGCGACCGCGCGTGCTGCTGCGCAGGTCCGTGGCGTAGCCGATCAGAGGCGAGAGCCCGCACTCCGCGGCGATGCTCGTCATGCCGGCCTCGGCCTCGTGGCCCAGGATGGTGGCGCCGCGGGACTGCAGGTCACCGAGCACACCGCCGGTGTTCTCGTCGGGGACCACGACCTCCATCTTCATGATGGGCTGCATGACCACGCCGCCTGCCTTGCCCATGGCCTCGCGCACGGCCTGCGCGGCCGCGATGCGCAGCGCCTGCGGATTGGACGACGCACCGAACGTGAGGACACGCTCCACGCGCACGTAGACGTCCTGCAGCGGGCTGCCCTCGACGGGGCCGCTGGTGGCCGCGTCCTTGGCGCCCAGCTCGACCGCGTTGCGCTGGTCGTTCGTGGGCTCGTAGCCCGCGGGCTCCCACTGGGCGGTGGCGGTGTCGATGAGCATGCCCGCGCCGCGCTCGCGCGGGCTGACCTCGGCGACGACGTCGGCGCGCAGGTGCAAGACCTGGTTGCCCGCGTCGATCTGCCGGTCCACGCCGCCGGTGTGGCGGACGGTGTTGCGGATGGTCTCGCGGTGCACGACCTGGGGGCGGCCGACGCGCAGCTTGAGGTTGAACTCACGCTCCATGCGCTCGAACGCGATCTGCAGGTGCAGCTCGCCCATGCCCGACAGCAGCCGCTGACCGGTCTCGGCGTCCTCGTGGTAGCGCAGCGTCGGGTCCTCTTCGGCGATCTTGCCGAGCACCTCGATCATCTTGTCTTCGTCGCCGCCGGAGTCGGGCTCAACGCCCAAGCTGATCACGGGCTGACGCGCGTCGATGCGCTCCAGGATCACCGGATTCGCAGGGTCGCAGATCGTGTCGCCGGTGGAGGCCCAGCGCAGGCCCGCGATGAGCACGATCTGACCGGCGACGGCGTGCTCGATGCGGCCCTTCTTGTTGGCGTCCACGTCGAAGATGCGCGCGACGCGCTCCTCGATGTCGCGACCCGGCAGCGAGATGAGATCGCCGGGCGCCATGCTGCCCCGGTAGATGCGCGCGAACACGTGGCGGCGGCCCTCGAAGAGCTGGACCTTGAAGGCGAGCGCGCAGAGCGGGCCCTCAGAGTCCATTTCGACGTCGACGTGCGTGCCGTCCGGCAGCGTGCCCACCGACGGCGGACGCTCCAGCGGCGACGGCATGAGCTTGAGCACCGCGTCGAGCATGGGCTGGACGCCCCAGTTGCGCAGCGCGCTGCCGCCGAACGCGGGGCGGATGGTGCCCGCGATGTGCTGGCGCCGGAGCGCGGCCCACAGCTGGTCCTGCGAGATGGTCTCGCCCGACAGGTACTGGTCGGCGAGCGCGTCGTCGTGGTCGGCGAGCGCGGAGATCAGCGTGTCGCGGGCATCCGACAGGATGAGCAGCTCGTCCTCGTCCGGGGCGCGGGTGGTGACGACCTCACCCTTCTCGCCGCTGAACGCGTAGACCAGCTCCTCGATGACGTGGAGTACGGTGAGGTTGGACTGCGGCACCGTGATGGGCACGGCCAGATCGCCGAACTTCCGCTTGAGCGACGCGAGCGCGCGGTCGAAGTCCGCGCCGGGGCGGTCCATCTTGTTCACGAACACGAAGCGCGGCACCGCGAACTTGTTCGCCTGACGCCACACGGTCTCGGTCTGGGGCTCGACACCGCGCACACCGTCCATGACGATGACCGCACCGTCGAGGACGCGCATGGAGCGCTCGACCTCGATCGTGAAGTCGACGTGCCCGGGCGTGTCGACGATCTGGATCAGGTGACCCTTCCACGGGCACTGCGTGACCGCAGCGGTGATCGTGATGCCGTGAGCCTGCTCCTCGGCCATCCAGTCCATGTGGGCCGCGCCCTCATGGACCTCGCCGATGCGGTGCAGCGCGCCCGTGTAGTAGAGCACGCGCTCCGACAGGGTGGTCTTGCCCGCGTCCACGTGCGCCGCGATGCCGATGTTGCGGACCCTCGTGAGATCCATCGAAGGTCCGGGTTGCGCCTTGGCCATGCCGTCTCCCAGGGCGGGCGGGCTAACGGACAACGGCCAGATCGGCCACCGGCAGCGTCCCTTACAGGAGCGGGTAGAGGAACGGCGCCAGCGTGGCCGTGTTCCCAAGGGCCAGCAGCGCCGCTACGGCGAGCAGCACCAGGATGGGGATCGCCCACCACTTCTTCTCCTCGCGGAGGAACTGCAGGTACTGACGCCACCAGGCGGGTCTCGCCAACAGACACCTCCCCACCCGCCCTAACCGCTGGCGGGGCGCGGGCACGCTCAGCGCATGCCCGCCCGACGGCGCACAATCCACGCCGCGCCCGCGAGCAGGCCGATGAGGCCGACCAGGCCTGGGCTGCGCCAGAGGGCCACCTCACGGCGGTCCCAGACGGTGCGGCCCGCGCTCTCATCCCGCGCGATGGGACCGTGCTCCCCGGCCCCGTAGAAGGTGCCGCCGCCGCGCGCCGCGAGCCACTTCAGGAACCCGTCGTCCGGCGCGACCTCGTCGAGCTCCGGGTCGCGGTTGGTGACCGCGAACACCGTGGCATCCGCGCCCAGCGTCGTGTCGCCGACCGTGACCTTGGCCTCGACCCGGTGGGCACCGCGGCGCTCGGGCTTGAACGTGAGGATGGCAGAGCCGTCGGCGCCGGTGTTGCCTTCGAGCTTGATGGTCTGGTCGCCGGACGTGACGGTCACCACCGCGTGCGCGCCCTCGAGCGGGCCGAAGTCGGTGCCACGCGCGCCGACCACGATGCGGACATCGTCGCCCAGCGACACGTTCTCACGCGCCGTGTCGACGGTGATGCGCGCCGTAGAAGGGTCGGCGATGAGCCAGCGCATCGCGTTCTTCCAGAAGCGCAGGTAGGCCTGGTTGCCGCGGCCCTCCGCGGCCTCGAACAGCGACCAGCGCCAAGACGCGTCGACCGTCAGCGCCATGCTGCGACCGGCGCCCGCCTCGCGCACCGAGAGGATCGGCAGCGGCTTGCCCGACGCCGTCTTGAGCGTGGGGTGCGCGAGCAGCACGTCGGAGCCGGGGCGGATGTCGAGGCCGGTGTTGGTGCCGTCGAGCGGGAAGGTGCGCGCCCACCACGTCGCGTTCTCCGTCGGGTCGGACACGAGCCGCGTGACCGGGTGGCGCGCGCCGGCGGTGGTCAGCACCGGCCGAAACGGCACCTCGTCGGCGGGCGTGGCCGTGGCGGAGATGGTGACCGGGAGCACGTCCTCCAGCGGCGTGCCGCCGTACTTGCCGAGGTCGAAGGAGCGGTCGCCACCGACCATGACCAGGGCGTGCCCGTCCTTCACCACGAAGTCCTTGAGGTTCTGCAGCAGCTGGCTCTGATTGCCGCCCTCGAAGTACGGCTCGTAGTCAAAGTTCTGGAAGACCACGAGGTCGAACGTCTTGAGGTCCTCGGAGAACAGCTGCTGATACGGGAATTCGATCAGCGACAGCTCGTCCTGGCTCCAGCCTCGCGCCAGGTCGCGGCGCGTGCGCAGGATGAAGAAGGACACCAGGTCCACGCTCGGGTCGCCCTTGAGGAAGCGGCGGAGGAACTTCACGTCCCAGCTCGGCGCGCCGGCGACCTGCAGCACGCGGATCTTGTCGCGCACGACACGCACGACGACCGGCATTGAGTTGTTGGACGGCACCGCGTCGTCCTCGTAGTCGGGCACCTCGATCAGGTAGGCGAACCGGCCCGCCTTGTCGGGCGTGACCTCGAACGTGGCCTCGCCCTTGCCGTCGCCGTCGAGCACCACGTCCTTGGTGTGGACCACGGCGCCCTCCTTGGAGAGCTGCACGCGCACCATGCGCCCGCCAAAGCCGACGCCGCGCAGGGTCGCGTGCAGGCGGAAGGGCGCGTGCACGTAGGCGTAGCCGCCCGCGTCGACCGACTGCACGGCCAGGTCCCGCAGGTCCGACGCCGTGCCCACCTGGAACACCGTCAGCGGCCCAGGCAGCTGCGGCGGCACCGGGTTCTCCCCGGCGCGCCAGTGCTGACGCAGCAGGCCGCGGTCCAGGCCGTCGCTGATGATCACGACGCCCGCGAGCTTCTCACCGGCGAAGCGGTCCGACAGCGCGCGCAGCGCCGCGTCGAAGTCGGTGTCGGGCAGCGCGAAGGAGTCCGGCAGCCCCGCCGACAGGTTGGCGCCGAAGTGGAAGACGTCGACGCCCTTGCCTTCGAGCGACGCGGCCAGCGCGGTCGCCTGCTCGCCACGGCTCCCGCCGCCTTCGCGCACGCCCATCGACGCGGATGCGTCCACCAGCACGGCCACGCGACCGGGCTCCGTGCGCCCCTGCTCCTCCACCCACACAGGCCGCGCCAGCGCGACGACCACGCCCGCGAGCGCGCCCGCCCACAGCGCGGCCTCCGCCAGGCGCGCCGCCGCGGCGCGGCGACCGGCCAGCGACGCGACCCACGCGACCAGCGCGGTGCCCGCCGCGACGACGACCACCCAGTCGGGCCCCGTCCACACGAGCGCGCCTGAGGGCCCGAGCGCCCCGCCGATCCACCAGTCGATCACTTGAGCCGCCGTTCCAGCATGAGCTGGCGGATGTGGGCCTGATCGTTCTTGTAGTCGGAGGTGAGCGCGTACATCATCAGGTTGATGCCGAGCTTGACCGCCTCGCGGCGCTGAGCCTCGCCGCCGGGGACGCAGGGGTAGCGGTAGGTGCCGGACTCGTCGCGATCGAGCGCGCCGGAGAGGTCGTTGCGGCTGTAGATCAGCGGGCACTGGTTGCCCACCGTCACGCCTTCGAGCCACGCCTCATGGTCCACACGGCCCGGCGCGCCTTCCAGCAGAAAGAAGGCTCGGTGCACCGGGTGGTCGCCAGGGAGCGGCGCGAGTGGGCGTGTCGGGAACAGCCGCTCGACCAGCGCCCGTACGGCGCTGTCCGCGGCCTTGGACTCGCCGCCGGTGGTGTCGTCGATCACCAGGAAGCCGCCGTACGCGAGGAACTGCGACAGCTGCTCGATCGCCTCGTCGCCGGGGATCGCGAAGCCGCCGTCGACCAGCAGGACGCAGAACGGGTGCGCGAACAGCGCGACGTCGTCGGGCTTGACCCACACGCTGCGCGGCTCGGCCTCGACCGAGGTGGACTGGACCAGATCGTAGAGCAGGCGCTTCCACGCGTCCGGTCGGGACAGCGAGCCCGCGCCCAGGTCCAGCTCTGCGATGTCGACGCGGCTGGCTGCCCCGAAGGACAGCCCTCGCGCAGGCCACGCCAACAGCGCGCCCGCGCCGAGCAGCAGGTTGCGACGCGTGAGCCTCATGTGGCCGCCCCCGTGAACGCGGCGAGCAGCGCGCCGGCGAGCAACAGCACCATCGACAGGCCCATCGCCGCCTCCGCCAGATCCTGGTGCCGCACGAACATCTCCGGGTCGAGCGCGGCCTCGACCGACGCCAGCGACTTGGTGCGCCGCACGTCGCTCTCCTCCGCGTCTAGGTTGACCGCGACCCAGCCGACGCGCGGACCGTCCGTCACGCGGACCTCGTACGCACCCGGCTTGTCGGCGGTGAACACCGCGCGACCGGACTGAAGCGTGGCGCGCACGGCGCTGCCGTCGGGCCCGCGCACGTCGACGTCGCTGATGCCGTCCGAGAGCGGGACCTCGACCCGCGCGCCGATGGTGGCCTCCACCCGCGCGACGGCGCCGTCGGACTCAGCGCCGAGCCAGCCCGCGATGCGCTGCGTCAGGGGCACGAAGGCGGCCTGGAGCGGCAGGTTGCTCCAGCCGAGGTCGATGCTGCTGGTCCAGACCAGCACGTGGCCCTGGCCCACGTCGCGCGAGACGAGCGCCGGCACGCCGCCGGTGAAGCGCAGCAGCGTGCGCACGTCGCCCGAGTCCGCGTACGGCTCAAGCGTCATCACGCGCCACGCGCCGATGTGGGTGAACGCACCCCGGCCGCCGCGCGCGAACGGCTCGAAGGGCGCGCGTGAGGTGTCGGGCAGCTCGAGCGGGACGGGCTCCTCGGCGCGGTCCGCTAGGCTCTCGGGGCCGCGGAAGGGCGACGGCAGGAGGCCCGCGAGCGCCGCGTTGTACCGATCGGCGGTGATGTTGTCCCCGACCGAGATCACGACCGAACCGCCGCGGCGGACGAAGTCACGCAGTCGCGCGCCGAACGGGCCTGGGTCCGCGACGTTGGCCAGGAAGACCAGGCGGTGCGTGGTGGGATCGAGCGCGCCCAGGCCCTTGGGGCTGACGACCTCGGGGACGACGCCGTTGCTGGATCCGCCCCACGGCGCGAGCGCGCGCTCCAGGAAGTACACCTCGGAGCGGACGGGCGTGTCGCCAGGGTCGCCGTCGACGATGAGCACGCGCGACGCGCCGACCTGCGGGAGGTGGAACCACCGCGAGTCGTCGAGCGCGAGGTCAGGGTCATCACAGGTGACGCGCCCGACGCCGCTGGCCGCCTGACGTGGGATGGTGACGCGCGCCTCGGCCTCGCCGCCCGCGGGCGCGTCGACGAACACCGGGATGCTCTGGCCGTCTGGGAGCACGACCTCACACGGCGCCTCGCGGGTGGTGGGGCCGTAGTTCGCCACGCGGAACGTGAGCTGGCCGCCCTCGATGCCGTCGCCGTAGTGCGCGGCGGTGACCGCCAGGTTGCGGGGCGGGTCGGCGTGGATGGGGACCGGCAGCACCGCGCTCCCGAGCGCGACGACGCGCCCGATCTCCTCCTCGGCCTCGGGGATCATCGACGGGCCGGCCTCGTCAGAGAAGACGAAGACCTCGCCCTTCTCGCCGGCCAGCAGGCGACGCGCGTCCAGCATGGCGCCGCGCAGATCACCCGCGCCCATGGTGGGCTGGAGGTCGGCGATGAGCGCGAGCACGCGGTTCTTGTCGTCGGTCATCTCGGTGGTGAGCGCGCGGCTGCTCGGCCCGAACGCCACGACGCCAAAGCGCGCGCCGTCCGGCGTGGACCGCACGCGCGCCGACGCCTCGGCCTTGGCGCGCTCCAACAGCGTACTGCCGCCGTCGACCAGCGCCATCGAGAGCGACTGGTCGAGGAGCAGCACCATGCGACCGCTGCCCTCGAACGTGGGGATGTCGCCCTTCCACGAGAGGCGCGGCGCGGCGGCGGCCGCGACGGCCAATAGGACGGCGGCGATGCGCAGCGCCATCAGCAGCACGTCCTTGAGCGCGCGACGACGGCGCAGGCGCTTCACCAGCCGCTGCACGAGCAGCATGGCGCCGTAGGCCAAGCGCTCGGTCGGCCGCTGGCGGGTGAGGTGCGCCAGGATCGGGAGCGCGACCAGCAGGGACAGCGCGGCGGCGAGCGGCGAGAGCAGCGACAGGCTCAAGGCATCTCCACCGGGCGCGTACCACCTTGAACGAGGTTGCGGATCACGCGCTCCATGGGCGCGTCGGTGGGCGCCGCGATGTACTGCCCGCCCCCGGCGAGCACGCCGGTGCGGACCTCACCCAGGTAGTGCTCGACCACCGCGCGGAAGTCTTTGCGCACGCCCGGCGCGTCGATCGGCAGCTCCTCGCCGCCCTCCGGGCTGTAGAGCACGCGGGCCTCGGGCAAATCCAGGGTCAGCTCGCGGCGGTCGTAGAGGTGCACGAAGCGCAGGTCCGTGCCGCGCCGCCCGAACGAGCGCAGCGCGGGCAGCCAGTTCGCAGGCTCCTCCATGCCATCCGTGATCACCGTCACCAGGCTGCGACGGCGCACGCGCGCGCCCACCTCGGTCAGCGTGCGAGACAGCTCGGCGCGACCGCCCGGCTTCACCGACGCCAGCGCGAGGAAGAGCAGCTGCAGGTGGCTGCGACCACCGCGCGGCGGCAGGTCCGACCAGCGCGCGCCCTCGCCCCCGATCAGCCGCAAGCCGACGGGCTCACCGTGGCGCTGGAACCAGTAGAGCATGGTGGCGGCGAGCGTGATCGCGTAGCCCGCCTTGGTGCCGGTCAGCTCGGGCAGGCCGCCCACGCCGGTCTCGCCGGTGCCGAGATCGCCGGACAGGTCGAGCACGACGGTGACGGGCAGTTCGGTCTCGGTCTCGTAGCGGCGCACGACCAGGCGATCGCTGCGCGCGAGCACCTTCCAGTCCAGGCCGCGCGGGTCCATGCCGGGCGCGTACTCGCGGTAGTCGGCGAACTCGACCGCCTGACCGGTGCGCCGCGAGCGGTGCTCGCCCAGCACAATGCGGTCGGCGAGCACGCGCGCCGTGAAGTGCAGGTGCCGCACGCGGGCGAGGACGATCGGATCCCACGGGATGGGCCCGGGCGCACCCGCGCGGTCGTCGGTCTCGCGCGCGCCGCGCCCGAGCCAACCAGCGACCGCATCGATGGCGCGGGGGCCTGCCACGCGGCTACCCGACCTCTTCGATCAGAGAGGCCAGCACGTTGTCGACGGTCATGCCGCCGGCCTCGGCCTCAAAGTCGAGGACCAGGCGGTGGCGGAGCACCGCCGGCGCGATGGCGCGCACGTCGTCGAGCGTCGGGACCTCGTGCCCGTGAAGCGCCGCCCAGGTGCGCGCGCCGATCGCGAGGAACTGGCTGGCGCGGGGACCTGCGCCCCACCGCACGTGACGGGCAGACTTGGCGGTGCTGCCCGGGCGCGTGGCGCCGGCGAGCTTCACCGCGTAGCGGACGACGTCCTCGTTGGACGGCAGGCGACGCAGCATGCGCTGCCACGCCAGGAGCTGGTCGCGGTTGATCACCTGCTTGGCGCGTGGCAGCTCACCGATGGTGGTGCGGCGGACGATCTCCTCCTCCTCAGACGGCGACGGGTAGCCGACGGGGATGGAGAGCATGAAGCGATCCTGCTGCGCCTCGGGCAGCGGGTAGGTGCCCTCCTGCTCGATCGGGTTCTGCGTCGCGAACACCAGGAACGGCGGGTCCAGCGGGTAGGTGTGACCGGCGGCGGTGACGTTCTTCTCCTGCATGGCCTGAAGCAGCGCGGCCTGCGTCTTGGGAGGCGTGCGGTTGATCTCGTCGGCGAGCAGCAGGTTGGTGAACACGGGGCCGTGGACGAAGCGGAAGCGGCGACGGCCAGTCTCCGGGTCCTCCTCCAACACCTCGACGCCGGTGATGTCGGACGGCATCAGGTCAGGCGTGAATTGCACGCGGCCGAAGCCCACGCCGGTGGCGTCCGCGACGGTGTGGACGAGCAGCGTCTTGGCCAGACCAGGCACGCCGACGAACAGGCAGTGCCCGTCCGCGAAGAGCGCGGTGAGCATCAGTTCGACCACGGTCCGCTGGCCGACCACGACCTGACCGATGCTCGCGAGCAGCTGCTCGCGCGCCGGTACCAGGGACTCGAAAAGGGCCACGTCGTCCAAGCATCCTCCCGTTCTGTTCACACAGTCATCGCGCGCGAGAGCCTACTCCGGCGCGCCACCTGCGGCCTTGCCGAGGAGCTGGTCGATGGTCGCCATCACCTCGGACAGATCACCCGCCCCGATGTGCACGTTGGCCACGGTCCCGTCCCGACCGATGACCACGAGCATGGGGATGGACGACACGCCGTACGCGCGCCGCGCGCCGCCGTCCTCGATCGCCAGCGTCTGCTGGAAGAGCGTGCCCTTGTGCGCGTTGATCTCCGCGAACCGCTGCACGGTGGGCGCGGGCTCGTCGGTCAGCCCGATCACCACCAGGCCGCGCGCGCGCTCTTTCTGCTGCAGCTCCGACAGCTTGGGCATGACCGACACGCACGGCCCGCACCACGTGGCCCAGAAGTCGAGCACGACCACCTTGCCGCGCTGCTCCCGCAGCGTGATCGGCACGCCGGAGAGCGTGGCGGCCGTGAAGTCCGGCGCGGTGTGGCCCATCAGCGCGATGCGCGCGCCCGGCGGCGGGCTGGACGCCTCGCGCTCGGCGACGGCCGGGTCACGCGGGAGCTCGTAGGTGCCGCTGCGCTCATGGATGGGCTCGCGCTCCACATCCTCGCCGCCGCGCCGAAGCATCAGCAGCGCGGCGTCGCTCTGCTTCGTACGCGGGTCACCGAGGGCGGCGTAGAGGTCGCGCAGCTTGGCCTGGGTCGTGATGTCGAACGGGTCGAGGGAGACGGCGTGCGCGTAGGCGGCGGCCGCGTCGCGCGCGATCCCCCGCTCGGAGAGGATGCCGCCTAGGACGCGCCAGCCCGGCGAGAAGTCTGGGTAGTCGACGAGCGACGCGCGCAGCAAGTTCAGCGCGGCGTCCGGGTTGCCCGCGCTCGCGGTGGCGCGCGCCACACGGCTGGCCAGCAGCGGCGCGTTGGGCATGTCGGGGTCGACCGCCTGCGCGTACTCGGCGAGGGCGGCGGCCCATCGCTTCTGCTCGGCGAGCAGGTCGCCCAGGCGGAGCTTGTTCGCGAGGTCCTTGCGCTTGGCGAAGGACGGATCGAGCGCGGCGTCGTTTCCGCCGTCCAGCACCGTGGGGAGCGCGGCGATGCGGCGCGAGATGAGAGGCTGCTGGCGGATCCAGGCCTCCCACGCGGCGAGTAGCGTGGGGAAGTCGGTGAAGCCGCTCGCGGAGGCGAGCGCGGCCTCGGGGTCCTTGCCGGTCTTGATCGCCGCGAGCGTGTGCACCAGGACCTTGTCGTCGGACTTGCTGAAGCAGAACTGGACCAGCGTGGCCAGCTGCGCGTAGGCGCGACCGGCGCGCTCGGCGGAGGCGGCGACGTTGATCGAGCCGTCCGGATCGAACACCTTGATCTTGGCGATCGACTGGCGGATCTCCTCGAACGTGACGAGATCCTTGTTCTTCAGGCCCTCAGCGAGCCAGGCCTGTGACTCGGCGGAGAGCAGGAAGCGCGGGTCCTGCCAGCGGCCTTCGAGGTACTTGGCGATCCCCTCCTGCAGCCAGACCGGCGCGTTGTTGCCGGAGTCGTGGGCCACCATGAGGTGGATGTACTCGTGGCTGAGCGTGGAGCGCCAGTCGTAGCCGCGCCCGAGCGTGCGCGGCGACGTCACCAGCAGGCGCGTCCACTTGGAGAGCGCGATCACGCCCGTGGACTGCACGTCGTCCTGGGTGAGTGAGGACGCGGCGATGAACGAGCGACCGTCGGGGAACAGCTCGACGATGGTGTTGCCTGGCGGGATCTCGCCCAGCAGCGGGCCGACCACCTTGTCGGTGGCGATCAGGACGTCGCCGATCTCCGGCGCGATCAGCGCGTCCAGGCCGGGGCGGTAGCGCACGCGGAAGCGGCCCACCGGCGCCTCGACCCAGCCGGCCGTCGCGAACATCGTGCGCTCATAGAGGGCCGCGTCGCCGCCGCGGTCCGGAAAGCCCTTGGACACCGCGCGCTTCATCGTGTCGCTGGCGAGCGGGTAGTCGCCCGCCGAGAAGGCCACGAGCGCCGAAATCGCGAGCACGTTCGGGTCGTCCGAGGTGGACGCGCCGAGGCGCGTGAGGATGGCCTGCGCGCACGCGACGTCCTGATCGTCGATGCAGACGCTGACCGCGCGCAGGTCCGCGTCGGGCGACGCCGCCGACGCCACGGGCCCGAGCGCCCACCAGAGCAGGAAGGGCATCATCACTGGTGCACCAGCTCGTCGTAGTAGCGACGCTTCAGCACGCGGTACTCCTCAGGGACGTCGGCTTCCATGCCGCGCAAGAGCTCGTCACGGTACTGCTCGGGGGTGCGGAACTCCTCCGGCTCAGGAAGCTCGAAGCGCCGATGCTGGGGGTCGCCCTGCTCGTTCGGATCGCCGCCGCCGGACGGCTTGTCGCTCTGCTTGTCGCCGCCGCCGCCGCCCGAAGACATCTCGTCGGACTGCTGCTGCGACGCGGAGTTGGCGTCCTCGAGCGCCTTGATGGCGTCACGGACGTGGCGAGCGGCGGCCTCGGCCGAGCCCTCGCCCTGCATGGCGTCACCGGCGTGGAGCTGCTCTGCGGCCGAGCCCATGCGCGACACCGCGCCGTCGAGCGCGGGCTCCAGATCGCGCGGGGTGACGGTCATCTCCTGCGCGGCCTGCCGGGCCTTGGCGGCCGCCGCCGCCATCTGCACGCCGATCTCGCGCTGCTCGGTCTCGTGCGAGCGGGCGGCGACGCCGAGCGCGGGATCGCCTTGTGCGTCGCGGCGGCGAAGCTGCTCGAGCAGGTCCCCGATCGCGACGGTCTCGCGCGTGATGGCCTCTGCGTCGGTGCGCGCCGACGGCGTGAGTGGCGTGCGGGAGGAGAACACCGTCACGCGGTCGAGGTATCCACCCCACGACATCTGGGTGCTCATGGAGGTGCCCGCGGCGCCCTGATAGTCGCGGGCGCGGATGGCGTCGCGCAGCGCGGAGGCCTGGGAGAGCGCGTCGTCGGCGAGCGCGATCTCGTTGAAGCGACGGCCCGTCGTGTCCATGTCCTTGCGGTAGTCCGTCAGGTGCACGACGAGCGAGTCGGCCGTGTCCTGCGCGCGTCGCCAAAGCCCGTCGACGGCGCTGCGCCAGCCGGTGTCGCCCTTGTTGCGCTCGATGCGCAGGGCCTGCGCCAGCTTGGTCTCCGCCTCGGCCACCTTGCGGAGCATCTCGATGGCGCTCTCGGCGCCGCCCTTGCCGCTCTTGGCGCGCGCCTTGCGGCGGTCGATCTCGTCGTGGATGGCCTGCGCCAGCTGGGTGCCACGGTCCGCCGTGCGCGCGGCGAGCGTGCGCGCGAGCGGGCGGTCGTTGGCCTGGAGCGAAGCCTTGACCTCGTCGACCAAGCGGTGGATCTCACCGGTGCGGTCGGACACCAAGTCCTGCATGGTCTCGTCGCGCACGCCCTCCAGCGCCTTGTCGACGCCGGTGAGGAACTCGGAGAGCGACTCGAGCTGCAGCAGCAGGTCGCCCATGGGCACGTCGGCGCGGGCGGCAGCTGCCGACAGCGCCTTGGAGGCGTCGTCGAGCATGTCCGCCTTCTCGGCGAGCTCCTTGAGCGCGGCGGACGTGATGAGCGCGTCCAGATGCAGGATGGCGATCTCGAGGCCGGAGATGGCGGACGCGCGGAAGGCGGCCACGGCGGCGACGCTCTCGGCGTTCGCGGCGGCGTCGGACTCGGCGACGAAGCTGACCTGCGTGTAGCGCACCAGCGTGCGGCCGTCCTCGAGCGCCGCGATGACCGGGACGAGCTCGCGGGTCGGGCTGGAGCGGGAGGTCCAGGAGCCGAGGAACGCCGACAGCGGCAGGTAGCGCGCGTTGACCGCCTCGCCCCACGACGCGTAGGCGCTGGCGGAGCGCCCGGGCGGGAAGGTCTCTTCGAGGAAGTCACCGAGCGCGTTGACCATGGCGGCGAGCAGCTCGCGACGGCGCGCCTCGTCCAGTCGAGCGACGCCGTCCCGGCCGAGCACGAGGATCTTAAGCGGCGCCGACCGGCCCACCTTGCTGCCGGAGATGGTGTCGTTGTCCCAAGCGGCGACGACGAGCTGGACGGTGGCGCCTTCGCGCATGCCGAGCGAGGCCGGGGTGCGCTGCACGACATCGGCCACGTCGCGGGTGCGCTCCTGCGGCGAGCGGATCGACGGGGTGACCTCGCGGCCGTCCACTTCGAACACGACGCGCGCCAACCCGTAGTCGTCCGATGCCGACAGCTCGACCGGCAGCGGCTTGTCGCTGGGCCACTCGATCACCGCGCCGGACTCGCCCGACACGTGCGCGGTGACCTCGGGCGCCAGGTCGGGCTCGGGGACGATCGGGAAGTGCTTGGACTCCTCGGTGTTGCCCTCGGCGTGGGTGAGGATCTTCCAGAAGCCCTTGTCCACGGTGATCAGGAACGAGCCGCTGATGCGGCGACCGTCCGCCACCGTCGCGTCGGTGGCTGCCTGGTCATAGGCGACGAGCGAGGCGCCGTCGATCGGCGACGCGGTGCGCGCGACGACCTCCACCCGGGTGCCTGGGACCGCGTGGGCCTCGCCGGTGCTGTTCACGACCTCAACCGGCTCAAGCCCGGTGTAGTCCGGGTACACGTAGCGGAGCACCAGATCGCCGACGCGTGCCGGCGTCCCGGTGATGGCGGTCTCGCCCGTCTCCACCGCCGCGAGCGCGCCCGATCCGCCGAACCAGAAGCGCCACACGCCGCCGCCACCGCCCGGCCCGAGCAGCACGGCCAGCAGCGCCACGGCCCACACGACGCCCGCGCCAGCGCCCCAGCGCCTCACGCCCTTGGAGGGGTGGACCAGTTCGGGCTCATGCGCCGCCGAGAGATCCCACGCGCGCCGCGCGACCAGCCCCAGCAGCGCCGGCGACTCTGCCCCGCGCACGCCCTCAGCGTGGGTGACTGCCGTGACCAGGCGACCACGCAGCGCGGGCTCGCGGGCCTCCACCAGCCGGGCCTGACGGAGCGGATCCCCCGCCGCGGCCCACGCGCGGAACAGAGGACGACCGACGATGAACCAGCTGCCCAGGCCGCCGCCCAAGGTGAGCCAAGACGCTGCGGTGGCCCGGGGGACATTGGCCCACGCCACCACCGCCGCCGCGACAAGCGCCAGCGCGGCGAGCGCGAGGACGCGGACGAGCGAGGCGGCAACGAGCAGCGAGCGCTCCCGCCTTGCCAGCGCTGCGACGCGTTCGAGCACCCGAGCGAGCTCCGCGTTCATCCCCATCCCTTCTCGTCGCTCTCTATGCCGGATCCGCCCAACCTGCCGCGTTCGTGGACGATCCGGGACCGATCTGGCGCACGCCTAGTGGACCCGACGCCACACACCGACAACGACGCCCAAGATCCGGCACTCGCCCACGTCAGAGCCGACGCGGATGGGCTGCATGGCGGCGTTGGCGGGCTGCAGGATGAGCACGCCGCGCTCGCGGAACACGCGCTTCACCGTGGCCTCACCGTCCACCAGCACGGCGGCGATCTCGCCGTCACGGCAGGTCTCAGCGCGACGGACGAACACGTAGTCGCCGTCCAGGATGCCGTCCTCGATCATCGACTCGCCGCGCACGACGAGGGCGAACACGTCACCGCCCGACGGCAGCAGGCCGCGATCGATGCGGACAGTGGCTTCATGGTCTTCCACCGCCGCGATGGGCGTGCCCGCCGCGATGCGGCCGAGGATGGGCACGCCGACCACGCCGGAGTCCTCAAGCTCGGTGCGGGCGTGCTTGGGCACGCGGAGCGACCGCGCCGCGCCCACGCCGCCGACACGCTCCAGGTAGCCCTTCTTCTCGAGCGCCTTCACGTGATCGCTCACGCCGTTGGTGCTGCGGATACCCAGGCTCTCGCCGATCTCGCGGAAGGACGGAGGGATGCCGTTTTGATCGTTCCAGGCGAGCATGAAGTTGAGGACTTCGCGCTGGCGAGGGGTGAGGTCATCCATGGGGCGCGCTCCTGAACGAATGTGCGGTGAACAGTAGTCCAGGTACCGTACCCCGTCAAGGCCAGACGAAGCCCCCCGCGCCGCCTAGCGGCGCAAGTCAGTCCCCCGCCCCGCCAGTCCGTCTACGGCTTGGCGGTCGGGTCCGCAGGCGCCACCGGAGGCTCGACGCGCTCACGGTAGGCCATGCGCACGCGGAGCACGTCGATCTGGCCGTCCACGTCGATGCTCTCGACGCTGACGCGGCCCTCGATGTGGTCGTCCATGTACGGGCTCAGCGCACGGGCGTACGGGTAGCGCGCCGGAGCGGCATCACCGCAGCCGATGTTGTGGATGGTCAGGAACTTGGAGTTGGCGCCGCAAGCCTTGGTGAACAGGCAGTGCCAGTCATTGGTGGTGACCTCAAGCTCGGAGCAGCCTTCCATGGGATAGCGACCCGGGCCGTCGATGCGCACGACCCTCGAGATGGGTGGCAGGGGCGCCGCGAACTCGGACGCGAGCAGGCGACGGCCCTCAGAGACCTCCACCTCTTCGGAGATCGGGTCGAAGATGCGGACCGGTCCTTCGAAGGCGATGCGCATGCTGCCAAGGCGGCGCTGGGGTGCCGCGCTCAGCTTGTCGTAGGCGGCGAGTTGGCCACGATCCATGAACAGCTTGTCGGTGCCGCCGCCCATGTACACGGCGATGTCTTCCAGCAGGGCCTCGTAGCCCACGCCAGTGAAGGCGAGCATGCGGGGCAGGCCTTCGCCGAACTCGGCGTTGTAGGTCAGGCCCTCAGCCGTGAGATCGCCGATGCAGCCAACCGTCAGCGGGACGATCTCGCCGGACTCGGTCAGGACCTGGGCGCGCACGCCGGGGACGGCGTCTTCACACACAAGGTAGTGGATCGGCTCGACCACGCCGCGGTCCGCGAGGAAGCCGGCGAGGTTGCTGGGGCGGATCAGCGTGAACAGGTAGGGCTCGATCGGGCCCTCGGTCACGACGCGCTTGGTGGTCGGCGGCGTCTTGCCCTTGGAGTTGGCCGGCGGCGGGATGGTGACCTCCTTGGTGGGAGGCATCCAGGCGTACAGGCCGGCGTGCTCAACGATGTGGTAGCCGCCATCATTGAAGCGCAGGGTGGTGCCGGCGCAGTCCTGGTCCGGGAAGCCGTCCGACAGGTCGAACCCGCGGCAGATCTGCGGCATCTCGGAGCGGACGCGGCTCTTGTCGACGTAGCACTCGGCGGGCAGGCCCTCTTCGAGCGAGCGGGCCTTGTCCAAACAGTCGGCGTTGAGGTCGGAGATGTTCTTCCAGGAGCCGTCCGGGTTGAACGTGACCACCCGACGGCCACCCGGCCAGCGCAGCCAGAGCTCGTCCACGCCGTTGGCGTCGAAGTCCGTGACGCGCTCGACCTGGAGCTCGCGGTGGTCGACGCCGGTCTCACGGATGAAGGACGTGGGGATCTCCAGCACGTCGGACTGGAAGCCCGCGCCCTGATTCACCGCCGTCGCCCAGCGGATCTTGGGGTCGTAGGAGACCTCGATGCTGTCCATGAAGGACCGCACGCCCAAGTACAGGATGAGCAGCGCCGCGGCGGCGCCGACGATGCGGAGCGCGGCCGAGCGCGGACGCTCGCGGACCTCAATGTCGGTCTCGCCCATGCGGATGCGCATGCCGGGGACCAGACACACGGCCTTGTCGAGGAGGCGGACGTCGTTCACGTACGTGCCGGTGGCCGAGGACAGGTCCTCGATCCAGTAGCGGTCGCCTTCCCACGTGATCTCGGAATGGTTGAGGCTGACCAGCGGGTCGATCAGCTGCATGCCCTTGGACGACCGCCCGAGCAGCAACGGCTCATTGGGCCGGAGCTGCACGACTTGGCCTTCAAGCGGCCCGGTCAGAACAACCAGGTCGAGCGCTGCGGACATACCCACCCACCTCGGAGCGCCACGTTCGTACCTTACTCTACGCTCGGACACAAGGGGTGACGGGCTTGCGTCGTGTCTCAGGATGCGCGATGTCGTTGGAATCGCAGGAGTGAACGATGGCGGTGGCAAAGCGGAAGAGTGCGTCCGACGTGGGGCGCTTCCTCCGCACTCCGGGTCCGACGGGGCGCGGAAGGCGCGTCGTGCTGGCTCTTTTCGTGCTGTACATGGTCGAGCTCGTCGCGCAGGGCGTGGGGCTGCCCGTCGCGTTGCTCCTCCGCGCGCCCATGAGCGGCGCGGCCGGCCATGACCTGATGATGTCGTGGAACAACCTGACCGGCCTGGCGCTCCAGCCGTCCTCCGCGGGGGGAGTCCCCAACACGCTGTTCGCCCTGTTCGCGGTCTACATGCTGTGGCCGGGTCTGGAGCAGCTGCTCGGCCTGCGCCGCCTGCTCGAGTCGCTCGCGTTCATGGTGCTCGGCGGTCTGCTGGTCGTGAACACGGTCGACGCGCTCGTCGCCTACGGCGGCGTGGGCCTGGGTCGCGCCTTCCTGGGCGGGTGGGCGCCGCTGCTGATCGGTACGCTGTGCCTGTTCGGCCTGCTCAACCCCAGCGCGAACATCTTGGTTTACTTCGTCATTCCCGTGCCGATGTGGGTGTTCACCTGGGGGTCGTTGGCGGTCGCGCTGATCGGCGGCCTCGCCGCGTTCGGTAGCGGAGAAGACATGCTGTATCCGGCACAAGCGCTCGGAATCTGGCTCGGCGCCTACGCGTGGTACAGCGCACGCGGCCCTGGCGGCCGTCGCCGTTACCTCAAGTCTGAGGCCACGAAGATCGAGCGCCAGCTCACCCGCCTGCGCGTTCTGCCCGGCGGCCGCGACGAGACCTTCCACTGACCCACAAGCCCGCCACGGTCGAGCTGAGCGGCACGCCGGACCCGGCGCGCGCCCGACGCCCTCGTCTGGGCATCGTGCTCGGGGCGGCCGGAGCGGTGGCGTTCGGGGTGGCGGGCCTGTGGCCGTGGGCCACCGTGATGGGCCTGCTGACCGCCGCGCTCGGGTCAACCGGACTGCGCACCGTCGACAGGCCGATCGTCGTCCGTGCAGACGCCGACGCGATCGTCGTCGATGATCCGTCGCAGGACGAGCCCTGGGTGCTGCCGCTCGCCCGGCTGCGCGCGCTGCGAATCCACCGTCACGCCCAGGACGACGAGCGCCGCGACGTGTGGCTCATGCTGGCGGACCGCCTGGGCCCGTCGCTCACCTTGCACCTGCGGCACGACCCGGCGGTGGCGCCTGAGGTCGGCGACATCGAGGTCGCCGCCCTCCACACGCTCATCGGACACGAAGGCGACGCCATGCCCCCCGCGCGCCCGGCGCGGCAGGTGTTCGATGATCCCGCCGGTCAGCTGGTGCGCCACCTGCGCGCCCACGCGCCGCCCGGCGTGACCGATCGCGCGGCGCTGCGCCTGTGGCGCGCTCGTCCCGACCCCGCCTCGCCCCGCGGCGCCGACGGCTGGATTGAGCTCGATGGCGACCTGTGGCGGTGGAACGAAGGCCGCACGCCGGAAGAGGGCGTGTTCGCGCTGCCCCGCCTGACGCGGATTGAGGACACCGTTCGCCTGGAGCTCGCGACCGACCGCGCGCTGCGCTTCGTGGCCCCGGCGATCGCCGCGTTCGCTGCGGAGGGGTCCGAGGCGGCGACCGATCGCTGGCTAGAGCCGCGCGAAGGCGCCGTGCTGCTGGCCTGGCTGATCGCCCGCTGGCCGGACGGTTCGTGGCCCGCGGCGCTGCGCAAGCGCGTGCTCGGCCCCGCGGACGGATCGCGTGTGCGCCTGCCCGCGACGATGCGTCGCCCCTGAATCGGTCGACGTAGGCGCCGCGGCGTTTTAGTCGAAGGGCTCGGAGCGTGGATGACCAAGCACCTGTCGGAGGGTGAGCGACGCGCCCAGATCCTCACGGCCGCCCGCGACGAGTTCATCGAGCATGGCTACGCGGAGACCCGCGTCGGCGATGTGGCGAAGCGCGCTGAGCTCTCGAAGGGCGCGGTCTACTTCTACTACCCGTCCAAGCGCGACCTGTTCATGGCGCTGGTGCTGGCCGAGCATGAGGCCACCTACGCGTTCCTCGACAGCGCCGAGCACGACGAGATGCCCGCGCTGTTCAAGCTGCTGCGCGTGGGCTGGGAGTACCTGGAGTTCTTCGCCGGCAAGCAGCAGCCGCCGCGCTTCTTCCTGATGATGACCGAGGCCGCCACCCGCGACGAGGAGATCCGGACCGAGTGCCGGGCGCTCCACCAGCGCTTCGTCGACGCCGCCACGCGCATCCTCACCCAGGGCGTCGAAGAGGGCGCGTTCCGCCCGATGGACCCGGGCGCCGTCGCCCGTATGCTCAAGGCGATGATCGACGGCTTCGGTGGCCACGCGGCGATCGAGGTTGGCCCGGACGCCTCCGACATGGCCAACGAGGGTTTCCGCACCGTGCTGAAGGGCATCCTGGCGGATCCCGGCCAGGCCGACCTGTTCATGGAGGCCGCGATGGCCGCCCGCGATCTCGGACTGCGTGCGTCCGGGGCCCGACAAGGCTAGGACCGGCGTCCTCGGAGGGTAGCGGATGGGCATCCGGCAGACCGTCGCTTCGGCGCTCGCGGCGCCTTTGATCCGCGCCTTGGAAGGCGTGCTGCACAAGTCCGTCGACGACGTGCTGACCGCGCGCGCCCCGGCCGGTCGCGCCGACGTTGACGCCGCCCGCCGCGTGCTGGACGACATCCGCCGCGACCTGAGCGCGCGCCGCGCAGACCTGGGCGCGCTGCACCAGGCGCTCGCGCTCTCCGAGCAGGGGCTCGACCAGGACCTTGAGGCCCTGTTCGACGACGCCCCCCGCCCCGACGCCGACGCCGTCGAGCGCAGCATCCTTATGCTTCAGGCCGCGGTCGACGAGGTCGGCGTGCGGATCGACGCGCTCTCCGCCCGCGCCGGTCACGCCGCCGCTCGCGCCGAGCAGGCCAGCCAGATCGCCACCACCGCACGTGCCACGGCCGAGTCCCTCGCGGACGCGCTGGACGCACGCTGACGTCATCCGAGAGGTCGCCATGGGCATCCGCAGCACGCTGTCCGCACTGGTCTCTGCACCCATCGCCGCGGCCATCGAAGCGCGGGTTCGCGCGATCGTCGACGAGGCGCTCGCCCAACACGACGTGGTCGACGCGGCCGAGGTCCGCGAGCTGACCGCCGCCGTCTCCACCGCCCGCACGAGCGCCGACGCGCTCAAGCGCGACATTGCCGCGGCGCAGTCGTCCGTGGCCGCGCTCTCCGCCAGCCTGCCCGAGCCGGGCGAGTCTGGCGGTGGCCTGGGTGACGCGCTCGCCGACGCCCGTCGCAAGCTCGACGCGCTGTCCGACCGCCTGGTCGCGGTGGCCGACCAGATCACCCGCGCCGAGGCCCGCGCTGACCGCGCCGCTGAGGACGCCTCGCGCGCCAGCACGCTGACCGCGCGCCCCGCGGCCACAGCGCCCGCCCCCGCACCGGCCTCCAAGGACCGCGGCTGCAAGGTGCCTGGCTGCACCGCCGACCACCGCGCCCGCGGGTTCTGCGGCAAGCACTACCAGATGTGGAAGCGCTCCACCCTCTCCGGCTTCGTCGGCGAGGACGGCACGCTGTTCGTCCAGGTCGACGGCCCACGCTGGAAGGTCGCGCTGGCGCTCGCAGGCGAGCCCGGCACGCTCGAAGGCAGCGTCGTCCGCGTGGCCGGCCAGGCGGTCGACGCCGCCCCGGCGCCCGTATAGTCCCCGCTGGGCGTCCGCCTGAAAGCTGACTTCGCACCGGAGATTGGGCCATGTTCCAGGGTTACGGTTTCTACCTTGCCGCGGGCCTGCTCTTCGTCGTGCTGGCGCTGATCGGCCGCGTGATGTGGCAGGGCTTCCTGTCCCGCGACGCGTTCAAGGAGGCCGCGGACAAGCTCGGCATCGCGTGGAACGAGACCGAGCCGTTCGCGCCGGGCGAGTGCACGGGCACGATCGACGGTGACACCGTGCGCATCTACATCGAGAAGGTGGGATCAGGGTCGATGGAGCGACAGCTCACGGCCGTTGAGGTGGACCTGGTCCCGCCGCTCGACGTCGAATTCGACATCGGGAAAGAGAACATCATCACCCGGCTCTTCCGCCGGGCGGGCAGCCACGACATCGAGTTCGACGATGCGCCGTTCGACAAGGTGTACCGAATCAGCGGCCATGACCACGTCGCCATTCGGAAGCTGTTCACGACCGACGTGCGCGCCGCCTTGGTGCTGATGGCGAAGGGCTCCGACGACCTGATCATCCGCCCGGAGATGATCCGGTGGGAGGCAGGCCGTCGCGTGTTCCGCTCCGACGAGCTGGTGCGCGTCGCGCACGCGGCCTGCAGCGCCGCGCGCGGGATGCGCAACGCGAGCTAGAGGTCGAACTTCACGCCCTGGGCCAGCGGCAGCGTGGTGCCCCAGTTCAGCGTGTTGGTCTGGCGACGCATGTAGGACTTCCAGGAGTCGCTGCCGGCCTCGCGGCCGCCGCCCGTGTCCTTCTCGCCGCCGAACGCGCCGCCGATCTCAGCGCCGGACGTGCCGATGTTGACGTTGGCGATGCCGCAGTCCGACCCGGCGTGGGACAGGAAGCGCTCGGCCGCGCGGAACGAGTCGGTGAAGATGGCGGACGACAGGCCCTGGTCGACCGCGTTGTTCATGGCGATCGCCTCGTCCAGATCCCGCCACGTCGACACGTAGAGGATGGGGGCGAAGGTCTCCTCGTGCACGATCGGCAGATTGGACGCAGCGCGGAACAGGGTGGGCTGAACGAAGTGGCCGGGGCCGTCGACCCGCGCGCCGCCCGCGAGCAGCTCAGCGCCCTGCGTCTTGGCCGCCGCGATCGCCGCCTCGAACAGCTGGACCGCGCCCTCGTCGATCAGCGGGCCGACGAGCACGCCGTCCTGCAGCGGATCGCCGATGCGCACACTCTTGTACGCGGCGACGAGCTTGGGCAGGAAGGTGTCCGCGATGTCCTCGTGGAGCAGCAGGCGACGCGTGGTGGTGCAGCGCTCGCCCGAGGTGCCCATGGCGCCGAACGCGACCGCGCGCAGGGCAAGGTCCAGGTCGGCGTCCTTGTTCACGATGATCGCGTTGTTGCCGCCGAGCTCGAGCAGCGAGCGACCGAGGCGCGCCGCGACGGCCTGCCCGATGTGACGGCCCATGCGGCACGAGCCGGTGGCGGAGATCAGCGGCACGGCGCGGTCGTGGATCATCGCCTCACCGACGTCGGCGTCGTCGCCGATCACCAGGCCGAGCACGCCCGACCAGCCATGACGCGCGAGCACGGCGTCGCAGATCTGGTGGGTGGCGATGGCGGTCAGCGGCGCCTTGAGCGACGGCTTCCAGATCACCGGATCTCCGCAGACCAGGCCCAGCATGGCGTTCCACGCCCACACCGCGTGCGGGAAGTTGAAGGCCGTGATCACGCCGACCACGCCGAGCGGGTGCCACTGCTCGTACATGCGGTGGTTGGGGCGCTCAGAGTGCATGGTCAGGCCGTTGAGCTGGCGCGACAAGCCGACGGCGAAGTCCGCCATGTCGATCGCCTCCTGCACCTCGCCCTCGCCTTCGGACCGGAGCTTGCCGACCTCCATGGTGATGAGCGAGCCCAGGTCCGCCTTGTGCGCCCGCAGCGCCACGCCGATCTCGCGGACGATCTCGCCGCGCTTGGGGGCGGGCAACATGCGCCAGCCGACGAAGGCCTCCTGCGCGCGCTGGACCACCGTGCGGTAGTCGGCCGCGCTGCACAGCTGGACCGACGCGAGCGCCTCACCCGTCGTCGGGTTGAAGCTCGACACCACGCGACCGTGGGTCTCGAGCCAGCCGCCGGAGGCCGCGCCAGGGTTGACTTCCGACAGGCCGAGCCGCGCCAGGACTTCGTTCATGAGAGCCTCCAAGGGGCCCCGTCCCTATCCGTCGAATCGCCGCCCCGCTCGCCTGTTCGCACTGGCCGTTGTACGCTCCGGGACCTGGAGGATGTCCATGTCGCGGTCGCTGCTCTTGATCCCGCTAGTGCTCATGGCGTGCGGCACCAAGCCGGAGCCCGACACCACCGTCGACACGGACGACGGCGTCCCGGAGGACACGTTCGTGCCGCCCACGAACGAGGACACCGACGTGAAGCCCGATCCCAACGACTCCGGCACCACGTTCGCGTGGGAGCTGGAGGGCCGCGCCACGGTCGCCCCGCGCGCCAAGCTCGACGGCTGGCAGACGCTCAGCGCCAAGTGGCTCAAGCGCGGCGAGATCAACGGACCGCCCCGCTGCATGTACCAGCAGCGCGTCCGCGACTGGGACCACGACCCGGCCACCAAGGATCTCCCCAACCCCATCTCGGCCGACCAGTTCGACCTGTGCCAGGGCTGCGAGTTCGCGTTCACCGTGACGTACACGGCCGCCGAGTCGGTCGAGCGCTACCCGTGGACGGTCGACAGCGACACCGACGACACCAACCCGCCCCCCGCGGACGTCGTCAGCACCGGCAAGATGAACTGCGGCACCCTGGTGGGCAAGCAGGGCGCGCACCCCGCGTCCGACGTGCCGACCGACCCGCAGGGCTGGGGCTTCAACGCCGGGCTGGACGGGGACAGCAACCCGCGCACCGGTATCTGGCTGCTGTGGGTGGACCGCTACAACGCGTGGTCGGCGTACAGCTACGACGTCCTCTCCGACTACGACCCGCAGGCGGGCAACTTCACCTGGAAGGGCATGTCGCAGCCCTACACCTACTACTAGGACGGGGTCTCCCCATGCGCCGCCTCTGGCTCGCCGCCGCGTGGATTGGATCGTGCGCGGCATGCGCGCCGTGCGGGACCTTCGTGCTCTCTGGCACCACCGCCACGAACTACGAGGGCTTCGACTACAACGGCGTCTGGCACGAGCAGTGTAGCGTGAACATGGGGTCGTCGGGCAGTTGGAACCTGTTCGGCGACGGCATGGCCAACCTCGACTTCTTCCCCAGCGCGTCGGGGGATCGGGACTGGATGGGGATCGATCTGGAGATCACCGCGTCGTTCCCCACCGCCCAGATCAAGGATGGCGCGACGATCACCGACGTCGTCGGTGCCGCCGCGATCAACCCGGCGATCACCGCGCACGAGGACGCCGCGGGGCTGACCGAGGGGAGGATCGAGATCCACGGCCTACAGGGGACGGACGACGTATGCGCGGACGACGGCCCGACGGCACGCGTGACGTGGGACCTGACCTACGGCGCGGAAGGCGGCCCGCTCTACGTGGTCAAGGGATCGGACCGCATCCTGTTCATGAACTTCCTGTCCGCCGACTGTCCCGAAGCCTACTAGGGTGCCCGTCCGCAGGTGACGCGGGCGGGCGCGCCCAGCGACCGCTTACGGGATCGCGATGTTCAGGGCGTTGGAGACCTCGCCGAAGTTGTCGGAGAGGGCGGTGCCGAGGGTGGTGAGCGCGCCGATGATGGCGACCGCGATCAACGCCGCGATCAGGCCGTACTCGATCGCCGTGACACCCTCCTCTTCGCGAAAGAAACGAACCAGAGACATGAGGACCTTCCTGGGTTTGTTGGAGTGGATCGCGGCACGAGCGCCGCGCCCACAACTCCTTCGAACGTCCTCGCCTGCCTATTGCATTCAACCTCGTCGTCTGCGCTCAAAGCTTGATCGGCATCGGGGCGCACTTGCCTGCCGCGCACACCGCCAGGCACTGGCTGGGCCCACAGTCGCTGGGGAACGCGCAGCCGGCCTGCACGAACTGGGTGGTCAGACCGGCGAGCGCGACCGAGGAGTTGAAGTCCGTGATCCCTCCACAGCCAAGCCCCGGCGCGACGCCGCGGTAGCAACCGCAGTCGAAGTCCGTCGTGCACGTGCCCGCGGCCGTGTCGAGGCGCGCCTGGAACGCGCGCTGCAGCGTCAGGCAGACCTCCTCCTGCGCCGAGGGCGGCGGCGCGTCGGGGAGCGGCGCGGCTTGGCCTGCCGACGAGCCCCGCCCCGCCGTAGACGGCGCGGTCGGCGCCTGCGCGCAGCCGACGAGAAGCAGGAAGAACCACGGGCGCATCAAGTCTCCGGGAGCCGTCAGGCGGCCGCAGAGCGACGCGCCAAGCCCACGCTATCCCGGCCTCTCCCCGCGCACATGTCCCCACCCAAGACGGCGTTGATCCAACTTTTTGGGCGCGGGCCGCGTGATGGAGTGGGCCCCCCGCCCGTGAGCGCGCACGCATCCGAGCAGATCGACGCGCGCTATCCGGTGCGCGCCTACTTCAGCGTGTAGGTCGCCTCGGCGTCGATGTCGCACACCAAGTCGATGGACTTGGGGTGCACGTCCGGCACGTCGATCTCCCAGATGCAGTCGACCGAGTAGTCGTTCTCGACCGTGTGCTCCTCCCAGTTGCCGTCGTACAGCGCCAGGTTGACGAAGCGAACCTGGTGCGGGCCGGGCTTGAGGTCGAGCTTGAGCTTGTTGGGCTTGGCCTCAGACTTCACGGTCGACTGGAGCACCTTGTTCCCGTCGACGTAGACGTCGACGCGGTTGTCGTGCTGGTAGCCCTGCACGGTGTTCGCGAAGCGCCAGCCCACCTTGATGGGCGCGGCGACCGCGGGAGCCGAGAGGATCAGCGAGAGGAAGAGCAGCGCGCGCATGGGGTTCTCCAGGTGAGGTGCGAGGAACGAGCCGAGACGCAGACTGAACGGCAGCACGCGGACGCGCTTACGGTGTCGGGGAAAAGTGACCCTAGAGCGGCACCACCGTGCTTGAGACCGGCTCCCAGGGAGGCAGGGTGCGCGGGTCGACGATCTTTCCCGCGCCCACCTTGGGCACGCCGAGTTCGTCGCCCTCGGCGACGCTGCGCTGCGCCAGGATCGCCTGGCGGGCGGCCAGCAGGCGCTTCGCCTCTTCAAAGCGCGCCAGACCTTCGTCCTTGCGGCCGGACTTGGCGATCAGGTTCGCGTCCATCAGCACCAGATCCGGGTTCTTCGGATCGACGGCGAGGCCCTTCGCGACCGACTCGCGTGCGAGGTCGAACTTCAGCCGGTTGAACTGCGCGAGCACGATCAGGTGCCACATCTCGGCGTCGCGCGGGTGCTGGGCCACCACCGCCTGCGCGAACACCAGCTGGTCATCCCAGCGCTGCAGGCGCGCCGACACGCGCGCCCCGACTATGGAGGCCAGCGTGTTCTCCGGGTGCGCGTCGACCTCGGCGCGCATGTGCTTGAGCGCCGACTCCAGCTGCCCCGCGGACACGTCGAGCACGCCCAGGTACCACTCGACCTCAGGCTCCGGCGGCTTGGCGGTGGCGCCCTGCGCCAGCAGCGGCCGCGCCGCGTCCACGCTCCCCTGCTCCACCAACAGGATGCCCAGCGCGCCCGCCAGCGGCGCGTCGTCCGGGAACTGCGCGTGCCAGTCCTCGCCCAGCTTCACGGCCGCGTCGCGCTCGTCGGCGCGACGCATCGCGGCCACGGCGAGGGCGCGGAGCCGCGGCGAGTACGGGAGCGCCAGCGCAGCGTCGCGGTAGCGGCGCGACGCGTCGGCGAACTTGCCCTCGTTCGCCAAGCGCCCCGCCTCGGCGATCCAGATCTGCGGGTTCGACGGATCGAGCTTGAGCGCCTCCGCCACCAGCGCCGCCGCGCCCTTCAGATCACCCGACTTGTACAGCACGGCGGACAGGCGCATCCGGAATTCCACGATGCGCGGATACCGACGGATCAGCTCACGCCAAGTGGCGACGGTGCCCGCGTTGTCGCCCTCGGCGCCGAAGTGCTCGGCGCGCTGCACGAGCGTCATCAGGTCGCGGTGATCCTTGGGGTCCTCGGTCAGCTTCGAGAGGTCGAACGTCTGACCCACGTCGACGTAGCCGAGCGCGGCGAGCGCGCTGACGCTGCCGGGGTCGATCGTGTCGTCTTTGCTCGGCGGCGGGAAGCCCCACGCGTGCAGGCGATCGCGCAGGCGCGTCACGTCGGCGGGTCGGTCCTTGGCCAGATCGTGCGCCTCGCCAGGGTCGACCGACAGGTCGTAGAGCTCGGGACGGGGCGTGTCGATCAGCTTGAGCGGGCCATCGACGATCGCCAGGTGCGGCGCCACGCCGAAGCGCTGCGCGAGCTGCCACGACTCCATGTAGACAGGCTCTGGCCCGGCCAGCGGCTTGTTGCGCCCGTCGAGGCCCCTAGGCGGCGTGAGCCCGAGCACGCCGAGCACCGTCGGGAGCAGGTCGACCAGGCTGACGGGGGTGTCGACCACCTCGCCCACCGACACGCCCGAGCCGGAGAGAATGAACGGCACGTGCTGCGTCGCGTCGTAGACCTGCATGCCGTGGTTGAGCTCGTCGTGATCGCCTAGGCCCTCGCCGTGATCGCCGACGACGACGAACAGGGTGTCGGAGCCGGCGAACGCGTCGACCAGCCGCTGGACCTGATCGTCCACGAACGAGATCTCGCCGTCGTAGGGGCGCGGGTCTTCGGGGTCGACGTACTTCTCGGGCGGCGCGTACGGGAAGTGCGGGTCGTACAGGTGCACCCACAGGAAGAGCGGCGCGGCGCCCTTCTGCGCCGCCTTCCACTCGAGCGCGTCGTCGACGACTTGATCGCCAGGACGGGAGCCGTGCCAGAAGTTCTCCCCCTGCTCGGGGATGGCGTCGTCGTAGGTGTCGAAGCCCTGCGAGAACCCCCACTGCCGCGTGGTCACGAACGCCGCGACCGACGCGCCGGTGACGTAGCCCTGGCCGCGAAGCACCTCGGCGAGTGTGATGCGATCCTCCGCCAGCGTGCCGCCGCCGTTGCTGCGCACGCCGTGCGTGGGCGGATACTGGCCGGTGAAGATCGAGCTGTGCGCGGGGATGGTGAGCGGCAGCACGGAGTAGGCGTGCGTGTAGCGGCGGCCCGACGCCGCCAGACGGTCGAGGGTGTCGGTCTGCGCGAGGCGGTAGCCGTAGCAACCGAGCCGATCCGCGCGGGTGGTGTCCAGCGTGACGAGCACGACGTTGGGGTGCTTGGGCGCTTGGGGGGCCTGCGGCGCGGGCGCGCCGGAGCAGGCCGCCGCGAGAAGCATCGAAGCGAAGAGTAGACGACTCACCACACACCACCGATCGGCGCGAGGGCCGAGAGCGGACGCTGCGCGCGACCGCCTAGCGCCGTGTAGCGAGCCGCGAGGCGCGCGGCCGCGTCCACATGACCGAGCGCGTCTTCGTAGTACCAGGCCGAGGCTAGCGCCTCGAGCTCGTTGGGATCGGGGAGCGCAGCGAGCGCCTCCTTGGCTTGGTCGAAGCGTCGCAGGTCGACCAGCGCGCGCACCTCGATCGCGTCGACGATCGGCTGGCTGCGCGGCGCGTCCCACGAGCGGCGCACCATCAGCGCAGTGTCGATCGCGCGGCCCTGCCGACGCACCGCCTCGGCGCGGCAGGCGACCAGCCGCGGCTGCCCGCGGCCGATGCGCAGATCCTGGCGCGCGGACACCTCAGCGGAGAACGGGTCGCCCTCGTCCAGCATGCGCTCGCACTGCAGGATCGCCATCTGCATGCGCTGCTCGGGCTCAGCACCCTCAGGGCCGTCACGCAGGAAGAGCGAGATGGCGCCGTCGGCCCGCTCGTCGCCGCGCTCCACCCACGACCACGCCTCCAGCGTGTCGGCGCGCCACACCTCGACGTCGTGCTCGCGCAGGCGCGCCAGGTCCGCCTCCAGGCCCGCGAAGTCGCCGACGCGCGCCTCCATCAGCCCGCGCTGGAACCAGATCGACGGGTCCTGGAAGCCAAAGCCGGCGGCCTCGTCGTAGGCGGCGACCGCGCCGGACACATCGCCCACGCGCTGACGGCAGGCGGCCTCGGACAGGGCGTCGAGCTGACTCCACCGCCGCGATCCGCGCACGTCGGCCAGCGCGTCGAGCGCCACCGGGCAGCGCCCCGCGAGCGCCGCGGCGCGGCCCAGCGCGACCTTGCAGTCGAGCGAGTCGGGCCGCACGTCCAGGCAGGAGCGCGCCACGTCCAGCGCCTTGAGCGGCATGCCCATGTTCATGAGCTGCTCGGCCCGAACGGCCTCCTCGTCGCGGCCTGCGCCACGGCCGCCCGGCCGCGCGAGCGCGAGCATCGGCAGCAGCAGGAGCAGCGCGGCGGAGAGTCGGCGTGGGCGCATCAAGGCGTCATCCGGACGGCACCGCACGGTAACCGATGGAACCTGGACCCGCGCGGGCAGCGTGCGGCGCGCGCGATACACCGCGCCTGGGAGGGCCGGATGATCGACGGACCGTGGACCCCAGCGGCGGTGGTCTCTCGTGCGGCGGAGCTGCGTCTGGAGCAGGCGCTCACGCGCATCCCTGACCTGGTGGCCGAGCTCAAGCGGCACTCGGCGCTGTACCACACGCACGACGCGCCCGAGATCGACGACCGCACCTACGACCTCATGTACCGCGAACTGGAGCTGCTGGAGTCGCGCTTCCCCCGGCTGGTGCAGTCGGACTCGCCCACCCACCGCGTGGGCGACGCGCCGATCGCCGAGCTGGTGCCGTTCACGCACGACGTGCCGATGCTGTCGCTCGCGAACGCGTTCACCGACGAGGACCTGCGCGACTTTGAGGTGAGCTTTCACCCGCGCGACGGGCGCGTCAGCGGCGGCCTCCGCCTGGTGCTGGAGCGCGCCGGGTTCGTGTGGGAGGACGTGGCACCGATCGCCTACGTCGTGGAGCCCAAGCTCGATGGTCTGGCGTGTGAGCTGATCTACGAGGACGGCGTGCTGGTGGGCGCGGGGACGCGCGGCGACGGCCTCGTCGGCGAGGACATCACCCACAACGCCCGTTCAATCCGCAACCTGCCGCGCACCCTGCACGGCGACGCCCCCAAGCGCATCAGCCTGCGCGGCGAGATCCTGTTCTCGCTCGAGGGCTTCCACCGCATGAACGCGGACCGCGTGGCCGCGGGCGACAAGCCGTTTGAGAACCCGCGCAACGCCGCCGCGGGCACCGTCCGACAGCTCGATCCGTCGCTCGCCGCCGCGCGCCCGCTGATGTTCATGGCGCACAGCTTTGGCGCCTGCGAGGGCGTGGAGCTGCCCGCCACGCACCACGAGCAGCTGGAGCAGTTTGCGTCGTGGGGGATCCCCATCAACCCGCTGAACCGCGTGGTGAACGGCGTCGACGGCGTGATCGAGGCGATCGCCGCGCTCGGCGCGCAGCGAGCGTCGCTGCCGTATGAGATCGACGGCGCGGTGGTGAAGGTCGATCGGCTCGATCTGCAGGCCGCGCTCGGCTTCGTGACGCGCGCGCCTCGCTGGGCGGTCGCCTACAAGTACCCGCCCGAGCTGGTCCGCACGACGCTCGCCGGCGTCGACTATCAGGTGGGTCGAACCGGGGTGGTGACGCCCGTGGCGCGGCTGGAGCCAGTGCGCGTGGGCGGCGTGACGGTGACCAACGCGACGCTGCACAACGACGAGTTCGTCCGCGTACGCGACCTGCGCGTGGGCGACACGGTGATCGTGAAGCGCGCGGGCGACGTGATCCCGCGCGTGGAGGACCGCGTGCCGGACGACGGCCACGACGCGCGCCCCGCCACGGTGTTCCCGACGGTGTGCCCTGAGTGCCAAACCCCGCTCACCCCGATGGAGGTGAGCGACGAGGACGGCGGGAAGAAGATCGTGTGCCCGAACCGCCTGTCGTGCCCGGCGCAGCTGCGCGCGGGCCTGCGCCACTTCGCCACGCGGCCGGCGATGGACATCGAGGGTCTGGGCGACAAGCTGGTCGAGGCGCTCGTCGACGCGGGCCTGGTCCGCAAGGTGTCAGACCTGTTCACGCTCGACCACGCGCGGCTCACCAGCCTGGAGCGCATGGGCGACAAGAGCGCGACCAACGTGCTGGAGCAGCTGGAGCGCAGCAAGGCGCGACCGCTCGACAAGGCGCTGGTGGCGCTCGGGATCCGCGACGTCGGTGAGTCGACCGCGCGCGACCTGTCTCGCGCGTTCGGCACGCTGGACGCGCTGCTCAACGCCCCCGCCGAGCGCATCAAGAAGGTCACCGGCATCGGCGACTGGGTGGCGTCGCAGCTCCGCAAGGCGCTCGACGACGAGCACTTGCGCGCGGAGATCGCGCGGCTTCGTGAGCTGGGCGTCGCGTTCACCCCGGTGCCCATCACCCTTGATCTGAACGCGACCGGCCCCGCGCCGGTGAGCGACCACCCCGTGCGGGGCCGTGTGTTCGTGCTCACCGGCACGCTGCCCACCATGTCGCGTGACGAGGCGAAGGAGAAGATCCTGGCGGCGGGCGGCCTGGTGAAGGACAGCGTGTCGAAGAAGACGCACTACGTGGTCGCGGGTGAAGAGGCAGGTTCCAAGCTGACGAAGGCGGTGGAGCTCGGCGTGCCCGTGCTCGACGAGGCCCAGCTGATGGCGCTGCTGAGTGACTGAACGAGCGACCGTATTCATGCGTGGGGAACGAACGTGGCGCGACCACGGCGCTTCCCGCGTGGACAGGCCTCCAAAGATGCCCTAGTAGCTTGGTTAAAACGCCAGCCTCGCCCACGCGCCCAGGAGCCTTCATGCGCCTCGCCATCTCGCTGACCACGATCGCGCTCGCCGCGTGCACCAGCGCGCTCAAGCCGATCGACACGGGCGACGTGACGGTCGACGACTGCATCGGCGCCGCGTGCGACGACACCGACGTGCAGGGCGGCGTCGACACCAGCGTCGGCGACACCAGCGTCGGCGGCGCGGACACCGATGGCGGCGACACGGACGGGCTCGCCGACACCAGCGGCCTCGGCCACTCCGGCGACACCGGCTGGTCCGATACGGGCAGCACCGGCGGCACCGGCAGCACAGGCGGCACCGGCAGCACAGGGTGGTGGCCCGGCGGCACCGGCAGCACGGGCAGCACCGGCGACACCTCGTGGCAGAGCACCGGCGACACGTCGTGGCTGAGCACCGGTGACACCGCCTGGCCCGACACCGGCACGCCCCACGACACCCGCACCGACACCGGCCAGCCCGCGTGGGCGTCGACCTGCCTGGACTTCGACAACACGAACTGGACCTACGTCGGCAACGTGATGAACGTCGGCCACCCGGTGGCGTCCGGGTCGGGCGAGATCCTGCTCACCGAGGACAACGTGTACGGCGCGTCGGCCGCGGTGATCGCCACCACGCCGCTCGCCCTGCCCTTCCGCGTCGCGTTCGACTACTCGACCTGGGACGACGACGGCGGCCCCTTCAACTGGTACAACTCCGGCGACGGCGTCGTGCTGATGTTCCAGAAGGACCTGTCGAACTACGCGGACCCGCCCGCGGGCGGCATGACCGGCTTCCTGGACGACGGCACCGGCATCGGCGTGCGCCTGGCCACCTACGACAGCCGTCGGATGGAGTTCGTCGACGGCAACAACGCGGCGATCGCCACGGCCTACGCCAACCGCGTGTACACCGACGGCGCATGGCGCCACGTCGTCGTCGACGTGACCGCGACCGGCGTCACCGCATACTTCGACAACGGCGTCCGCAACCTCGCCTGGCGCGGCACGGTGCCCACCCAGTTTGACGGCTGGGGCATCGGCGCGGCGAGCGGCGGGTCGGACTCGGAGCATCGCGTGCGCCACGTGTGCGTGGGCCCGATGCCCTGACGCACCGCCGGGCCCGATAGGGTCCCGTGATTGTGGGCGTCGCATCCCAACGAAGGATCGGCGTGGGATGACTTGGCGCGCGGCCTGGGCCAAAACCCGGACCGGGGTACCACAGGCGCGCTTCGTCCTTCCTGGACCTGGCTACCCTGCGGAGCGTCGGCTGCTCCTCGTCGAGCGACAAGTCGGGCGACAAGTCCGGCGACACCGGCGTGACCGGCGACACCGACACGGTCGACACCACGGACTCCACCGACACGGACGGCGGCGGCCGCGACACCGATCAGGCCGGCGGCGGCGACAAGGACCAGGGCGGCGGTGGCGGCCTCGTCGGCACGGACCTGGTCGGCACCTTCGAAGGCCACGCGCCGGTGAACGCCTGCGACGCGACCATCCTCGACCACACCGTGGTGGAAGTCACCGCCGTCGACACCGACACCGTCAGCATCACCGACGGCAAGGTGACGCTCACCTGCGACATCGTCGGCGACACGCTGGCCTGCGCCCCGTACTCTGGAGCCGAGCTCAACATCCAGGTCGACGCGTCGCACTTCTGCACCTGGCCCTGCACGGTCCGCGCGGAGATCACGGGCGTGACCGCCGACGCGTTCACCGCGCAGAGCGGGTTCCAGACGGCGTCCAGTCCCACGAGCGCCCTCTGCGAGCAGTTCCTGGGGGCGTGCACCGGCGCCTCGTCATCGACGTTCACCAAGGTCGTCCCGTCCGGCGACAACTCCATCCGGCCGCCCACCAAGGCGATGGTCTCGCGCTAAAGCGCGCCTCTGACGGGCGACCCGCGACGAGCGCAGGGACGCCCGCCCGACCTCATGCTACGGCCCACGGCGTGACCGACGACGAACGCCGAAGCTCCGCGGGATTGGCCGTCGCCTGGCTCGGCCGGGCGGCGTGCGCGGTCGCCTGCGTGGCGGTGATCGGGCCGCCCCTGGCAGACGCTGTCCGCGGCGCCCCGATGGCCGACTTCACGGTGTACTGGACCGCGGCGCGGCTGTGGCTCGACGGCGGCGACCCCACCGTGTTCTCCGCGCTCCGGGCGGTCGCGCCCGAGCCGGTCGGCGGGCCGTTTGCCTACCCGGTCTGGACGCTGCTCCCGTTTGCGCCGTGGGCGGCGCTCCCCTTCCCCCTCGCCAAGGCGCTCTGGGCGGGGTTGACCGGTCTGGCGCTGGCGTCGGGCGCGGTGGCGTGGGCCGCCCTGGCGGCGTTGGCGGACGCGCCCGGTGACGCGGGGACGACGCCAGTCGAGGGTGCCACCGCCACGCCACACATGGCCCCGATCGCCTGGGCCGCGCTGGGGGCGAAGGTGGCGCGCCCCACCGTCGCCACCTTCGTGTGCTGGTGGGCGCTGCGCTCCACCGTGACGATGGGCCTGCTGCCGGGCAACCTCGCCGCGCTCCAGGCGGCGGCGGTGCCGTGGGCGGCGCTGTGGGCCGTCCGAGCGCCGTCGAGGCTGGGCGCGCTGGCGCTGATCACGCCGTTCGGGCTGTCTCGCTGGGCGCCGCTCGTCTGGCTGCCGGCGTGGTGGCCGCGCGATCGGTCCAAGGCCGCCGCAGGGCTGCTGGTGGCATGCGTCGCGGCGGCCCTCCTGGTGCAGCTCGGCCTGGGCCTGTCGGACCCGTGGGGCGGGGTGATCGGCAAGCTGACGGACGCGCTTCCGCTGGCGGTAGACCACAGCCTCGCGTCCGCGCTCCAGCAGGCGGGGCTCAGCCGCGCCACGGCGCTGGTGGCGTCGGCCGGGCTGGCTGTGATGTTCGCCGCGTCGATCGGGCGGTCGCGATGGGTCGATCGTTCCCCGGACGCGACCGTGGCGTGGATCGCGGCCACGCTCCTCTTCCTGCCCCGCCTGCCCGACTACGAGTGGCTAGTGTTGCCGGGGATCGTCGCGTTCACGCTGCTGCGCGTGCGCACCCTCCACACGCTGCCGCTGGTGGTCGCGCTGCTGCTGCCGGACCATGGCGGGCGCCTGCTGCTGATCAGCGCGACGTCGCTGTGGGCGCTGCGAAAGGCTCGCGCCGCCGCGTGAGCGCGTGCTGCGCGGCGGCGCGAGCCTCCCCGGCGCGACGGCGGGCGCGCCCGCGATGCGAGGGAGAGAGCGTGAAGACTCACGGCATCGCAGCGCGACGGCGTCCGCGCGGGCGCGCCCCGGAATCAGGCCCGGCGCGCCGCGGCGATCACCACTGGTGCGGGCGCCAGCTCTTCTGGAATTCCTTGGCGCCGAGGAATGCGACCAGCGCGGCGGTGAGCGCCTCCGGCTGATCGTGGTGCACCCAGTGGCCCGCGTCCTCGACGACGAGCGTCTTGGCGCCGGACACCTTGGCGGCGGAGGCCTCGGCGAGCGCGGGCGGGACCGAACGGTCCTTGGAGCCCGTGACCACCAGCGTGGGCGCGCGGACGTCGCCGATCTGACGGGGCCAGGACGCGCGGTACCACGCGAGCATGGCAGGAAGGCCGTGCTCACGGGCCCAGGAGTCACGCAGCTTCTCGAGGTCCGCAGGCGACACCGAGCCCGGGTTCATCGCGTCCAGCCAGGACCACGCGATGGGCGCGTAGTTCAGCTTGGGGAGCAGCCACGGCAGCAGCGGCGGGATGGCGATGGCGCCGGTCCACGCGCCGCGGGGCAGCAGGGCCTTGTTGGAGCGGAGCAGCGAGGGGTGCGGCGCGCCGACCACCACGAGCTTCTCGACGCGGTCCGGGTGGGCCGCCGCCAGACGCCAGGCGACCTCGCCGCCCAGATCATGGCCAATCACCGACGCCTTCTTGGCCTTGAACGCGTCGAGCACCGCGACCGCGTCCTGAACGACGACGTCGGCGGTGAACGCGGCCAAGCCGACCGGCTTGTCGCTCTTGCCGTAGCCGCGCAGATCCGGGAGCACGACCTGGTAGCCGGCGTCGAACACGGCGCGGAGCACCGCGCGCCAGCCGTACCAGGACTCAGGGAAGCCGTGCAGGAACAACGCCACGGGGGAGCCGTCGACACCGGCGTAGCGGACGCGCAGGTTCACGCCGTTCACGTTGACCAGCTTGTCGCGCAGCGGCGGCAGGCGGACTTCCGGACGGTACGTGATCACCTCGGCCGCGGGCGCGCCGTGACCGTGGGTGTCGTGGTCGTCGTGCCCGCCGCGCGAGTCGTGGGCGTCGTCGTGATGGTCGTGGTTACTGGCGCTTGACACGGGACAGATCCATATTGGAGAGGCGCTCAGCGAGGCCTGCGTACCAAGGTTCGAAGTCTTTTCCCGGCGGGACGCGGATGAGGAGCTTCCCGTCCGGCATGAGCATCTCCAGGCCCTGCACGCCGCCAACGAGCGGTATGACGACCTGGTCCCAGCTCAGGTTGAACGAGTCCGTGATCTCACGGACCTGATCAAACTGCGCGGGGGTCACGAGGCGGTGACGATCGGCGGATGTACGGCTTGCCAAACGAACCTCCGATCAGGGGAGAGGAGTGAGGGCGACCTGGGGGGCCGCGTCGGTGGGTGCGGGCGCGGTGGCGACCGCCTTGGGCGCCGACAGCTCGTCGGTCGCCTTGCGCGCGGCGTCGAGGAACGCGTCCGGCCAGATGCCGATCGCGAGCGTCGCGACGGTGGCGAAGGCCACGACCGCTCCGATGGTCCAGTGCGTCTTCTCGTCGGTGTGGATCGGGTCCTTCATGAACATCACCACCACCACCCGCAGGTAATAGAAGAGCGACACGAGCGACGTGATCACGCCGAGGATGGCGAGCGCGTAGTGGCCCTGGTCGACCGCCGACTTGAACAGCCAGAACTTGCCGACGAAGCCGACCGTGGGGGGAAAGCCGCCCAGCGAGATCAGCAGGATGGTCATGGCGAGCGCGGCCCAGGGGCGGCGGCGTGCGATGCCCGCGAAGTCGTCCAGGTGCTCGGCGTCCTGCCACTCGGTCTCCAGGCGGCCGGCGACCGGCACCTCGTGGCCCAGGTAGATCAGGAAGGCGAACGCGCCCAGGGTCATGAAGGTGTAGGCGAACACGTAGAACAGCGCCGCCGACGCTCCCTCAGACGCGAACGACCCGTAAGGCGCGCGCATCGTGGACAGCGCCACCAGGCCGTAGCCGGTGTGGGCGATGCTGGAGAAGGCCAGCATGCGCTTCACGCTGGTCTGCTGCGCGGCCATCAGGTTGCCGATGACCATGGTGCCCGCGGCCATGCCCCACAGGGGCCAGGCCCACAGGTCCGAGCGCCCGACGCCCGCCACCATGAGGATACGAACCAGCGCGCCGAACGCGGCGGCCTTGACCGCCACCGCCATGAAGGCCGTGGTGGAGGTGGGGGCGCCCTCGTAGACGTCCGGCAGCCACATGTGGAACGGGGCCGCGCCGATCTTGAACGCGAAGCCGACCAGCAGCAGGCCGAAGCCGACGATCAGCATCGGCGACGTGGTGCCGGTCGACAGCGCCGCGCCGATCTGGTCGAGGCGGATCGATCCAGTGACGCCGTACAGATAGGCCATGCCCATCAGCAGGAAGGCGGACGCGAAGGCGCCGCTCACCAGGTACTTGACGGCCGCCTCGTTGGAGCGCGGGTTGCGGCGGGTCACGCCCGTCAGCACGTACATGGAGATCGAGAGGATCTCGACGCTCACGAACATCGTGATGAAGTCGTTGGACCCGAGCAGCAGCAGCATGCCAGCCGCACCGAGCAGCAGCGTGCCGAAGTACTCGCCGAAGCCGATGTGGCGGCGGCGGACGTCGGTGGTCGACATGAAGAGCACGAGCAGCGTGGCGACGGTCACGCCGACGCCGAGCAGCGCGGCGAGGTGGTCCATGACCAGCGCGCCGCCGAACGCGACATGCACGCCGTCGTCGAGGCGCAGGTGGGCGATGAGCAGGCCGAGCGCGCCCGAGGCGCCGATCGCGGAGATGATCGCGAGCAGCATGATCTGGCGGCCCTTGAGCCACAGGTCCGCGCCCACCACCGCGATGGCAGCGGTGATCAGGCACAGGGCCGGGAGGATGGCGGTCCAGTCGGCGGTGGTCATGGCGTCACCTCCTGGGGAGGCGCGCCATCTGTGGCGGCGCCCTCGGCGGCGGGGGTGGCCGGAGCCTCTCCCCCTTCCGTGGCGGCCGGGGCCTCAGCGGCGTGCTCCTCGGCGGGAGCGGCGGAGGGCGGCAGCGCGCCGGCGGTGACGTTGAGGTCCTCCCCGGGCACCAGCACCTGCACGACCTTGGCGACGGGCGCCTCGGTCAGCGAGAGCATCAGGTTGGGCTGCAGGCCGAGCACGAAGATCAGGACGACGAGCGGCACGAGCACCATCAGCTCCACCGGGGTGACGTCCTTGAGGTTCTTCTGCGAGGGGCGGCCCGGGCCGTAGAACACGTTGCGGTACAGCGTGAGCATGTAGACCGCGCCGAGCACCACGCCGATGGCGCCGACGAAGGCGGCGATCGGGTAGCGCTGGAACGTGCCGAGCAGGATCAGGAACTCACCGACGAAGCCGTTCGTGCCGGGCAGGCCGATCGACGACAGCGTGACGATGAGGAAGAGCGTCGCGTACACCGGCATCACGCGGGCGAGGCCGCCGAAGTCCTTGGTGCCGCGGGTGTGGGTGCGCTCGTAGATGACGCCGACGAGCAAGAACAGCGCGCCGGTCGAGATGCCGTGGTTCACCATCTGCATGACCGCGCCCTGGGCGGCGATCAGGGTGCCGGAGAACAGGCCGAGCATCACGAAGCCAAGGTGCGCGACCGAGCTGTAGGCGATGAGCTTCTTGATGTCCGTCTGGGTCATGGACATCAGGCTGCCGTACACGATGCCGATCGCCGCGAGCGCGAGGATGAGCGGCGTGAGCGCCACCGCACCGGCCGGGAAGAACGGAATGGCGAAGCGCAGGAAGCCGTAGGTGCCCATCTTGAGCAGCACACCCGCCAGGATCACCGAGCCCGCCGTCGGCGCCTCGACGTGGGCGTCAGGCAGCCAGGTATGGAACGGGAAGAGCGGGACCTTGATGGCGAACGACAGGCCAAAGGCCGCGAACAGCCACATCTGCGCGTAGGGCGAGACGTGCGTGGGCAGCACCTGCGCCCAGGTCGCGATGTCGAACGAGCCCGTGCCCGTCGCGGTCTTCACGGCCCAGTAGCCGTAGAGGATCGCGATGAACATCAGCAAGCTGCCGGCCATCGTGTAGAGCACGAACTTGATGGACGCGTACACGCGACGGGGGCCGCCCCAGATGCCGATGAGCAGGGCCATCGGGATGAGCATGACCTCCCAGAAGGTGTAGAACAGGAACAGGTCGGACGCCACGAAGACGCCCATCATGCCCGCTTCCAGCACCAGCAGCGCGATGAAGAAGCCCGACGCGCGGTCGTGGATGGCGTTCCAGGACGCGACGATCGCCATGGGCTGGATCAGCGCGGTCAGCACGATCATGGACAGCGCGATGCCGTCGATGCCCAGCGCGTAGCGGACGTGGAAGAACTCGATCCAGGCGTGGTCCTCCACGAAGGCGAGGCCCGTGGCGGGCGCGTGGAAGCTGAAGAGCAGCACAAGGCTCAGCGCGAACACCACCAGGCTGGCGGCCAGGGCGCCGACCTTCACGAACTGCTCCGTGAAGCCAGGGACCGCGGCCAGCACCAGCGCGGTAAGCGCCGGGATCCAGATCAGCAGCGAGAGGAGAGGCAGCTCAGACATGGGCCACCCCCAGGTACAAAAGGACACCCAGCACGGCGAGTGTTCCTCCGGTGATGGCGAACGTGCCGATCGACAGCGCGCCGGTCTGGCCGCGCCGCAGGATGGCGCCGAGCGCCAGGGCCAGCTGGCCCGAGCCTTCGACGACGATCCGGTCGATGAGCAGGCGATCCACGAGCCAGAACAGCAGGTCCGCGCCAAACTGCGTCGGCTTGACCACGGTCCACTCGTAGATCTCGTCCACGTAGAACTTGTTGAGCGACAGCTTATGGATCAGGTGACCCGGCCCGTCGACGAAGGCCTCGAGCCGCGCGCGGCCCGAGCTGTAGAGCCACCAGGCCGAGCCGATGCCCAGCACCACGGCGACCAAGCTCGTGGCGAGCGCCACCTGATGCGCGTGGTGGAACATCTCCTCGTTGACGTGCAGGTGCGACCACACTGGCTCGGTAAAGTGTTCCAGCGGCGAGGCGAGCGCGAAGCCGCCGACCACCGACAGGACGGCCAGCACGTACAGCGGCACCATCATCTGCCAGGGAGGCGTGTGCGGGTGGCGGTTCGGGTCGGCGGGCTCACCGAAGAAGGTCAGCACCACCAGGCGGGTGGTGTAGAAGGCGGTCATGAGCGCGGTCAGCACCAGCATGCCGAAGGACAGGAACCAGATCGGGTTGCCGCCCTCAAGCGCCGTGTAGAGCACGTTGCCCAGGATCTCGTCCTTGGACCAGAAGCCCGCGAACGGCGGCACGCCGGCCAGCGCGAGCGAGCCGATCAGGAAGACGCCGAAGACCAGCGGCAGGTCCTTGCGGAGGCCGCCCATCTTGCGGATGTCCTGCTCGTGGTGCAGGGCGTGGATGACCGCGCCGGCGCCCAAGAAGAGCAGCGCCTTGAAGAAGGCGTGCGTCAGGACGTGGAACAGGCCCGACGCCCAGAAGGTGGTCGCCATGCCGGCGAACATGAAGCCGAGCTGCGACACCGTGGAGTAGGCCAGGACCTTCTTGATGTCGTTCTGGCTGAAGGCGATGGCGCCCGACAGTAGCGCGGTGGCGGACGCCACCAGCACCATGGCCGTCAGCACCGCAGGGGCCTGGATGAACACGAAGTCCAGGCGACCGACCATGTACACACCCGCGGTCACCATGGTGGCGGCGTGGATGAGGGCCGAGACCGGCGTGGGGCCGGCCATGGCGTCGGGGAGCCAGATGTAGAGCGGGATCTGGGCCGACTTGCCGGTGGCGCCGATGAACAGCGAGGCCGCGGCGAAGGTCAGCACCGAGCCCACCGTGAAGCCCGCGAACGGACCGGCAGTGAGCACGGCGGCGGTGTCGGCGTGGCCGAGCGCGGCCTCAAGGCCCGAGTACCCGAGGGTGCCCGCGAGCGCGAAGAGCGCGAACATGCCCATCAGGAAGGCGAAGTCACCGACGCGGTTGACGATGAAGGCCTTGCGGCCAGCGTCCACGTTGGCGAGGTCGTCGAACCAGAAGCCGATCAGAAGGTAGGAGCACAGGCCCACCCCTTCCCAGCCGACGAACAGCAGGGGCAAGCTGTCGCCCATGACCAGGATGAGCATCGAGGTCATGAAGAGGTTCAGGTAGGCCATGAACCGCGCGAAGCCTGCGTCATCCACCATGTACCCGTAGGAGTACAGGTGGATCAGCGAGCCGACGCCGGTCACGTTGAGCACCATCACCGCAGACAGCGCGTCCACCTGGAGCCCGGCGCCGACCTTGAGCGGGCCGGTGCTGATCCAGGAGGCGTAGGTGGCCAGGGCGCCAGCGCCCTCGTGCACCTGCAGAAACGCGAAGATCGCGAGGATGAAGCCGATGGCGGGGCCCGCGATCGCGATGGCACCGACCAGCGGCTTGGGGAGGCGCTTGCCCACCGTGCCGTTGATCAGGAAGCCGAACAGCGGCAGCGCGGGAATGAGCCAGAGCAGGGAGGACATGTCCATCATCCGTTCAGCATCTGGAGGTCGTTCGTGTCGACCGTCCGGCGAGTGCGCCACAGGGAGATGACGATAGCGAGGCCCACGGCGACCTCACCCGCAGCGACGGCCATCACGACCAGCACGAACACCTGGCCGATGGCCGCGGTGGAGGTGCCGTCCGGGTTGGCGGCGGCGTGCATCCGGGCAAACGCGACGAGCGCGATGTTCGCGCCGTTCAGCATGAGCTCAAGCGCCATCAGCATGATCAGGATGTTCCGGCGCGCGATGACGCCGAAGGTCCCGATAGAGAAGAGCGCCGCGCTCAACAAAAGGTAGGGGGTCATGGAAGCCTCAGGCCCACAGGCGCTTCTTGGCGAGGACCATCGCGCCGAACATCGCGACGACGATCAGCAGCGAGACCAGCTCAAACGGCAGGCCGTACTCGACGAACAGGACACGCCCGACCGCCTCGACGCTGCCAAAGTCTGCCGGGAGCTCCGGCAGGGGGGCGGAGAGCTTGGGATCCGCGAGGATCGGCCACGCCATCAGCCCGAACAGGCCGAGCGAGAGCGCGGAGGCCGCGGCCCACACGCCGGTGCCGTACTCCTCACCGAGCTCGTCGTCCTTGAGGTTCAAGAGCATGATCACGAACACGAACAGCACCAGGATGGCGCCCGTGTAGACCAGGACGTGGATCGCCGCGAGGAACGGCGCCGCCATCTGGAGCAGGATCACGGCGAACGACAGGAAGCAGATCAGCAGCCACACCGCGGCGTAGACCGGGTTGCGACGCGTGACGGCGGCGACGGCCGATCCGACCGCGACGAGGCTGGTGATCAGGAAGACTGGGTCAGTCATCAGTTACTCAGCAGTCGGTTGATGTCGTAGATCTTCTCTTCGCGGGACGTCGACACCTGGGTGTACGTCTCGGTCAGTTCGATGGCGTCGCACGGGCACGCCTCTTCGCACATCCCGCAGTAGATGCACTTCATCATGTCAATGCGGAACTGGACCGGCGCCTTGTCGCGATCCGGCCAGGGCGACGGGCCCGCCGTGATCTCGATGCACTCGGCGGGGCAGGCGGTCTGGCACATGAAGCAGGCCACGCACTTCATGCGACCCTGCTCGTCCTGCTTCAGGCGGTGCTCGCCCCTGTAGCCCTTGCGCGTGACGCGCTTGACCTCGGGGTACTGCAGCGTGGCCTTCGGCCGGATCATGTACTCCATCGTCTTCTTCATGCCCGAGAGCACGGAGGGGACGTAGAGCTTCATCAGGGTCTTCGCGAGGAAGCCCTTCGGCTCGACATCACGGGAGCCAACGCGATCGTCGTTCGCCATTGGTCAGACTCCCATCACGCCGATCACGGCGAGCAAAGCAATATTCACGAGCGAGGCGGGAAGGAAAGCCTTCCAGCCAAGGTCCATGAGCTGGTTGTACTTGAAGCGCGGGAGCGTCCAGCGGATCCACACGTACACGAACATCATCGAGAGGATCTTCGTCATGAAGACCGCCCAGGAGATGAGGCCCGCGAGGATGGAGTGGTCGGACGGGTCGGTGATGCCGGGGAACGACCAGCCGCCGAGGTAGATCGACGTCATCAGGCCGCACATCAGGATCATCGAGAGGTACTCGGAGAGCATGAACACGCCGAGGCTCATGGACGAGTACTCGGTGTGGTAGCCGCCCACGAGCTCGGCCTCACACTCGGACAAGTCGAACGGCAGGCGGTTGTTCTCGGCGAGCGCGCAGATGAACATCAGGCCGAAGCCGAGCAAGCCGGACGGCAGCTGCGACAGATGGCCGCCGCCGAACACGTTCCAAGCCCCAAACCCCTTCCCTGCCTGCTGCTCGACGATCACGTTGAGGTCCAGCGAAGACGACATCATGACGGCGATCAGGATGGCCAGGCCTAGGGACAGCTCGTAGCTGATGATCTGGGCCGACGCGCGCAAGCTGCCGAGCAGCGCGTACTTGTTGTTCGACGCCCAGCCGCCCAGCATCATGCCGTAGACGCCGGTCGAGATGACCGACATGACGAACAGGACGCCGATCGGCAGGTTGGCGATCTGCAGGTGCTCATCGCCGATCATGTTGCCGTACGGGATGACGCAGAAGCCGAAGATCGGCGGCGCGAACACCAGCAGCGGGCCGAGCAGGAACAGGACGCGGTCGGCGTCTGCCGGCACGATCTGCTCCTTGCTGATGAACTTGACCAGATCCGCGAGGGGCTGGAACAGGCCGAGCGGGCCGACGCGGTTCGGGCCGACGCGGCCCTGGATCCACGCCGCCACGCGACGCTCGACGATGGTGAAGGCGGGGCCCACGCCCATCTGGCAGGCGAGCCCGCCGACGGCCTTGGCGCCGAAGATCAGCCAGGGTGTCACTTGGCCCCCAGAGAAACCGTCGTGGTGGCTTCGGGCGACGACGCGAGCACGACGCCCTGCGAGCCGACCTTGGCGTAGTCGAGGGCAGGGACGGCCTCGGTGAAGACCGCCTCGGTGGACAGCACCGCGCGGCGCACGCCCAGGCCGACCAGGATCTCCTGGAGGGTGGCGACGTCGGAGCGGGCCTGGCCCTGCGAGACGATGAGCGGCTGGATGCGCTGCACCCGGCCCGTGCTGTTCACGTAGACGCCGTCCTTCTCCGCCCAGGTGGTGGAGGCGATGACGACGTGGGCGGCCTCGGACAGCGGGCTCTTCTCGATGTCGCACACGGCGAGCAGCTCGAGCTTCTTGGCCGCGGCCAGCAGCTCAGGCGCGTAGGTGGCGCCGGGCATGCCGTTGACGACCAGCAGCGCCTGGATGGCGCCCGACTGGACGCCGGCGAGGATGGCCTCGGGGCCCTCGACCGCGCCGAACACCATGGCCACGCCGGCTCGGTTCGGGGTCTTGTCGGCCTCGATCTTCCAGCCGTTCTTGGCGGTCCACTCGTCACCGCCGCGGCCGATGAACCCGACGCGCGCGCCGAGCTGGTCGGCCACCTGCTTGAGCAGGTAGGCCTCTTCGACCGTGGCGTAGGTGGACGCGAGGATGCCGACGCGGGCGGGGCCGCGCGCGGCGATCGCCGAGAGCTTGGCCGCGAGCGTCTTGCGATCGCCGCGGTGCAGCTTGAGGCGGTTGGGGCCCTTCACGTAGTCCAGGCCCTGACGACCGGCGTCGCACATCCAGTAGTGGTTGACCGCGTGGTTCTCGCGGGGCTGGACGCGCTTGATGTCGTTCTGGTGCACCGTGGCGACGATGTTGCAGCCCTTGGAGCAGCCCGCGCAGACGGTGTCGGTGCGCTTGGTGAACCACACGCGCGACGCGTAGAGGAAGTCCTTGTCGATGAGCGCGCCGACCGGGCAGATGTCGACGACGTTGAGCGACATCGGGTTGTCGAGCGGGATCTCGGGGTGGACGTCAGCCACCTGATGGTCGCCGCGCTGGGTCATCGCCAGCTCACCCGTGCCCACGACCTCCTCGCAGAACCGGACGCAGCGCGTGCAGGAGATGCAGCGGCTGCCCCAGATCTTGATCTGGGGGCCCAGGTCCTTGGTGTCCTTGACCACCTTGGGGTCGACGAAGCGGGTCAAGCCGTCACGATGCTCGGCCGTGTTGTCCTGCAGCTGGCACTCGCCGGCCTTGTCGCAGATGGGACAGTCCAGCGGGTGGTTGATCAGCATGTACTCGAGCACCGCCTTGCGGCCGGCCTCGACCTCGGGACCGGAGGTGGTGACCTCCAAGCCTTCGCTGCACGGGTAGACGCACGAAACCTCGAGCTTGCGGGAGTTCGAGACCTTCACCAGACACATGCGGCAGTTGCCCGCCGGCGTCAGGCCGGGGTGGTAGCAGAACCGCGGGATGTCCAGGCCCTCGTGGTCGCACGCATCGATGACGCGCGTCCCCGGGACGACCTCGACTTCCTTCCCGTCAATCTTGATCTTTGGCATGTCAGTGCGCCTTCGCGTTGCGCGAGGGGTGGTGGCCGGCGGCCGCGCGGGCGGCCCGGTCGACGGCGGGAGTCGCGGCGACATGCGCCTCGAACTCCGCACGGAACTTCTTCACGATGGCCCGCGTGGGCATCGCGGCGGCGTCGGCGAGCACGCAGATGGTGCGGCCGACCATGCCCCAGGCGATCTCGTCGAGCATGTCGATCTCGGCGGCCTCGGCGTCGCCCATCGCGAAGCGACCGGCGATCTTCTCGATCCAGCCGGTGCCCTCACGGCACGGGGTGCACTGGCCGCAGGACTCGTGGTGGTAGAAGCGCAGCAGGTTCCACAGCGCGTCGACCATGTCCGTGTCTTCGTCCATGACGATGAGGCCGCCGGACCCGAGCATCGACCCGTTCTGGGCCAAGCTGTCGAAGTCGAGGCGGATGGGGTTCTCCTCGCGGAGGACCTCCTCGGCCGTCAGGATGGGCGAGGACGAGCCGCCGGGGATGACGGCCTTGAGCTTCTTGCCATCGCGGATGCCACCGCAGATGTCGTAGATGAGCTCCTTCATGGTGACGCCGAGCGGCAGCTCGTAGTTGCCAGGGCGGACCACGTGTCCGGACACGCTGAATATCTTGGTGCCCGGGCTCTTCTCGGTGCCGAAGCTGCGGAACCACTCGGGGCCGTGCTTGAGGATGTGCGGGACCGCCGAGATCGTCTCCACGTTGTTCACGATGGTCGGGCAGCGCCAGGCGCCCTCGACCGCCGGGAACGGCGGCTTGATCTTGGGGTGGCCACGACCACCTTCGAGAGAGGACAGCAGACCGGTCTCCTCACCGCAGATGTAGGCGCCGCCTCCGCGGTGCACGGTGATGTCACATGCGAAGTCCGTGCCGAAGCAGTTCTTGCCCAAGAAGCCCTTGGCGTAGGCATCCTGGATGGCGCGGTCGAGCTGACGCGCGCCGAACGGCATCTCACCGCGGATGTAGATGTACGCGGTCTTGCTCTTGATGGCGTAGGCCGAGCACAGGATGCCCTCGATCAGCTGGTGCGGATCGCGGTCGATGAGGAGCTTGTCCTTGAACGTGCCGGGCTCGGACTCGTCGGCGTTGACCACGAGGTAGCGGGGCTTGTCATTCTTGGCGAGGAACTTCCACTTCTGGCCGGTGGGGAAGCCCGCACCGCCGCGGCCGCGCAGGCCAGCCTGAAAGACCGTCTCGATGACCTCGTCCGGGTTCTTGCCGGACTTGAAGATTTGCTCGGCGATCTGGTAGCCGCCCCGGGCCAGGTAGTGCTCCATCGTGTCAGAGCCGGGCTCCAGCACGTGCGCGAGCAGCACAGGCTTGTAGGGGTTGGGCGGCAGGTGGTAAACTTGGCTAGGCGGATGGAACGGACCAAAGCCAGGGAGGACCTCGCCAAACGGCGTGGACCGGGCCTCGGCGATCATCGCGTCCATCGACTCGGGCGTCATCACATCGAGGAAGTCCTCGTTGAGCTGACCGCACGGCGCCTGATCGCAGTTCGCCAGGCACTCGACCTTCTTCAGCGTGAACAGCCCGTCGGGCGTGGTCTCGCCGTTGCCGATACCCAGCTTGTCCGACAGGTAGTCGAACACCTTCTCAGACCCGCGCAACGCGCACGGGAGGGTGGAGCACACCTGGAACACGTAGCGACCGTCGGAGTCCCGACGGAAGTGCGTGTAGAAGGTCAGCACGCCGAACACCTTGGCCGGCGAGACGCCGATCAGGTCTGCGACGTGGCGCATGCCACCGTTGTCGACGCACCCGAACTCACGTTCGAGGAGTCGCATGGCTGGAAGAAGGGCTGCCTCACGCTCAGGGTAGCGTGCGCAGATCAGCTCCAGCTCGGCCTTCACTTCAGGGCGGAACTCGCGGATCACCGGTCCAACTCCCCAGCGATGATGTTGAGGCTCGACAGACCCGACACGACGTCACTGAGCGACTGGCCCAGACACATCTGCGGGAACGCCTGGTAATTGTAGAAGCTGGGACCACGGACACGCCAGCGCCAGGGCTTCTGCGTGCCGTCGCTCACCAGGAAGTACCCGAGCTCTCCGTTGGGAGCCTCGGTGCCCATGTAGACCTCGCCCGCGGCGGGCTTCATGCCGTGGCCGAACATGTAGTTCTTGAAGTGGTAGATCAAGCCCTCCATGCCGCCGCCCGGGTTGTTGAGCGCGGTCTTGGTGGGGATGATGACCTCAGGCATGTCGACGTTGACCGGGCCTTCCGGGAAGTCCGCGAGCACCTGCTCGATGATGTCGAGCGACTCGTAGATCTCGCGGACGCGGACGCGGTAGCGGGCCCAGACGTCGCCGCCAGGCTCGGTGATCACGTCGAACTTCAGCTTCTCGTAGCCGAGGTAGGGCTGGAGGCGGCGCAGGTCGTGCGGGACGCCGCAGGCGCGGAGCATGGGGCCGGTCAGGCCGTAGCTGATCGCGTCTTCCTTGCTGATCCAGTTCACGCCCTTGCAGCGGTCGACGAAGATCCGGTTGGTGTTGAGCATGCCCTCCATCTCGCGGGTGGTCTTGCGACCGGCGTCGATGAAGGCCTTCACCATCGGGATGAAGTCGGCCGGCACGTCGCGCATCACGCCGCCGACGCGGGTGTAGGACGTGGTGAGGCGCGCGCCCGTGACGGCCTCGAAGATGTCGTAGAGCTTCTCGCGTTCGATGAACGCCCAGAGCATGACCGAGAACGCGCCCAAGTCCATGGCCTGCAGGCCGACGGACAGGATGTGGTCGGCCACGCGGGACAGCTCGTAGAGCACGACGCGGATGGCCGCGCAGCGCGGCGTCACCGTGATGCCCATCATCTTCTCGATCGCGCACGACAGGCCCACGTTGTTGCACAACGGGGACAGGTAGTTCATGCGGTCGGAGACGGTGACCGTCTGGTTGTACGTGCGGTGCTCCGAGATCTTCTCGAAGCCGCTGTGCAGGTAGCCGATCTCCAGGTCCATCGACCGGATGATCTCACCCTCCAACTCCATGATGGCGCGCAGGGTGCCGTGGGTGGCGGGGTGCTGCGGACCGAAGTTCACGATCATCCGCTTGGAGCCGAGATCGCCTTCCGTCTGCTCCTCGACCTCCATGGGGAGGCGGGTGGGTCGCTGCATGGCCATGCTTACTTCTCGTACCGGGGGAACTGATTCCGTTCGCCGCGACCCTGGAGCGGGTAGTCCTTGCGAAGCGGGTGTCCCTCGTAGCTGAACGGGGTGAGGATTCGGCGCAGGTCGTTGTTGCCGTTGAAGCGGATGCCGTACATGTCCCAGACCTCGCGCTCGGCCCACGGGGCGGCCTTCCACACGTGGGTCAGGGTGTCGACGGTGGGGTCGGACTCGGGCACCCAGCACTTCACGCGGAAGTAGGAGTTCCTGGCCAGCGAGTAGAGCTGGTAGACCATCTGGAAACGCTCAGGCGTCTCCATGCCCAAGTAGTCCACGGCCGTGAGGTCCATGAGCATGTCCCAGCCTTGCTCATCGCGCAGGGCGGTGAGCACCGGGACGATCTGGTCGCGCGCGACCTCGATCCACTTCTGTCCGGACGACTCGGCCACGGCCAGCACCGCGGTCGGAAACCGAGCCTGGATGAAGTCGATCGCCGCTGTTTCCTGGTCCACCGAGCCCTCCGTCCCGCCGTGCGGGATCATGCGTGGCTGTCGAGCCGTTCCAGCTTGACCAGCTCTTGGATCTTGATGACCGCGTCGATCAGGCTCTCAGGCCGCGGCGGGCATCCGGGGATGTACACGTCCACCGGAACGAAGCGGTCGATTCCCTGAATCATGGCGTAGGTGTCGAAGATGCCGCCGCAGGACGCGCAGGCACCCATCGAGATGCACCACTTGGGCTCGGGCATCTGCTCCCAGATCTTCTGGAGGACCGGCAGCATCTTGAGCGAGATGCGACCCGACACGATCATCAGGTCAGACTGACGCGGCGAGAAGCGGATGGCCTCCGCGCCGAACCGGGACAGGTCGTAGCGAGACGACAGCGTGCCCATCATCTCGATGGCGCAGCAGGCCACACCAAAGGGCATGGGCCAGAGGCTGTTCGCACGGCCCCAGTTGAGCAGCTCTTCCACGCGCGTGGTCAACGCGCCTTCAGGCGACCAGTTCTCTAGTCCCACTCGAGACCTCCGCGCTTCCACAGGTAGACCAGACCGGAGCTAAGGACGGCAAAAAACAGGCCGACCTCGATGAGCCCGGGGACGCCGAGCTGCTTGTACAGCACGGCCCACGGGATCATGAACACCGTCTCGATGTCGAAGAGGATGAACATAATGGCGACAAGGTAGAACCGAACGGAGAACCGCTCGCGGGCGTCCGACTGGATCGGCACGCCGCACTCGTAGGTCTCGTTCTTGATGGCGTTGGGGGCGTACGGCGAGATCAGGTGCGATGCACCCAGAATTGCCGAGCCGAGCAGGACCGCGATCGCCGCGTAGATGGCCGCGTATGTCCACTGCATGGGACTCCCCGGGGGAAGGGCGACGCAGCTAACCGTCGACCCCCACGGGGGCAATGCGGGAGCGCGACGCTTTGGGCTCGCGCTGCGATCGAGGTCGAATAGTCGGACCGCGCGACGGATCGTCCTACGCCGTCAAACGTCGTCGCCGCGTCGGTTCGCCGCGCGCGGGCTATAAGACCGTCATGCGCACCCTCCCCCTCGCGATCTTTCTGCTAGCCGCCGCGTGTGGTCGTCCCCCTGACGCGCGGCCCACGTCTGCGCGCCTGTCGGGCACCGCGGTGGTCGGCCAGACCGCCCCGGACTCGTCTCGCATCCCGCCCGGCCCCACCGACGGCTTCGTCGCGCTCGGGCCAGGGTTCGAGTACGCCCGATTCACGCTGCCCGACGCGACCGCGCCCGGCGATCACCTCCTGCGGGTCGTGCGGATCGACGCCAAGGTCGCGCACCTCAAGCTGGAGGCGTCGTCGGTGGGCGACCGCTTCCCGCGCGTCGCCTCCGGCTGGGCCGGCGACGCGCCCGTGGTCGCGGTGATCAACGCCGCGATGTTCAAGAAGGACATGCGCACCAACCTGGGGTTCCTCCGCGTCGGCGACCACGTGCAGAACGGCGCGTGGGCCAAGGAGGAGAACAGCCTGCTCGCCTTGGATCCGCTCGACGCCGCCGATCCGTCCGCCACCCTCGCCAACCTGTCGTGCGCCGACCGCGACGCGCTGGTCGGCCGCTACCACACGCTGGTCCAGTCGATCCGCATGGTGGGCTGTGCGCGGGACAACGTATGGGCGCCTGACGAGCGCCCCTGGTCCGCGGCGCTCACCGGCGCGGACGGCCAGGGTCGGCTGCTGCTGCTGTTCGTGCGCTCGCCCTACACCATGCACGCGCTGGTCGACATGCTGCTGGCGCTCCCGCTGGATCTGGTCGCGCTGCACTACGGGGACGGAGGCCCGCCCGCGTCGCTGTTCGTCCGCGCCCCAGGCTTTGAGGAGCGCAACGTCGGCAGCTTCGAGGCGCGGGCCCACGAGAAGGACGACAACGTCGTCGAGTGGCCCCTGCCCAACGTGCTCGTCGCCACCCCAGGTGACGCGCGCTGATCCGGTGTTATTAGACACCAAACGGTGTCACATGAACAACTGGTACGCGATCAAGGCCCTCCTGCACGACGCGGTCGACGCCACCGCCAACCTCGTCGGCGAAGGCCACGACTCGGCCGCTCGGCTGGTGCGACGCGCGACCGCGGACACCGGCGCAATCGGAGACGCGGTCGCGGCGGTGGACGACGTCCGCAACGTGATCACCGGCGGCGTGCTCGGCGCGGTGCGCGGCGTGAACCGTGGCCTGGAGACGCTGTCGGACCGCGCCCTCCGCACGCTCGGCGAGGCCGCCGAGGTGGAGCGCGACCGCGCGGTCGAGGCGCCGATCCCGCTGCGCTCGGACCTCCCCGCGAGCGGGCGCCTGCTTGGGGACGCGGCGCTCGGCTTCCTCAACGGCGCGGTGGGCGATCACCTGTCCACGCGCGCCAACGGCCTCGACATGGGCTTGGTCCTGCGGCACGGCGACCGCTACCTGCCGCCGGACGAAATCCGGATCGACGGAGCGACCCGTCGGCTGGTCGTGCTGATCCACGGACTGTCGACGACCGAGTGGTCGTGGTGCCTGGACGCGCACAACATCTGGGGCGACCCGCAGACCCAGTTCGGCGCGCTGCTCGAGCGCGACCTAGGCTTCACGCCGGTCTTCGTCCGGTACAACAGCGGGCGTCGCGTGGAGCGCAACGGGCGCGCGCTGTCGGAGGCGCTCGACGCGCTTGTCGCCTCGTGGCCCGGGCCCCTCGACGAGATCGTGCTCCTGGGGCACAGCATGGGCGGCTTGGTCGCGCGCGCCGCCTTGCAGACCGCGAACCAGTCCGGTGCCGCGTGGCGGACCAAGGTCACCCGCGTGATCGCGCTGGGGACGCCGCATCAGGGCGCGCCGTTCGCGCGGTTTGGAGAGCAAGCTGCGGGCGCGCTCGGCGCGGTCGATGTTCCGGCGACGCGGATCTTGTCGCAGCTGATCCGTGGACGCAGCGCCGGGATCCGTGATCTGGAGCTCGGTGTCGTGGCTTCCCAGGAGGCGCCTCTCGACGCCGACCTCTCTTGGCACTTCTTCGCGGGGAGCGCGGCGCCCGAAGTCAGCGCCCCGCTGGCGGCGTGGCTCGGCGACCTGCTCGTGCCGGTGTCGAGCGCGCACGGTCCCGCGGACGCCTCCGGCGCGATCGAGCGGCAGCACGTCGGCGGCGTGCTCCACCACCAGCTCCAGAACCACCGCGAGGTGTACGAGCAGGTACGGCGCGCCTGCGTTGGCGCCGTTGGATCCGTGCAAACCGAGGTGTAACGCAGAGCGTATCCGCCGAGAATACGTATCCATCTCGGCAACGAAACGAGCGCGTGAAAGGCTGTTGTCAGCCTACCCCGGCCGACTCGCGGGCTAGTTGCTAGGCACCCGTAGGGCGCTCGAATCTGCAGCCCCGAGCCGAGTCGACCATGAACGCGTTCGCCCCTCCTCCCCTCCCCGCATTCCTCCGTGGCCTCAACGCGAAGGCCGCGGAGCGTATCCGGGACGAGAACAGATCCGTCGACGCTCAGGGTGTTCTCATTCGAACCGCGCGCGCCTCGGAATTATCGTCGGTAGCGACGTTCAGACATGCTGGCCGGGGAGAGGAATTGAACCTGTACATCCGATGCGAGTGCGCCGCGCTCCACGACGAGCCGCTCACCAGCCGCGCGGCGCGCGTGACGGCGTTGTTGTCGTCGCCGGAGATGTGCCACATCGCCGGTGAGCGTTGGACGCCTCCGAACCTAGGGAAGGCGAGCGCCGCCGAGGCGCCGGATCCGATCCACACGCTGGCCGATCTGCGCGTGTGGAGCCCCGCTCCCGCGACCGACGACGTCGCCTACCGCCTGGCGCGCTCCAATGGCCGCGACGGCGACCGCGGTTGCGACATGGTCGCGACCCTCTGGATGGAGAGCACCGCGCCGGACCAGCTCGTGCTCCGGATCCGTCGCGACCGTTTCCCCGGCGGCAAGCCATCCAACATCGACGAGCTCGTCGCGTGGCTACAGGATCGGGTTCGCGGCGTCGTCGAGATCGGCGACGTCGATCGCTTCGGCGTGCCCGGCCCCATCGCCGCGAAGTAGCGAACGGGTCCGGAGCGGCCCGGCGCGAAGGTGCGCCACGCCCCTGATGCGCGGCCCAACTCGACCGCCACGTCGCGCGGACGACGCGCACACGCGCCCACCGTCATCCGTGAAGGCGATGGCTTGCCGCCTGCCACACCGATCGGACGGCGTCCGGCTCACGTTGGACGGGAGGTGGGGCCAGCCGCGGGCCGCGCACCTGTAGGCGGGCACCACCGCGCGCGCCTCAACCAAACCTACGGCAGGTCGGTGTCCGAGTCGGTGTCTGTGGCGCCGCCGCCGCCGCCGCCGCCGCCGCCGCCGCCGCCGCCGCTACCGCCGCCCTTGTCGTCGCCCTCGTTCTCCGGCGTGGACAGGTCGTCCTCGTCCGCGTCGGCGAGCAGGTCGTCGTCCTTGTCGTCGAACATGAACTGTCCGGAGGTGATGTCCTCCAGCGCCTTGCGTGCCTTGGAGTCATCGGTGGGGATGTCGACGTTCTCCTTGTCGGCGCCGAGGTCCTCGGCGTTGAGCCACTCGGTGCGCCCGAGCTGCCACACGAGCTGGAGTTTGGTCGCGGCGTCGAACGGGCTCGCCGAGCTAACGACCAAGCGGTTCACGGCCACGGCGATGGAGAACGAGAAGCCCTGGTTGGAGGCGCCGGACCAGACGGCCGGCTGGTCCGTGGTGAGCTGCACGCCGCACCACACGCCCTTGGGAATGCCCAGCGTCGACCCGCCGACGAGCGACAGCGCGACGCCCTCGGCGATCGAGCTGGTGCCACCTTGGCAGTCGACGAGCGCGGCGTCCGTCACGTGGACCTGGCCTTCGACCGAGGCGACGTCCGGCGCAGTGGGCGTGGACAGCCGGAAAGACGACGAGAGGTTGCCGACTGCCGTGCCTTGCCCGGTGGTGTCCGGGCTGCACGCCATCAGGCCCATCGGCAGCAGCGCAAGTACAATGGACTTCACACGTCCTCCGACAGCGGAAACAAGTGCAGGTTCACCTGCACGACGCGCCGCTTCAAGCCGGGGGCGGAGTCGCAGAGGTCCAGCATCCTAGCCTGGAGCGCATTGAGATGCTCTTTCAGTACGGGCATGAGCTCAGGCGGGATCGCCACGGTCAAGCCCAGGTAGTGTCGGTCTGCCGGGGCCACTTCGCCGATGGCCGCCTTGGAGCGCTCGGCCATGTCCCGGTGATAATTGTGGACGGCCAGGCTTCCGACCTCGCGGGGGGTGACCACGCTGACCTCGGCCGGGCGCAGCGCGCCGTCCGGCCCGGGCGCCAGCATCCCGAGCCGCTGAAGCAGCTCAAGCGCCTCGGTCGCCTCGTCCAAGCTGATCCGCGGCCGTAGGACCGCCGCCACCGACTCGGGCGTCGCGCGGAAGGCCGGCAAGGCCGCCAGCTCGCGGATGGTCGGGAGGTAGCCGCGGGACAGGTAGACGAACGCGTCGCCGTCGATGTGACGGGCCGCGCGGAAACGGCGCTCGGCGCTGATCCGCACCCACGCGTCGTTGCGCGCCTCGTCGGTCGCCGCTTGATCCAGCTCAACCAGCGCGCAGAAGAACGCGGTCTGGTCGGCGTCCAGCTTCATGGCGTGCGCGAACGACAGGGCGGCCGCGTCGCTCAGGTTGCGCTTGCGAGAGATCACCTGGAGCAGGAGGCTCGGCGACTTCTGGCCTGCGAGGCGCGCGAACAGACGATGGCTGAAGCGCGGGTTGGCGGACTTGCGCGCGTCGAACCACGCGCCGAGGAAGGCTCGGTAGTCGAGGAAGGCGAACAGATCGGGGGGAACTTCGGTCACGGTGTACTCACGCCGTCGGTATACGCCATGCTCGACGCACACAGCAATCGCACACCCCGTCGCTGACGCGCTCCTGGGGGTCAACGCAGCCCTGCTCTGCGTGTGGACGCATGCGTACTCTCAGCGAGAACAATATCGCGCCGCGTTCGCGCCAGGTTGGGGATCGTCGACCCGCGCAGACCGCGGTATCCGTAGGCTCCCCCAGCCAAGGTGCCCGATGAAGCGCGTCCTCGCCCTCTGCCTGCTCGCCGCCTGCCAGACTCCGGAGCCCGCCACCGACACGGACTCCGACATTCCGAGCGACACGGACAGCACGAGCGGCGGCGGCGGTGGCGGTGGCGGTGGCGGTGGCGCCGGCGGTGGCGGTGGCGCCGGCGGTGGCGCCGGCGGCGGCGCCGACACGGACTCGCCCTCGACCGGCAGCTCCCCGCTCGTCGACCCCACCTGTACCGACGGCCAGTATGCCGAGGTCCTGGCCGATCCGAGCGCGAGCCTCGCCGCCGCCAAGTCGTCGTTCAGCGCTGCCGACCCCGGCGCGTTCCTGCTCAACGCGTTCGACGCCCGCTACCCGATCGGCGCGTTCCTCTTCCAAGGCGGCCTGGACAACCCGGTTAGCGGGAGCTGCCTCACGCAGTTCACCACGGCCAACCAGCGCAAGTCGGCCGCGGGAATGCTGGACACCGCGAGCACCTTGGTCCACGAGTGCGGGCACTTCTTCGACATTGGGACCAGCACTCAGCGTGGTCAGACCTACCACATCCGCGACGACCTCCAGTTCACCTGCAACGGCGGAAGCTACCAGGCCACGCCCGCCCGCTCGCTGATCCAGAAGGACGACTGGGCCGACCTCCGGCCGCAGTGCCCCGCGCAGGGCACCCACGGCTGCGACAGCTACGCGGACGTCTACCTGGACGGCTCGCCCACCAACGCCACGTTCGAGTCCGGCGACCAGGGCCTGGACATGGTGATGGAGGAGGCCACCCAGTACGTGAACTCGCTGGCTGCCGACTACGCGTTCGAGGATCACCTGAGCGCCGGCACCCAGATCAGCGCCAAGGACGGGATCCTCACCTACCTCTGGTACATCGAGCGCTACCTGCACCTGATGCGCACCACCAAGCCCGCCGTGTACCAGACCGTGATGAACACGGCGTGCTGGCGCGACATGATCCTGAGCGTCTGGGGCCGCGCCTGGCTCTACCTGGACGCCGCCCAGCCCTACCCGAGCCTGGGCCTGGACGACGCCGACCTGACCGATCTGGTCCAGGACCCCGTCCTGCTCGAGGAGATCCAGCGCGTCCGCGACGCCTCAGGGTGTAACTGACCCTCGTCCATCGGGCGGTCCGAGGGGGACTGCTCCGGCGCGCTCCATTGACAACGGGCGGCGAGGCGGCGAGAATCGGCGCCCGCCCTCCTTCCCCGCCCCGCCCTCCCGGAACGCCCCGATGCCTGACCTCGCCGATCTGCTCGAGCTGACTCTGGACGAGCTGCGAGCCCGCGCGCGGAAGCTGGAGGTGCCGGAAGGCCCGTTCCCCTGGCGAGATGGCCTGGTGGCGGCCCTGGCGAACATCCTGATCGAGCCGGGCCACGCGGCGGGTGTGCTGGAGATTCACGCGGAGGGCTTCGGCTTCCTGCGCTCCCCCCACGCCGACCTGATGCCCGCCCTGGGCGACATCTACGTGTCGCAGTCGCAGATCAAGCGGTTCGAGCTGCGGACGGGCTCCACCGTCATCGGCCGCGCCCGCCCCCCCAAGGAGGGTGAGCGTTACCCCGCGATGCTGCGCGTCGAGCGTGTGGACGGCGTGCCTGCCGAAGTGCCCGTGGAGCCGTTCGAGAAGCTGGTCGCGGAGCACCCGTCGGTCCGCCTGCCGATCGCGCAGGACCCGTGGCTGGCTGCGGTGGACTGGCTCGCCCCGCTCGGCCTGGGCGCCCGCGGCGTCATCTCCGGCCCCTCCCGCGCCGAACGCGGCGATCTGCTGCGCCGCCTGGCTCGTCGCCTGGCCGCCGATCCGCGCCTGACCACCACCGTGCTGCTGGTGGGCGAGCGCCCTGAGGACGTCACCGAGTGGCGCGCCACCGTGCCCACCGAGGTGATCGCCACCCCGATGGACGCCGAGGCCAACCGCCACGTGCACGTCGCCGAGGTGGCGTTCGAGCGCGCGCGCCGCATGGCCGAGCGCGGCGCCGAGGTCGTGATCCTCATCGACTCGCTCGACCGCCTGGTCCGCTTCGCCGTCGAGGCCGCCAGCGCCGAGGCGTCGCCTCCGCCGCTGGTCGCCGCGCTGCAGCGCACCCGTCGATGGCTCGCAAGCGCGCGCGACCTGCGCGGCGCGGGATCCATCACCCTGATCACCACGGCGGCCCCGCCCGAGGACGACGCGATCCACGCCGCCGTGCTGCGCGACGCCGCGGACCTGTGCTCCTGGTGGCTGACGCTGCGCGACGCGGGCTCGGTGCCGTCCGACTACCCCTCGCTCGACGTGCGTCGCTCTTGGACGCGCCGCGAGGATCTGCTGGTCGGCGCGGACGAGCTGGATCGGCGCCGTCGGTGGCGCGCCGCGCTCCCGCTCGATGGATCCGGCGACGAAGAGGGGCTGGCGGCCGTGTTCCGTCCGACCCCTGTCGGCGACCCCGCGCGCGGGATGCCTTGACAGCAGCCCCGGATCGGGCAAAGAGGCCGGGACCTTTTCGCGCGCTCCGCACGGGGCGTGGCAATCTCATGCGCGCTCCTCTGGGAGCGTGGCAACCCTCAGCGCGCTCCTGACCGAGCGCGGACACCGTTCCGGAGCCGCCATGCAGCCCGATATGCACCCCAAGTACCGCTACATCGTCTTCCGGGACATCTCCACGAACACGCAGTTCCTGACCCGCTCCGCGGCGGACGAGCGTCACTTCAAGGAGAACACCACGATCGACGGCGTCGAGTACCCCGTCATCACCGTGGACATCTCCTCGGACTCGCACCCGTTCTTCACGGGTCAGCAGAAGCTGATGGACACCGAAGGCCGCGTGGACCGCTACTACCGCAAGTACGGCTTCGCGAACCCCAACGCGACCGACGGCTCGGGCGAAGGCGCGTGAGCCCCTGGGCTGGGACGCGGCGGCCTCGGTCGCCCGTCCTGGCCCAGTGCTCCGCCGCTCCCTGACCGCTCGCCACAGGAGGGTGCTCCGTGTTCGCCCGCCTAGAAGCGCTGGAAGGCCGCCTCGAGATGCTTGATCGCATGCTCTCCGACCCTGAGGTCGTGAGGGATCAAGCTCGCGTGCGCGAGATCTCGCGCGAGCACAGGCAGGTCACGTCCATCGTGGACGCCTGGCGCAAGCACAAGTCGATGGAGGCCGAGCTGGTCGAGAGCCGTGAGATGCTCACGGCCGAGTCCGACGCCGATCTCAAGCAGATGGCCCGTGACGAGATCACGCGGCTTGAGGCTGAGCTCTCCGCGTCGACGGACCAGATCCGCCTGCTGTTGCTCCCCAAGGACCCCTACGAGGGCCGCCCGCTGCTCGTCGAAATCCGCGCCGGCACCGGCGGAGACGAGGCCGCCCTGTTCGCCGGCGACCTGTTCCGCATGTACCAGCGCTGGCTGGACAGCAAGGGCCTCAAGCTCCAGGTGGTCGAGGCCAGCCCCATCAGCATCGGCTCCGGCGGCCGCACCGTAGAAGGCTTCAAGGAGATCATCGCCTCCGTGCAGGGCGAGCTCGCCTACAGCATGCTCCGCTTCGAGAGCGGCGTGCACCGCGTTCAGCGCGTCCCCGCGACCGAGACCCAGGGCCGCATCCACACCTCCGCGGCCACCATCGCCGTCCTGCCTGAGCCCGACGAGATCGAGGTCAAGCTGGAAGCGAAGGACCTTCGCATCGACGTCATGCGCGCGGGCGGCCCCGGCGGTCAGTCGGTCAACACCACCGACTCTGCCGTCCGCATCGTGCACATCCCCACGGGCACCACGGTCATCTGCCAGGACGAGAAGTCCCAGCTGAAGAACAAGGACCAGGCGATGCGCGTCCTCAAGGCGCGCCTGCTCGAAGCGGAGCGCGAGAAGGCGGCGGCCGAGGGCAACGCCCAGCGTCGCGCCATGGTGGGCAGCGGTGACCGCAGCGAGCGCATCCGCACCTACAACTTCCCGCAGAACCGGGTCACGGATCACCGCATCGGGCTGACGCTGTACCAGCTCGACAAGATGATCGACGGCGACCTGGACGCGCTGGTCGACGGCCTCACCTCCGCGCACCGCGCCGAGCTCTTGTCGGAGCAGCAGGCAGACGCGTGATCCCGCTGTTGGACGTCCTGCGCAAGACCGAGGGCTTCTTCCGCGAGAAGGGCATCTCGACGCCGCGCCTGGACGCCGAGCTGCTGTTGGCGCACGTGCTGGGTCTGGAGCGCCTCCAGCTCTACCTGCGCTTCGACCAGCCGCTCACCGACAAGGACTTGGAGACGCTGCGCCCGCTGGTGCGCCGTCGCGGGCTGCGCGAGCCGCTCGCCTACGTGCTCGGCACCAAGGGCTTTCATCGGCTCGACCTGGCGGTGCGCCCCGGCGTGCTCGTCCCGCGCCCCGACACCGAGACGCTGGTCGAGGCCGCCCTGGAGTGGATCGGCACGCCGACCGAGCCCGTGTTCGTCGCGGACGTGGGCGCAGGCACCGGCGCCGTCGGCTTGGCGATCGCCCACACCCTCCCGCAGGTCCGCGTCTATGAGACCGACCTCTCGCCCGAGGCGCTCGCCTGCACCCGTGAGAACGTGGCGACGCTGCAGTTGGGCGACCGAGTCGCGGTCCTAGAGGGCTCGCTGCTCGACCCCATCCCCGCCCGCCGCCCCATCGACTGGGTGGTGTCGAACCCGCCGTACATCCCCAGCCGGGTGATTGACACGCTGGAGCCCGAGGTGGCCAAGCACGAGCCGCGGCTGGCCCTCGACGGCGGGCTGGACGGCCTCGGCCCCTACCGGCTGCTCATCCCCCAGGCGCGCGCCCGCGCCCGCAAGGGGCTGCTGGTCGAGGTCGGCCACGACCAGGCGGACGCGGTCGGCGCGATGTTCGAGGCCGCCGGGTTCACCGACGTCCGCACCTGGACCGACCTCGGCGGGCATCGTCGCGTGGTCGGCGGGAAGATCCCCTAGGTGCCACGCGCACCGGAGCCACGATTGGACCACGCGCACGTCGTCAGCGCGCTGCGCGAATCCGTGCATCAGACCTTGTTGACCGGGCTCGCCATGGCGTCCGCGGCCTACGATGAGGCCACGCACGCCGAGTCCAAGGCGGAGAACAAATACGACACCCGCGGCCTGGAGGCGTCGTACCTGGCGGCCGGGCAGGCGGTTCGGATCGCGGCGCTGCGCCGGGTGTCCGCGTTCTTCGACCAGCTCGGCGACGGCGTCGCGACCGAGGACGTGGCCGCAGGCCTCGGCGCGCTGGTCGCGCTTGAGGATGCACAAGGCGTGGTTCGGTGGAGCTTCGTCGCGCCCGATGGCGGCGGGATCACCGTGACGGTGAACGGCGTCGAGGTCCGCGTGATCACCCGCGACTCGCCGCTCGGTGAAGCGCTGCTGGGCGCGGTCGAAGGCGACGTGCTCGAGCTGGCCCAGCCGCGCCCCCAAGAGCTCACCGTGCTGCGGGTCACCGGCTCGGTCTGAGCGCGCCACACGCGGCGATGCCGGGATAGCGTTCGACCTGGAGCGCGAAGGCGTGGCTCACCCTGGAAGGCGCGCAGTCCCTCGCGGGTCTCCTTCCTCGACGTCCCCGGCCAGCGCGGTCCATCGCCCGCCCACGCGACAAGGTGCCCCCGCCGCATGAACCGCACCGTGCCCCGCCCCCCCGCCTGCTCCCGTCCGTCGCTCGCCGTGCGCGCGATGTCCGTGGTGTTGTCGCTGACGCTGGGCGCGACCGCGAACGCCGCGGACGGCGCGGGCTGGCGAGGCGATGGCCACGGCACCTTCCCCGCCGCAGCCCTGCCTGCCGCCGTCCCGCGCGTGGTCTGGCGCGTGCCGCTCGCCGCCTGGGGCAACGGCTCGCCGGTCGTCGCGGCCGGCAAGGTGTGCATCACCTCCGAGCCCACCACGATCGCCTGCTACGACGCCGCGACCGGCGCCAAGCTGTGGCAGGCGACCAACGACGTGGCCGACGCAGTGGGCGCGTCCGACGCCCCCGAGATCCGCCGCCGCGTCGCCGAGGCCGACAAGCTGGAGGTCGAGCTGGCCACGGTCAAGTCCAGCTACTCGCAGCTGCGACGCGCCGCCGCCGCGGGGGGCACCGACGGGGCCGCCGCCGCCGCCCAGCTCACCACGCTCATCGCGCGAATGGGCACCATGAAGGCGACCGTCGAGGCCGCGGCGCCCTACCGCACCCCGCCCGCCGATCCGAACATCGGCTGGTCGGCGCCCACGCCGGTGACCGACGGCAAGCGGATCTGGGCCTTCTTCGCGAACGGCGTGGTGTCGTGCTTTGACCTGGGCGGGCAGCGCCTCTGGTCGCGCTGGCTCGGCCCCCACGCGGTCGAGATGCGCGCGTACCCTGGCCGCGCCACCGCCTCTCCGTCCATCGTCGGCGGCGTGCTGGTCGTCGCGTACAACGTGCTCTACGGCCTGGACGCTTCCTCCGGGAACACGCGCTGGACCGCCGGAAAGTACGCGGACTACGGGTCGCCGGCGACCGGATCGGTGGAGGGTCTGGGCGTGGTGGTCACGCCGGACGGCCGGATGCTGCGCGGGTCAGACGGCGCGCTGCTCCAAGGCTCCCTCGGCGACCTGTGGTACGCGGGCCCCCTGCTCGAAGGCGACCGGGTGTACCTGGCGGGCAATGTCCCCACCCAGAACGGCGAGTCGAAGAGCGCGGCGACCGCGTGGTCGCTCAAACGCAGCGGCGACTCAGTCGTCGCCACCAAGCTGTGGAGCGTGGATCTGGAGACCGCGCAGCGCATCTATGCGTCCCCCACCGTTTGGCAGGGCCGCCTCGTGATCGTCGGCAAGGACGGCGGCCTGTGGTCACTCGACGCGCAGACCGGCGCCAAGGCCGCCACCACGCCGCTCGTCGCGCCCAAGGCGTCCGAGATCTGGCCCAGCCCCCAACGCCTCGGCGCCGATCTGGTCGTGCTGTTCAACTCGGGCGCGGTGCAGGTCCTGCGCGGCGCCGCGCTGACCCGCGCCACCCAGTGGACGCTGCCCATCCCGCCCGGCCTCGCCACGCCCTGGTGGGACCGGGACGCGATCTACGTGCGCGGCGCGACCGAGCTCGCGCGAGTCGCACCGTAGGTCAAAGGCAGGACGCGTCCAGCCGGACGCAGACGCGCGACGCGCGACCGCCCAGCCCCATCGCCGCCCCCGCGCCCTCGACGGCGAGGTCGTCAGGCGTGTTCGACCCCGGGGTCGCGCCGAACGAGACGACACCCAGGTCGAGAATTCCGAGCGCCGGGTCCACCGGGGCCACCGCGTAGATCCCGCCCCCGCGCACCGAGGCGGTGTTGCCCTCGATGTGCCCGCCCCTCATGGTCAGCCGGGTGAGGAACGCCGCGTCGAGTGCGATGGCGCCGCCCCACGTGGCGGAGTTGCCGCGCATCGAGGTCTCGCTCAGGGTCAGGTCCACCGACGTCGCGTACAGCGCGCCGCCGAGCGGCGCCGAGCTCTCGTTCACCTGCGACTCGTCGAGCGCGAACGGCAGGAAGCCCGGACGGTCCGATCCATCGAAGATCACGATGCTTCCGCCACGCGCCGACGCGGCGTTGTGTTCGAACCGCGTGCGCAAGACGCGCCCAGCCCCCGCGTCGAGCGCGAGCGCGCCCCCCTCCGTCGCACCGTTGCGCCGGAACGTCGAGTCGCTGACCTGGATGACCGAGCGGACATCGATCCGACCGTCGGCCTGCCGCAACGGCCCCAGCCAAAGCGCGCCGCCACGGCCACGCGCGGCGCCGTTGTCCTCCAGGATCACGTTGAACATGGTCAAGTTCGTGCCGACACCCGCGATCGCCCCGCCGCGCGTTTGGTCCAGGTTTCCTGTCGCTGTGCAGCGGGCGAAGGTGGACGAGGCGATCTCCACGGAGGCGTAGAGCTTGGCTTGCCCGAGCTCGTCCACCGCGGGCTCAAGGTAGATGGCCCCGCCCACCTCCGCGCTGGAGTCGGTCACGAAGTCATCGATCATCCAGAGATCGATGCCGACGGCGTCCAGATATCCACCTCGCACAGCGGACGTCTCCGACGTCGCGACGTCTTGGATGTCCACGATCGGCCCGACCCAGGCGCCGTACCGAAGGTACGGGTCGAACGCGAAGGCGCCGCCACGGGACGCATGCAGGCGGGTCGCCTCCACGTTGACGACCGTGACAGACGGGGTGGTCGCGTGCAAGACGCCGCCCGCGCCCCCCGCCGAGCAGTCCGAAGCCATAGCGTCGCCCAGCCAGACGCTCCCCTCAGTGACGCGCAGCGCATCCACATACGGCGCCGCGTCCACCGCACCGCCGTCCTGGCCCGCGACGCAGTCGGTAAAACTCGCACGGCCGACCTTCTGCACGACGCCGACCGTGGCGATCGCGCCGCCGTCCCGCCCCGCGCGCTGCCCGGCGAAGGTCACGTAGTCGGTGAACAGGGTCGAGGCGCCGCCGAGCCCGTTGAAGTAGAGCGCGCCGCCATCTTGCGCCGCCTGATTGCCGTCGAAGTTGGAGTGCACGATCGACAGTTCGAACGCGCCGTACACGGCGATCGCACCGCCGTCGAGGTTGGTGTGGTTCCCGGTGAACGAGCACGAGTCCACCTGGATCGTCGTTCGGGTCAGCTCGCTATCGGTCCGCCTCGCGGTGATGGCCGCGCCCGCCGAGTCCAGGTTCCCAGCCAGCGAGCTGTTCCCGGAGAAGGTCGAGCTCTGGAGATCGAGGTTCACGTCGAGCAGCAGCAGGCCGCCCGCGCCGAGGGTGCCGACATTGTCCGCCACCGTCATGCCGAACATGCTCGCAGAGGTGGCGTTGCGCGCAATCGACGGATCGCCCTGGATCTTCATGGCGCCGATCTTCCCGCTGTTCCGCCGGAACACCACGTCGGTCAGCTCCACCACCGACGCGCCCCCATCGAGCAGTCCTCCGACGGAGCCGCCCGAGTTGTCCTCGAACACGGTGCCTTGCAGGTGGATCTGCGACGACGGCGTCACGCCAGGAGGCGGCAGGACCACGAGGGGCGTCCCGAACACGCCCGCGAAACGGCCGCCCACGGCCGTGAACGTGCCGCCCGTGATGACCACCGCGTCGGCTGGGTCCGTGAGCGACACATCGTGCCTGCCGATCTCGACGTCCTCAAAGTTGATCTGCGGCGCGCGCGTGAACGCGTCGCCCATGATCGGATCCGCCGCCAGGTCGACCCCACGCACCAACGCGACGTTGTCGACGAAGGTCGTGCGGACGACGTCGAGCGAGCCCCCGTAGATCTGAATGCCTCCGCCGACCTGTGCTAAGTTGCGCGTGATGAGCGAGTCCGTCACCGAGATCGTCGCGTCCGCGGCCGAGTAGAGGCCGGCGCCTTCCTCGGCGGCGTTGCCGGAGATCACCACGTCATCCAGCTGGACCGCCGACCCGTCTCCGACGACGAGCACGCCGCCACCCACCCGCACGCCGCGGACGTCCTCATCGCCGAGCCCGCCCTGGAGCGTCAGGTGCGAGGCCCGCCACCGAACCGACCCGACCGTCACCACGGGCCCCGCGCCGTGGGCGTCCAGGACGATGTCCTCCCGGGCCCCGAGCCCGGTGAGGGTCACGTCGTCGTCGATCTGGACGGACACCGTGTACAACCCCGGGCACATCACGATCGTGTCGCCGTGGCTCGCCCGCCGGAGGGCCGCGTCGAGATCGTGGAACGTGGTCCCGTCCTCGATCGTGAGCAGGCCGCGCTCGTCGTCCGAGCCGCTCGCGCAATTCTGGTCCACGCCGTCGCAGCGCTCCGGGTTGCCCGGTCGCACGTCGGCGTTGCCGTCGTCGCAGTCCTGGCCGCCGCTCGCCAGGTCGGGCGCCCCGTCGCCGTCCGCATCGACGCCGTCTGTGCCGTCGCAGTTGGCGTCCACGCCGTCGTCCGCCACGTCGGGCACGCCAGGCCCCAGCACGCTCGCTGCGGCGTCGTCGCAGTCCACGCCGCCCGAAGCGACCGACGCCACGCCGTCTCCGTCGCCGTCCACCCCGTCCACCCCGTCGCAGTTCTCGTCGACCAGGTTTCCGGCCTCATCCGGGCGCCCGGAAGCCACGAGCGGGTCGTGGTCGTCGCAGTCGCCCGCCTGCACGGTCACGCCGTCCCCATCCGCGTCGACGGGCGTGGGGTCTGGCTCAAGGGGATCGACGGCACAGCCCGCAAAGGCCAGCCACCCAAGCCACGCATGCCTCACCCGGAGCGCGCGCACAGGCACCCTCTCTTTTGCCACGGTCGGAGTGTAGCACCCGTGCATCTGAAAGTTGCCCACATACGGTCAACAGCGCCGATTCTTTCTTCCCAACCGGGATGAAACGTGTCTGGTCGGCCACGCAACGTTACCGCGTGCTCGCGTGACGGAGGGCCCCGTGGTTTCCACCTCCCCCGAGGACTTTACGGCCTGGGCGCCGCTGGTCCCCATCGCGGACACGGCGTCGATGGCGCAGCCGCACGTTCCGGCCCTGGTCTCCTTTTGGCGACGGGTGCGCGAGGACATCCTCACGATCAGGCCCGAGTCCCGAGAGCGCCTCGACAAGCACGCGCGCAGTAGCTCCGCGCTGACCGACGAGCTGCACGCCGTGCTGTACAAGCCGCTCTCCATCCCCATGCTCCAGGAGTTGCACGTCCTGGCCACCCGGGACCAGACCGCCGCGCGCGTGATCCTGCATGACGGCAGCTTCCGTTACGTGCCGTTCCCCTACGGAAAGCTCAAGGACAAGCCCAACCACCTGTCGGTCGGCGGGAAGGTGGTGTGTGAATTCTGCCCGCCAGAGCGGGTCGTCCCAGAGTTGGAGATGCTGCTCGCGGAGCATGAGCGCCTGCCCGAGGCCATGGTCGACGTCCGCTCGGCGTGGCTCGTGCACGCCTTCCTGCAGGTGCATCCGTTCGTGGACGGAAACGGCCGTGTGTCGCGCTTGCTTGCCAACTGGAACCTGATCCGCGCGGGGCTTCCTCCGGTCTGGGGCGAGTCCACAGATCGCGGATCGGGCTGGGCCGACGCCTTGGAGGTCGCGGCGAAGACGAACGATCTGGCGCCGGTGACCCACCTGCTCGCGGGGCATCAGGAGCGGCTCGTGTCGCGCCTGCTGCTGTTGGCAGAGTCGCCGCAGCCCGACACGACGGTCGAGCAAGTGCTGGCCCACGGCGCCACGCTCGGCCTGCTCCGCGCCACGTGGAGCGAACACGCGGCGACGATGCGGGAGCGGATGGGCGGCTTGGCGACGATCGCGCAGGCTGGCCTGCAGCAGGTCGCGGCGCAACTAGGCGACCGGCTGGAGGTCGTCGTCGAGACCGGCGCGACGGAGACGCTTTGGCGGCAGGCCACGGAGTCTGGCGTGACGGCCGATCGCCACGAGCCTGGGGCCCTGATCACGCTGACCTCCCGTTCGCCTCGGACCCGCATCCAGATAGGCCTGGCCGCGCTCGGCACGTCTGGGTCGGGCGCGTGGACCGCGTTCGTGCGGGTGCGCCCGCGCTCCACCCTGCCCATTCAGGTGCCGCCGCTGACGATGCTGCCCGAGGAGACGGACGCGGCCCGAACCGCCCGCTTCGAATTCTGGCTGGACCGCGCGCTCACGGACGCGGTGGGCAGTTGGATTCGGATCGCCTAGAGTCCTTGTGTCGACTTCCATCTCGTCGTGTCACCTCACCACCACGGATGACCCCATGCGCTCGATCCTGCTCCCCCTCGCCATGCTCGCGGTGTGCGCCGCCGCCCCTGTCGCGGTCGCCGCACCGACTCCGGCCGCGCCGCCCGCCACCGCGGCGTCGTCGCACGCCTCGTTCTTCATCGAGGACGTCAACCCGGACGACATCCTGTCCTACGACACCCGCGTGAGCGTGATCGACGCGCGCATGCGCGCCGCGGCGCTCCCTGCGCCCATCACGGTGATCACCACTCCGCCCATCACCACCGTACCTGTGACCACCACCCCGGTGACCACGGTTCCGGTCGTGGACCTGGACTCCGACGGCTCGCCCGCGGGCGTCGACTGCAACGACAACAACAACTCGATCTACCCGGGCGCGCTGGAGTCCATCGCGGACGGCATCGACCAGGACTGCGACGGCTTTGACTCCTGCTACGAGGACCTCGACCACGACAGCTTCGGCTCGGCGGTCATCGTCGACGCGCTCGCCTGCACGGACGTGGGCGTCTCCGCCAACTCCAGCGACTGCCTCGACTCGGGCACGGTCACCGGCACCGGCGGCGCGATCAACGCGCAGGACATCAACCCCGACGCGATTGAGGCGTGTGACGGCGTCGACAACGACTGCGACACCCTGATCGACGACGCGGACCCCAACCACGAGGGAGAGAGCTTCTACGCGGACGGCGACGGCGACGGCTACGGCGCCGGCATCGCCACCGTCTCGTGCATCGCGCCCCCGGGCACGGTCGCCGACAACACGGACTGCGACGACGCCAACAACACGATCAACCCGGGCGCCACGGACGACGACAGCAACGGGATCGACGACAACTGCGACGGCGTCGTCGACGGCACGGCCGTGGACGACACCGACACGATTGGCGGCGGCGGCGACACCGACGGCGTGGCCGACACGTCGGATCGGGGCGTGACCACCGACAAGGGCGGCGCGGCCTGCAACTGCGACACGTCCGCCGCGCCTTCCCCCGCAGGGATCGCGCTCGCGCTCTCCTTCGTCGGCAGCCTGCTCGCGCGTCGTCGGAAGGTCTGAGCCGGCTCGGGGCTGGCTCAGGGTGACTTGAGCCAGTCTCCGAACCAACCCGGCGGGATCCGGCGCATCGCCAGGATGACCGCCGTTTCTGGCTTGACGCCTGGTCCCGCGTCGGTCCGCGTGAGCTGGTTGGGGTTCGTGAACTCCCACACCACCTCGCCGTCCGGCGCGACCTCGTAGACGTCGCCGACGATCGCGTGGGTGACCAACGTGTCGCCGTTCTCGAGCGCCTGCACCGCGCCCAACATGCGCGCGCGGATCGGCGGCGCGTCGCCCGACGGCCACGACCACACCAGCCGGTCGGCGACGCTGTCCCACACGAGCGCGCGGGCGGTGCCCGCCGGGCCTCCGACGTTGTCGAACAGCTGGATGCGACCGTCGCCCAGCGGCGTGGCGTCGTGCTGCTGCCGCCACGGGCCTCGCTCGGACCAGACGACCCGCGCCGTCGGCACGTTCACCACGACGAGCGCGCTCGGGTTGCGCAGGCTGACCAGGAGGTTGGGCCCCTTGGGCAGCCCGGGGATCGCGCCGTCCGCCACCACCCGCACCGAGTTCGCGTGGAAGATGTCGGGCGGGTGCGGCGGTGTGGGGAACACCTTGGCCAAGTGCTCGGGCGCCGCCTGCAGCGCCGACAGGAGATCGACGCGCTCGATCAGGTGGCCGTCGGCGCCGCGGTGCTCGACCTGATCGCGCCACACCGACATCGGTGCCCCGAACGCGTCCGTGGTGCGCCGCTCGTCGGAGATCACCCAGAGCGATCCGTCCGGCTCGATCTCTAGGTGGTGGTGGAACCCGCCCGGGATCGCCCACAGGACGCGCGAGTCGCGGTCCAGCTTCACCAAGCCATAGGTCTGCCAGATGGCGACGAGCTCACCCGCCTGCGTGACGTCCACCCGGCTGAAGTGGTGCTGGTGGTGGTCGTCGCGCCGACCCACGATCGTGTCGGGCAGCACCGCGGCCAGTGAGCTCGACCAGCGGTGCACCTCGTACCCCTGATCGTCGGTGAGGAACGCGACCGAGTCGTGGCCCGAGTCCCACAGGTTCAGCCCCGGTGAGACGCGACCCGGCGCCAGCGTACGCGCGCCCGGCGCGTGAACGCTCGGCTCAAAGCTGGCCGCGTAGCCGAGCGCCTCCAGCTCCTCCCGCTGACGCGCCGAGGGCACGATCGCGGAAGGCGCGGGCGCGGGCGTCGGCACGGACGTGGCGCATGAGCACATCACCAACGCGGTGAGCAGGCGACGCGTCAAGGTTCACCCGGGGAGCTGCCTCCCCCTAATCGCGTCGATCGGGGACGGCAGCGCTCCGAATCCAACGAGCGCCCACGAGCGCGAAGCGCCACGCCACGACGGCGTCGCGGTGACAAATGTCTTGCGTCGCGCGTGCGCACGGCGAAGACTCGCACCTCACCCTGCGCACGCCCGCTGCAGGCCGCTGGAGGAACGGTGCAGACGGCATTCTCCACGTCGACTGAGCAGGTGCTGATCCACCTGCTGCTCCAGATCGCGGTCATCCTGTTCGTGTCGCGGCTGGTGGGCACGCTGTTCCGCCTGGGCGGGCAGTCGCAGAGCGTCGGCGAGATCCTCGCGGGCGTCATGATGGGGCCGTCGCTGTTCGGGCACTTCGTCCCTGGCGCGTTCGGGTGGCTCTTTCATCCGGACGGTCCCGCGCTGTTGCCCTATTTCAGCCACATCGGCCTCGTGCTTGCCCTGTTCCTGATCGGCATGGAGTTCGACTTCGGCGCGGTGCGGGCGCACGTCGGCAAGGTGGTGGCGATCGCCGCGGCGACCCTGGTGGGCCCGCTCGCCGCAGGCGCCCTGCTCGCGTCGTGGCTGTGGACGCTCGCCCCCGGCGAGAAGTCGTTCTCGGCCTACGCCCTGCTCCTCGGCATGGTGATGGCGATCACCGCCATCCCGATCATGGGCCGCATCCTCATCGAGCTCGGCCTGTCACGCACGCGCGTCGGCGTGCTCGCCATCTCCGCCGGTGTGGTGAAGGATCTCTTCACCTGGTTCCTGCTGGCGATCGTCGCGGGCATCGCCAAGCCGCCGGTCGACGCCATGCATGTGCTGACCATGATCGCGATGACCGGCCTGCTGAGCGTGGGGATGCTCACGCTGGGTCGGAAGGCGCTCGCGCTCGCGCAGCGCACCTTCGGCTGGGTCGACGACCGCCCGAGCGACGCGCTGGTCACCTACCTGCTCGTGACCCTGCTGCTGCTCGCCGCCGCCACGTCCGCCATCGGCGTGTTCGCCATCTTCGGCGCCTTCCTCGCCGGCGCCACGGTGTCGTCCGACCGCAAGCTGTCGCACGCGGTCTCCAGCCGCTTCCACGACCTGACCATCAACCTCTTCCTGCCGATCTTCTTCACGTACACCGGCCTGCGCGCCGACTTGAGTCAGCTCCACGGTTCGCTGTGGGGCGCGATGCTCGTGTTCACGCTGGTCGGCACCTTGATGAGCGGCGGCGTCGCCACCCTCATCGCGCGTTGGCGCGGCATGTCCGGTCGCGAGGCGCTGGTGATGGGCGCGCTCGTGAACACGCCCGGGCTGATGATCCTCATCCTGCTCAACGTGGGCCTGGACCTGGGCGTCATCCCGGCCACGCTGTTCTCCGCGATGGTCGGACACGCGATGATCCGAAACCTGCTCGCGGTGCCCATCGTGCGCTGGGCCGCTCGGGACGGGCTGCCCGCCGCGAGCGAGTCTGACCCGGTCGTCGACTAGGCTAGGCGGCCGACGGGACGATGATCTTCTTGCGCGCCTCTTCGAGCGCCCGCTTGAGCGCGACCTTGTCCACGCCGAGCTGCTTGAATATCTTGCGCTCCTGCCACTCGATGAAGACCTTGTAGTACCGGTCGGAGTCGTAGCGACCGGTCGTCAGGTACTGGAACGCGCGCAGCGGGGTCTCCAAGTTGACGCCGTCGGCGGCGATCATCTTGTGCGCCTCCCAGAAGAAGCCGGACACGCTGCGGTTGTTGCCGTACCAGTACCGAGCCAGCCGCAGGTAGGCGCCCTGCTCCAGCTTCAGCTGCGTCTGGTACGCCTCGCGGACGACCTCGTCGTCCTCGGTGCCGCTAAGCAGCTTCTCGACCGTGAGCGCGGCGTTGCACGCGCCGCGGATCGCGAACTCGACGCCGCCCGCCAGGATGGGGTCGACGAAGCCCGACGCGTCGCCCGCGAGGATCCAGCCCGGCCCGACAACGCGCGACACGAGGTAGCTCCAGTCACGCGCACGACGAACGCCGCCGCCGTAGCGGTCGACCTTCAGCTTGCCGTCCTCGAACGGGATGTTCGCCCGGCGCAGCACGCCGATGAACTCCTCGTCGGTGAACTTGTTCTCCGAGGCGGTGACCAGGCCGACGCTGGTGACCGTGGGCGACTGCGGGATGAACCACACCCAGCCTTCGGGCACGCTGACGACGATCTGGCAGTGACGCTTGAGCGCGTTCGGCATGCCGCCGCAGCCCTCGAAGTAGCCGTAGATCGCCATGTGCCGCAGGTCTTCGGCGTTGCGGACCAAGCCGAAGCGACGGCCCAGGAAGCAGCGCTGCCCAGACATGTCCATCACCTGCCGGGCGCGGATCACCCGCGGCTCCTGGCCCGGCTCCTGGATCTCCAGCCCGACCACGACGCCGTCCTCGATCACCGGGTTGAGGGCGTCCGCCTTGATCTTCTGCACGCCGCGCGCCACGGCGGCGTCGAGCAGGATGGCGTCGAAGCGGTCGCGCTCGACGTGGTACGTGTAGACGTAGGGACCGTTGAGCAGCGTCTCTTCGGTCAGGCCCGGCAGATCACGGTCGATGTTCTTGTCGAACAGGACGGACCAGCGCTCGTTGTTCTCGCCCCACTCGTAGAGCGCGCCGTACTTCCGCATGAAGCCGGCGGCGTCGATCACGGGCTTGAGGCCCAAGTGAAGGTCCAGCAGCTCCACCGCGGCGGGCTGCAGCGCCTCACCCACGTGGTGGCGCGGGAAGTCGTCGCGCTCGATCAGCGTGACCTTGAAGCCCTGCTGGGCCAAGATGGCCGACGCCGTCGCGCCAGCAGGACCGCCACCCAGAACAAGGACATCTGTGTCTACGGACATGGTGTTTCCTCCGTTCTTTTACGCACTCGGGTCCCCCTACAGAACCCCCGGATCAAAATCAACCCCGTGCAAGGTATTGGGACAGGAGGCCACGGGCGAACGTCGCGAACTCAAAAGGAAGCCACCACAGGACTCCGCCGGGGACTTCGGCGCATGCGAGCTTCGTCCACCGCGGGGACGCGCGACGGGATCAGACGTCGGTCGGGCGGTCCCGTCGCCCTCCGGCCCCGGCGTGTAGAACGTGCCGAAGTCCGCCGCGCGGAGCTCAGCGCCCGTGCGCAGCTTGGCGACCAGCGCCGGGTTGGAGATGAACGGGCGGCCAAACGCGATCAGGTCGCCTCGACCGGCCTCCAGGTCCGCCTCGGCCGTGGCGCCAGAGAAGCCGCCGACCAGGATGACCGTGCGTGAGAAGGAGGCGCGGAGGGCGTCCTTGAGCGACTGGGGCACGGGCGGTACGCCGAGCGCGCTGGGGTCGACCAGGTGGATGAGTACGCGGCGATCCTCTCGTTGGCGACGTTCCCGATCGCGCGGCTTCGGGTCATGGGCGCCATCACGATGCGGTTGGACAGCGCCGTGGCGCCCACAACCGTCGGGGAGAAGGGCTCGCCAAACATCGGGGCCTCTGTGGGTTCGTGGAGAGGTCGGACTGCTTCGGTCCGCGCTCCACCTCAATCGGCTCGCCCACACGTGGAACAATCTTTTCCACACGGGAAACTCTGATGCAGGAGAGGAACAATCGACCGGCGCCGCCCAGCCCCGAAAACCCGAGCGCGTCCGCGGCGCGCGCGCGCTACACGAGGCGCGGGAGCCACCATGCGCCGCCTCGCTGCCCTCGCCGTGCTGTCCAGCGCCTGCAGCTGGTTTGAGTCTGCCCCGCCGCCCCCTCCTCCACCCGCGCCTCTGGCGGTCACGGTCGGCGACACGCTCGTGGTCGCGGCGCCCGGCGACTACGCCAACCTCAACCCCGTGGTCTACGAGTCGCCCATCGAGGGCTCGGTGGTCGCGGCGCTGAACCTCCCGGTGGTGACCGACGGGTTCGACTGCGCGCTCCAGTCCAGCCCGGGCCTGGCCACGTCCTGGGACTGGTCGCCGGACGGGCTGATCCTGACGATGCACCTGCGGACCGACATCCTCTGGGCCGACGGCACGCCGGTGACCGCGTCGGACGTCGTCTTCACCTACGATCTGGTGCGCGACCCCACCGTCGCCAGCCCGCGGCGCTCGTTCGTCGCGCGCATGGCGCCCGGCACGCCCACCGCGCTCGACGCGCACACGGTCGAGTTCCAGTTCACCAAGGCGTACGACCGCAGCGCCCAGCTCGCGCACGCGTCGCTCACGCCGGTGCCCAAGGCGCTGTTCGCGAACGCCGACCGCGGCACGCTGCGCGGCCACCCAGCCAGCCTGCGGCCCATGGGCGACGGCCCGTTCAACGTGACCGCGCACGCGCCGGGCAAGGGCTGGACGCTTGAGCCCAACCCGACCTACGTCGGCGCCGACAAGCCGCACCTCGCCAAGATCGACTTCCGGGTCATGACCAACGCGACGGAGCGGCTCGACGCGCTCAAGGCCGGCACCGTGGACTGGGTGGACGGCCTGGAGATCGCCGACGCCGACGCCGTACGCGCCGCGCGGCCGGACGTGCGCATCGTCGCGCGCGGCTTTCGCGCGAACGACTACGTCGCGTGGAACACCCGCCTCCCGCTGTTCGCCGACACGGGCGTGCGCCGCGCGCTGGCGCTGGCCGTGAACGTCGACGCGCTCATCGGCAGCTTGCTGACGGGCGCCGACGGCACCGCCTACGGCAAGCGCATGGTCGGCACCATCTCCCCCGAGCTGTGCTCGGCGCGCGCGGACGATCTGGCGCCGCTCCCGTACGATCCCGAGGGCGCCACGACGCTGCTCAACTCGCTCGGCTGGCGCGACACCAACGCGGACGGCGTGCTCGACAAGGACGGCGTGAAGTTCGCGTTCACGCTGCGCACCAACGTCGGGAACCCTCGGCGCCAGGCGGCCGCCGCGGCCATCCAGGCGGACCTGAAGAAGGTCGGCATCGAGGTGACCGTCCAGCCGCTCGACGGCACGTCGCTGTTTGAGGCCCTCCGCAAGCACGACTTCGAGGCGGCGCTCGCCGGCTGGAACGCCGCGCTCTTCGTCGACCCCACGAGCTTCTGGCACTCGGACACGCCCGACCACCCCGCGGAGTCCAACTTCACCGGCTACGCCAACGCCGACGTGGACCGGCTGATCGAGCAGGGCGTCGCCACCGCGGACCCCGCCGTCGCGGGCCCCATCTGGCAGGACGTCCAGCGCCGCGTGTACGACGATCAGCCCTACCTGTTCCTGTGGTGGCGCGAAGATCTGGTCGCGGTCGACGGCCGGTTCGAGCACACGACGATCGACGTGCTGGGAAGCCTCGGGCGACTGTCGGAGTGGGATGTCCCCGCCGACAAGATCAAGTACAAGCCCACGCCGCCCGCGCCGGAAACCCCTCCCGCACAGCCCTGATCCACGGATTGGTGACGCGACGCCGCATCCCACTGGCGAGGTCGACCCGAGTGTCGTACACATCACGAACGTGATGCAGCTCGATCGTCGGGGGACACGTGGGGACAACCGGGAAGAACCCGTCATGGCCGCTGCGGGTGGCCGTCGCCCTGCTGCCCGTGCCAGCCGTGCTGGTCGCGGCGTTCGTGTGCGCGTGGCGCGACACCGACCCGTGGTGGGGTCCGTGGCTCGCGCTGGCCGTGGTTGTCCTGGGATGGCTGCTGTGGGCCGCGCGCGCGTCGCGCACGATCCAGGCGTGGCGTGCGCGCGCGATCGCGACGCGGGTCGGCGTCGTCGTCGCGGTCGCCGCGCTGGTCTCTGCGCCCTTCGTGGGCCTGGATCGCGGCACGTCGATCCCCAGCGCGGGAAAGCGCGTCGCGGTGGTGGGCGGCGGCGCCGCCGGCCTGCACGCGGCGTGGCTGCTGTCGCGGATGGGCGCGAACGTCACCGTCTACGAGGCGAGCCCGGCGCTCGGCGGCCACGCGTCGGCCTACCCGTACACGGACGCCGCGGGCACCAGGTACCGCGTCGACCTGGGCTTCATGTTCGGCGCGCCCGGGTCGTACAAGGAGATGAAGGCGCTGCTCGCGCTGGAGGGCGTGGGTCGCAACCCCACCACGCTCGGCCTCACCGGTCACGTCGACGGCCAGTGGTGGGCCACCGGAATGGCCAACCTGGATCCTGAGGTCCTGCGCTTCCAGCAGCTCGCCGACGAGTCCTGCGAGGACCCCACGCTCAACCTGGTGCCGTTCGGCGCGTGGCTGTGGTGGCACGGGTTCGATGACGCGTTCCGTCGCCAGTACATCGTGCCGCTGATGTCGGTCCTGTTCATCACCGACCACGGCCTGTACAAGATCTCCACCCGCTTCATGCTCAAGATGATCGCGGGCAAGTCGCAGTGGGTCGACTTCCGGCACGACGCGCCCGCCTGGACGGTGCAGGGCTCCAGCGCCGCCTACTACGAGAAGCTCGCGCCGGACCTCCACGCGAATATCCGCCTGCTCAACCCGGTGACCGAGGTCCGCCGCCTGCCGAACGGTCACGTGCGTGTGCTCGGCCGCTCGCCGCAGGGCGCCACCGACGAGACCTACGACGCCGTCGTCCTGGCCGTGCACGCCGACGTCGCGCGCACGCTGCTCAAGGACCGCAGCTGGCTGGAGGACTTCGCGCTCGGGCAGGTGCGCTACCACTCGTCCGAGGTGGTGCTGCACTCGGACCACTCGGCGTTCCCCACCGGCGACCTGCTGCGCGCCTACACCTACGTGCAGGACGCCAGCACCCGCGACAGCTTCGAGCTCAACAGCCTGCCGGTGCGCTCGCAGGGCGACGCGATCACGCTCGACCCCGAGCCGGTGGTCACGCTCAACCCCACCCGCACCTCCTACCCAGGCGAGGTCGTCCGCCGGACGTGGCGCCACCACGTCATGGACCTGTGGCACCTGGTGATCGCCACGCAGGTGATGCCGCACCTGCAGGGCAACGGGAACGTCTGGTACGCCGGCGACTGGGTGCAGTTCATCGGCCACGGCCAAGCGGTGAAGACGGGCCTGCGCGCGGCGTGTGGGATCGCGGGGCAGACGCCCACTCAGCCGCTGCCGACCGAGCCTTGCGTGGACGTCAGCCTGGTCGACGCCACGCCCACCCTGCCAGCCGAGCGCCAGACGATGTGCGGCGAGGCCGACGTGGTGGCCTACTTGGTGCAGGAAGCCTGCGTGAACAAGGGGGTTCAGTGATGCGAACGTGGCCGTTGCTGCTGCTCGTGGCCGCCTGTCAGGCGGAGCCGGTCCCCACGCTCGACCCGACCCTGGCCCAGAAGTACCAGGCGTCGTGCGCGGCGTGCCACGAGACGGGCGCCGCCGACGCGCCGCGCACCCACGACAGCGCGGAGTGGTCTCGACGCACCCGACGCGGGATGGGCGCGCTGATCGAATCGGTGAAGCGGGGCACCACCGCCATGCCGCCGCGCGGCATGTGCCAGGACTGCGACGACGCCCACCTGCAGGCGATCGTCGAGTACATGATCGCGCCGCAGTGAGCCGCGGGGCGTCACGTACGAACGCGGTCCGATCCGCGCTCTAGATCAGACGCGCATGCCAGGCGCTTCGTGCCCGTTCGCCACGACGTACTCGTCGTAGTTGCCCAGGTACGCGTGCGGACCGGCCGAGCCCAGCTCCAGCACCCGGTTCGCGACGGCGCGCAGGAAGGCGCGGTCATGGCTGACAAACACCAGCGTGCCCTCATACTCGGCGAGCGCCTTCACCAGCGCGCGCTTGGTCACCAGGTCCAGGTGGTTGGTGGGCTCGTCGAGCACCATCAGGTTGGGGGCTGAGAACAGGATCTTCGCGAGCGCCAGCCGCGCCCTCTCACCACCCGACAGCACGCTGATGGGCTTGTCGACGTCGTCGCCGGAGAACGAGAACGACCCGGCCAAGCCGCGCAGCGTGCCCAGGTTGGCCATCGGCGCGAACGCCTGCAGCTCCTCGATCACGGTGCGCTCGGCGGTGAGCTGCTCCATCTGGTGCTGCGCGAAGTAGGCCATCGTCACGTTGGCGCCGAGCTCGATCACGCCCGCGTCCGGCTTGGAGGTGCCCGCGATCATCTTGAGCAGCGTGGTCTTGCCCGCGCCGTTCTCGCCCATCACCGCCCAGCGCTCGCCGCGGCGCACGGTCAGGTCCACGCCGCCGTGGACGACCTTGTCGCCGTAGGCCTTGCGCACGCCCTTCACCCGAATGACCTCGTCACCCGCGCGCGCGCACTTCTTGAACTCGATGATGCGCTCCACCAGCCGGGGCGGCGGCTCGACGCGCTCGATCTTGTCGATCTTCTTGGCGCGGCTCTGCACCTGGCTGGCCTTGGACGGCTGGGCCTTGAAGCGCTCGATGAAGCGCATCTCCTTGGCGAGCATGGCCTGCTGCTTCTCGTACTCGGCCTCGCGGCGGGCGGCGTCGAGGGTGCGCTGGCGCTCGTAGAAGTCGTAGTCGCCCGAGTAGACACGGATCTGACCGCCGTCGATCTCCACGATCTTGCCGACGACGCGGTTCATCACGTCGCGATCATGGCAGGTCATCACGACCGCGCCCGAGTAGTCGCGCAGGAAGTTCTCGAGCCACAGGATGGACTCGAGGTCCAGGTAGTTGGTGGGCTCGTCGAGCAGCATGACGTCAGGGCGCTGGAGCAGGACGCGGGCGAGCGCGACGCGCATCTTCCAGCCGCCGGACAGCAGGCCCACGTCGCCTTCGATCTGCGTGGGCGTCAGGCCCAGGCCCGCCAGCACCGACGCGGCGCGCGCGTCCAGGTCGTAGCCGCCGAGCGCGGCGAAGCGCTCCTGGACGTCGCCGTAGCGCTCGATGACGCGGTCGTAGTCGGCCGCCTCGAAGTCCTCCAGCCGCTCCTCCAGCTCGGCCAGCTCGACGCCCAGGTCGGACACCTCACCGGCGGCCGCCATGGTCTCGGCGAGCACGGTGCGGCCCTTCCAGTCGCCCACGTCCTGGCGGAAGCAGCCGATCGTCAAACGCTTGGGCTTCTCGACGTTGCCCTCGTCGGCGATCTCCTCGCCCAGGATGAGGCGGAAGATCGTGGTCTTTCCGGCGCCGTTCGGGCCGACCAAGCCGATCTTCTCGCCCGGGTCCACCTGGAACGAGGCGTCGACGAACAGCACCTGGGCGCCGTACTGCTTGGTGACGTTGGTCAGCGAGATCATGGGTCGAATCCGGCGTGGAGGGGTCCAGGGCCGGCCCGCCTATCCCGAATCCGCTACGGCGCGTTGAGTCCGTTCACGACGCCGAACAGATCGCCCTCTGAGTAGAAGTCCACGGCGACGATGGTCGGCTTGCGGCCCGCGCTCGCGAGGCAGTCGTCGACGCGGCCCTGGAGCACCTCGGTGGTGTTGACCTCCTGGGCCCCGGTACGGGTGGGCAGCGGCGTCGACAGCCAGTGGTTGATCAGGAACAGCGGGTGGCTCTGCTTGCCGCGGAGCAGGTCACAGTTGAAGTCGTCGGCCGAACCAAACGAGTAGGGCGTGTCCCACCCCAGGTCGTAGAACGGCGTGTACTCGGCGGGGCCGTCGTCTTCGCTCTCGCGGGTGAGCAGGATCTGGCGGTGGGTGCGGACCAGCTTGCCCAGCGTGGGCCACGCCTCATCGGCGCCCGGCGGCGTGATCAGGCGGTCGGTCAGGCCCGCGGCGTCGAACGCGGCCATCGTGCGCTCGAGCGACAGGTTGTCCTGGAAGATCAGGATGACCACCTCGCCTTGGTCGGCGTCCAGGAAGGTCTTGAGGTCGTCGAGCACGTCCGCCAGTTTGAGCTCGCCCAGCGTGCAGAACTGGTGGCACAGCACGTCGACGCCGTTCTCGTCGTAGCTGTCGAGCAGCATGGCGCGGACGCCGTCGTCGAGCTGCTGCGCGGGCCCGTGCTCCTGGTTCGCCAGCGCGAACCCGTCGTCGGTGCTGGACATGGCGTTGTGCGCGCCGGGGAAGGTCACCTGATCGAGCGGCAGCGCGCACAGGTCCTCGCTGCCGTTGCACGGCCCGGTGGTGCACCCGGTCAGCCCCAAGCTCAACAGCGCCAACCCACGCAGCATGCGTCCCTCCGGATGCTTCCCTCCTCGCCACGCCAACCCTGGGTGTCCATCCAGTCACGAACTCGTGACACGCGCCGCGCTCGCCCCGCGTCGCGACGGTGCCGGGCGCGCGCGCTAGATCCCGCCCATGCCGTGGCGCACCCGTGTCCTGTCTTGGCTTGGCCTGGCCGCGATCTTCGCGGCGGCGGTCTGGTCTGTCCGGTACACCATGATGCGCGCGGGCCCCTGGCCGCCGACCGATCCCTGGTGCCCGCAGGACATGGTGATCTACCAGTGGGCCGCGGACGCCTGGACGCGCGGCGCCAGCCCCTGGAGCCGCCCGCCTGACGCGATGCTCGGCGCCTGCCGGGTGCGCGGCCCCTTCCTCTACCCGTCGTGGTCGCTGCCTCCGATCCGCGCGCTGCTCGGCCCGCTCTCCCTGCCCGCGCATGCGACGACCGTGGTGGGTGTCCTCGCGGCCGCAGGCGTCGCGCAGCTGGTCGCGTGGGGCCGCTGGGCCAAGGTGAACGCGCTGCTCGTGGTCGCGGCGATCCTCGCGATCACGCGCGCGGGTGATCGCTTCTCGATCGGCGCCAGCCCTGGCAACCTGGAGCCGATGATCGCGCTCGTGCTCACGTCGGGCGCGCTGTCGTGGCAGCTGGGCTACCGGCGCGTCGGCCCAGGGCTGATGGCGTTGGCCGCCGCGATCAAGCCCGACCACGCCCCGTGGCTGCTGGCCGTCGCGTGGGCCGTAGGTGACCTCCGACGCGGCGCGTGGACGTTGGCCGCCCTCGTCGGGTTCGTCGCGCTAACCGAGCCGCTGGTCTCAGGTCGCGAGGCCTTCGGCTGGTACCAGGAGATCGCCGTGCGCGCGGCGTCCGACGAGGGCGCGGGCGCGTCGACGTTGGCGGTGCTGCGCGCGTCGCTCCCTGGCGCCGTGGGGCTGGTCGCCTGGGCTGGGCTCGCCGTGGGGCTGCTGCTGTGGGTGCGCCGCGCGGGCGCCCAGACTGCGCCGGGCTCGACCACGCGCCTGCTGATCGCCTGGCTCGCCGTCCTTCTGCTGCTGCCGCGCGTGAAGGACTACGTGTGGGTGACCGGCTACGGCCCGCTGCTCGCCGCGTGGTGGATCCAGCCGTGGAGCGTGATCGCGCTGCCGATCGGCGAGACGGTGGCGACAAAGTGGCCCGAGCACGGCGCGTGGGTCCAGGCGGTCGTCACGCTCGTGGTCCTGCTGACCGTGCAGACGCCGCGCCAACTTGCCGCAAGTTCGGCGTCGGGCGGCCCGCAGGCCCCGCAGGCGTCGCCCCAACCGGGTACGTTCGGCCCGCCCTCGACCGTCCGCCTGGATGGCCGTTGGCCCACGCCGGAGACCTCCTCGCCTTGACGTCGCGACGCGCCAGCTCCTTCCGCTCCGTCCCCGACATGTGGACCCACCGCGTGCGGAGCACTCCTGAGTCCTTCGCGATGAAGCAGCGCGAGGGCTCGGGCTGGCGTCGCTACACCTGGCGCGAAGCTGACGGCCGAGTGCGCGCCATCGCGGGCGCGCTGCTGGAGATGGGGCTCAAGCTGGAGGCGCGCTGCGCCATCCACGCGGTCACCAGCGTGGAGTGGGTGCTGGCCGACATGGGGATCGTGTGCGCGGGCGGCGCCACCACCACCATCTACCCGTCCGACACCATCGACCACGCTGTGTTCGTCCTGCGGGACTCTGGCTCCGTCGTGTTGTTCTGCGACACCGACGCGCTGGCCGACGCCATCCACGCCCGCCGCGCAGAGCTGCCTGAGCTGCGCACCATCGTCACCTTCGGCGGCCAGGACCGCCCCAACCAGCGCATCCGCTCGCTCGCCGCGTGGGAGGCCGCCGGTCGCGCCTGGAACGAGGCCCACCCCGGCGCGCTCGACGCCGTCCAGGACCAGCTGACCCCCGATCACATCGCCACGCTGATCTACACGTCCGGCACCACCGGCCGACCCAAGGGCGTGGTGCTCGCGCATGACGCGTGGGTCTACGTGGCCGAGGCCATCGACGAGCTGGGCGTGGTCGGCCCCGACGACGTGCAGCTCCTCTTCCTGCCGCTCGCCCACGTCTTCGCCAAGGTCATGCAGGTCACGTTCATCCGCTTGGGCGTGCCCACCGCGGTGGACGGCAGCATGGACCGCTTCCTCGACAACATGGCGGACGTACGGCCCACGTGGCTGGCGGCCGTGCCGCGGGTGTTCGAGAAGGCGCAGGCCCGCATCATCTCCGAGGTGCGCGACCGCGGCCCCGTCGCCGCCGCCGCGTTCCGCGCCGCGCTCGAGCTCGGCAAGCGCGTCGCGCGCATGCGCCGGGCGGGCCAGGCCGTGCCTCCCCACATGGCGCTCGCCTACCGCGTCGCCGACCGGGTCTTCTTCCGGACCATCCGCGCACGCTTCGGCGGTCGCCTGCGCTTCTGCGTGAGTGGCGGCGCGCCGCTGTCGGTCGAGGTCGCCGAATTCTTCGACGCCTGCGGGATCGTGATCTGCGAGGGCTACGGCCTGACCGAGACCGCGGCCGCCAGCTGTGTGAACAGCCCCGACGCCATCGTGTTCGGCACGGTCGGCCGCCCGCTGGCCGGGTGCGAGATCCAGCTGGCCGACGACGGCGAGCTCTTGATCCGCAGCCGCGGCGTCATGAAGGGCTACCACAACCTGCCTGAGGCCACCGCCGAGGCGCTCGATGCGGACGGCTGGCTGCACACCGGCGATCTGGGCCGACAGCTAGACTCTGGACACGTCAAGATCACCGGGCGCAAGAAGGACATCCTGGTGACCGCGGGTGGCAAGAACATCGCGCCGGCGCACTTTGAGGGCCTGCTGAAGGCCCGCAGCTCGCTGGTCGGCGACGTGGTGATGCTCGGCGACCGCCACAACTTCTGCTCGGCGCTGATCGCCCTGGACCTGGACGCCGCGCAGGACTGGGCCCGACACGAGGGCGTCGCGTTCGGCTCACTCAAGGAGCTCAACACCCACGCCGCCGTTCGAGACGCGCTGCAGCAGGCGATCGACGACGTGAACCGCACCCTGCCCGGCTACGAGAAGGTCCGAAAGTTCGCGATCGTCACCGAGCCGTTCACGGTCGAGAACGGCCTGCTGACGGCGTCGCTCAAGCCACGTCGGCGCGTGATCGAGCAACGCCATGCGGCCCTCGTGTCGTCCTTCTACGAAGGGACGGTCGCCCGAGCGTGACCTACCCGGCTACGTGGGCCGCCCACCCACGGAGCGTCCCCCTCCCTCCCGGCACGGTGCGGCCCTCACGGAGACTGGATGCGCTCGCGGATCCCCGGATTCTACCGACTCTCCCCGGAGGAGCGGCTGCGCGCGCTGGTCACGGCGGAGGCGCTGACGCCTGAGCTGGCGGAGGTCTACCGGACCGGCGAGCTGCCGCTCGACGCCGCCGACCAGATGGTCGAGAACGTCATCGCCACCTACGAGTTGCCCAACGGCGTGGCCGTGAACCTGCAGATCAACGGCGAAGACCGTGTGGTCCCGATGGTGGTCGAGGAGCCCTCTGTCGTCGCGGCCGTGTCGAACATGGCGCAGCTCACCCGAAAGTCGGGCGGCATCACGGCGGACGCCGACGCGTCGATCATGATCGGCCAGGTGCAGCTGGTCAACGTGTCCGACCCCGAGGCGACCGCGCAGATCCTGGAGTCGCACCTGGCCGAGCTCGCGGAGGTCGCGCGCCACGTGCACCCGCGCATGGAGGCCCGGGGCGGCGGCGTACGGGGCGTGTACGTGCGCCGCGTCACCTACGACGAGCCCGGCTTCCCCGTAGAGCGCATGGTCGTGGTCGAGTTCCTGTTCGACTGCTGCGACGCGATGGGCGCCAACCTGATCAACACGATCGCCGAGCACCTCGCCCCCTACGTCGAGGACCTCACCGGCGAGGCGGTTGGACTGCGCATCCTGTCGAACCTCGCGTCGCGCCGCCTGGCCCGCGCCAGCGTTCGGGTGGCGCCCGAGCACCTCGCTACCGAGGGCATGTCCGGGGCCGAGGTCGCGGAGGGCATCGCCAGCGCCTGGCGCTTCGCCTGGGCCGACCCCTGGCGCGCCGCCACGCACAACAAGGGCGTGATGAACGGCGTCGACTCGGTCGCCGTCGCCACCGGCAACGACTGGCGCGCGATCGAGGCCGGCGCCCACGCCTGGGCCAGCCGCGACGGCCAGTACCGCCCCATGACCGTCTGGCGCGTCGAGCCCAACGGCGAGCTGGTGGGCTCCATCGAGATCCCCACCCAGTTCGGCACCATCGGCGGCCCCATTCGGGTGCACCCCAAGGCCCGCGCCAACCTCAACATGCTGGGCGACCGCGGCTCGCGCGACCTGGCGGCGGTGGCGGCGGCGGTGGGGCTGGTCCAGAACATGGGCGCCCTGCGCGCCCTGGCAACCGAAGGCATCCAGGCCGGGCACATGCGCATGCATGCGCGCACTGTGGCGCTCGGCGTCGGCGCGAGGCGGGAGGAGGTCCCGCGCGTGGTCGAGGCGCTCTGCGCCGCCAAGGACTTCTCGAGCGACCGCGCCCTGCAGGTGCTCACCGGGCTGCGCGCGTGAAGCCGGTCGGCCGCGCCTGGGCGAGCGGCAAGCTCATCCTGGCCGGGGAGCACGCCGTGGTCCACGGGCAGCCGGCGATCGCCTTCGCGGTCGACCTAGGCAGCACCGTGGAGATCACCGCCCGCCCTGGCCCCACGGCGATCGACGGGCCCATCCAGGACCCCAAGCTCACCCAGGCGGTACGCATGGTCGTGGGCGATCACGGCTACGGCGTGTCGATCGCCAGCACGCTGCCGATCGGGCGTGGCATGGGCAGCTCAGCCTCGCTCGCGGTGGCGATCGTGCGCGCCTGGGCGGACCTCACCGAGCAGCCGCTCGACACCTTCGACGCCGCCATGCCGCTCGAACGCCTGTTCCACCAGAACCCGTCCGGCGTGGACGTGGCGGTGATCACGCGCGGGGGCGTGCTCCGCTACCAGCGCACCGTTCCCCCGACGATGTCCTCGCTGCCGTGCCCCTCGTGGACCGCGGTGGTGATCGACACCGGCAAGGTGGGCGTGACGGCGGACCTGGTGGCGGGCGTCACCTCGCGTCGCCCCGCCATCGACCCGATCCTGGCACGCATCGGCGCCCTGGTCGACGAGGCGACGACCGTGCTGCACGACCCGGCCGCCCTTGGCCCGCTCCTGCTTGAGAACCACACGCTGCTCGCTCAGATCGGCGTGTCGACCCCCCAGCTCGACGAGCTGGTGGGCATGGCGATGGCGCACGGTGCGTACGGCGCCAAGCTGTCCGGCGCGGGCGGCGGCGGCGTGGTGCTCGCGCTCACCGACGACCCCGCCCCGATCGTCGCCGGCGCCGAGGCGTTCGGCCTGCGCGCCTGGATCACCCGCCCCGTGGAGGCCCCGTGACCACCGTCACCGCCACCGCCCACCCGAACATCGCGCTGGTCAAGTACTGGGGCAAGCGGGACCTCCCGCTGAACCTGCCCGCGGTGCCGTCGCTCTCGCTCACGCTGGACGGCTTTGAGACCCGCACCACGGTCACCTGGGGCGCAGACCACGACGTGTTCGAGCTCGACGGCGTCCCGGCCGACGCCAAGGCCGCGGCCAAGGTGTTCGCCTTCCTCGACCTGATCGACCCCAAGCGCCCGCCCTGCAAGGTGGTGTCGGCGAACGACTTCCCGACCGGCGCGGGGCTCGCTTCGAGCGCGTCCGCGTTCGCGGCGCTGGCCCTGGCCGCCTCCACCGCCCGCGGCGACGACGTCGACCCCACCCGCCTCTCCGTGCTCGCGCGGCAGGGCTCGGGCAGCGCCTGCCGCAGCCTGTGGGGCGGCTTCGTCGAGTGGCGCGCCGGCGAGCATCCTGACGGCGTCGACAGCCACGGGCTACCCCTGGCGGGCCCCGACCACTGGGACGTGTCGATGGTGGTGGCCGTGGTGTCGACCGCCCACAAGCCCGTCGGATCCACCGACGGCATGGAGCGCGCGCGCCTCACCTCGCCCTTGTACGACACCTGGGTCGCGCAGGCGCAGGGTGACGTGGACGTTGGCCGGGACGCTATCTTCGCGCGAGACTTGGACGGTTTGGGCCGCGTGATGGAGGCGTCGACCTACAAGATGCACGCCACCATGCACACCTCCGCGCCGCCGCTGATGTACTGGCAGCCCGCCAGCCTGGCGTGCCTGCACACGGTCTGGGCGCTGCGCGCGGGCGGCTTGAGCGCGTGGACCACGATGGACGCGGGCCCGCAGGTCAAGGTGCTCTGCCGCAGCGCGGACGCCGCCACCGTCGCCGACGCGCTCCGCCCGCACGCCATGGCGGTGCACATGCTGCGCCCAGGCGGGCCCGCGCGGATCGTGTCTTGACCAGGCGCTTCTTCGCGCCGGGCAAGGTGGTGGTGGTCGGCGAGTACGCTGTCGTGGACGGCGCGCCCGCGGTGGTCGCCGCGGTGGGGATTGGCGTCGGCCTTCGCTGGTCGGCCGCCGACACGCGCGACGTGCAGACGCCCTACGGCGACACGCGCTTCGTCGACGCCGCGCTCGACGCCGCGTCCGCCCCCCCCGGGCGCTACGCGTTCTCGGACGACGGAGGCCCCGCGCTCACGTCCAAGCCAGGCCTCGGTGGATCGGCGGCGGCGACCGTGGTGGCGGTGCACGCGGCGCGCGCCCTCCGAGGCGAGGACACACACGCGGACGCCGTCTACGCCGTCGCCTCGGACGTTCACCGTTTGGTGCAGGGCTCGGGCTCGGGGATCGACGTGGCCGCGTCGACGTACGGCGGCATGGTGCGCTTCCAACACGGTGCGCGCCCTACCCACGTCATGCCCTCCCGCCTGGTCGTCGTGTGGACCGGAGCGTCAGCCAAGACCGGCCCGCGCGTCGAGCGCTACCTGGGGTGGGAGGGCCGCGCGGCCTTCGTCGCCCGCTCCGCGGAGATCACCGACCTGTTCCTGGTGGATCCGCTGCGCGCGGTCGAGCAGGACTACGCGCTGCTCGTTGCGATGAGCGAGCAGGCCGGGATCGACTACCGCACGCCCGCGCTTGACCGCATCGTCGAGCTCGCCTGGGTGTTCGACGGCGCCGCCAAGCCGAGCGGCGCGGGCGGCGGGGACTGCGCGATCGCCGTGTTCGCGGAGCCGGACTCCGAGGCCAAGTTCATCGACGCCTGCACCAGCGACGGCTTCACCGTGTTGGGCACCGAGCTGTCGGACGGCGTACGCGAGCTGGCCTGAGGCTCAGGCTTCGATCGCCTTGAGCTGCCGCCGCCAGCGAAACCACGCCACCGCGGCCGTCACCGTGTAGCCGGCCATCAGCAGCGCGTAGACGTGCAGGCCCTTGGCCTCGTACATCACGCACGACACCAGATCGATCACCACCCAGTACAGCCAGTTCTCCATCCACTTTCGGGCGGTCAACCAGGTGGCGAACAGGCTGAACCACATGGTCTGCGCGTCGATGTAGGGCCACGACGCGTCGGTCGCGTGGTCCATCATCAGTCCCCAGCCCAAGCCCCCCGAGACACACACGACCGCGCCGATCGCGTGGACCCGGAGCGGCCCCTGGGAGATCGGCTGGTCGTCCGCGCTGCCGTTCCAACTGAACCAGCCGACGAAGCCCAGCACCACGTACGCGGCGTTGAGCCAGGCCTCCGAGTACAGCTGCGTGGACGCAAAGAGCGCCACACTCACCGCAGAGCTGGCGATCCCGAACGGCCAGGCCCACACGCTCGGACGCGCCGCGAGGACCACGTAGATCACGGCGAGCGAGGTCGCCGTCCACTCTGCCCAGAAGGCCCAGTCCGCAGGCATGCGCTCCCCAACGAGCCGCCCCGTTAACGTGACCGCGCGGTACTAGGTGGCGGAACAGACCCGCGTGTTAGTCGCCCCGCCACCTGGAGACCGTGTTGCACCACCGCATTGCCCTCATCCCCGGCGACGGCATCGGCCCCGAAGTGATCGCGCAGGCCGTCCGTGTGGTCGACGCGCTGGCCAAGGACGGCGGCTTCACGGTCGCCTGGACCACGCTCGACGTGGGCGCGGACCGCTACCTGCGCGACGGCGCCACGCTCCCCGACGAGGCCTTCGCCTTCTTGCGCGATGAGTCCGACGCCGTGCTCCTGGGCGCGCTCGGTGACCCGCGCGTGCCGTCCAACGTGCACGCCCGCGACATCCTGCTCGGTCTGCGCTTCCGGCTCGACCTCTACGTGAACTTCCGCCCGGTCAAGCTGCTCGACGCCCGCTTCTGCCCGCTCAAGGACAAGACGCCGGACGACGTCGACATGGTCGTGTTCCGGGAGAACACCGAGGGCCTCTACACGGGCATCGGCGGACAGTTCAAGCGCGACACCGACGACGAGGTCGCGATCGAGGCCGAGCTCAACACCCGCAAGGGCGTGGAGCGCATCATCCGGGCGGCCTTCGAGTACGCCCGCGCGCACGGCCGCGGCAGCGTCTGCATGTCGGACAAGTCCAACGCCATGCGCCACGGGCACGACCTGTGGCAGCGCGTGTTCAAGATCGTCGCGGCCGAGTACCCCGAGATCAAGTCTTTCCACCTGTTCGTCGACGTGCTCACCATGGAGATGGTGCGCGCGCCAGAGCGCTTCGAGGTGATCGTCACGAACAACCTGTTCGGCGACATCGTCACGGACCTGGGCGCGCAGATCCAGGGCGGCATCGGCCTGGCGGCGTCGGCCAACGTGCACCCCGGCAAGCACGCGCTCTTCGAGCCGGTCCATGGATCCGCGCCGGAGCTGGCCGGCAAGGGCGTCGCCAACCCGCTCGCCGCCATCCTGACGGCGGGATGGATGTTGGAGCACCTCGGTCACGCAGACTGCAACGCCCGGATCCACGCCGCCGTGACCCAGGCGCTGGCCGCCGGCGACGTGACGCGAGAGCTTGGCGGGACGCTGGGAACCGTCGAGGTCGCAGACCGCGTGCTCGCCCGCCTCGTCTGATCCGACCAGCCGAGGCCGGACCCGGGCCAGGGCGATCGTCGAAAGGTTATCAAGACGACCCTGACAACACCCCGAAACCGCCCCCAAAAATCGCAACATATTCAGCCTACTACCGTGCTTAATGGCACTTTAGACGAAGTGCAGGGCAGCCCCACCCCGCGGGGGCGTCCGATTGACTCGACACCGCTCAAGCGGTACCAAGCGGCATCGACGGAGGCGTGCCCGCGCCTGTCTTGTCGATCGTGCGTCAAGGATGTTCGCATCCGAGAACCGGTCGAAAGAAGCGCGGTCACGGCAAGTCGACGGCCGGGGACCACCCCCTCCTCGTTCCGCTCATCACCTTGATCCCGATGCGAGCGCGGCGCTCGCCTGGAGTCCCGATGGAAGTCGTCATCCATATGTTCGATCAGGGCGGTCACTGGATGTTCCCCATCCTGGCCTGCTTGCTCGCCACGCTCGCGATCGCCATCGAGCGCATCTACTACCTGTACGCGGTCGTGAACGAGGACAAGCACGCGCTCCTCAAGGGCCTCAAGCCCCACGTCCTCCGCGGCGACCTGAACGCGGCCATCCGCTTCCTGAACAGCCAGAAGCAGGGCCCGCTGTCCCGCATCCTCAAGGCCGGCCTGCTCAAGGCGAACGGCTCGGATCTGGAAGTCCAGGCCGCTCTGGACGAGGCGTCCCTACGGGAGATGCCCTTCCTCGAGAAGCGCGTTGGCTTCCTCCCCATCATCTCGAACGGCTCCACGCTGTTCGGCCTCGTCGGCACCGTCGGCGGCATGATCGGCTGCTTCGCCGCCGTGGCCGGCGTCGACCCCTCCCAGAAGGCCGTCATTCTGGCCAAGGGCATCTCCGAGGCCATGAACTGCACGTGGTTCGGCCTGTTCACCGCCATCCCCGCGCTGTTCATCTACGGCTGGCTCCAGGCCCGCGTGCAGCACCTCACCGAGTCCATCAACGAGTGCATCGTCTCCGAGATGAACCTCGTGATGTCCGGCCGCAAGCTGTTCAAGGGCACGTCGATCGACGAGGCCGAGGCCGCCAAGGCCAGCTGATCTCCGTCGTCGCTGCGCTGTCAGCTGGCGGCGCAGTCCTGGTCCCTTCTCCGAGTTTGAGGTGAGTCATGAGTGTCTCCCTTCCAGGCGCAGGCGGCGGTCGCGGTCGAAATATGAATTTCGACCTGAACCTCGTCCCCTTCATCGATCTGATGTCCACGATCATCGTGTTCCTGATCGCGACGGCCGTCTGGGTGCAGATCACCTCGCTCAACGTCGAGCAGTCCATCCAGGATCCGAACGCGCCGCCGCCGCCGCCGGATCAGACGCCCCCCACGCCTCCCCTGACGGTTCACATCCGCTCGGATGGTGTGGAGGTGCTCCGGACCCCGGACAAGCTCAAGAACTTCCCGGCCCTCAAGGCTGACACCTACGACTGGGACGCGGTCACCGCGGCGGTCAAGGCCGAGAAGTCCTCGTACCCGGAGGAGATCCAGGCCACCATCGTCACCGACGACGGCGTCGCCTACAAGCATATGATCCGCGCTCTGGACATCACGCGCCAGAGCGGCTTCGACAAGACGCTCCTCGGCGGCGGTCCGGCCAGCGTCGCCGCCCCCCTCCCCCCGCGCGGCTAAAGGACAACACTCATGGCAATCCACGCCCCTGGTCGTCGTCCCGCCTTCCCGCCCATCGGTCGCCTCCGCGCGTCGCCGATCCACGGAGGTACCCGCAGCGGCCTGATCTCGCTGAACCTGACCCCCATGGTCGACATGATGACCATGCTCGTCGTGTTCCTCCTCCAGAGCTTCTCGGCTGACGGCCAGATCATGTTCGTCCAGAAGGACCTCGTGATGCCCCCCGCCGACGCTTCCAAGCCGCTGATCGACCGCGGCCCGGTCGTCACGGTGTACGACGAGCGCGTGTTCGTCGAGGGCGCCGAGATCGTCCGCGCGGCTGACCTCGACGCCGCCGAGTCGTCCATCAAGCCGCTCGTCGAGCTGCTGACGGGCATCCGTGAGCGCGACGAGAAGATCCACCCCCGCGACATGACGAAGCCCTACGAGGGCGTGGTCATCTTTCAGGGTGACGAAGAGGCCGACTTCATGCTGGTCCGCAAGACCATCGCCTCGCTCAACGAGGCCGGCTGGGCCAAGGTGAACTTCACCACGCAGTCCGCCGCGGCTGCCGAAACCAAGCCCGCCGCCGAGTAACGGTCGTCGGGTTCGAGAGAAGAAGGGCCGGCCGCCACAAGCGCCGGCCCTTTCTTTTTGTGCATCTCGCGCGGCTCGTCTCTTTTTGCTACTCTCGCCGCGACCTATGGAGGTCTCATGCGCGCTCTCCCCCTGTGCATCCCCCTCGCCACGCTGATCGCCTGCTCCGGTGGCGCCCCCGCCCCGGCCCCCGCGGACGCGCCGCCCGCCGCCCCCACCTGCGACCTGAGCATCGACGGCCTGGCCGGCAAGACGTTCGTCCTGGCCGCCAAGGGCGCCGACGGCGCCGACGCAGCCGACGTCAGCGGCCGCGTCCGCTTCAGCAAGGACGGCGAGAAGCTCAAGGCCGTGTACAACGGCAAGTCGCTTATCAACATCTACAACTACTCCTGCGCCCCCTCCAAGGAAGGCGCCGACTGCTGGGAGGACGCCCCCAAGGCCGACCTCTTCTGCAAGGCGCTCATCGCCAACGACAAGGAGTGCACGCCCGAGTCGGTGTCCGCGCTCACCGGCCAGGACCCGGCCGAGATCACCAAGATCGTGGCCGACACCCGCGCCGAGGTCAAGAAGCTCAAGGGCGCCGACTACGAGCAGTTCAAGTCGCTGTTCAGCAGCCCGAACACCCCGCTGCGTGGCGTCCTCCACCTCAAGATCAAGGAGGAGGGCTGCAAGCTGATGCTCACCGATCGCTACATGACGATGAGCTTTGGTCAGGTGCGCGAGATGGAGAACCTGGTCGGCACGGCGCCGTTCGTCGTCTCCGACAAGAACCTGAACTTCGAGACCTGCACCGTGATCGAAGGCGCCAGCCTGGTCGCCCTCACCGCGCCGGGCGCCCCCGCCAAGCCGGGCGAGCACAAGCGCGACTGGAAGAAGGGCGAGTCGATCCCCATGGCCTACGTCGGCGAGAACCTGATCAAGGCCGCGCCGGGCTGCACCTACACGCAGGACGTGTACGCGGGCGGCGTGTCCATCCAGACCGCGCAGCCTGTGGCGCCGGACGAGAAGGGCGCCCTGTCCTGGGCCTTCTCCTTCAGCTTCGACAAGTCCGGCCCGGCCGCGTTCGCGCTGGTCCGCTCGCGCACCTGCGAGGGCAAGCCCGCCGAGAAGGTCGACGTCGCCTGTCAGGCCGTCAGCGTCCAGTAGTCGCCCAGGCCAAAGGAGCGCCGCCATGATCGGCCCGTTGATTCTGCCGGTGCTCCTCGCCGCCTGCAAGCCGCCCCTCCAAGCGCCCGAGAACACCGAAGACATGATGGTCTTCGGGTTCGTCCACTACGACGAGCCGGGCGCCGTCGAGCTGCTGGTCGACCGGCTCACCGCGTGGGCCCCTGACCACCTTGAAGATCTCAGCGCCGGCTACGAGATCACCGCGCTCACCGAGGAGGACGTCCTCGCGGCGGGCGTGCCGAACGTGAACGCGGACAACATCCTCGGGGTCATGGGGCACGCCGAGTACAGCTCCGACCCGCCCACGGTGGCGTACGGGATCAGCTACCCGCACCACGAGGAGATCAACGAGAGCACCGTCGAGTACCACGTGCTGGACGACGACGGTGACCTCGCCTGCTTCCTCGCCATGGACTGCGACGCCTACTCGTACCACGCGACCGAGGTCGAGAAGGTCCCGCTGCTAGGCCAGTCCACGCGCACCTACCGGCAGGAGATGCGCTGGCTCGACCTGCCCGACGGCGGCGGGCCCATGCTCATCCTACGCCAGATCGGCGACACGCCGATCGAGTTCAAGGTGAAGGGCATCCTCGAGGTCGACCAGCAGTACGGCTTCACGATGATCTATCCGACGGACGAGGGCGCCCGTCGGCTCGAGGCCTTCTGGATCGACGCACGCGTCCTGGGCAACCTCACCCTGCCCCCCGGCTTTGCGGTCCATCAGGCGGCCGCCGCCATGTCGTCGACGGCGGACGCCTTCGATGTCTGGGTGACCGACCACCCTCCGCCCTAGAGCACCGATCGGAGACAGCGCGCGAATGCGCTCGGTCGGCTCGTCGCGAGGCGTGCTCTACAGCGCCTCGACGATGACCGCGATGCCCTGGCCGCCGCCGATGCAGGCGCTGGCGAGGCCGTAGCGCTGCTTGCGGCGGCGTAGCTCGTGCAGGATGGTGGCGGTGAGGCGGGCGCCCGACGCGCCGAGCGGGTGGCCAAGCGCGATGGCGCCGCCGTTCACGTTGGTGATCGAGCGGTCCAGGCCGAGCGACTTCTCGACCGCGAGGTACTGCGGCGCGAAGGCCTCGTTGACCTCGACCAGCGACATGTCCGCGACGGACAGGCCAGTCTGGGCGAACGCGCGCTGCGCGGCCGGAACCGGGCCGATGCCCATGATCGTCGGGTCGCAGCCGGCGATGCCCCAGCCCACTAGGCGGCCGATCGGCGTCAGGCCCTTCTTGGCGGCCCACTCGGCGTCGGCGATCACGAGCGAGGCCGCCCCGTCGGAGATGCCCGACGCGTTGCCCGCGGTGACCAGGCCGTCCTTCTTGAACACAGGCGCCAGCTTGGCGAGGAGCTCCGCGGTGGTCTCGGGGCGGGCGTGCTCGTCGACCTTGAAGGTGACGGTGCCCTTGCGGGTCTTGAGCTCGAGCGGGACGATCTCGTCGTCAAAGCGGCCAGCGGCCTGTGCCGCGGCCCAGCGCTGCTGCGACTGGAGCGCGATCGCGTCGACGTCCGCGCGGGTCATGCCGAACTGCTCACCCAGCTTCTCGGCGGTCATGGCCATCGGCGCGCCAGTGTAGGAGTCGGTCAGCGCGTCCCACAGGGTGTCGGACACCTTCGGCGGCTTGCCGAACTTCTGGCCCTCGCGCAGGCCGTAGGTGGCGTGCGGGGCTTGGCTCATCGACTCGGTGCCGCCGACCAGCACGGCGTTCGCCTGACCGGTCAGGATCTGCTCGGCGCCGGTGATGACGGACTGGAAGCCCGACCCGCACAGGCGGTTGAGCGTCAGCGCCGGGACCGGCACCGGGACGCCCGCGCGCAGGCCGATGTGGCGCGCCAGGTAGATGGCGTCCGACGCGGTCTGGAGCACGTTGCCGTAGACCACGTGGTCGATGTCCTCGGGCGACACGCCCGCGCGCTGCATGGCGGCGACGGCGGTGGGGACGGCGAGGTCGGTGGCGGTCAGGTCCTTCAGCGCGCCGCTCAGGGTGCCGAACGCGGTGCGAACACCGGACAGGATCACGATCTCACGGCTGCGGATGTCGAGATGCTTCACAGGAGCCTCCGAATAGGGGCGCGGTGCATAACGGATCCCCTACGCACGCGGTTCGCATCCGAACGTCTCGTTCCATCTCGATCCACGTCCTCCCCACCTGCGCCAGCGTTACGTTGTCGGCACGCGGAGCTGCGTGCATGTCGAGTCCTCACGGCGACGTCATCTACGACTGGAACGCGCTGTCGCCGTCGACGGCCCGGCCTCGCGCCGTGCGCCTTCACGACGAGACGCTCCGCGACGGCCTGCAGTCGCCGTCCGTGCACGACCCGGACCTGGTCCAGAAGAAGACCATCCTGCGCCTGCTCTCGCGCATCGGCATCGACACCGCGGACATCGGCCTGCCCGGCGCCGGCGACCGCGCCCGCGAGGACATCCGCGCCCTGCTCGAGATTATCCGCGACGAGCACCTGCCCATCCAGGCCACCGTCGCCTGCCGCACGCACGCCGCGGACATCGAGCCCGCCATCGCCTTGTCCCGCGAGACCGGCGTGCCGATCGAGGCCATGATGTTCCTGGGCACCAGCCCCATCCGCCTGTACGCGGAGAACTGGACCGAGGACCGCCTGGAGGCCCTGACCCGCGACGCCATGCGCATGGCGGCCCGCGGCGGCATCGGTGCCACCTTCGTCACCGAGGACACCACGCGCAGCCACCCCCGCACGCTGGAGCGGCTGTTCACCGCCGCCATCGACGAGGGCGCCACCTGTCTCATCCTGTGCGACACCTGCGGCCACGCCACGCCTGAGGGCGTGCGCGCCCTGTTCGGCTGGACCCACGACCTGCTCGCCCGCCTGGGCGTCCGCGAGCGCGTCACCGTCGACTGGCACGGCCACAACGACCGCGGCCTGGGCGTGATCAACACCATGGCCGCCATCGACGCCGGCGCCGACCGCGTGCACGGCACCATCCTGGGCATCGGCGAGCGCGTCGGGAACACGTCGATCGACCAGGTGATGGTCAACCTCAAGCTCGCCGGCCTCGACGACCGCGACATCACCGCGCTCGACGAGCTGGTGCACCTGGTCAGCGACGCCTGCCACGTCCCCATCGACACCCGCTACCCGGTGTTCGGCGACGACGCGTTCCGCACCGGCACCGGCGTCCACGCCGCCGCGGTGATCAAGGCCAAGCGCAAGGGCGACGACTGGCTCGCCGACCGCGTCTACAGCTCGGTCCCCGCGCAGTGGGTTGGCCGCCGCCAAGAGATCTCGATCGGCTACATGTCGGGCGCGTCGAACGTCCGGTTCTGGCTGGAAGAGCACGGCGTGACGGCCACCGACACGGTCGTTGACGCCATCCTCGAGCGCGCCAAGCGCAGCTCCAGCATGCTCACCGACGCCGACATTCTGGGCGTGGTCGCCGCGGTCGGGGCCTAGTCGGCGTCGCCGCCGGAGTTGCCGCGGTCGGGGCCTGGTCGGACGAGCCGGAGTCGCCGCCGGAGTCGCGGAGTTCGGAGCCTAGTCGGACGAGCCGGAGTCGCCGCCGCTGTCCCCGCCAGAGTCACCGCTGTCCCCGCCAGAGTCGCCCGAGTCGCCGCCGTCCGACGCGTCCGAGACATCCTGGGCGTCCGAGGCATCCTGGGCGTCCTGGAGGTCCGAGGCATCCCGGGTGTCCACAACGTCCGCGGCGTTCGGGCTCGCCGCGCCGCCGCCGCCCCAGAACAGCACGCCCAGCTGGCCGCCCAGGCCATCGCCGGTCGGCGTGCCGCCGTCGCCCGACGGCGCCGAGCGCACGTCGCCGCCGGTGCCCGGCATCACGTCGCCGCCCAGGATCTCGTTTGTCAGCCGCGCCACGCGCGTGTCGAAGTCGTCCTCCTGCCACAGGCCCCACTGCCGCAGCCGGGCCTCGCGCAGGAACAGGAACTCACCCGCGTGCATCACGAACAGCGCGCCCACCGCCCAGTGGACCACCGGCATGCGCTCAAAGCCAGGGATGCCCACGACGAACAGGCCCGCGGCCACCGTGGCGTCGAGCGCGACCATCACGCGCCACAGCACGCGGTTGGCCAGCAGGCTGGCCGTGCGCATGACCAAGTGGTTGAGGCCGAGCAGCAACAGGAGCCCGACCGGGATGCTCTGCGCGTCCATCAGACCGCCTCCACCGCGAGATTGTCGATCAGGCGGGTGGTGCCGACGTACGCCGCCACGATCACCCGCGCCGGCCGATCGACCGTGGTCAGCGGCTGGAGCGACGACGCGTCGACCAGCTCCAGGTAGTCCAGCGTGTCCACGTCGAGCGCCGCCTTGGCCGCAGCCACCCGGGTCACCGCGTCCGGCTCCGTCGACGCAGCCAGCGCCGACAGCGCGCGGGGGATCGACAGCGCCCGCGCGCGGTCGGCGGCCGACAGGTACTTGTTGCGGCTCGACATCGCCAAGCCGTCCGCGTCGCGGATGGTGGCGCCGCCCAGGACCTCGACGGGGATCGCCAGGTCGCGTACCATGCGGCGGATCACCGCCAGCTGCTGGTAGTCCTTCTCGCCGAACGCCGACACGTCCGCCCGCGTCAGGCCGAACAGGCGCGCCACCACCGTGGTCACGCCCTCAAAGTGCACCGGTCGGAACGCGCCGCACAGGCCGTCGGTCAGCCCGCTCACCCGCACGCGCGTGGCAAAGTCGGGCGTGTAGAGGTCCTCGGGTGCGAACACCGCGTCGACGCCGTGCGCCTCGCACAGGGCGAGGTCACCCGGTAGGTCGCGGGGGTAGCGGGCCAGGTCCTCGTTCGGACCGAACTGCATCGGGTTCACGTAGATCGACACGACCAGCGCGTCGCAGCGCGGCCGCACCTGGTCCATCAGCGACGCGTGTCCGCGGTGCAGGAAGCCCATCGTCGGCACCAGGCCGATGCGCTGGTGCGCCGCCCGGCGCGCGTCGGCCCACGCGGTCATCGCGTCCGCAGAGGTGAGGATCTCCACGTCAGTAAAGCCGGGCCAGCTTGACGGGCGCGAGGTCCATACCGAACTCGTGCTCGGCGGACGGGAACGTGTGGCCGCGGACCTCCTCCGCGTAGCGGGAGAAAGCGTCCACCGCCGCGGCGTGCATGTCGGCGTAGCGCTTCACGAACTTGGGCTTGAACGACTGGTCCAACCCCAGGATGTCGTTGCAGACGAGCACCTGGCCATCACACGAGGGACCAGCACCAATGCCGATGGTGGGCACGTCCAGGCGCGCGGTGATCGCCGCCGCCACCACCGATGGCATGCCCTCCAGCACCACGCAGAACGCGCCCGCCTCGGCGACCGCGATGGCGTCCTGGATCACCTGCTCGGCCGCGTCCTCGGTGCGTCCCTGCACCCGAAAGCCGCCCATCGCGTGGACCGACTGGGGTGTGAGGCCCACGTGGCCCACCACAGGGATGCCCGCAGCCACGATCTTCTCGATCGCGGGCGCGGTGCGGGCGCCGCCCTCCAGCTTCACCGACTGCGCGAAGCCCTGCTGGATCAGCCTGCCCGCGGACAGCAGCGCCTGCTCCGGGTTCACCTGGTAGGACAAGAACGGCATGTCCGCGACGAGGTGCGCCTTCTGGACGCCGCGGCTGACGCAGCGCGTGTGGTAGACCATCTCGTCGAGCGTGACGGGCAGCGTGTCCGAGTGCCCCTGCACCACCATGCCGAGCGAGTCGCCCACGAGGATCATGTCGGCCCCCGCGGCGTCCACCAGGCGAGCCATGGTGTAGTCGTAGGCAGTGATCATCACGATCGGCGCGTGTTCGGCCTTCTTCTTCCGAAGGTCCAAGACGGTCAGGCGGTCCATGGTCGCTCCTGTTCGCCTCATCCGCTTGGCGGGTCAACCTCCCGGTCGCGAGCGATCCAGGGGCCGAGGCGAGGGTTGCCGTACGTCCCCAGGGGGTGACGTCGGTGCCATCCCTTAACCTGGATCCGCGGACGCGGCGCCACGCCGCGCGCAGGGCTCAGAGGGGCTCGTCGCCCGCGTCGGCGCCGGTGCGCTTGAGCACCTCAAACAGCGTGGCTCGGCCCATCTGGAGCTGCGTCGCCGTCAGCGCGCGGTGCCCACCAAACTCCCGGAGCGCGCGCTGGAGGTACCAGTCCTCAAAGCGGTGCTTGGCCTCCTTCCATGGCATGAAGCCGTCTGGGAACAGTTCGCCCATCGCGCCGGCGGCGCCCGTCTCGGGCGGCTCCAGGTCAAACGACAGGTGCTCGACGCCGATCGGCCCCGCGCCACGCGCCGAGGCCACCGCGCGCTCGACCGCGAACTCTAGCTCGGCCACGTTGTTCGGCCAGCGACGACGCCGCAGGCGGTCGATCGCCGCCGCCGTGCACCCCAGCCACGGGAGCTGCACCGCCGCCGACGCCCGCCGCCCGATCGCCTCGACCAGGGGCACCGCGTCGCCCGCCCGCTCTTCGAGCGACGGCACCGACACCGCCGCCCGGAACAGGAGCGCGTCGAGGTTTCCGCTGGGCGCCGCGGTCCGCTCTGCCGCGCCTGCCGTCCGGGTGGCGATCAGGCGCGGACGCTCTGTCTGGGGACGACCGAACAGGTCGAGCAGCACGGCGCGTCCGTCGGCGCCCAGGTACTCGAGCTCCTCCACCACCAGCGTGCCGCCCTCCGCCGCCCGAACGCCCGCTTCGGTCAGCTGCGACGCGCGCACGTCCACCCTCGGACCCGCCGCGCGCGAGCTCGACAGGTGGATCGCCCGGGCAAGCGTACGGCGACCGCTGCCCGTCTCGCCGGTCAGCAGCACAGGCATCTCCTGGAGCGCCACCCGCTCCAGCTGCGCGACGCACGCCAACCACGCCGCCGAGCGCCCGGTGAGCGCGCGAAACGGCGCGAAGCGGACCTCATCGCGGGCAGGCACCTGTTCGACAAGCGGAGACAGCTTGCGGGCCAGTTCCTCGACCCGGGACACCTCACCGCGCTGGTACACACCGCGCGCCGGGTTCTGCACACAGAGCACGGCCGGTGTGCGCGTAGCCAACGGTGCACACACCACGCTCGTGATCCGACCCAAGCGGACGCTGTGGTTCGCGCTAAACCGCGGGTCGCCCAGGGCGGACGGCACGGCGAACGCTCGGCCGCCCTCCAACGTACGCTGCAAGATCGCCGACGAGAAGTGCGCCGACACGCCGTCGGCGGTGGCGCCATCGCAGCCCACCGTCACGGCCCAGATCGGCGTGTCCCCGGGCGTATACGGCGCGCGGAACACGGCGACGCACGCCTTGTTGGCGTGGAGAGCCTCGGCCGCCGCCGCGAGCACGCGCTCGACGAGGCGCTCCGGCCCCGCCCCTGTGGCCACGTCGAGCACCGACATCCACGTGTCCAGCGCGTCATCCCGCTCAGCTACGGACGGCTGCACGGACATGAAGATCCCCCTTGCGCCTACTCGAGGCGCACTTTGACCAGAGTCCCCACCCTGGACGCACACATTCTGCCTCATCTTCCCCCGGGTGTCGCAACGTCCGGAAAACCAGACACTCGACCTCAGACCATGTCCGTCGGAGGCTTCACGTCCAGCTCGTGCTCGGCCAGCAGGGCGTATCCCTGCCCCCGAGACAGCTTGAGCGCCCGCCACGTGGCCTCGCGCGCGCCGCCGTTGCGCTCCAGCGCATGGCGCAGGTACTGCCCCTGCGCCTCATGCTTCCAGTCCTTCCAGGACAGAAGCGGACGCGACGGGTCGAACAGCCCGGCGCCGCTCGACCCTTGCGAATGTCCGCCCCCTTCCACGAGGGCCGGGAACAGGTCCGCCACGTCCAGTCGACGCCCGCCGTTCACCGCCACCGTCGCCCGGTTCAGCGCCAACGCGAGCTCCGCGACGTTGCCCGACCACGGGCGCGCGAGCGCCTCGGCCTGGGCGGCGACCGTGAGCTCCGTCCAGGGCAGGCCAGCCTCGGTGGCGGCCTGACGACCCAGCGCGTCGATCAGGGCGGGCACGTCCTGCAGGCGCTCCCTGAGCGAGGGGACCCGCACGCGCCCCGCCTGGAGGCGCACGAGGAGGCCCGGGTGGAAGAAGCCGACCGCGGCCTGCTGATCCAGGTTGGCCCGCGTGGTCACCACCAGCCTCACGCAGGACTGCCGCGCGACGTCCCCGCCTCTCGGCCGGTAGGCGCCAGAATCCAGCCACGCCACCAGTGCCGCCTGGGCGTCCAAGGACAGCGCGTCCACGTCCTCGAGGATCAGCGTGCCACCCTCGGCCGCGCCGACGAGCGCCGGCACCGAGCCCTCCACGCCGAACAGCTCCTCCACCGCAGCTCCGGCGGGCCACGCGACGCAC
>CAIOSP010000046.1 GCA_903861005.1 uncultured Pseudomonadota bacterium
CCACGCTCGCCGCATCATGCCACGCGGGAGCCTTTCCGGGGAGCCTGCAGTGGAGATCCCGACGCCCGATGCCCTCGCGGCCGCGCTCGCGGCGCGCACGGTCGAGGAGTACGGCGCGCTCCCGGGTCGCACCAACCACCTTCGCGCGGGCGTGCTTGTCCCGCTGCGCTGGCGCGGCGATCGGCTGGAGACGGTGGTGACGCTTCGTCCGGCGGGAATGACCCGGCACGGCGCCGAGGTGTCGTTCGCGGGCGGTCGGCCCGAGCCGCACGACCTGGACCTGCAGGCCACCGCGCTGCGTGAGGCCTACGAGGAGCTCGGTGTGGTCGACGCGCGCGTGCTCGGTCGGCTGTCGTCGATGCCGGTCTACACGTCGGACTTCCGGCTGGAACCGTTCGTCGCCGAGATCGCGAAGGACGCCGTGCTGCGTCCAGACCCTGGCGAGGTGGAGGCCATGCTCGACCTGGACCTCACCGAGATCCTGCGGCGCGGCGAGATCGAGGCGGTGGACATCTTCCAGGACGCCCAGCACTTCCGGATGCCGATCTTCCGCCCGGGCGGGCACATCATGTTCGGCGCGACGGCGATCACGCTCATGGAGCTGATCGCCGTGCTGGCCGATCTGTCTGGCGTGCCGATGCCGTCGCTGACCACCAGCTCGCTCGACTTCCAGGACATCCTAGCGCGAAAGGCGCACGCGGGCCGTTGAGACGACCCGCGTCGGACGCTCTCAGCGCGTGAGGTACGTGTAGTCGTCGAGGCCGCGGACAAAGGTGCGCACCATGTCGGCGCCCTCTTCCATGCTCATCGCGCCGGACTCCGTGGCCTCTTCCACCTTGGCGCGGAGCAGGCGGACCAGCTCCTTGGGGCGGTGGTGGACGTAGGTCAGGACCTCCTCGATGATGTCGCCTTCATCGACGTGCAGGACCGAGTAGCCGCGCGCGTTGTCGGCCACGGCAACGTGGATCGCGTGGGTGTCGCCGAACAGGTTGTGCAGATCGCCGAGGATCTCCTGGTACGCGCCCACCAGGAAGGCGCCGATGATGTAGCGTTCGCCCTTGCGGAACGGGTGGAGCGGCAGGTACGACCCGCCCTCGCCGATGAACGCGTCGATCTTGCCGTCGCTGTCGCAGGTCAGGTCGGCCAGGATGGTGCGGCGCGTGGGCTCCTCGTTGAGCCGGTGGATCGGCACGACAGGGAAGAGCTGGTCGATCGCCCAGATGTCCGGCAGGGACTGGAAGACCGAGAAGTTGCAGAAGTAGGTGTCGACGAACTGCTGGCGAAGCTCGCCGAGCTCGTCGCCCTCGTCCTCGGGGTCTGAGTGCTCGAGGATGCGGCCGCAAGTGGCCCAGTACATGCGCTCGACGTCGGCGCGCTCTTCGAGGTCCAGCAGGCCCAGGTTGAAGCGCTCGATCGCCTGACGACGGAGGGCCTGGATGTCGTGGAGCGAGGCGAGCTCGTTGTCCGCGTTGATCTCGTCGAAGATCTCCCAGGAGGCCTCGATCGTACGCACGACCTCCTCACCGGGCGCGGGGCGCGCGGGCGGGCGGAGCTCCTTGGTGGTGTTGCCCAGGACTTCGACCAGCAGCACCGAGTGATGCGCGACCATGGAGCGGCCGGCCTCGGTGATGATGTGCGGGTGCTCGGTCTTGGTCTCGGCGCAGACCTCGTGGATGGTGCCGATCACCGCGTTGGCGTACTCGCGCATGTTGTAGTTGATCGACGACACCTCGGTGCTGCCGCTGCCGTCGTAGTCCACGCCCAGGCCGCCGCCGCAGTCGAGGAAGCGCATGGGCGCGCCCATCCGGCGCAGCTCGGCGTAGATCCGACCCGCCTCCTGCACGGCGCCGCGGAAGGAGCTGACCTGGCTGATCTGGCTGCCGATGTGGAAGTGCAGCAGCTGCAGGCAGTCCAGGCGGCCGTCTTCCTTGAGGCGCGCCACCATGTCGACGATCTCGGGGATGGAAAGGCCGAACTTGGCGTGGTCACCCGTGGATGTGCCCCAGTGGCCGCTGCCGACCGCGTTGAGGCGCGCGCGCACGCCGATCACCGGGTCGACGCCGAGGGTGTCGGCGATGGAGAGCACGGTGTCGAGCTCGTCGGGCTTCTCCAGCACGATGATGCACTCGTGGCCGAGCTTGCGGGCGAGCAGCGCCATGCGGATGTAGTGCTCGTCCTTGTAGCCGTTGCAGACGATGAGGGCTTCGGGGTCGTCCAGGAGCGCCAGGACGGCCATCAGCTCGGGCTTGGAGCCGGCCTCCAGACCCACGTGGTGAGGCTTGCCGTGCAACATCACGTCGCGCATGACGTGGCTCTGCGGGTTCACCTTGATCGGGAAGACCGGGCGGTAGCGGCCCGTGAACTCCCACTCGCGGATGGCGGCCGCAAAGGAATCCACCATGGCGTCGATGCGGGTCTTGATGACGTCCGTGAAGCGGACCAGCAGCGGCAGCTCGACGCCGCGGCGACGCATGTCGTCCGCGAGGCGCTTGAGGTCGATCGAGCCGGACTCGGCGTTGGGGCCCATGCACATGTGGCCGTCTTCGTTGATCCGGAACATGCCCAGTCCCCAGCCCGGGATCTGGTAGAGCTCTTCGCTGTCGGCGGTCGTCCACGAACGGGTCATCGATTCAACCTCTGGGGAGCCGCGCGCTCTATCCCAACCGGCCAAGAATCACACGCCCCGATCAGGTGTCGTCGTCAGCCTTGGTCTTAGGGGCGTTCGGCCGAAGGCCTGCACCGAAGTTTGGAGGCGGTGGCGGCGGGGTGATCCGGCGTGGCGCGTCGTCCGCCGCGAACGACGGGGGGGGCGGCGGAGCCGCTCGCCGGGGCAGATCGGACGGGTCCGCGGGCCCACCGGGGGCGGGCGGGCCCACGCGCGGCGGCGCGGGCGGGGCGACCCGCTGCGGCGCAGCGCCGACGGGGGCTGCCGAGACATGTGGCGCGCTCGGAGTCGGGGGCGCGGCTCGGTGGGGCACCGCGTCCGCCTGCGGAGCAGCTGGAGCCAGGGGCGCGGCTCGGTGGGGCGCGGCGTCGGCCTGCCGGGCAGCTGGAGGCGGGGGCGCGGCGCGGTGTGGCTCTGCCTCCATCTTGGGGGCCGCCGGAGGCGGCGGCGCGGCTCGGTGGGGCGCAGCGTCGCTGACCGGCGCGCTCGGAGCCGGAGGTGCGGCTCGATGGGGCGCGGCGTCGCCTGCCGGTGTGAACGGCGGCGGCGGGACCGCCCGCGACGGCGCGGGCTCGACCTTGGGCGGCGCGTCGACGCGCGCCGGGGTGATCTGCGGCGCGGCAGCGGGCTTGGACGCCGTCCGGTCGCGCGCGGCCGCGGAGATCATGTCGAGCGAGAATGCGCGCGTGGCGCCGGGGGCCAGGCCCGACGACTTGGGCGGCGGCGGGGCGCCCTTGGTCAGCGCCCGACCGGCGAGGTCGGCGAGGGACGGGCCCGACAGCGCGCCGCCCAACACGGCGGCCCAGGTGGCGGACCAAGCGCGCGGGGCCAGCCGATCGGCCGGGTCGGTCGCGAGCGCGCTCGACAGCGCGTCGGCGAGCGTGCGGGGCAGGGCGGCCGACTTGGCCGCGACCTTCTTGCGCGCCTCGGCGCGACCGGCGGCGGCGCGGATGTCTTCCGGCTTGCCCGCGTAGATCGGCTCGCCGAGCGCGAGCTCCGCGACGATCAGCGCGAGCGAGAACAGGTCGGCGCGGACGTCCTCGCCGCGGCCCGCGATGCGCTCAGGCGGCGCGTAGGCGGCGGAGGCGGTGCTGGCGGCGCCCGGAGTGAGCCGAAGCGTCAGGGACTCGGCCTCGGGCAGACCGTAGCCGACGACGATCAGGTCGCCCTCCGGTCTGGCGAGCAGGCGCCAGGGGGAGACGTCGCCATGCGAGAACACCCCGGCGAGCGCGCCTGCGTCCGCGGCGTCGACCAGCACCGCGCCGGCCAGCCACGCGAGCTCGGCGGCGGCGCGCGTCCCCGCGGGCTTACCCTCAGCGCGGGCCGAGCCGAGGATCTCCGCGAGGGAGCGCCCCCCGCCCGTTCGGTAGACGTATCGGCCCCCGTCGGTGTCCAGGTCCACCAGCCCGGCGAGCCCAAAGACCATCGGCGTCTTGAGGAAGGAGCCACCGACCTCGGCCGCGCGCGCGAACGCAGGCACGCGCCAGACCTCAGCCAGATCGATCGCGGTGAGCGTGGGGCCGCGCGCGTCGTCCGGGTCACGCAGATCGACCAGTCGCGACGTGGGTCCGTCGACCACGTGACCGGAGGGGACCAAGCCCGCGATCCAGCTCAAGGAGCCACCGCCGCGCGGATCGCCTCGAGGATGTCGGGGACCTCCGCCAGCCCGCCCACGCCGACGTCGCCGCAGGCCAGTCGCTTGGAGGTCGGGTCCACCCAAGTGTAGCGGCCGAGCTCGTCGAGCCAGCGCACGTTGCGGCGCACGACCGGGTTGTCCCACATCGCGGTGTTCATGGCGGGGCAGAGCAGCGACGGGACGCCGTCGGGCAGCGCCATCCAGACGGTGCTCAGGGCGTCGTCGGCTAGGCCGCACGCGAGCTTGCCCAGCGTGGAGGCGGTGAGGGGCGCCACGCACGCGACGTGCGCCCACTTGGCCCACGCGATGTGCTCGATCGCCGACACGCCGTCCGAGCCGTGACCGGTCGCGAGCGCGTCCACCATCACGGGGTGGCCCGTGAGCGCTTCGAAGGTGAGCGGCCCGACGAACCGTGTGGCAGAAGGTGTCATGACGACGCGAACGTGGAAGCCCGCCTTCACAGCCTGACTGCAAAGATCCGCGGCCTTGTAGGCGGCGATGCCCCCGCACACGCCGAGGAGCAGATGTCGCGGGCTGTCGCTGGAGGGCTTCTGAGGTGACGACACGGTGCGTTCCGAGTTATCGTTGGGGTTCCGCGTAACACCCGGTGCGGGTGGCGCATCCCATGATTCGGGAGGATTGATGCTCCGGAGGGGACCATGTTGGCAGTTGGTGGCCGCCCGCTGCCCCCGTCACCGTTCGCCGGTGCCACGGGGCTGCTGTCCCGCGTAGGCAACACGCCGCTGGTGCGCATCGAGCGCGCCGTGGCGGACCTCATCCCTCCTGGCGTCGAGATCTGGGGAAAGGCAGAGTGGTTCAATCCTGGCGGGTCCGTGAAGGACCGCGCGGCGTTGTCCATGGTGCTGGACGCTGAGCGTCGCGGGGTGCTCAAGCCCGGCATGCGCCTGCTCGACAGCAGCAGCGGCAACACGGGCATCAGCTACGCGCTGATCGCCGCCGCGCGCGGCTACGGCGTGACGCTCTGCTTGCCGTCCAACGCCAACTCCGAGCGCAAGCGCGTGCTGCACGCGTACGGCGTGGACGTCGTGATGACGGATCCGCTGGAGGGCTCAGACGGCGCCATCCGCGAGGCCCGAAAGCTGGCCGCAAGTCACCCGGAGTACGTCTACCTGGACCAGTACAGCAATGATGCGAACTGGGGCGCCCACTACGCGTCCACCGGGCCTGAGATCTGGGAGCAGACCGAAGGACGCGTGACCCACTTCGTGGCGGCGCTCGGCACCAGCGGCACCTTCGTCGGCACTTCACGCTTCCTGCGCGACTACGCGCCGCACGTGCAGCGCTTCAGCATGCAGCCCGACTCGCCGTTCCATGGCCTCGAGGGCCTCAAGCACATGGCGTCGGCGCTCGTGCCCAAGATCTACGACCCGACGTTGGCGCACGAGAACATCGAGGCGCCCACCGAGGAGTCCTACGAGATGGAGCGCAGGCTCGCCAAGCTCGACGGCCTGCTGGTCGGCCCGAGCGCGGCGGCGGCCGTGTGGGCGAGCGTTCAGGTCGCGCGACGCCTTGACCGCGGCGTCGTGGTGACCATCCTGTGCGACTCGGGCACCCGCTACCTTTCCGAGACCCACATCTGGAAGGGCGCATGACCATCTCCATTCCGCGCGCAGAGCTGTCGCGCCTGCACGCCCACGCGGAGGAGGGCTTCCCGCACGAGGTCGTGGGCATCCTCGCCGGCACGCGCGCCGACAACACGGTCACGCGTGTGGCCGTGCTGGTGAACGAGCGCGCGGACAGCGCCCACAACCGCTACACCGTCAGCGGCCTCGCGCTGGCGCGGGCTGAGCAGAAGCTGGTCGACGAGGGCCTGGAGATCGTCGGCTACTACCACTCGCACCCGGACCACCCGGCTCAGTACAGCGACTTTGATCGCGACCATGCGTGGCCGAACATGTCGTACGTGATCGTCAGCGTGCTGACGGGGCGCGCGTCCACCACCTTGTCCTGGCGCCTGCGCGATGATCGCAGCGCCATGGACGCCGAACCCATCTCCATCGTCGAGGACTAGACACCATGGCCACCATCCACATCCCCACGCCGCTGCGCGCCTACACCGGCGGCAACGCCTCCGTCACCGTCGACGGCGCCACCGTCGGCGACGCGCTCAACGCGCTGACCGGCACGCACACGGGCCTGGCCCAGCACCTGCGTGACGCCAGCGGCAAGCTCCGCAGCTTCGTCAACGTCTACGTGGGCGACGAGGACATCCGCTACCTCCAGAACGAGGCGACGCCCGTGCAAGCTAGCACCGAGATCACGATCGTCCCGTCGATCGCCGGCGGTGTCTGATGGCTGAGCTGCCCGAGCTAACGAACGATGAGGTCGCGCGGTTCAGCCGCCACCTCATCCTCGACGAGGTCGGTGTGCAGGGCCAGCGCAAGCTCAAGGCCGGCAGCGTGCTGTGCATCGGCACGGGCGGCCTCGGCGCGCCGCTGCTGATGTACCTGGCGGCCGCGGGCGTGGGCCGCATCGGCATCGTCGACTTTGACGTCGTCGACACGTCCAACCTGCAGCGCCAGATCATCCATGGCACGGCCAGCGTCGGCATGCCCAAGGTGCAGTCGGCCCGCGCGCGCATCCTCGACATCAACCCGCACGTGCAGGTGGATGTGTACGAGGAGCCGCTGACCGTCGACAACGCGCTGCGCTTGTTCGCTGGCTACGACGTGATCGTCGACGGCACGGACAACTTCCCCACGCGCTACCTGGTCAACGACGCGTGTGTGATCCTGGGCAAGCCCAACGTCTACGGCTCGATCTTCAAGTTCGAGGGTCAGGCGACGGTGTTCAACTACCAGGGCGGCCCGAACTACCGCGACCTTTACCCCGAGCCTCCGCCGCCCGGCCTCGTGCCGTCGTGCGCCGAGGGCGGAGTCCTGGGCATCCTGCCCGGCATCATCGGCACCATCCAGGCGACTGAGACGGTGAAGATCCTGCTCGGGATCGGCACGACGCTCTCCGGTCGTCTGCTGCTCTACGACGCGCTGAACATGAAGTTCCGCGAGCTCAAGCTGCGGCGCGATCCGAACGCCAAGCCGATCACTGAGCTCATCGACTACGAGTGGTTCTGTGGTCTGAAGGTCCCTGTCTCTGATGTCGTGGAGGAGCCCGTGAAGGAGCCGTTTGATCGTCTAAGCGTGAGCGAGGTCAAGGCCAAGCTCGACGCCGGCTGGAAGCCCTACGTCCTCGACGTGCGCAAGCCGCACGAGGCGCAGATCGTGAAGCTGGCGTTCGCCGACCGCCTGCAGCCGCACGAGACCGTGCTCGACATCGTCGCGGACCTGCCGAAGGACCGCGACATCCTGATCCACTGCAAGATGGGCGGTCGCTCCGCCGCCGCCGCCGAGGCGCTGGCCAAGGCCGGCTTCACCCGCCTCTTCAACATGGACGGCGGCATCACGTCGTGGGCCAAGGAGATCGATACGAGCCTGCCGACCTACTAGGGCTCGGTGGGTTCGCGGGGCGCCGCGGCCTCTGGCTCGGCGCCCGGGCGCGCGGGGAGGGGGAGCGGGCCCGCGTGGCTCACGACCACGTCCTCGGGCAGGTCGGTGACGCCCAGGTCCGCGCGCACGTAGACGTCGTAGTGACGACGGTAGTGCTGGTTGACGCGGCCCAGGTAGGCGTAGGGCGCATCCAGGCGCTTGAAGACCTTGCGGTCGTTCGGGTACACGAACTCCGCCTGGTCGGACGTGCGCAGCGTGGACACGAACAGCTCGGGGTTCACCGGCGTGAGCGCGAGGCTGTCAGTGTCCTTGCCGCCTGGGTGCGGCTGCGTGAGCGCGCGGTCGTGCAGCTCGGCCACGTTCACGTGCATGCCGATGTAGTAGGCGGCCACACCCGCGTCGCGGGTGGCCATCCAGCTGCCAGCCTTGAGCTTGGGCGCCAGCGCCTCCATGGCGCGCTGGGTGCCGTTGTGGGGCAGCACGGTGTTGCGCAGATCGTAGGTGCGGACCCGGTCGCCGGCGGCGACGTCGTAGGCGGCCATGCCGACGCAGAGCGCGGCGCCAAAAGCCAGTCCGGCCGCGCGTGGCAGCCAGACCAGGAAGGCCGCGAGCAGCACGGCGGTGAGCGTCATCCAAGGCAGGTACAGGCGAAGTCCGGGCATCCACTCCTGCACGGTGAGCGGGATCAGGCCGAGGAGGGCGGTGATCGCGATCACCAGCGCCTTCTTCGACGAGTACGGCGGCGTAATCGAGCCCAGGCCAAACGCGGCGAGCGTGGTGTAGAGGATCGCCTGCTCCGGCTGGAGGTAGCTCTTGTTCCGCGTGAACGTCTCGGCGATCGGGAACGAGGTCTTGGCGTACCAGGTGTTGGGCAGCCACGCGCCGTAGGTGTGGTGACGCCACACCTCCAGAAGGAGGAAGGTCCCCAACGCGCCGATCCAGGTGGGGGCAGCGCGGCCGGGGGTGCGGCGGCAGATCCACGCGTCGTGCGCGCAGACCGCGCTCGCCACGACGATGCCCTCCGGGCGGGTGAGGACGAGCAGGCCCAGGATCGGCGCGATCCAGGCTCGACGGGCGCCTTCCAAGCCTAAGTGGGCGGCGAGCGCGGTGAGGGTGACCGCCAGGAACAGGCTCGACTCCAGCCCGTTGGTCGCGGTCACGGCCACGTGCGGCGAGAGGCTGAGCAGCAGGGCAGGGATCGCGACGCGCAGGTCGGAGCGGCCCGTGATCGCGCGCATCAAGGCGATGGACGCGCCGATCGCCACGAGCGTGAAGATCCAGCCCAGATCGGTCATCAGCGGGACGAGCGGGAGGCCCGCGACGCGGCCGGCCGCGAGCAGCACCGTCCAGGACAGGTTGGTGTAGCCCTCCACCGCAGGCTGGCCCGCGTTGTAGACGAGGCCGTTCCCCTTCGCCATTTGCTCGGCGTAGCGGGCGGAGATGTAGGCGTCGTCGACCAGCGACGACCACGTCAGGGACGCGCGCCACGTCAGCACGGCGGACGCCGCCAGCCACACGCCGACGAGGCCCCAGGTCGACTTGGGACCGGGCTGCGGATCCGTCACGAGGCCTCCCACCGGCCGCGTCCTAGCCCGGTTGTGTTGGCGGCGTCGACGAGCCGTGCGGCGCGTTAGCTAGGCGCCGCCACCGGAGGCCACCTTGTCCGCCACGCCCCAGTTCGAAGAAGGGACCACGCTCGATCGCTACCTCATTCAGACGATGAGGTCGTCGCCAGGGGCCACAGGCAATTTTATCGATCTGATCCAGAGCATCGCGCTGGCGGGCAAGCTGATCAGCAGCCGCGTCAACCGCGCCGGGCTCTTGGGCATGTTCGGTGGCACGGGCGAGACGAACGTCCAGGGTGAGTTCGTCCAAAAGCTGGACGTCTACGCCAACACCACGTTCCTGCGCGCGCTCGAGCACCGCGGCCACACCTGCATGATCGTCTCGGAAGAGAACGAGGGGCCGGTTCAGGTCGGCAGCGAGTGGCACTCGGGCCGCTACGTCGTCACGGTGGATCCGCTCGACGGCTCGTCGAACATCGACGTGAACGCCACCATCGGCACCATCTTCGGCATCTTCCGCCGCAAGTCCGAAGAGGGCAGCGCCGCCGACCTGGGCGACGTGCTGCGCTCGGGCCGTGATCTGGTCGCGGCCGGCTACCTAATCTATGGCTCCGGTACGGTGATGGTGCTCGCCATGGACAACGGCGTGCACGGCTTCACGCTCGACCCGCAGGTCGGCGAGTTCTTCCTGTCACACCCGAACATCCGTGTGCCGGACGGCTGCCCGATCTTCTCGGTGAACGAGGCGAACGCCAGCCGCTGGCAGCCCGGCGTCACGGAGTTCGTGCGCCGCGTCAAGGAGCCGGTCCGCAAGTCGAGCGGCCGCTACATCGGCAGCTTGGTCGCGGACTTCCACCGCAACCTGCTCAAGGGCGGCGTGTTCCTCTACCCCGGCGACACCCGCAACGCGCGCGGCAAGCTGCGCCTCCTGTACGAGGCGTTCCCCCTGGCCTTTGTGGCCGAGAAGGCCGGTGGTTACGCGACCGACGGCCGCGTCGCCATCCTGGACAAGGTCGCGGAGACCCTCCACGATCGCACCCCGCTGGTCATCGGCGGCAAGGCGATCGTCGAAGAGGCCACCTCGCTCATGTCTGCCGATCCCAAGCTGACCTAGTCGACGCCCTCGCGCGCCGGAGGGCCCTTTGGCCTGCTTCAAGACCTTTGACGATGCCCGCATGGCGGGCCTCGCCCTCGCACCCGTGGGCGCCGCCATGCCCTTCGCTGAGCCCGGCGTGCAGCCGCACTACGGGCCGTCGTGGACCTTCCGCATCCTGGAAGCCTACGTCCTGCTGCGCCTGGATCCGGTCGGGCGCACCTTTCAGGGCCGCGCGCGCTTCGACGTGATCTCGCTCCCCACGTGGGACGGCACCGCGCGCTTTGATCTGGCCGAGGTCGAGGTCTTGGCGGTGACGGACGCGCACGGCGCACCGCTGCCCTACGTCCTGCAGGACGAGGCGATCGTGGTGACCGCGGGCGACGCGCGCGTGATCCAGTTCGCGTGGCAGGGGAGCAACCCCCGCGCGGGCCTGTACTTCACGGGCCCGACGTCCTCGCACCCCACTCGCGCCCACACGGCGTGGACCCAGTTCCAGGACGAGGACGCGCACTTTGCGGTGCCCTGCCTGGATCACCCGCGCGTGAAGCACCCGTGGACGGTGGAGATCGAAGGGCCTGAGGGCCACACGCTGCTGTCGAACGGCAAGCTCGTGTCGTCGGGCACGCGCGACGGCCACGCGTTCGCCGTCTGGCGTCAGGCCGAGCCCATCCCGGCCTACCTGGTCACCGTGGTCAGCGCGCCTCTGCACGTCACCGAGTCGTCCTGGCGCGGTCGCCCGGTGCGCTACCTGGTGCCGCCTGGCTCTGAGGACCGCGTCGAGCGCTCCATGGGCCGCACGCCTGAGATGATGGAGGTCTTCAGCCAGTTCACCGGCGTGGACTACCCGTGGTCCCGCTACGATCAGGTCGTGGTCCACGACTTCATCTTCGGTGGCATGGAGAACGTGGCCTGCACCACGATGACCGACGCCCTGCTCGTCGACGAGCGCATGGTCCCGCACTGGGACCCGGAGGGCCTGGTCTGCCACGAGCTGGCCCACCAGTGGTTCGGCGATCTGGTCACCTGCCAGGACTGGAGCCAGGCTTGGCTCAACGAGTCCTGGGCCACCTTCATGGAGTGCGTGTGGGCGGAACACCGCCACGGCGCCGACGAGGGCGCGCTCGCGTCGTTCGAGCACGCGTCGCAGTACCTGCACGAGGACAGCGCGCGCTACCGCCGTCCGATCGCCTCGTACCTGTTCCGTGAGCCCATCGACGTCTTTGACCGGCACCTCTACGAGAAGGGCGCGGTGGTCCTACGCACCCTGCGCGCTGAGCTCGGCGACGTCGCGTTCAAGGCGGGCATCACCCATTACTTGAACAAGCACTCGAATGGAACGGTTCATGGCCGAGACTTCCAGCGCGCGATGGAGGACGCGACGGGCCGCAACCTCGACCGCTTCTTCGCGCAGTGGATCCTGGGCGCGGGCCACCCCAAGCTGGACGTGACCCTGGGCGAGGAGCCCGGGCTGGTCACCGTTCATGTGAAACAGTCGCAGTCGGGCGCAGAGACGGCGGATGTCTTCCACTTTGGCCTGCGCGTCGAGCTGGTCCTCGCGGACGGCGCCACCAAGACGATCACGCTCCCGATCCGCGAGCGCGATCGCACCTGGGCCGTCCCGGTGGACGGCGCCGTGAAGACGGTCCGAGTCGACCCCGGCTTTGACGTGCTCGCCGAGATCGACCTGTCCGGGCCGAACGCCTGGCTGGTCGCGCTGTCCAGGGACACGTCGTCTGTGCTCGCGCTGCGGGCTGTCCAGGCGCTCGCCCGCAAGAACGTGCCCGCCACCGTGGCGGCCGTGGTCGACGCGCTGACCGTGCACCCCGGCTGGGCCGTGCGCGCTGAGGCGGCGTCCGCGCTCGGTGATCGCGGCGGGGACGCTGCCCGTGACGTGCTGATCGCCCGCCTGAAGCTGGAGCAGGAGCCCCGGGTGCGGGTCGCCATCGCCAAGTCGCTCGGCCGCTACCGCGAGGCAGGCGTGTTCGACGCGCTGCTGGCCGCGGTCCAGGCGGGCACGCCCACCTGGTACGTCACCGGTGAGCTGCTGGAGTCGCTCGGTCGCACCCGCGACGCGCGCGCCCTCGACGCCATCCAGCCCTACCTGGGCGTGGACTCCTGCTCCGAGGTGGTGCGCCAGCGCGCCGCCGCGGGCCTGGCCCACACCGAGGACGCCCGCGCCCTCGACGCGCTGCTGACGGCCTGCCGCTCGGGCCTCGATGATCGCGCGCTGGCCGGCGTCGCCCGTGCCCTCGGCTCGCTCGGTGACAAGGTCGAGGCTGCCCGCAAGGGCGCCCGCGAGCAGCTGGTCCACATGCTGGAGTCGGGCGGCTTCCGCACCAAGCTGGGCGCGCTCGACGGCCTGGCCCGACTCAAGGACACCGCGGCGATCGGCGCCCTGGAGCAGATCCACGAGTCCGCGCCGGACGGTCGCGTCCGCCGGGGCGCGTACGAGGCGCTCTACGCCATCCGCGCCGGTCGCACGACCGACGACGGGCTCCGCGCGCTCCGTGAGCGCCTGGAGGGGCTGGCGTCGGCGCAGACCGAGCTGCGCGCACGGATTGAGCGGGTCGAGAAATAGGGGCCCGGCGTCAGACCCGGTCCAGCACCAGCACCGTCTCGATGTGGTGCGTGTCCGGGAACAGCTCGAAGCAGGTCACGTCGACCAGCTTGTAGCCTTGGGCGTACGCGCGCAGGTCGCGGGCGGTCTCCTGGATGTTGCAGCTCAGGTAGATCAGGCGGCGGGGCCGGTTGCGCAGCACGCGGCCCAGGACCTCGCCGGCGCCAGCGCGGGGCGGGTCGAGCACGGCCACGTCGAACGCGGTGCGGGACGGGTCGAAGCGCTCGGCGGCGATTGCCAGCGCCTCGATGTTCTTCAGCCCAGCCTCGGCGGCGGTGGTCTTGAGGTCGTGGATGGCGGCGCCGTCACGCTCCACGGCGACCACGGGCACGCCAGACGCGGCGATCGGCAGCGCCAGGTTTCCGATCCCCGTGTACAGATCGAGGACGCGCTCGGCCTTGGCCTCGCGCACCTTGGCGACCACGTGGTCCACCAGCAGCGCGTTCGTCTCCAGGTTCACCTGGTAGAACGAAGACGCGCTGGCCCGGAGCGAGAGCCCCGCGACGGAAAGCCGCAGCGTCGGATCGCCGTGCGCACGCTTGCCGTCGAGCGCGACGTCGCCGAGCGCAGCCCAGGCGGCCTTGGATGGAATCGGGCCTTGGCCGCGGTCCGAGAACGCGAACACGGTGCGGGCGCCATCGGAGCGGATCTCAACGCTCGCGTAGGGGACGGGGCCGTGCTCGGCGAGCCAGGCCCGAAGGTGGGTCCAGGCCGCCTGCACCTCGGGCCGGGCGATGCGGCACAGGTCTGGCTCGACCAGCTCGTGGCTGCGCGTCGCGTGGTAGCCCACCCGGACGCCGTCGATCGCCAGTGAGACGCGCGCGCGATGCGCGACCTGACGCGGAGAGGCCACGACGGGGATCGGCGCCTTGGACTGGATCGCGAACCCGACCATTCGGGCGAGCGACGCGCGGCGTACGTCTCCGGCGAAGGCCGCCAGGTCACAGCCGCCGCACTGCGCGTCCCAGGCGCACTCGGGCGTGACCCGGTCCGGAGAAGGGGTGACGACGGCGTCGAGGGTGCCGGCCGCCTCGCGGCCCTTCTGGGAGACCTGCGTGTAGGCGACGACGTCCCCGGGCACGCACCCGCGCACGCGGACGAACCCGCCGCCGTCGGTAGGGCCGACGCCTTGGCCATCTGGCGCCAACCAACCGATCCGCGTCTCGGGCATCCGACCCTCCGGGCGCGCAGGTTATCGCCCCATCATGCCCGCGTCCTGCTCCGTCACCGTAGCGATCTGCACCCGCGACCGACCGGACGCGCTCCGAGACGTCGTGGGGGACGTGCTGACCGAGGCGCCGGACGATGCGCAGGTGCTGGTGATCGACCAGTCCGGTGCCCCTGAGGCGTCGGACGCGTGGTTTGCAGCGCTGGGTGACCCGCGTGTCCTGCGCGAGGTGCACGGCGCGCGCGGGCTACCCGCCGCGCGAAACCGCGTCCTCGAGCTGGCGGTCGGGCGTGTGGTCGTCTTCCTCGACGACGACGCGCGCCTGCAGGACGGCTGCCTGGCCGCGCACCTGCGGGCCTTCGACGACCCGTCGGTGGGGGCGGTCGTCGGGCGCATCGTGGAGCGGGTGGTTCAGCCGAACGCGAGGCCAGGCACTTGTCGGATCGACGCGGGTGGGCGGGCGCGGTGCAACCTGGACGGCGGCGTCGCGTCCGACGTGGAGAGCCTCAAGGGCGCGAACATGTCCTTCCGTCGGCTCGCGCTGACCGCGGTGGGCGGCTTTGACCCTGGCTACGGCGGCACGGCCTTCTTGGAGGAGGCCGACGTGGCGGCCCGCCTGCGACGCGACGGCTGGCGCCTTCGCCACGAGCCGGACGCGGCTATCGAGCACCTCTCGCTGCCCAGCGGCGGGTGTCGCGCGACCGCCCCCCTGGACGCGGAGCGGGCGCGCTTCCACAACACCGGTCGCTGGGTGGCCCGACACCGGCCTTGGAGCGCTGGGGTTGTCGCGGCGACCTTCACCGCCATCGCGGCCAAGCGCGCGGCGGAGTGGGGAGATCCGACAGCGGTCACGACGCTGCTCGGCGCGCTCGCGGAAGGGCTGCGCGGGCGCTGACGGGAGCGCGGCGAGGTCACAAGCGACCCACGCCCAGGGCGCGGGCGGCGGCCCCGATCCGGCCCGACGATCAGACCGGCGGTGTGCTCGCGCCTGCGTCAGCGGCGATGTCGACCGTGGGCAGCGCCTCGGTGGACTCCGCGTCGACCGCGACGGCGTCCGGCGACGGTACGATGGCGGGGGCAGGGGGCTCGTCTGGGTAGACGTAGCCCATGTCGAAGAGCATCCCGACCCAGAAGCCCTTCACGAAGCGGAAGCTGACGAGCTGGAAGACCACCACCGTCGGCGCGATGATCAGCTCGGAGCCCTCCTGCATCAGGCGGCCGGTCGCGAGCATGAACAGGATCAGGCAGACGGCGAAGCCGCTGCCCATCATGTAGGCGACCGCGGTGGCGCCGGTCCAGGCGCCGGGGTCGCGCATGAGCACCGCACCGCACGACTCACACTGCGTCTTGATGCCGAGCACGCTTGTGTAGATGTGCCCCTCGTGACAGCGGGGGCAGCGGCCGGTCAACATGGTCATCACAGAGCTGGACATGGCACATCCGGTGCGCGGTCAGCGCAGATGACGCCCCATCGCGAGGTGGCGGATGCCGGCCTCGTCGAAGGGTTCACCGCGCCCCACGTAGCCCAGTCGCTCGTAGAAGGGAACCACGGGCCACTGCGCATGCAGGTGAAGCTGGTCATGGCCAGCGTCCCGCGCGAGCGCCTCGAGCGCAGCCATCAGGGCGACGCCGAGCCCAAGGCCGCGATGTGACGCCAACACCGCGACGCGCTCGGCCTTGCCATGCCCGTCCACCACACGCAGCCGCGCCGTACCCACCGGCGCGCCGTCCACGAGCGCGATGACGTGCGCGCAGTCGGCGTCACGCCCGTCGACCTCGATCTCCGCTGGCACGCCTTGTCCGACGACGAAGACCTCGCGGCGGATCGCGTGCAGAAGGGGCAGCTCCTCAAGGCCCGCCGGGCGCACCTCGGCGCTCATTCGGTCGACGCGACCTGCTTGCCCTGGGGGACGACCAGCGCGTCGGCGTCCATGGGCGCGATGTTGGCTTCCCAGGCGATGACCCGGTTCCGGCCGTTGCGCTTGGCCTGGTAGAGGGCCAGATCGGCGCGCTGCACCACCTCGTTGGCGGGGCGCGGCACGTTCGGGTTCATCGTGGCGACGCCGGCGCTGATGGTGACCACGCCGTGGGCGGCGGTGGGGTGCTGCAGGCCCAGACGCTGCACGGCCTTGCGCACGCGGTCGACGATGCGCACGGCGGCGTCCTGGCTGTCGGTCTGGAGTACGAGGACGAACTCTTCGCCGCCGTAGCGGTAGACCTGATCGCCGGTGCGGCTGGACTGCACGATGGCGCCCGCGATCGCGCGGAGCGCCTCGTCTCCACGAGGGTGGCCATAGTGGTCGTTGTAGGACTTGAACTGGTCGACGTCGATCATGGCGAGGCTGTAGCCGAGGCCCAGCTTGGCGGCCTGGTCGTACAGGTGAGCGGCGTCCTCTTCCAGGCGCAGACGGTTGGGGATGCCGGTGAGCGTGTCCTGGCGGCCCTGGTCGTAGAGCTTGCCGTTGAGGCGCCGCAGCTCGTCGGCCTGGGCCTCCAGACGGCGGTGCAGCGCGACCAGGCGCTCGGCCGCGATCAGGCGCAGGCGAAGCTCGTGCAGGTCGAGCGGCTTGGTGAGGTAGTCGTCCGCGCCGGCGTGCATGCCGTCGAGCTGGTGGTCGCGGTCGCCCGCGGCGGTCACGAAGATGAACGGCACGTAGCGGTCCGACCGCTCGCGAACCCGCACGCACAGCTCCTTGCCGGTCAGTCCGGGCTGGAACCAGCCGCTGATCACCACGTCCAGGTCATGCGGCTTGTTCAGGCGCCGCCACGCTTCATCCCCGTCGCGCACGACGTCGCAGCCATGGCCGAGAAGCTCTGCGCGCTTCACGACGATCTTGGCGCTGACCATGTCGTCTTCGACCACGAGGATCTTCATGGGGACCTTGGCCTGGGATCGCGGGGCCCGCTGTCGAGCACTCTGATGGCCGGGCGCAGCATGCACCGGCGCATGATCATTTGCAACACTTCGTACCGCCCAAAGCGGACGGGGGCCGGAGGGACCGCCAAAGTGTGTTCCCTGCGCGTCCCTTTGAAGATACCGTAGCGCGCGCAGGAATCAACGCGCGTGCGTCGAAAGAGCCGCCTTCAAACGGTCGAGCGACTCGGTCCGACCGAGCAGCGCGAGCGTGTCGTGGATCTGCGGGCTCACGGCCGTGCCGGTGAGCGCCACCCGCAGCGGCTGGGCGATTTGACCGAGCTTCACGTCGTGGGAGGCGGCGAGGCCGTCGAGCGTCAGCTGGATGTCCGTCGCGGACCATTCGGGCAGCGCGGCGAGCGCGTCGCGGATCAGCGCCAGGCGCTCCAGCCCGCCGTCGGCGAGAAGGTGCTTCTGGACGGCCTTCGCGTCCCACGTTGAAGGGCGCACGAAGAAGAAGCGTGCGGCCTCGTCCAGCTCGGCGAAGGTGGCGATTCGGGGCTGGTAAAGGGCCAGGAAGGCGCGACGACGCTCGGCGGGCATGCCCGCGAACGGCGAGGTGGGCGCCACGTCCAGGTACGAAGTGTGCGCGACGGTCAGGGTGTCCAGATCGACCTTCTTGATGTACTCACCGTTCATCCAGGCGAGCTTTTCTGCGTCAAACTTGGCCTGCGTCTTGTTCACGCGGGTGAGGTCCCACGCGGCCACCATTTGGTCGAACGGGAGGACCTCCCGGTCATCGCCAGGGCTCCAGCCGAGCAGCGCCATATAGTTGATGAGCGCCTCCGGGAGATACCCTCCCTTGCGGAAGTCCATGACCTCGATCATGGGCAGCTTGACCTTGAGGAAGGCGGCGATCGCCTCGGCGGTGGCAATGCTGTCGTGCTGCTTGGCCATGAACCCGGCCAGATCGTCGACCGTACGTCCTGTGGCCTCGGCCAGCCAGGACCAGTCCTTCGGGTCACCCTTACGCTCCACCTGGGCGCGGCGCGCGGCCTCGCGAGAGGTCTTCGCCTTGTCGCGCTTGGACATCTTGGTGTTGTCGGGGTTGGCGATCAGGGGAAGGTGGGCGTACTTGGGCGGGGCCCAGTTGAGCGCCTCATAGATCCCTAGGTGCTTGTGTGTGTTCATGAGGTGTTCCTGACCCCTCAACACAAGAGACACGCCCATCTTGTAATCGTCGATCACCACCGCGAAGTGGTAGGTCGGGAACCCGTCCGCCTTGCGGATGACGATGTCATCCAGCTCGTCGGCGGTCTGGGTGACCTGGCCCAGGATCTCGTCCTCGACGTGCAGATCGTGGCGGGGGGCCGCCAGGCGCACGACCGGCGTCCGGCCCGCAGCGCGGTACGCGGCGATCGTGTCGGCGTCCAACACCTTACGGACGTAGCGGAAGTTCAGCTTGGCGGCGGACGCGATCGCGCGCTCGGCGTCCAGCTCGGCGTGGGTGTCCCAGGCCTCGTACGCGTGGCCGCTCGCCAGGAGTTGATCGATCACGGCGTTGTACAGGTCCAGGCGCTGGGCCTGGAAGTACGGGCCGGTCCCGGCCTGCTCGGCGCCGGGGCCCTCATCCCACCGCAGGCCGAGCCAGCGCAGGTCGCGCAGGATGCCCTCGGCGGCCTCCTCGGTGGAGCGCGCGCGGTCGGTGTCCTCGATGCGCAGGAGGAAGCGGCCGCCATGTCGCCGCGCGTGCAGCAGGCAGAAGAGCGCCGTGCGGACGCCACCGACGTGCAGCGAGCCGGTGGGGGACGGCGCAAACCGAGTGCGGACAGACATCGACTCTCCCAAAGGGCGCGCGGCGTATCGGTTTAGGGGCGGGATGGCCAGCGGGGCCAGCGTCCTGTCGCGATCGCGTCGGCCCATGCGTCCACGTCGCCTTGAGCGCCCGCGAGCTTGGCCCCGCTCGACGCGCGCGCCCAGGCCGCGGCGTCCTCCAGGCGGGCCAACCCGTCCGCGAACGCGTCCGCGTCGTGTGCGACCAGCAGGCCGGCGCCTGCAGGCACGTGGTCGAGCAGCCCCCAGGCCAAGCTGCCGACCACCGGGGTGCCGGTGGCCATCGCCAGGGCGGCGAGCGTGATGCCCGCGGCGTCGTGGGCGCTCACGGTCACGGGCAGCACCAGCGCCCGCGCCGACGCGACGGCCGCGGCCAGGCCCGCCGGGGACGTGGTGCCGAGGTGGCGGTGGGGCGCGGGCAAGGCTGGGCACGACCGGGCGAGGACGTCCAGCCGTCGCGTCGTGGACCGCTCGGCCAGCGCGACCAGCAGGCTGCCGTCACGGCGCTGGTTCCCGGCCGCGAGCCAAGGCGCGTCGTCCGCGCGGGCGGGCGCCGGGAGGGCCGCTCGGGCGACCGGGTAGGGCAGCCAGCGGAGCGCGTCGGATGGGACGCCCGCCCGCAGGTAGGCGCCGACGTAGGCCGGGAAGCAGGAGATCACGCGGACCCGATCCCCTGGCCACCAGCCTTCGCCCGCGGCGGTCCAGCGCGACAGCCCGTGCTCCAGGTGCAGGTCGATCACGAGGAGTTGTGCGTCGGCGCGGCGGGTCGGGTGGGTCCACAGCGCGTGGGCGACGTCCCAGCCCGGCGCGACGATCACGTCGGCATCAGCCAGATCGAGCGACGCGAGGAAGCGGGTCCCCAGGCGGTCTGCGGTCAGGCGGCGCGCCTCCTGGGCCGCCGAGCCGTCGGGCAGCGCGCCTTCACTTGCGCCGCCAAACGCGGCGTGCACGTTGACCGGCGCGTGCCACACGCTGTCGATCCGGACGTCCACACCTTTGGCGAGGAGCGCGCGCGCCAAGTGCGGCAGCGTGGAGCCGGCGAGGATCGCGTCGCCGAGGTGCGGGATGACCAGCCGAACGCGCCCGAGCAGCGGCGGATCGACCTGCGCCTCGCTCACCGCGTCTCGCGTCGGCATGCCCAGCGCTTGCAGCACGCGGCGCTCGACGGCGTCCGCCCCCGGCGCGCGCACCCCCGCGGACAGGCCCGGGAGCCACCCGCCGGCGAGACGGAGCGCGCGCAGCGCCGGGTCGAGGTCGCGGACGGCGCCCGGATCGTGATCGGGCGCGGCATCGGCGTCGACCAGCTCGAGCTCGGCGGGGCTGCCTCGGGCGGCGAGCCAGGCGGCCTCGTGGCCCTGGGCGCGGTTGTCGGGCGTCGACCCAGGCACGCCGCCGTCGAGGCGCACCCGCTCCGCATGCGGCGCCGCGATCGTGACCGCGTGGCCGACGTCGTCGGGTCGTCCGAGTCCGACGCGGACCCGCACCCGCGGGCGCTGCGGCGCCTTCAGGAAGGCGATCACCGCGTCGTAGGCCCCAGGACCTGCGAGCGCGTCGTGCGCGGCCTGATCGCCGTGGAGCGAGAGGACGACCAGCTCGACGCCCATGGCGCGAAGCGCGATCGGGTCGAGGTCGCGCGCGTCGGCCTCGATGCCCAAGTCGGCGCCGGCCTCACGCGCGGCGGCAGCGGCTTGGGCCAGCGCGGGGAAGCGCCCAGGCGCGGCGCCGCGCAGCACCACCATGCCCGCGCCGACCGCGACCGCACGCACCTCGCGCAGCACGTCGTCGACCGGCCGGAGGTCGGCGGCCTCCGCAAGGCCTGACCAGGGGTCGACGGGGGTGTCCTGGCTCAGCCAGACGATCGGATCCGGCACGTCACCAGCTCCACCAGGGCCCTAGGCCGGGGCTTAGGGGGACGGAGAGCGGCGCCTGCTCGCCGTGCACGATCACGTCGGCCAGCCGCGCCACGGACGCGACCTCGCGGCGAATGCGGGCGGCGTTGCGGAGCCGCGCCAGCCGCGCCGGATCCGACACCAGCGTCCGCAGCGCGCGGCGGTGGGCGTCGTCGTCGTCCGCGCGCGCGATGAGCGCGTCTTGGGGGCGGACGTGGTCGAGCACGGACGGCAGGTTGGACGCGACGATCGGCAGGCCGGCCGCCCGCGCCAACGAGAGCGGACGCGGATCGACCGAACCCGTGAGCGCCGGGACCCACAGCGCGCGCGCCGACGACAGCTGCAGGCCCACCGTGTCGGCAGGGCCCGCGGGATCAAAGCGCGTGAACGGCAGGCCGACCGGATCGACCGCGTCGACCGCCTCCGCGCGGGCGATCAGCTCCGCCGGAACAAGCAGGTGACGGCCCGATGCGGACGTCGGCGCGACGTGCGGGAGCCAGGAGGGCAACGGCGCCCAGCGGACGTGGTCGAGGCCCAGCGTCGCCGCGCGCGCTCGCGCCGACGTCGGGTTGGCGGCGTGCACGACGTCGTGAGGACCCAACGGCGACGCGAAGCCCGCCAACGTCCCGGGATCGAGGACGTGGAACGTGGCGCCCGCCAGCTCGGGAAGCGCGCGCCAGACCTCGGCGGACGCGAAGCCCCAGAACACCACGAGGGTGGGCGTGTGCTTGGCCAGCTCCGACAGCTTGCGGGCGAGGCCGACGCTCGCGCGGGCCAGCAGCTCGGGCGTGGCGAGCGGGTCCTCGGGGCCGAGCGGGCGCGGATCGTTCGGCGTCATGATCGACACCGCCACCGTGCGGGCGCTGAGCGCCTCTGGATCAAACGGGCGTCGGTACATCGACACCATGTGGGCGTCGACGCCGCGCGCCGTGAGCGCCGCCACCAGGCCCGGGAAGGTGGACGCCGCGACGATCGGATCGGCGTGATCGTCGACCACGACCAGCACGCGGGTGCCCGGGGGCAGCGGCCGCGACACGGCGGCGCCCTCGCGCCGACCCACACCCAGGAGCGGGGTGCGCTCCGCCGCCAGCAGCGCTGGGAGCGCGTCGACCGACACGCCCCGCTCGTTCGCGACCTGGGCGAGCACCTCGGGCGCGGGGACGCGAAGGCCGCCGCGGATGGGCGCGTCGTGGAGCTTGAGGCGCAGCAGCTCGCGCGTGGCGCCGTCGAGCACGGCCCCGTCAATCGGGACGGCGCGCTCCCAGGTGTCGTTCGTCGCGAAGCCTTGGTGCGAGAAGGGGACGCCGCGATCCTGGCAGGCCTGGAACGCCCGCCGCCACACGGCGATCGCCATGTCCTCGTCGGCGAACTGCAGCGCGGCGTCGCGAGCGGCGCCCTCGTTACGAAGCCCGATCAGCTCGAAGCGGGCCTTGTGTTCGGCGGCGATCGCGACCACACCCTCGATCTCGTGGGCGTTGCGGGTGGTGAGTACCAGACGCACGGTCGTGTCGAAGGACTGCGCGCACAGGCCGATCGCGCGGACGGTCTGGTCGAACGCGACCGGATCTCCGCCGATCAGATCGGTGTGGGTCCCGGGCGTCGCGCCGTGCAGCGAGATCCGCACCTCATCCAGGCCCGCGGCCACCAACCGTCCCAGCCGGTCGGCAGACGAGAGGTTGCGTCCGTGGGTGGTCAGGCCGATGCGCAGGCCCAACGCGTGGGCGTAGGAGATCGCGCGGAGCAGCTCCGACGAGCGCGTCGGCTCGCCTCCCGTGAACACGACGCGCTCTGCGCCGCTGGCCTTGGCGGCGTCGATCGACGCCTTCAACGCCGCAGCCGGAATGGGCGCGCCGTCGAGCGCCTCCGCTTGGTCGCAGAAGCGACAGCGGTTCTCGCACCCCCGAGAGCTTGGGATCCACGACGTACGCAAGGGCGTCCACTCCGACAGCCCCTGGTATCGGGGTGTCACGGACCCGTCCCGTGACGTTGCGAACCGCGACCGGTCGACGCATACCGGCTATGACGCGCGGCGCGCCACATGGCTGGCGCATGGTGGAGCGGCTTGGATCACGCCAACCTCGTAGACTGGCTCATCACGACCCTGCGCGACATGGACGGGCGTACCGCTTCTATCGCGCTGCTGTCGGTGCTCCTGCTCTGCGGGCTGGGCTTGCCCATGCCTGAGGACATCATCCTCATCACCGCTGGGCTGCTGTCGTCGATGGGCAAGTTCCCGCTGTGGTGGGCCATCTTCGCGGGCATGATCGGCGTGCTCTCCGGCGATGCGATGCTCTTCTTCCTCGGCCGTCGCTACGGCGAGGACGTGTTCGCGTGGCGGCCGGTGGCGCGGATGCTGTCGCCTGAGAAGCTCAAGGTCGCCAAGGCACGGGTGCAGGCCAACGCGCACTTCATCTGCTTCATCGCGCGCTTCCTGCCGGGCCTGCGCTCGCCGATCTACCTGACCGCTGGCGCCCTGGGCATCCCGCCGCGTGTGTACGCGTCGCAGGATCTGTTCGCGGCGTCGATCAGCGTGCCGGTGTGGGTGGTGATGGGCTGGTACTTCGGCGCTGAGATCGAGGGCGCGCTGCTGCTCGCGCGCGACTTCCAGCGCACCGTGCTCGTGTTGACAGCTGTGGCGATCGTCGGGTGGTTCTTGTGGTCGAAGCGCAAGAAGGCGGCCACTGAGGCTGCCCCATGAGCCTGGACGCGGGCACGCGCGCCGCCATCTTGGCCGCGGGGCATGATGCCAACCGGATCGGTGCTGCGATCGATCGCCTGCTGCACCCGGCCACCTTCACGTACCTGAACCGTCCTGCCACCGTGGGCGACGGCATCCTGGCCTTGTCCGATGCGCTGGCCGACGACGCCGAGCGCGCCTACGCAGCCGCCTCCGACGCGGGGCGTGTGTCGTGCTTCGTGCCCGCGTCGGGCGCGGCGTCGCGCATGGTCGCCACGCTCAAGGACGCCTGGTCGACCGGAAAGCGTGATCTGGACGCGAGCTGGGGCGCGGCCGAGGACGCGAAGCGCGTCGTCCGCTACGCGGAGTCGCTGGCGATCTGGCCCGAGCTGGTCCATTACGGCGCGCGTGCCCACGACGCCGGCTCCATCCTGGACGCCATGTTCGGCCCGCACGGCATGGCGCTCGACAAGCGCCCCAAGGGTCTGGTGACCTTCCACCGCGGCGACGACGCCCCGCGCACGGCGATCGTCGAGCACCTGCACGAGACGCGCGCGCTGGTGGCGGAGGGCCCGGTGCGCCTGCACGTCACGGTGTCCGACGCCCATCAGGAGGCGTTCGCCGAGGCGATCCAGGCCGCCGACGTCGACGTGATCGTCGACTTCTCGACGCAGGATCCGTCGACCGACATGCCGTCGCTGCAAGACGGTGCCCCGGCGCGCGACGACGAGGGCACGCTGCGCTTCCGGCCCGGCGGCCACGGCGCGCTGCTCAAGAACCTGGGCGCGGTGGGCGGCGACGTCGTGCTGCTCAAGAACATCGACAACGTCGTGCCGGACTCGGGCCGCGCCACCGTGCTGGCGTGGCGTCGACGGCTGGCGGGCCTGCTCACGCTGGTCCAGAGCGAGGCCCACGAGCACGTGCGCGCGCTGCGACAGGGCGCCCCCACCGCCGACGCGCGCGCCTTCGCGGCGCGCTGGCTTCAAGTGGTGCTCCCAGACGAGCTCGACACGGTGATCGCGCGGCTGGACCGCCCGTGGCGGGTGTGCGGCATGGTCCCCAACGACGGCCAGCCCGGCGGCGGCCCGTTCTGGGCGGTCGCGCACGGCGAGGTCTCGCTGCAGATCGTCGAGTCGTCGCAGGTGGACAGCACGAACGGTCAGCAGCGCGAGATCCTGCACGCCTCCACGCACTTCAACCCGGTGGAGCTGGCGCTCGGCCTGCGCGACGCCGACGGCCGCCCGCACGAGCTGACCGCCTTCGTCGATCCGGACGCGTCGATCGTCACCGACCGCACCCAGGGCGGACACCGCCTGCGCTACATCGAGCACCCCGGCCTGTGGAACGGGTCGATGGCGGGCTGGAACACGCTGTTCGTCGAGGTCCCGCCAGACACGTTCGCGCCGGTGAAGGCGCTGTCCGACCTGCTGCACGCGGCGCACGGCGGGCCGCTGTAGGTCGCTGAGTCAGGCGCGCGTCGTGCGCGACGGGTCACTCGCGCGTCCCGGGGGCTGACTCGGTCGTTCGGAGCGCGCGCCGCTACCCGCGTTTGCGCAGCCAGAAGCGGTGGATGGGGATGTCGTCCTGGGCGCAGCGCCACTCGCGACGCGACAGCGCCTCGCAGCGCGGACGCAGCGCCGCGGCGGTCGGATCCAGCACGAGCGACGGCTCAGTCTCGAGCGCCTCGCGCATGTTCGCGGCGTAGTCGTCGACGTCGGTCGCCAGGTGCAGCACGCCGCCGGGCCGCAGCGCGCGCGCCGCGTCCGCCACGAACGACGGGTCGACCAGCGTGCGCGTGATGCGGTGCGCCGGGTCCACCCAGGGGTCCGGGAACAGCGCCTCGATCACGCTCAGCGACCCAGCCGGCGTGGCTGTGGCGAGCACCGTCCGCGCGTCGGCCCGCCACGCGAGCAGGTTGGGCAGCCCGTGCTCGGCGGCCCAGGCCTTGGCTTCGTCCACGCGACGGCGGCGGACCTCGATGCCCGCGACGCGCCAGTCTGGGTGGTGCGCGGCGGTGTGGGTGAGCCTGCGGCCGTGGTCGAACCCGATCTCCAGCAGGATCGGCCGCGACGTGGCCAGGAAGGCGCGCCACTGCGCCACGAGCCGCGCGTGCTCGGGCTGCGCGAAGAGGCGGCTGCCGCCGAGCGCGCCGGCGATGTCACGGGAGGGTGCTGTCGTCACGGTGAACCGGGGAGGGGACGCGCCCCTTAGCCCCTTTACGATCGCCGGGCCGGGGACTAGGTAGACAGCGTGGCCGCCGGGGAATTCCCTCCGAACGGTCAGACTCCCGCTAGGGGGCGCAACGGTTTCGACGGGGTCGCGGTAGGTTCAGGATTGCGTGCCGAGGGTGCTAGGTTTCCTCGTTAATCCACCCAGCAAAACTCGATAGTTGCCAACAACAACAACTACTCCGTGGCTCTCGCAGCGTAACTGCTGTGCTCCACCGTCCGAATGAGCAGCTGCCAGAGGCTTCATTTGGGCGTGTAAAGATCTGGATAGTCGTGAGGGACCCCCGTCGGGTGGGACCAGGCGACGATAAATAATCCCAAAAATCCCGGCTACCCTGTGTTCTCTCTCGCTTCCAAGAGAACAGGGCGTCCTAGGAAGCTACGCACGTAGACATTCGGATCGAGTGATTTCGGACGCGGGTTCGACTCCCGCCGCCTCCATTCCAACCCTCGAAGCCCCGGCCTCACCGCCGGGGCTTCGTCGTTTTTGGGGACACGCATGCCATGCCTGCGGCATCGGCAACCGCCCGTCGCGGTCTAGGTTGTGCCGACGCTGTAGGCGCCAGCGTGTTCGTCAATCACGTCCCGGCGACGTGGGTGCGCTCCTAAAATGGCGACTCCAGCGCTCGGCCCTCGTGTCGGAAACGTGCCGACCCGTGCTCTCCAATGGCGCACGTTTGTCGAAATGGCAGGCATTGGCCTCGTGCTAAGAAGCGCCCCATGTCATACCGCCTCGTCCTTTCGCTGCTGACCCTGACTGCTGCGTGCGTCGACCCAAATCGTGACGTCCCACCGGACGGGAGCGGCGAACCGCCGCGAGGGGGCGACACCGACGTCACGACCGACACCGACGTTGACCCGTCGGGTGACCCCGGCGATGACGGCGCGGCGATCATCACCGTGGGAGCGGCGGATCGGATCCTCCTGATCGGCCATGTGCTTGCGCCGGACTCTGACTTCGACGGCTCGGTGCTCGTCGAGGCTGATCGAATCACGTGCGTGGAGCCAGGCGACGCTTGCGCTCTGCAGCCTGGGGCGCTCGGCGCCACGATCATCGACACCCACGGCGTCATCGCGCCCGGGCTGATCGACACGCACAACCACATCCTGTTCGACGTGTTTGACGACACCGACTGGCTGCCCCACCAGCTCTACACGAACCACAACCAGTGGACGGAGGAGCCTCGCTACAGCGCCATGCTCGACGTCAAGCAGTGCCTAGAGAACGCCTCCCAAGGCAAGCCAGACTACTGCGCGTTGACCACGTACGGGAGCTCGGACGGCAACGTCAAATGCGAGATGGACAAGTGGGGCGAGTTGAAAGGGCTGATCGCAGGGACCACGAGCATCGTTGGGCTGCCAGGCACGTCCTCGGCCTGCTTTGGCTCGCTCGCGCGCTCGATCGACACGTCCCAGAACGGCCTGTCGCAGGACAAGATCCAGACGAGCGCGATCTTCCCGCCATCCACGTCTTCGGCGGACGGCGTCTGCGCGAATTTTGCGGACGGGGACACTGAGGCGTACCTGATCCACGTCGGCGAGGGCGTCGACGCGTCGGCCCTTGGCGAGTTCACTAAGCTGTCCATCGCCGGTACAGACGACGGCTGCTTGCTCGCGCCGCAGACCGCCATCACGCACGCGACGGCGTTCACCGAAGCAGAGTTCGGGATCATGGCCGCGCGGGGCATGAAGTTGACCTGGTCGCCCGCGTCGAACCTCGCGCTCTACGGGCAGACGACCGACATCCCCAGCGCACTCGCCGCCCACGTGACGGTGGCCCTGGGGCCGGACTGGTCGATGGGTGGCAGCCAGAACATGCTCGACGAGCTCCGCGCCGCGGACGGGTACGACAACCTGATCTGGGGGAATCAGATCGCGCCGAAAGAGCTTGTGGCGATGGCGACAAGCCATGGCGCACAGGCGCTCGGGCTGGAGTCCATGTTGGGCTCGATCGCAGTGGGGTACTACGCGGACATTGTCGTGGTTGGTGGCCAGGCGGCGGCGCCTTACGACGCCATCCTTGCGGCGACGCCGGCGGACGTCCGTCTCGTGATGGTCGGGGGGACCGTCCTGTATGGAGACGTCGCGTTGGAAGACGCGGCCCCGGCGGCGCCTGGCTGCGACACCCTCGACATCTGCGGCACCCCAAAGTTCCTGTGCGTGGCGACGACGGACACAACGGACAAGCTGGATCAGACCTTTGCGGACATCAAGGACACGCTGGAGCAGGCGATGTCCGACGTTGACGACGTCAGCGGCGTCGGGTGGACGTTCTCGCCGCTCGCGCCCGTCGTGCAGTGCGGCTCGCGCGCGCGAGTGGGACGCGCGTCGTCGCGGTGGCGATCCCCGTAACTGCGCGACGGTCGCGAGCGCCTCGGCGCGGCTTGGAAGCGTGACGCACTCGGCACCGTTTCGTTTAGCGCGGAATTCGTGATCCTGTTTATGAGCGGACACGCCCTGAGAACCACTATGCGTCGACTCCTCCCGCTCTCGATCCTTCTGACGTCTTGCTCGGCAGAGACCTTCTTGGCGGTCCATGACGACCCGCCGAGGGTGACCATCCTACGACCCGTAGATCTGTCGACCTTTGCGGCTGGTCGGCCCGTGGAACTCTGCGCCGTCGTGAAGGACGAGGATGGCCCCGAACAGCTCGTCACGAGCCTCGAGAGCAGTCGAGAGGGTGCGCTCGAGGGTGTGTTCGAGGACTGCGACGGCGGCGGGAATTTTCACGCGCTCGTCAACCTTGGCCAGTCCTCGCAAGTGCTGGCGCTCTCGGTGTTCGACTCGCGCGGGCAGTCTGGTGCGGCGGCCGTGACGGTGATCCCAGAGGAGAATGCGCCCCCGTTCTGCGCGTGGGGTGTCCCCGCCGAAGGGCGGGTCGTGCCGCAGGGGGCGCCGCTCACCGTGGAGCTGTCTGTGGGTGACCCGGAAGGCGCGGCGTCTACCCTCGCGTGGACGCTGCGCAGCTCGAAGGATGGAACCGTCTTCGATGGCACGCCGCCGTCCAACGGCCAGATCCGGGAGACGATCTCCGGACTCTCCGAGGGCCTGCACGTGCTCGAAGCGACCGTCGTCGACCCTGGCGGGCTCAACGCGAAGTGCGGGACGTCGGTCACCGTGCTCGCGTGCGTTGACCTCGACGGCGACGGCGTCACCACCTGCGACGGCGACTGCGACGACGCGGACATCGCCGCGCGGCCGGGAGCGGCCGAGGTCGCGGATGGGAAGGACAACGACTGCGACGGCGCCACGGACGAGGGGACAGTGCTACGCGATGACGACGGCGACGGCTTCCGCGAGATCGACGGTGACTGCGATGACGCTGACGTCACCGTGAACCCGGACGCGGCGGACGCGCCCTACGACGCGCAGGACACCAACTGCGACGGCGTGTCCGACTTCGACGCCGATCGCGATGGCTACGATGCCTCGAACTGGGGTGGAACGGACTGCGAGGACGCCGACGCGGACATCAACCCTGGCGCGGACGAGGTTTGGTACGATGGCATCGACCAGGACTGCGACGGCGGGTCCGACTACGACCAGGACCGCGACGGATACGACACCGTCGCGTACGCCAATGGGGAGGACTGCGACGACACGGATTACGCCAGGAGCCCCTCCGTGGCCGAACGGTTCTACGACGGTATCGACCAAGACTGTCGGGGCGACGATGATTACGATAGCGACCACGATGGGGAGCGCCGCGAGGCAAACGGCGGGACCGACTGTGACGACGACGATCCGGCCGTGGGGTTGACTCGTCCGGAGCGTTGGTATGACGGCATCGATCAGGACTGCGATGGCGACGACGACTTCGACCAGGACGGCGACGGCGAGGACGCAGACTTCGCGCGAGGCACCGACTGCGACGATTTGGATTGGACCGTACGCGCTGGCGCGGCAGAGGTCTGGTATGACGGCGTCGATCAGGACTGCTCGGGCGGCTCCGACTACGACCAAGACGGTGATGGTCAGACGGCAGAGGTCGCTGGCGGCGCCGACTGTGACGACACCATGTCGGACGTGCGGGTCGGTGCCACGGATGCGCCCTATGACGGCGTCGACTCGGACTGCTCTGGCGGCTCCGACGACGACGCGGACCAAGATGGCTTCGACGCGTTGGCGCGGGGCGGTACCGACTGCGACGATCAGGATCGATCGGTTCACGTCGGCGCTGTGGAGATATGGTACGACGGCGAGGATCAGGACTGCTCTGGGGGGTCGGACCACGATCAGGACGGCGATGGCTATACGGCGCTCGCGGCGCCAGATGGGAGCGCGGATGACTGCAACGACGCCCGCAGCGCGGTGCACGTTGGCGCGCCGGACGCACCCTACGACGGGGTAGACAGCGACTGCGCCGGAGACAACGACTTTGACGCAGACGGAGACGGGCAGATCGCCTCCGCCTGGGGCGGCGCTGACTGCGACGATCACGCGGCCGCGATCCGGTTGGGCGCGGCGGAGATCTGGTACGACGGGATCGACCAGAACTGCTCCGGCGGCTCCGACTTCGACCGCGACGGAGACGGCTATACGAAGCTCGGCGCGCCGGATGGCAGCGCCGATGACTGCGATGACGGGCCCTTCGGATACCTGGTTCACCCCGGCGCGCAGGAGATCTGGTACGATCGTGTGGACGAGAACTGCTCTGGTGGATCCGACTTCGACCTTGACGGAGACGGGTACGACGCGGCGACGTTCGGCGGGGCCGACTGCGACGACACGGCCTCGTCGGTGTCCCCCGGCGCTGTGGAACAACGCAACGGCGGCGATGACGATTGTGACGGCAGCTGTGACGAAGGGCTGATCGGCGCGGGCGACCTGCTCATTACAGAGATCCACCGCAACCCGTTCGCCGTGACGGACGACCGCGGTGAGTGGTTTGAGGTCTACAATAAGACGGCTGTAGACATCGTTATGTGCCGTGACTGGACGGTCCTGGACGACAACATCGACAACTTTCAGGTGCTCAAGAACGTTCGGGTCCCCGCGGGAGGGTACGCGGTCTTCGGTCGGTTCTCGGACACGTCGATTAACGGAGGGGTGAGCGTCACGTACCCGTATGGCGGCGCGATGGACCTTGGCAACTCGGCGGACGAGCTCACGATCGCGTTCGACGGCGTCGAGATCGACCGTGTTGCTTGGTTGACCAGCGGTTGGCCGGCGATAGCGGGGAAGTCGATGCAGCTCGGCCTAGCGAAGCTGGACGCGACCTTGAACGACTTGGGCGAAAGCTGGTGCGTGGGCAAGGCCACGTTCGGCGCGGGTGACAAGGGTACGCCAGGCCTCGTCAACGACGGGTGCCCCTGATGCGCGTCGTCGGGATCATCTTCGGCATGGCCGCTTGCACTGCACATGCGAGTGGTCCTGTCGCGCTGGACACGGGAGCTGCCGTGGTGGCAACCCCAGCTTACGAAGACTCAGACGAAGCTGGAGACAGCGCGAGCGGTTCGCTCGTCAAAGACGACAGCGACGTCGGGGATACGGATACGCGGCTCGACGCGGCAGCCGCGCAGGCGGATCTGCATGCGGCGCTCGACAGCAGCGTTCCTGGCCTGCTCTACCTCTCCGAGTCAGAGTCCGTCGTCGAGGTCGTAATTGTGCCGGATGGCGCCACGCCGTTTCCGACGGCCGCATCCATTCATGGGCGCCTTCGCGACGTGTGGAACGCGTCTTCGGGGACGGCGGCGCTCGCCGACCGGTATGTCGAGCGCGTCGACCTCAGCGTGTTCTTCGACCGGCTCACCGTGCCACAGTTCTATTGGACCGAGTTTGAGCAGCAGCAGCAGGCAGGCTGGCTGGCTGTTCGGGCAGTGTTCGAAGACGGACTCGCGCCCGCGGTGGTGTTTCGACTTGGGGAACACGATCTCGGTGGCGGCCGCGTGGCGGGCTCGGTTGAGGTCTACGTGCTGGGTGCCAC
>CAIOSP010000047.1 GCA_903861005.1 uncultured Pseudomonadota bacterium
CCGCAGCTGTCCTACGTCGACTGCGATGAGACCTGGTGGCTGGGCGACCTGCGCTGGCAGGACTGCGCCAAGTCCGCGATGTCGGCGCTCTACGGGCTGACCGGCAGCTGCTTGGCGGGCGTTGAGGGCACCTGCGCGGCCGACGCCTGCTTGCACGAGTCGCTCTGACGCGGGCCTACGGCGCGCCCAGGATCGAGTCGACGAACGGGTTGCGAAACACGCGGTCGGGGTCGAGGTCGGCGGCGAGCGCGCGGAAGTCGGCGGCGCGCGGGTAGAGCGCGTCGATCTCCTCGGGCGTGGTCTCAAACGACTTGCCCCAGTGCGGGCGCGCGTCCCAGGCGCGGCCCAGCTCGCGGAAGGCGGCGAACGCACGCGGGATGTCCGGGCTGTGCGTGGCGTACATGCCGAGCTGGCAGGTGTCGCGACCGTAGGCCGGGCTCATCCAGCTCTCGTCACCCTTCACGAAGCGCAGCTCGCTCAAGAAGTCGAGCCGCACGCCGCTGGCGCGCACCAGGTCGCGCATCGCACGCAGCGCCTCGCCGGCGTGGGCCGCGTCGAACGCGAGCTCGGTCTCCTGGTGGCGCGGCGGCATGACCAGCGTGAACATCTCGGCGCTCTGTCCGGCGCGTGTGCCGGGCAGGAAGTGAACGCGATCGACCAGCCGCATGATCGACGGGATGAGCGTGGGGATGACGCCGCCTGCGCCGAGCAGCGCCGGGAACACCGTGGCGTTGGCGACGCGCTCCCAGGCCGCCTCCACCCGGCTGCGCGCCACGAGCTCGTTCGTGCGCCGGTAGGTGGTGACGAGCACGTCGTCGCAGGGCGGCAGCCACCAGACCTTCACGTACTCGTGCGTGGCGGCCAGGGTGGCGAGCGCGTCCGCGGCCTCGTCGAGCGGCCAACGCGTGCGCGTCTCGATCAGGCCGAACGCGCGGTCCACGCCGAGCGTCACCTGGGTGATCACGCCGAGGGCGCCCAGGTGCACGCGCGCGCCGGGGAGGCGCGGGTCGTCGGGCCCGATCTCCACGACCTCCCCACGTCCGTCGACCAGGCGCAGGCCTTGGATCAGCGACGCGAGGTTGCCGTGGCGCAGGCTGGAGCCGTGTGTGCCGGTGGCGACCGCGCCGGCGATCGCCTGCTCGGTGATCGATCCCAGGATCGGCATGGCCAGGCCGTGGCGCCCGAGCGCCTCGTTGAGCGTGCGCAGCGTGCAGCCACCTTGCACCGTGACCGTCTGCCGGTCGACGTCCACGCTGACGACGTCGCTCAGGCCCGTCAACTCCACCTGCACGTCGTCTGACGCGGCGATCGGTGACCACGAGTGGCGCGAGCCGCACACGCGGAGGCGGCCGCCGCGCGCGCGGGTCTCCTGCACGAGCGCCGCCACATCCGCCTCGTTTGAAGGCGCGGCCCACGCGCGGGGCGCGCTGCGTACGTTGCGCGCCCAGTTCACGAAGGGCCTGGTCACGCCGCCTCCCGGAGCACGGCGCGGGCGGGGATCAGAACTCCGCGCTGCCCGGCGTACGCGGGTACGGTAGCACGTCGCGGATGTTCTTCATGCCGGTGAGCCACATGATCAGGCGCTCCAGGCCCAGCCCGAAGCCGCCGTGCGGCGTGGTGCCGAACCGGCGCAGATCCAGGTACCACCAGTACTCTTCCACCGGCAGGCCGAACTGCTTGATACGGCGCTCGAGCACGTCGAGGCGCTCCTCGCGCTGGCTGCCGCCGATGATCTCGCCGATGCCGGGGACCAGCAGGTCGGTGGCCGACACGGTCTCGCCGTTGTCGTCCTCGCGCATGTAGAAGGCCTTCTGCACGCTCGGATAGTTGGTCACGAAGACCGGTCCCTTGAAGTGATCTTCGGCCAGGTAGCGCTCGTGCTCGGACTGCAGCGACATGCCGGGGCCCACGGGGAACTCCCAGGTGCGGCCCTTCACGTTGGAGAGGATCTCGACCGCTTCGTGCCAGGTGACGCGCGCGAAGGGCTTGGAGAGCGCCTCCTTCACGCGGGCGAGGTTGCCGGGCTCGATGCGCTTGTCGAAGAACTCGAAGTCGTCCGGGCACTGGGCGATGGTGCTCAGGCAGACGTCCTTGATGAAGTCCTCAGCGAGCGCGATGACGTCGTCGAGGTTCGCGAACGCGATCTCGGGCTCGATCATCCAGAATTCCGCGGCGTGGCGCGCGGTGTGGCTGTGCTCGGCGCGGAAGGTGGGCCCGAACGTGTAGACGTCGGTGAAGGCCTGCACGAAGTTCTCGACCGCGAGCTGGCCGGAGCAGGTGAGGAAGGTCTTCTTGCCGAAGAAGGGCTCGTCGCCGACCTTCACCTCAAACAGCTCACCGGCGCCCTCGGCGTCGTTGGTCGTGATGATGGGCGTGTGCACCCACTGAAAGCCGCGCTCCTGGAAGAAGCGGTGGATGTGCCAGGACACCGCGTTGCGCACGCGGAAGGTGGACTGGAAGGTGTTGGTGCGCGGGCGGAGGTGCGCGATGGTGCGCAGGTTCTCCAGCGACGTGGCCTTCTTCTGGATCGGGAAGGACTCCGGATCACAGTCGCCGACGATCTGCACGTCGGTGGCCTGGACCTCGAACGCCTGCTCGCCGCCCTGCGACGCGGACCAGGTGCCGGTGACCTGCACCGCGGCGCCCACGCCCAGGCGCGCCTTGTTGGCCTCGGCCTGCTCAGGCGTGAGGACGACCTGAACGGTGTGGGTGGAGGAGCCGTCGTACAGGTGTACGAAGCTCACGTTCTTGCCGAAGCGCGACGTCTTCACCCAACCGGTGACGGTCACCGTGCCGCCCGCGACCGCGCCCTTCAGCAGCTTGGTGATGGCGTTGCGTCGACCCGTTCCGTGTGCCGTCATGTGCCCTCCAGCGCGCCCGGCTATCCCGCCAGGATCAAGCGGTCACGGCGTCCTTCCGGGAGTTCGAACGATCGGCGGGTGACCGGTTTGCACGCCTGTCATTTGGGTTACGCACGAACCGTTCTTGGAGGAACGATGAACTCCCGTTTCCTGACCCTCGGCCTGATCGCGCTCGTGGCTACCGCCTGCAAGCCGCCCCCCACGCTCACGGACGACAACGACACCGACACGTCCGACCCCAGCACCCTGTCGCTGGCGCAGGTGATGCCCGCGCTCTTCCGCGACTTTGACGACAACACGGCGGACCTGCCGGCGTACATCGACGCGCTTGAGGCCGGCCTCGTCAGCCAGGGCGTCAAGCTCGACTCGGCCAACCTCGACGAGCGCTCGTTCTCGATCGACCCGCTGGCCGAGTCCTTCCTGGGCGGCGCCGTGCAACCGCCCGGCACCAACACCGCGGACCAAACCTCGGTCGTCGCGTTCGGCCTGTCCAAGAAGGACTTCGCCGCCAACAAGTCCGCCGCCATGCAGCCCAACCAGGTCTGCATCGAGTCGGACTCGACCGTGTCGTACACCCGCACGTACAGCACCGACGTCGACGCGTTCAACGCGGGCACCACCGACGTGGCGCGCAGCACGAACGAGGTCCGCAAGGAGCTGTCGTTCATCGCGTCCGGCTGGTACGACCTCTACAAGGACTTCCGCACCTTCGACACGACCGACGGCCGTCACGTGATGATCGCGCGCGCCTGGGCCGACAAGATCGCCGTGGCCGACGGTGGCACCAACGAGTTCCGCCAGTCGTTCACCTGCGAGCTCTACATCGAGGACGGCACCACCACCAAGCGTATGTACGCCATCTGGCCCGAGATCAGCATCGGCCTGGGCCCGGACGCCATGCGCTCGCTCATCACCGACAGCCTGGATGAGGGCTACAAGAACGCCGAGGCGTTCATGGCCGACAGCACCGTCCCCGACTGCAAGAACGACCGCAACGCGGTGTTCACCCGCGAGTGAGCCGACGCTGAGCGCCGCGACTCGCGCGGCGCCCGTCGTTCACCTGGCCAAGCGCCGTGCGTCCTACAGGCGCGCGGCGTTCGCGTGTTCGAGCGACGCGGCCACCTTGGACTGCTCCGCGAGCTTGGCCGCCGCCTCCGCCGAGATGGGCGCGGGCGTGCAGCCGCCGAGCACGACAGGCTGGACGCACCAGCCAAAGTCTGCGGCGATGCCCAACTTCGGGAGCTTCTTCCGGAGGGCCTCGACCGCCTGGATCACGGGGCCGGCCAGCGAAGCGCGGCGCAGCGCGGTGTGCGCGGTGACCTCGTGCGCCTGATCGACCAGCTTGGCGCGCGCCTCGGTGCTCGCGCCGTCGTCGATCGCCGACTGGAAGGCCTCGCGGGCGTCCTCATCGGCCTCGGTGATGGTGCGCAGCGCGTCAGAGGCGCCCTGCTCCAGCAGCGCCAGCAGGTCGACGCTCGCGCCGGCGCCGCCGACCGCGGGCTGGGGCGTCGGAGCCAGGCTGAACGACGGCCAGCCGAAGGAGAGCAGGCCCTCCAGCGCGCGCGTCAGCTGCGGGTCCGCGTCCATGCGCGCGGCGATGTGCGCGTTCTCGTCGGCGCCGGTGCAGGTGACGGGCGCGGCGCGCGAGAAGCTGGGGCCCATGCGAAGCGAAGGCGCCTCGGTGTGGCACTCGACCAGATCACGCCCGGCGAGCGCGCGCTTCAGCGCGGACTCGAACGCGGCACCAAAGGCGTCGGCCTGATCGTTCGCGAACGCGGAGATCACGGCCTGCTCACGCAGGTAGCGGTGCTGCAGGTCGCGCTGGCGGGTGCGCTGGTCGGCCGGCGCGTCTGAGCCGAGCAGGTCGAGCGCGGTCTCGTACTGGACGAGCGCCGCGGCGAGGGCGTCGGCGCGGGCCTGGAGCGAGGCAAAGTTGGCGCCGGCCGTGGCCTGCGCGCGGGCGAACTGCTGGGATGCGACCGCGACGTCTTGCGGTGCGTAGTAGCCAGACGCCGCCAGCGCGGGCGCCGCCAGCGTCAGCCACAGCGCGACTACGGGCACGGAGGCAGCCCGAAGAACGGGTCCTGCTCGGCGGCGAGCTTCTTGACGAAGGGGGCGCCGGTCTCAGCCGCGGCGAAGGTCTTGAGCTGCGCCATGGCGTCGGTCAGCAGCGCCTCGGGGGGCGTCTGCTCAGGGGCGGGCATCAGCTTGTACTTGTCGGTGGACCAGTCGCCGGCGCCGGCTTCATTGAAGGCGACCTCGACGGTGCTGCTCACGCCGGCCTTCTCGAAGCCCACGCGGATGTACTCCATGTTCGTCACGTCGACCGCGGCGACCTTCCAGCCACTCGGGGTGGTGTCGCCGACCTTCCAAGGCGGCGCGCCGCGTGCGTCCATCTCCTTGGGGCGGCAGGTGGGCTTCTCGGCGACGGCGGCCTCGCCGGGCTTCACGTTGGGATCCTGCCAAGCTGCGAACCAGCTGCATGCCGTGGACCCTACGAGCGCGACCGTGACGAGTCCGAGGCGAAGCTTGTTGCGCATTGGGACCTCCCACGCGGACGTTATCGACGCGCGCCGCGCTCGTCGAGGCGCGTGACCCGACGCGACCCATCCATCGCCTTGCGTTAGGGCGACGCCTGGAGGTCGTGGACCATGCGTCGTGCCCTGGCTCTTGCTCTGGTGTCGGTGTCCCTCGTAGCCTGCTCGGCTGGCGTGGAGGGCACGTGGGTCGGCAACCTGGACTGCGACCAGGTCCCGTTTGATGTGGAGCTGACGCTCGAGCACGACAGCAAGCTGGTCTACACGGGCACCGGCACGCAGGACCGCGCGTTCAAGGACCTCGAAGGCAACGAGACCACCGTCGCGATCGAGTTCGACGCCAGCCTGGAGCTGGAGTCCAAGGGCGGCGCGCAGGACCTGCTCACCACGCTCACCTGCACGTCCGAGCAGACCATCCGCACGCTGACCGGCGGCGCGGACCCCGAGGTGGTGTCCGAGGGCTGCGAGCCTCGCCGCTACGACAACTACGTGGTCGGCTGGGACGGCGAGGACCAGCTCACCATCTCCGGTCCGGACGGCTGCAGCGGCAAGCTCACCCGCCGCTAGGCGACGCTCGCGCTCAGCCTGCGTTGGGCGCGTCGGACGGCGGCTGGGCCGGCGGTTCGGGCGGCGACGGATCGCGCGGAGGGGGCGGCTTGGCGTCGTCCTCGTCGTCGCGACCAAAGGCGAGCACGCCCACGGCCAGGACGAGCGCCGCGAGCACGCCGAACGGGATGAGGTCGGACAGCTTCCAGGCGCCGGGATCGTGGCGGCCCTTCTCGCCCTTCTCGGCGGCGGTGGTCTGGTTGGCCATCTCGGCGCGCTTCTGGATCCACTCCGAGCCGCGCGACATCAGGTCGGCGGGGAGGCCCTTCTGCTCGGCCCAGTCGAGCGTCTTCACGGCGGGGTCCAGCTTGCCCTGGTCGGCCAGCAGCAGCGCCTTGTAGAACAAGGTGCCCGCGGTCTCAGGGGCGTTGGCCTCCAGCACGGTGACGCAGCGGGTGAGGGGCTCGCCCTTGCCCGAGTCGAGCGCCCAGGTGCACAGGCCCTGCCAGCCCGGCATGTAGTCCGGGGACTCCTTGACCACCGCCTCGAACAGCTTGCCGGCCTCGTTCTGGCCGTCGTCCATCTGCAGCAGGCCGATCCCCAAGCCCGTGCGGTTCTCGATGCTGGGCACCAGGCCGACCGCCTTGCGGCAGTTGGCGACGGCGTCGTCGACGCGGCCTTCCTCCAGCAGCACGCCGCAGGAGCGCCGCCACGCGCGGTCGAATTCCGGCGCGCCGGTCGTGACCTCGGCGAAGGCCTTCTCGGCGGTGGAGAGATCGCCTGCCTGCCACGCGGACTCGGCGGCCTCGAACCGGGCGCGCAGCTCGGGCGTGAGGACGTCGACGGGCGTGTCGGCGAGGGCGGGGGAGAGCAGGGCGAGGAGGAGGGGCAGCATCGGGTCCCGTCTTTGGCGCGGAGCTTATCCCGCGTGCCGCGTGTTCGTCGCGCGCTATGGTGTGCGCCCGGAGGTCACGTGCGTCCGTTCGCCTTTCTGCTCGCCTTCAGCCTTGCGCCGACGCCCGCGTGGGCCGACGTGCCGCCCCCCGACGACGCCGACGGTGACGGCCTCCCCGACGTGGACGACGCCTCGCCGCACGACTGCGACGGCGATCACGACGGCATCCCGGACTCGGTCGAGCGCGGGCTGACCGCACCCATCGGTGGCTCCTCCGGCGGCCCGTGCTTCGTGGCCGACGCGGACCCGTCCACCACCACCTCGCCCACCGACTCGGACAGCGACGGCGGCGGGCTGGACGACGGGCTTGAGGACCGCGACCACGACGGTCGACTGGACGACTTCGAGACCGACCCGAACCTGACGGACGACGATCTGGACTCGGACGCAGACGGCTGGCCCGACGCGGTGGAAGGCACCGGCAACCACGACAGCGACGGCCTGACCGACAACCTCGACCCGGACTCCGACGGCGATGGCTTGGCGGACAAGCTGGAGGACGTGGCGGACTGGGACGGCGACGGCGTGGTGGGCCTGCTCGACGCCGACTCCGACGACGACGGCATCCCTGACGGCCTGGACGGCGTGACCGACCCCGACCACGACGGCCTGCCCGCCTACGCCGACCCCGACTCCGACGGCGACGGTCTGCTCGACGCGCAGGAGGGCGCTGCCGACTTTGACGGCGACACGCTGCCCAACCACGTCGACACCAACTCCGACGACGACGGCGCCACCGACGCCCAGGAGGGCTTCGCGGACGCGGACTGCGACGGCCACCCGGACTACCTGGACGTGTACGAGGACGACGGGTTCTGCGACACCGACATCCCCCGCGGGGACATCGACGACAGCGACTTTGGCGAGCCCTTCCAGCCCATCGCGGTCGCGGACCCCAAGGCCTACGCCTGCGGCTGTGATGACGCGTCGACGGCGCCTGCGTCGCTCGGCCTGCTCGGCGCGCTCGCGCTCCTGCGTCGTCGCGCGCGGCGCTGAATGAGCCCGTCGCCCGCGGCCACGCTCCTGCTGCTGCGCCCCGAGGCGCGGGGCTTCTCGGTCTTCATGGTGCAGCGCCACAAGGGCAGCGCGTTCATGCCGAACATGTGGGTGTTCCCCGGCGGTCGCGTCGAGCCCGGCGACGCGGCGATCGGACCCGAGCACACACACGGTGGGCACGCGACCATCGCGCGGTTCGGGTTCGAGGCGGACGAAGGGCGCGGCGTGCTGGTCGCGGGCGTGCGCGAGACGTTTGAGGAGGCGGGCCTCTGGCTCGGGTCGAACACCCCCGATGACGCTGTCCGGGACGCGCTCTCCGACCACACGCTCACGTTCGACGCGCTCCTCCACCAGCAGCGCGCCGTGCTCGATCTGGACGCGCTGCACGGCTGGGCGCGCTGGGTGACGCCGGCGGGCGAGCCTCGTCGCTTCGACACCACCTTCCTCGTCGCGGTCGCGCCCGAGGGCTTGGGTCGACACGACGCCCGGGAGACGGTCGACAGCGGCTGGTTCACGCCGCGTCAGGTGTTGGACGCGGGTCTGGGCCGGATGGGTCTGGCGCCACCCACTTGGTTCACGCTGGGTGAACTGGCCGAGCTGCCCGACGTCGACGCGGTGATCGCCGCCTCGCGCGCGCGTGATCTCTCGCCCATCCGGCCCGACCTGGACATGGCGGGAGGCAGCTTCGCGATCATCCTGCCCGGCCACGCGCGCCACCCCGAGCCGCGTCGTGCGGGGCTGCCGACGCGCATCGGCCTGCAGGGCGGCGCCTGGGTCACGGAGCCTTGACTGGGGCGGGACGGCGCGGGTCGCGGAGCGCGACGACGCCGACCGCGCGGCGCTACGGGACGACCGCTAGGCGCGGGTCGCGGAGCGCGACGACGCCGACCGCGCGGCGCTACGGGACGACCGCTAGGCGCGCGTCGGCGATGTGCGCGAGCGCGGCGCCCAGCAGGGGCTCGTCGCCGACGCTGAGCTGACGGATGCGGCGCGACGTCAACACCAGCGCCTTGGCCAACTCCACGGGCGCCCAGCCGATCGCGCGGCCCAGGTGCACGAAGAGCCGGAAGCTGCGGCGGTGACCGGGCGGCACGCCGACCACGGCGGCGGCGATACGCAGCACCTCGGTGAGCGTGGCGCGAACCGTGCGACGGCCGCGCGCGGGGAGCGGACCGCCCCCGGCCATCGCGTGCACCTGGAGGGCGTCCACGCGCGACGCGAGCGTGAGCGGCTGGAAGAAGGCGGCCTGGCGGTAGCCCAGCAGGTCGCGGTGGCTGGTCCACGGCGACGCCAGCGGATCGGCGTCCGGGCCGACGCGATGGCAGAAGGCGACCTGCTCGGCGAGCGTGGCGTCGGTGACCGCGACGCGCTCGCCGGTGCCCCACATGATGACCTCCCCCGCGCTGCGGGCGGTGCGGCAGGTGGCGGCCTTGGTGACGCGGACGACGTTGGCGCACTGGGCGTCGTCGCCCTCCAAGATCACGCGCAGCTCATCCTGGCCCAGGCCAAAGGCGAGCAGGGTGACGTCGCGCACGCGCGCGGCCTCGGTCAGACGCTCGATGAGGTCATAGCGGGCCCCCACGCGGCGAAGGGAATCGGCACCATACACGATCGGGCAGCGGAACAGGGTCGACATCGGACACCTCCTGGGCCACGCGGGCGCAGGCTTGGTGCCGACGAAAACAACGCTTTGTTCGTGCTAGACTGTCGGAACTGACGGAGATCGTCGGACGCTTTGACGGCGCGTCCGACACCCCTGACAGGGCGGCCTAGAAGAACGGGTAGATGAACGGGGACAGGGGGCTGGACTGGCTGAACAGCACCAGGCCGCCGACGAGGATCAGGGCGGCGGCGATCGGGATGAGCCAGAACTTGCGCCCCTCCCACAGGAATTGCCCGAACTGGCGGATGAGCTTCATCTGCGACTCCTCACACCATCGTACAAGAACACGGCGCCCGCGCGTCGTCGCGTGCACCACGAATTCTGACGAGGCGCGGTGGGGCCCGGGGTTCAGTCGACGCGGGCTGGTCCCGCCCCGACGGGCTCGGGTCGGATGCGAGGCGCGCGCTCAACCCGGTGGGGCGTGGGCGTCCTAGAACATGCGCTCGTAGTGGTCGCGCTTGTCCGGATCGTGATCCATCGCGCGCCAGTGGCCGCCGCCGACTGCCGGGCGGGTGTCGGTCAGCGGGTCGCCGGAGACCCTGCGGCGCAGCCAGCCCAGCGGCGTGATCACGCCCAGGTAGAGCAGGGAGAGCATCACCTTGCCGTTGAAGTGCCCGATCACCCGGCCGACCGCACCGAAGCGCTTCTCGATCGGAGCGAGCGTCATGGGGGCGAACAGCCCGGGGATGGCGAGCGCGAGGCCCGCGGTGGCGAAGAACCCGGCCACCCCGTGGTGCCCGCGCCAGTTCTGCAGCAGGGCGATCACGCAGAGGATGGCACCGCCGCCCATGCCGAACACGCGCAGGTCGTGCGCGGTGCGCGGCGGGGCGAACTTGGCGGGCGGGGCAGGCAGCGTCTTGGTGGGCGGGCGGTCGTCGGGGCGGATGATCAGGTGATCGCCGAGCACCAGCGCGTCCATCGCCGACGCGAGGAAGGTGTGGCACGCGTTCTCGGGCGAGCTGATGATCGGCTCACCCTTGAGGTTGAACGACGTGTTCATCAGGATGGGGATGCCCGTTCGCTCGCCAAACGCGTGGAGCAGCTTGTGGAAGCGCGGGTTGACCTGCGCCGACACGGTCTGCACGCGCGCCGAGAAGTCGACGTGGGTGACCGCGGGCACGGTGCTGCGGTCGATCCAGAGGCGGTCCAGGCCGGTGCGCTTGGCGTCCTCCGCCGAGATGGGCTTGCGGTGCTGCTCCAGCAGCGGCACGACCAGCAGCATGTAGGGGCTCTTGGCCCCGCGCAGGTCGAACCACTCGTCGGCGCGCTCCTCGGGGATGGCCGGGGCGAACGGACGGAAGCCCTCGCGGAACTTCACGCTCTGGTTCACGCGCGACTGCATCTCGGCGCGGCGCGGGTCCGCCAGGATGCTGCGGGCGCCGAGCGAGCGCGGCCCGAACTCCATGCGGCCCTGGTGCCAGCCTACGACCTTGCCGTCGGCGAGCAGGTCCGCGACGCGCCCGATCAGCGCGGGCTCTTCAAGCCGCTCGGCGGTGAGGCCGGTGGACTTCACGGCCGCCGCGACCTCGTCGTCGGAGTGGGAGGGGCCCAGATACGCGCCGGACATGCCGTCGATCGCGAACTTCGTCCGCTCGTTTCCGAGCGCTGAGTGCCAGGCGACCAGCGCGGCGCCCACGGAGCCGCCGGCGTCGCCCGCGGCCGGCTGGATCCACAGGTCGTCGAAGATGCCCGCGGCGAGCAGCTTGCCGTTGGCCACGCTGTTGAGCGCGACGCCGCCTGCCATGCACAGCCGCGACGCCCCGGTTCGCGCGCGGACATAGCGCGCCTGCTTGAGCACGATCTCTTCGGTCACGGCCTGGATGGAGCGCGCCACGTCCATGTGGTGCTGGGTGACCTCAGCGGAAGGGTCGCGCGCGGGGGCCTTGAACAGCTCCGCGAAGCTCGGGGCGATGGTGCTGTCGCCGTACAGGAACTCGAAGTGCTTGAGGTTGAGGCGGTAGCTGCCGTCGTCCGCGATCTCGATGAGGTTGGCGCGGATGACGTCGACGAAGCGCGGCTCGCCGTAGGGCGCGAGTCCCATCACCTTGTACTCGCCCTCATTGACCTCAAAGCCCAGATACTGCGTGAACGCCGAGTAGAGCAGGCCGATGCTGTGCGGGAAGCGAATCTCCTCCAGCAGCTGCAGGCGCTTGCCGCGGCCCATGCCGATCGCGTTGGTCGTCCACTCACCGACGCCGTCGAGCGTGAGCGTGGCGGCCTCGTCGAACGGGGAGAGGAAGAACGCGCTGGCGGCGTGCGACTCGTGGTGGCTGGCGTAGACGAACCGGCCCTCAAAGCCAAGGTGGTCGGCGATCACGTTCTCGACGCGCAGCTTCTCGGTGAACCACGCGGGCATGGCGTTCACCCAGCGCTTCAGGCCCTTGGGGGCCACGGCCATAGTCGTGTCCAAGACACGATCGAGCTTGGCCAGCGGCTTCTCGTAGAAGGCGACCACGTCGATGTCACGGGCGGTGAGGCCCGCGAATTTCAGGCAAGCGTCGATCGACAGGCGTGGGTAGCCGGGATCGTGCTTGATTCGAGAGAACCGTTCTTCATGCGCAGCAGCAACCACCGCGCCGTCCCGAAGGATGGCGGCGGCGGAGTCATGGTAGAACGAAGAGAGACCGAGGATGACCATCGCGCTTTCCGTGGCGCGTAGCCTACCTCACTTCTTCTTCGCGCTCCCCTGCCGAGCCTTGAACTTGGGGTTCGACTTGCAGATCACGTAGACCCGGCCGCGACGACGAACGACCTGGCAGTCCTTGTGGCGCTTCTTGAGCGAGCGCAGCGAGTTGGCGACCTTCATGGTGTCTCCGAAGGGAAAAGGCGGCGCGTCTTATCGGGACGGGCTGGTCGTGTCAAAGATCGCGGCGTCAGGAGCGCGTGCTTCACGCTGGATCCGCCTGATCGGACGGAAACGCATGCAGCGCGTAAAGTGTCCCGTCGCCCGGCCCCGCCACGGGCCAGTTCGCCACCACGCGCCCGGTGCGACGGTCCAACTCCACCACCCGGGTCGGCCGCTTCATCCCTTCGACGCCGCGGATCAGCCGTCTGCCGACCTCGCGCCAGGCGGAGTCGCGAAGGGTGGTCATGCCGACGAACACCCGGTCGCCGACCACCTCCACGCCGCGGCACCAGCCCGGAATGCCCGGCTCGTCGTCGACGACGGTCAGCTGGGTCTCCCACAAGCCTGAGCGTGGATCCCAGGCGGACACCTGCCCGTCGACGGTGGTGAACCACAGCAGCCCGTCGATCCACCGACCGTCGTGCGGCGCGCCACCCGGGATCACCAGATCGCGGTGGCGGTCCTCCAGGCAAACGGCGCGGCCCAGCGCGAGGCAGGTGGCGTAGAGCGCGTCGTCGAGCAGGAACAGGTGGTTCGGGTGCGCTGCGTGGGGCTTGTAGCGGTCGAAGGGCACCCGACGGAAGTCGTCGACGCCCGCGTACCGGTCAGCGAACGAGCCCAGGCCCAGCCAGTGGTGTCGGACGAGCTGCCGGTCGCGGTCGAACACCAGGACGGAGTCATGCCCGGTGGCCGTCACGGCCACGCCGCCGTCGGGCAGCGGCAGGGCGTCGTGCACGTCGTAGAGCAGCGGGTGGGAGAAGCGCTCGGTCAGCGTCAGGCTCGGCAGGTCGAACCACAGCACCTCGGCGCGCGTGGTCTGCACGAGCCTCTGGCCGACCCGGTGGGCGCCGGTCAGCTCGGCGTGCTCGTCGGGACCTGGGTGCAGGCCCTGGGGCACGTCACCCACCCAGGCGTCGTCCACCGCGCCGGTGGTGGTGTCGAGCCAGCGCAGGCGCGGCCGCAGGGGCTCGGCGACCGTGCCCCCGGGCTTGAGGCCCATCGACAGGAGGAGGCGCACCGCGCCCGCGTCTCAGTCGCGCCGGCGGCGGCGCGCGAGGGCGAGCAGGGCCAGCGGGAGCAACGCGGAGGTGGGGCCGCCGGACGAGTCACAGCCGCACTTCTTCTCGGGCGGGCCGGTGTCGGTGTCGCCGTCCGTGTCGGACGAGGGCACATCGGTGTCGACGTCGGTGTCCGGATCGGTGTCGTCGGGCGCGCCGGAGTCGTTGATGCCGGTGTCCGGCGATCCGGTGTCGAGGCCGATCTGGCAGATCTTGTCGTTGATTCGGTTCTCGAGGAAGTTCGCCTGCTGGCCCACGTACGTGTAGGCGAGGCCGATGCGGTTGAGCCCGTCGTCATTGCGCTGCGAGAAGTACAGCAGGTAGTCGCCCTTGATGCGCACGACGTCCCAGTGGCGCCAGTCGCGGTCGGGCGGGCCGCTGGGCGGGTCGAGGTTCCACAGCACGTAGGGGTTGTGCACGTCCCACGGCCAGGTCAGCGCGTCCTGTGAGTAGGCGCGGCCCAGGCCCGCGGTCTTGATGACGCGCGCCGAGGGCGGGCCCTCGGAATTGCGACCACCCGCCCACAGGATGTAGGGGTTGTTGGACGACGGCCGGCACGCCAAGGCCGGGTTGTAGATCTCGTCCTCGACCCAGGTGGCGAAGCCAGGCTGGATGACCGCCTGAGGCGTGGTCCATGTGACGCCGTCGTCGGTGCTGACCGACTCCCAGAGCTCGTACACGCCGTTGGCGGTGTTCGAGTACGACAGGAGCATGCGGTAGACGCCGTCGACTTTGGTGACGGCCGGGAAGCCGAAGGTGGACAGGTTCAGGATGGGCTCGGGCGTGACGACCCAGTTGATGCCGTCGTCCGACTCGGCGTAGCCGACGCCCGTGACCTCCTTGCAGCCCCACGAGGGGACCGGGTCCGCGCCGCAGCCGGTGGACTGCTGCTGGGCCTTGAACCACAGGTGCCACTTCTTCCCGTCGAAGATCACCTTGGGGTGGGCGGCGACGCAGCTGTAGTACGAGCCCGGCTCGGGGAGGATCCGGAGGCCGTCCGGGTCCACGACCCAGTGCAGGCCGTCCGTCGAGGTGGCGCGGCCCAGGCCCCACTGGCCCTCGTCGCAGGTGCCGCCCGGGGGATCCGCGGGCTCGAACTGCGTCTCGAAGTACATGACCCAGAGGTCGGCCTTCTTGTCGTAGGCGACGGTCGGCGAGCCCACGCCAGAGGCGTAGTAGGTGTCGGCGACGGGCGCGACCATCCACTCGGCGTGGACGGTGAGGTCCTGCGCTGCGGCGACGCCCGGGAGCGCGATCGCGGTCCAGATCAGGGCATGGAACAGGCGGTTCAGCATCGGGGAGGAGACCTCACGTATGGGGGCATCGTAACCGGCGGATCAACGACCAGCATCGGACAAGTGTTCCCGTGTCGGCAACACCGTCCGCGCCTTGTGAACCCGACCGCGGGCCAGGTTCACGTGAATGTCGCCTGGTCTAGCTGGGGTCGTAGCCGAGGTTGGGGGCGAGCCACCGCTCGGCCTCTTCCAGCGACCAGCCCTTGCGGGCGGCGTAGTCCACGACCTGGTCCCGGCCGATCTTGCCGACGCCGAAGTACTTGGCCTGGGGGTGGGCGAAGTACCAGCCCGACACGCTCGCGGCGGGCATCATGGCGCAGGAGTCCGTCAGCTCGACGCCGATCTGGTTCGTGACGTCCAGCACGCTGAACAGCGTGAACTTCTCGGTATGGTCCGGGCAGGCCGGGTAGCCGGGCGCCGGGCGGATGCCCTGGTAGGCCTCGTCGATGAGCGCGTTCGTGTCGAACGACTCGCTCGGCGCGTAGCCCCAGGTCTCGCGGCGCACGCGGGCGTGCAGCCACTCGGCGGCGGCCTCGGCCAGGCGGTCGGCCAGGGCCTTCACCAGGATCGACTGGTAGTCGTCGTGCTCGGCCATGAACTTGTCGGCCAGCTCGGCCGCGCCGAACCCGGCGGACACGCAGAACGCGCCCATCCAGTCCGGCGTGCCGACCGGCGCCACAAAGTCCGACAGCGCGAAGTTAGGGCTGGTCCCGCGCTTGTCGTTCTGCTGGCGCAGCGCGTGGATTGTGGCGAGCGGCGTGGCGCGCGACTCATCCGTGAACAGCACGGTGTCGTCCCCGGTGGTGTTCGCGGGGAAGATGCCCCACACGGCGCGGGCCGTGAGCAGCTTGCCCTTCACGATGTCGGCCAGCATGGTCCGGGCGTCGGCGTAGAGCGAGCGGGCCTGCTCGCCGACCACCTCGTCGTTGAGGATCTTGGGGAAGGACCCGCGCAGCTCCCAGGACTGGAAGAAGGGCGTCCAGTCGATCACGTCGACCAGGGCCTCCAGCGGGATCTCCTCGACGAAGCGGCCGGTGTGGGCCGGCTTGGGCGCGGGCTGGGCGGCGTAGTCGACGCGCAGGGCGTTCGCGCGGGCGTCGGCCAGGTGGACGTGACGGGCGCCGCTGCCAGACGCCAGGCGCGCCGCGCGGAGCTGCTCGTACTCAGCCACGACCGACGCGACGTACTCGGGCTTCTGCGTGTCCGACAGCAGCTGCGAGGCCACGCCCACGGCGCGCGACGCGTCGGGCACGTAGATCACCGGGTGGTCGTAGCTGGGCGCGATCTTCACGGCGGTGTGCACCTTGGACGTGGTCGCGCCGCCGATCAGCAGCGGGATGGTGAAGCCCTGGCGCTTCATCTCCTTGGCGACGTGCGCCATCTCCTCGAGCGACGGCGTGATCAGGCCGGACAGCCCGATGATGTCTACGTTGTGCTCCTTGGCCTTGGCCAGGATGGTGGCGGCGGGCACCATCACGCCCAGGTCGATCACGTCGTAGTTGTTGCACTGGAGCACGACGCCCACGATGTTCTTGCCGATGTCGTGCACGTCCCCCTTCACGGTGGCCATGAGGATGCGGCCCTTGGAGCGCGTGTCCGAGGCCGCGGCCTTCTCGGCGTCCAGGTGGGGCAGCAGCCAGGCGACCGAGCGCTTCATGACGCGCGCGGACTTCACCACCTGCGGCAGGAACATCTTGCCGGCGCCGAACAGGTCGCCGACGACATCCATGCCGGCCATCAGCGGGCCCTCGATCACCAGGATGGGACGGCCGAGCGCCTCGAACGCCTCCTTGGTGTCCTCCTCGATGAAGTCGGTGATGCCGCGCACCAGCGCATGCTTGAGCCGCTCGGCGTAGGGCGCGCTGCGCCACGCGAGGTCCTCGACGCGCTCCTTGGCGCCGCCCTGGAACCTGTCGGCGATGGCGAGCAGGCGGTCGGTGCCGTCGGCGCGTCGGTTGAGCACCACGTCCTCGACGCGCTCGCGCAGGTCGGGGTCGAGCTCGTCGTAGACCGCGAGCTGCCCCGCGTTGACGATGCCCATGTCGAGGCCCGCGCGGATCGCGTGGTAGAGGAACACGGCGTGGATGGCCTCACGCACCGGCTCGTTGCCGCGGAAGCTGAAGCTGACGTTGCTGATGCCTCCCGAGATGTGGACGTAGGGCAGGCGGCGCTTGATCTCGCGCGTGGCCTCGATGAAGGCGACGCCGTAGGTCGCGTGCTCCTCGATGCCAGTGGCGATCGCGAACACGTTCGGGTCGAAGACGATGTCCTCGGGCGGGAAGCCGACCACGTCGACGAGGATGCGGTAGGCGCGCTCGCAGATGGCGACCTTGCGCTCGTAGCTGTCCGCCTGGCCCTGCTCGTCAAACGCCATGACGATCACGGCGGCGCCGTAGCGGCGCACGCGCTTGGCGGCGGCGATAAAGGCCTCTTCGCCCTCCTTCATGCTGATGCTGTTGACGATCGACTTGCCCTGGACCCACTTCAGGCCCGCCTCGATCACCTCCCACTTGGAGGAGTCGATCACGATGGGCACGCGGCTGATCTCGGGCTCGGCCGCGACCAGCTTGAGGAAGGTCTCCATGGCGGCGGGGCCGTCAAGCAGGCCCTCGTCCATGTTGATGTCGATCATCTGCGCGCCGTTCTGCACCTGCTCGCGCGCGACGGACAGCGCCTCGTCGTACTTGTTCTCGCGGATGAGGCGCGCGAACTTCTTGGAGCCGGTGACGTTGGTGCGCTCGCCGATGTTCATGAACAGGCGGGCCTCGTCGACCTCCAGCATCTCCAGGCCTGACAGGCGGAGCTTGCGGGGCACGTCCGGGATCACGCGCGGGGGGAAGGGGGCGACCGCCTCCGCGAAGGCGCGGATGAAGTCGGGCGACGTGCCGCAGCACCCGCCGACCACGTTGAGCAGGCCGTCCGCGGCGAACCCACGGATCACCTCCGCCATCTGCTCGGGCGTCTCGTCGTAGCCGGTGGGCGCGAGCGGGTTGGGCAGGCCCGCGTTGGGGTGCGTCGAGACAAACGTCGGCGCGAGGCGCGCGACGCTCTCGACGTGCGGCCGCATCTTGTCGGCGCCCAAGGCGCAGTTGAAGCCGATCAGCAGCGGGTCGGCGTGCGACACCGAGATCCAGAAGGCCTCGGCGTTCTGGCCCGACAGCGTACGGCCTGCCTCGTCGATGATGGTGCCCGAGATCATGACCGGCAGGCGCTCGCCGAGCTCGTCGAACAGGTCGAGGACCGCGTGGATGGCGGCCTTGGCGTTGAGCGTGTCGAACACCGTCTCGATCAGCAGGATGTCGGTGCCGCCTTCGACCAGCGCGCGCGCCGCCTCCAGGTAGTTCTCGCGCAGCTCGTCGTAGGTGGCGTTGCGCTCACCGGGATCGTTGACGTTGGGGCTGATGGTCAGCGTCCGGCTGGTCGGCCCAAGCACGCCCGCGACGAACCGCGGCTTGTCGGGCGTGCTGAACTTGTCGCACGCGACGCGGGCCAGGCGCGCCGCCTCCCGGTTGAGCTCCGGCACCAGGTGCTCCATGCCGTAGTCGGCCTGGCTCACGCGGGTGCTGTTGAACGTGTTGGTCTCCAGGATGTCGGACCCGGCGGCCAGGTATTGCTCGTGGATGTCGGAGATCACGTCCGGGCGCGTCAGGACGAGGAGATCGTTGTTGCCCTTGAGGTCGTGCCCGTGGTCGGCAAAGCGCGGTCCGCGGAAGTCCTGCTCGGTCAGCTGCCGACCCTGGATCATCGTGCCCATGGCGCCGTCCAACAGGAGGATGCGGCGCTGCAAGAGCGAACGGATCTCGGCGGTACGGTCAGCCATGAGGCACCTCACTTTGGGGGGCGCCCCGTAACCGGGTTCGGGTCCGGCTGTTGTGGTGGTCCCGTCGATGCGGTAGGACCGAGGCTTCGTTGACCCCCCCCCACGGGTCTCGGAGGGCGTCATGGAAGGCAACGCGGAGCGACGCACGCCGGAGGAGCTACGCAAGCAGGTGATCGCTGCGGCGCTTCGCCTGTTCGCAGACCGCGGCTACGCGGGCACCTCCGTGCAGGACATCGCGGACGCGGTCGGGGCGAGCAAGCAGCTCGTCCTGTATCATTTCGGTTCCAAGGCAGAGATCCGGCAGGTGGTGATCGAGTCCATCGCGGTGCGCTGGAAGGACCTGCTCCCCGTGCTGCTGGACGTGGCCACCCGCGACAGCGACCGGCTGGAGACCGCGCTCGGCAAGGCGCAGGAATTCCTTCGGGCCAACCCGGACGCGCTCCGCTTTGTGCTGCGCGACCTGATCAGCGTCGACGGCGAGATGATGCGCCTGCTCCAGGGCCTGGCCGGGCCGTGGATGCGCCTGACGGCGGACTCGCTCGATCGCGCGCGCGGCACGGACGACGGGGCCCCGCGCGCGCTGGCCCGCGTTCAGCTGGTGGGCGTGCTCTTGTTGGCTCTGTACGCCGTGTTCCCGCCGGACGAAGAGGCCGAGGACCCGGCGCTGCGCGGCGCGCTCTATGACGAGGCGGCGACGATGATCCGCCGCGTGCTTCGGGGCGAGTAGCCGCGCTCGAGCACACCCCCGGCCGGGTGTGCGAGGCCTCCCCGGAGCGGGTATGAGGCGGCGGGGAGGGCGTTTGCAGGAACCGGGCTTGGCCAGCGTGTGCGTCGCCCTCGCGCGTCACGGGTTCGCCCCGTTGCGGTTCGCGGGCGGACAGGCATGACGCTCGCGCGCATCCAGGAATTCCTGCGGTTCTGCGTCGTCGGCGGCGCGTCTGCGGTCAGTGGCATGCTCGCCAACTACGTCCTGACCGACCTGGTCGGCCTGGACTACCGCGTCGCCTTCGTGATGACGTTCCTGGGCATCAACCTGGCGAGCTTCCTGGCCTCCCAGCGGTTCGTGTTTCGGGCGATGGGCGCCGACGGCCGCGCTGAGATGATGCGCTACTACGCCCTCAACGGCGGGATGGGCCTGTTCAACCTGGTCTCGCTCACCCTCCTCGTGGACGTGTGCGGGGTCTGGTACATGGCCGCGCTGCTGTTCCTGACGGCGCTCGGCCTCCCGATCAACTACTTCTTGCACCGCAACGTCACGTTTCGCGTGGGCCAGTCGCCCCACGTCGCAGACGTCGGCGCCTCTCCATGACCTCCGGGTGGCCTTGTCGTCGGCCTCTCTCTTCTGACCGTGTTGGAGCCTGAAATGAGCGTGACGTCGGACGTTGACGGGACCGCGATCCGCCCCCTGATCAGCGCGGTGATGCCGTGCCTCAATGAGGAGCTCACGCTTGGCACCTGCATCCGAAAGGCCCAGCGCTGCTTTGAGGCGATGGGCGTGGAGGGCGAGGTTGTCATCTCCGACAACGGCTCCACCGACAAGTCTGTGGAGATCGCCCTGTCGCTCGGCGCCCGCGTCGTGCACCAGACGGTCAAGGGCTACGGCGCGGCGCTGATGAAGGGCATCGAGGGCGCCCGCGGCGAGTACGTGATCATGGCCGACGCCGACGACTCCTACGACTGGGAGGGGATGGCGCCGTTCATCGAGAAGCTGCGCGAAGGCTACGACATGGTCGTGGGCAACCGGTTCCGTGGCGGCATCGCCCCCGGCGCCATGCCCCCGCTCCACCGCTACCTGGGCAACCCCGTGCTGTCGGGCCTTGCGCGCCTCATCCACCGCGCGCCGATCAGCGACTTCCACTGCGGCATGCGCGCGTTCCGGCGCGACGTCTACGAGCGCATGAAGGTGCGAACCCCCGGCATGGAGTTCGCGACCGAGATGATCGTGAACTCGGTGCGCGGCGGCCTCAAGATCACCGAGGTCCCCACCACGCTCGCCAAGGACGGCCGCGATCGCCCGCCGCACCTGCGCAGCTTCCGCGACGGCTGGCGCCACCTTCGCTTCATCCTTACCTATGGCCCGGACTACCTGTACTTCATCCCGGGCGGCCTGCTGTTCGTCGCGGGCATGCTGCTGGTGGCCCTGGTCAGCATGGGGCCGGTCGCCATCGGCGGGCACTTCTTCGGCGTGCACTTCCTGGCGCTCGGCTCGCTGCTCGCCATGGTCGGGTTCAACGTCATGAACCTGGGCGTGCTCGCGAAGGTGATCGCCATGAAGCAGGCGCCCGACCACGAGTCGCGCATCACCCGCTGGGCGCTCAACGACTTCACCCTGGAGTCGGGCCTGATCGTGGGCGTGATCCTCGTGCTGCTCGGCCTGGGCGTCGACTCCACGCTGCTCTACCGGTGGATCTCGCAGCCGGACCAGCCCATGGACGCCACGGTGCACGTGGGCTTCGTCGCCACGCTGCTGATCGTGCTCGGCGTGAACCTGCTGTTCAGCTCGTTCCTGCTGAACATGCTGGTGACCGAGGAGCGCGAGCGCGGGCGCTACGGCCCCACCGTCTAGCGGACGAACGGACCGGCGGCGGCGTCCTTTGGGTCAAGCTGCGGCGGGCCGTCGAGCCGGTGCAGCGGCCAGTCGATCGCCAAGGTGGGATCGGCCCAGTGCAGGCTGCGCTCGTGCTCGGGGAACCAGTAGTCGGTGGTCTTGTAGAGGAACTCGGCGACGTCGCTCAGCACCAGGAAGCCGTGGGCGAGGCCTTCGGGGATCCACAGCTGGCGGCGGTTGTCCGCGCTCAGCGTGACGCCGAACCACGCACCGTAGGTGCGGGAGCCGGGCCGGATGTCCACCGCGACGTCGAACACCTCGCCGTGCGTCACGCGCACCAGCTTGCCCTGCGCGTGCTCGGCCTGGAAGTGCAGGCCGCGCAGCACGCCGCGCGTGGAGCGGCTGTGGTTGTCCTGGACGAACGTCCGGTCCAGGCCCGTGACCTCTGCGAAGTCGCGCGCGTTGAACGCCTCATAGAACCAGCCGCGGGCGTCGCCGAAGAGCTTGGGCTCCAGCACCAGGACGCCATCAATCGGAGTGGGTGTCGCGGTGAACGGCATGGGTCACTTGAGCAGGCTGAGCAGGTACCGACCGTAGCCGTTCTGGGCGAGGGGGGCCGCCAGCCGCTGGAGCTGCTCCGCGTCGATCCAGCCGGACCCGAACGCGATCTCCTCGGGGCAGGCCACCATCAGGCCCTGCCGTTTCTGCAGCGTGGCGATGAAGCTCGACGCCTCCATCAGGCTGTCGTGCGTGCCCGTGTCCAGCCACGCGAACCCGCGGCCCATGATCTCGACGTGTAGCTGGTCCTGCTCCAGGTAGCGCCGGTTGACGTCGGTGATCTCGAGCTCGCCGCGTGCGGACGGGCGCACGCTGGCGGCGATGTCGCACACCTGGCTGTCGTAGAAGTACAGGCCGGTCACCGCGTAGTTGGACTTGGGGACCGTGGGCTTCTCTTCGATGCTGATCGCGCGCTGGGCCGCGTCGAACTCGACGACGCCGTACCGGCCGGGCTCGGTCACGTGGTACGCGAACGCCGACGCGCCCGTCGTCTGCGCGTTCGCGTGCCGCAGCCGCTTCACCAGATCGTGGCCGTAGAAGAGGTTGTCGCCGAGCACCAGCGCGCTGGGCTTGCCGCCGATGAAGTCGCGCCCGAGGAGGAAGGCCTGCGCGAGCCCGTCTGGGCTGGGCTGCACCGCGTACTCGATGTGCATGCCCCACTGGCTGCCGTCGCCCAGCAGCTTGGCGAACTGCGGCGTGTCTTGCGGCGTGGAGATGAGCAGCACGTCGCGGATGCCGCTCAGCATGAGCGTGCTCAGCGGGTAGAAGACCATCGGCTTGTCGTAGACAGGCAGCAGCTGCTTGGAGACCGCCTGCGTCACCGGGTAGAGCCGCGTGCCCGAGCCGCCAGCCAGGATGATCCCCTTGCGGGTGCCTTGCGCCTGGTTCATGTCGTGGCCTCTGCGTCGAGTTGTTGGACCACGCGGTCCACGTCGGCGCGCCAGTCGAGCAAGTCTACCCCGAACGTGGCGCGGAGCTTGTGGGTGTCGAGGCGGGAGTTCCGCGGACGCGGCGCTGGGAGCGGGTACTCAGACGACGGGATCGGCGCGACCGCGTCCGCGGTGAGCTGGAGCGGCCGCCCCCGCTGACGCGCGGTCTCCACCACGACCTGGGCGACCCCGTGCCAGCTCGTGAAGCCGGACGGCGCCACGTGGTAGCAGCCCCAGCGCGGGTCGTCGGGGCCGGCATCCGACAGCGCGCGGAGCAGCTTGTCGGTCACGTCGGCCAGCAAGGCGGTGGAGGTGGGCGCGCCGATCTGATCGTCGACCACGCGCAGCGTGTCGCGCTCGGCCGCGAGGCGCAGGATCGTCTTGAGGAAGTTGTCGCCGTGCGGCCCGACCACCCAACTGGTCCGCAGGATCAGGTGCTTGCGGCACGCGGCGGCCACGGCGCGCTCTCCGGCGAGCTTGGTCTGCCCGTACACGCCGAGCGGATGCGGTGCGTCGGCCTCGGTCCAGGGGCGCTCGCCCGACCCGTCGAACACGTAGTCGGTGGAGTAGTGCACGAACGTGGCGCCGACGGACTCCGCCAGCGCCGCCAGCACCCCGGGCGACGTCGCGTTCACCGCGCGCGCGAGGTCCGGCTCAGACTCCGCGCGGTCCACGGCGGTGTACGCGGCGGCGTTCACGACGATCGTGGGGCGCAGCGAGGCGAAGAGCGGCGCGAGCGTGGCGGCGAGCGCGTCAGGGTGGGACAGCTCGGCGTCACGGCGATCGACCGATCGCACGACGCCGAGCGACGCGAGCGAGCCGCGCAGCGTGTGGCCGAGCTGACCGGTCGAGCCGATCAAGAGCACCCGCGCGGAGCCCGGTGCGCTCGTCATCTCAGGCGCCGTACTGCAGGGTCGTCCACTGGCGGTAGGCGCCGCTGGTGACGGCCTCCACCCAGGGCTGGTGGTCGAGGTACCACTGCACGGTCTCGCGCAGGCCGGCCTCAAAGCTGTGCTGGGGACGCCAGCCTAGCTCACGCTCGATCTTGCGCGCGTCCATCGCGTAGCGGCGGTCGTGTCCGGGGCGATCCTTCACGAAGCGGATCTGATCCGCGTAGGATCCTGCCTTGGGCCGGAGCTCATCCAGGACCGCGCAGAGGGTGCGGACCACGTCGAGGTTGGTGAGCTGGTTCAGGCCGCCGATGTGGTAGCGCTCGCCCAGGCGCCCGGCGTCCAGCACGCGCGTGACCCCGTCGACGTGGTCGTCGACGTAGAGCCAGTCGCGCACCTGCTGCCCGTCGCCGTAGATCGGCAGCGGCGCGCCCGCGAGCGCGTTCACGATCACCAGCGGGATCAGCTTCTCCGGGAACTGGTACGCGCCGTAGTTGTTGCTGCAGTGCGTGGTGACCACCGGCATGCCGTAGGTGTGGAACCAGGCGCGGACGAGGTGATCGGCGGCGGCCTTGGACGCGCTGTACGGGCTGTTGGGCGCGAACGCGCGCGCCTCGGAGAACGCGGCCTCGTCGGGCGCGAGCGACCCGTAGACCTCGTCGGTGCTGATCTGCACGAAGCGGAACGCGTCGCGGTCGGGGGAGGAGAGCGAGTCCCAGTGGCCTCGCGCGGACTCCAGCAGGCTGAATGTGCCGACCACGTTGGTCTGGATGAAGGCGTCCGGGCCGTGGATCGAGCGGTCCACGTGCGACTCGGCGGCGAAGTGGATCACGGCGCGCGGCTGGTGCTCGGCGAACAGGTGGTCGGTCAGCGCGCGGTCGCCGATGTCCCCGCGCACGAATACGTGGCGCGGATCGCCGTCCAGCGCGGCGAGGTTGGCCAGGTTGCCGGCGTACGTGAGCGCGTCCAGGTTCACGAGGCGTTCGTCCCGGGCGCCGAGCCACTGTTGGACGAAATTGCTGCCGATGAAGCCGGCGCCGCCCGTGACCAGGACGGTCATTGCGGCGCGCTCCGGGTGGGCCGCACGAAGAGCATGAGGTTGTTCGGCCACGGGCTCACCCGCGTCTCGTCGACCACGGCGCCCGACCCGAACACGTCCGCGAGCAGCCCGCGGAAGTAGTCGGCCGTGCCGAACTTCACCTGGTCCCCGGTGAGCACGCGGTCGCTGAACACGCAGGCCATGTGGCCGACGTTGAGGATGCGCTCCCAGTCCTTGATCACCAGCACGCCGCCGGGGCTCAGCAAGGCGTGCGCCTCTCGCAGCAGGGCGCGGTGCTGATCCCACGGCACGTGGTGCAGCACGTCGCAGATCAAGATGAGGTCGAACTTGGCGGGCTCGCGGCGGGCGAGGGCGCCCGCGTCGATCTGCTCGAAGCGCACCCGGGATGGGTCGCCGTGGAAGAGGCGACCGACGCGCGGCGTGATGTCGATGCCCGTGATCGCGGCCGCCGGGAAGTCCACGGCGAGGCGCTCGCACACCGCGCCCTCACCACAGCCGATCTCCAGGATGTTCGTCGCGTCCGGCGCCCAGCGACGGAAGGTGCCCAGCTGCGCATCCAGGTCGACGAAGAACGAGCGGTACAGATCCCCGACCTGGGTCTCGTACGGCCCAAACATGCGACGTACGGCGGCGCCCACGGCCATTGCGTTCCCTCCGAACGTCGTGCGGACGGCATGGATGCCGACGCTCGCGCGGCCGGAATGTACCACAGGCCGGTTGCGCCTGCGAACGCGGGCGAGACCGCTCGCGCCTCACGGATCCGGCAGCCGCCACAGCGATCCGCGCGCGTCTCGGGTGGTCATGGTGGCGCCGGGGAGCTGCTCGGACATGAGCTGGTCGTCGGCGGCGTCGCCCTCGCTGAACAAGGTGAGCACGCGGTCCTGGCCCGGGTAGTCCTGCACAAGGTCGACCGTGTAGTGCAGCGGGTTGCCCGTCACGAACACGATCCAGCGGCCCTCGGCGGGCGCCTCGACCCGCATCGCCAGGCTGTCCGCGATGTTGGTGCGCATCTGCGACAGGTAGAACGGCGTGATCAGCAGGCCGGCCAGGGCGAGCGCGCCTGCCCAGGAGCGCCACAGGTCACCCTCGACCCCGCGCTCGCGGCGGCTCGCGACGACGCCGGCCAGCACGGGCACGACGCCCCAGGCGGTGTGCAGGTAGCGGTAGCTCCAGCCGTGCCCCTGGTCGAAGACCACGAAGAAGTAGAACAGGTAGGTGGAGAGCAGCGACGCGGTGAGCAGGCCGATCCACGGCGTGTCGCCGCGGCGGCGCATGGCGAGCCCGGCGAGGATGAAGCCGCCGGGCATGGTCCAGACCCAAGCCTTCAAGGAGGCGCCGAGGCGGGCGAGGAAGATGCCGGGCGTGGGCAGCGCGAACGCGCCCTGGAAGCGCGCCGCCCAGTCCGCCACGAAGCCGTGCGAGACCTGCGCCGCGATCACCGGCTTCACGTCGGCGGCGCCGACCGCCACCAGCCAGCCCAGCCCCACGCCGACGCCGATGGGCAGGTAGCCGACGAGCACGGCGACGAGCCGCGGCCACCGCGCGCGATCGGCCAGCAGCCAGACCAGCCAGGGGATGGCGAACAGCGCGTGCGGCGCGGGGTTGTGCATCACCAGCGCGAGCCCGCCGAGCAGCCCCGCCAGCGCCGCGTCCAGCACGCCCCCGCGCAGGATCAGCCACGCGAAAGCGAGGTTGAGCGTGAGCAGGCCAGGCATCGCGTAGAACGAGATGGCGTTGCCCACGAACCCGGGCGACGCGAGCGCGAACAGCATGGCCCAGCCGCCCGCGCGCGTGTCGCCCGCGATTCGCGTGGCGATCTGGAACATGAACCACAGGCCAAGCGAACACAGGAGCGGGTTGAGCAACCACTCCGCGTTGAACGCCGCGAACGGCGTCATCAGCAGCGCCAGCCCGGGCCAGTAGGCCGAGTTGACGTGCCCCGTCGCCGAGTTGGCGAACAAGAACAGGCGCGACGCCTCAGGGACCATGCGGTCGGTGAGGGCGGGCGGGAAGTGCGCAGAGAACTGGCCCTGCGCGAACGCGTGCGCCTGAAGCCGCGGCGCGTACTCGTCCATCGACAGCGAGTGCCCGAGGTAGGTGACGCGCGCCGCGACGCAGAGCAGCGCGAACGCGACCGCCGCGGTGCTGCGTGGTCGCGCGGTGATGAGGTCTGCGAGGCGCGCGCCGAGGGGGCGCACCTGCGGGAGCGCCGCCACCATCAGCGTGGCCGAGAACATCGCGACGGCGCCGCGGTAGTCGTCGAACAGCAGCAGGCGCGGGAAGATCGGGTAGTCGTAGCGGCCCTTGCTCGCGGACCGCATGGCGCCCAGCATGACGGCGATGAAGCCTGCGCCGGCGAGCGAGCCGATGACCAACGCGATCAGCGCGGCGCCCGGCCCCTTGGCTGGGGCGGTGGCGGCCTCAGGCTCCGGACGCATCGCTCGCCTCTGCCTGCGCGCCGCGGAACAGCAGCAGCTTTCGCACGCCAAAGTTCCAGATGAACACCACGCCGGTGACCAGCACCTTGGAGACCAGCACCGCCACGCCCAGGCCCGACACCAGCCCCCACATCATCAGCTCGGACATGCCGAGGCCGGCCAGGCCGATGGCGGCGAACACGGCGAACTCGGCCCACGCGGACCTCATGGTGCGGTTCGAGAACACCCAGAGCGTGCTGAGCGTATAGTTGAACGCGAGCCCCGCCGTGAACGCGATCGCCGTGGCGATCAGGTAGTGCACGCCGAACACCTTGTTCGTCAGCGCGAGCGTGCTGAAGTCGATCACGAACGCGAGGCCGCCGACCACCAGGTAGCGCAGGAATTGCACCCGTCCGTCGTCAGTGGGCTTGAGTACGGCTCGGGTGGGTTCGCTCACGACGCCATCCTGTAGGGCGCCGGGAGCCTAGCGCAGGGGGCGGAGATCCGCGACGCGGCAGGTCTGGCGTGGGCGAGGCAGGCGGGCATTCACGCGGCCCCGCTCGTGGGGGACCGGGGGAGGTCCGGCGCAGGTGGCACGCGGCATGCTGACGGAGGGGCAGGGAGGGCCCCATGCGCTTGGTACGCGATCGCATGTCCACTGGGTTGTTGACGGTGGCGCCCGACACCACCATGTTCGACGTGATCAACCTGTTCAAGGGTCGGCGGTTCCGTCACTTGCTCGTCGTGGACGACGTCGGGAAGCTGGTCGGCGTGATCAGCGAGCGTGACGCCGCCGGACGCGCGACCGGGCCCATGTCCTGGCTGGACGACGCCGAGATGGATCAAGCGCTGCACGAGATGAGGGCGCGAGAGGTCATGACCGACGAGATCAAGACCATCCGCTCCGACGCCGCGCTCACCGACGCCGCCAACGTGGTGATCGACGCGAAGATCGGCTGCCTTCCGGTGGTCGACGACGGCGTGCTCGTGGGGATCTTGTGCGAGAGCGACTTTGTGCGGGAGGTCGCCGGACGCTGACGATCAGTCGGCGACGGGCTCGCGCTGCGGGTCGAGTAGGTTGACGTTGGGGTCGGCCCATGCGTCCTCCAGCGCGGCGAACCCGTCGTCGGCGGCGCGATCGATCTCGTCCTCACCCGCGGGGACGATCACCATCAGCTCGACGCGGCGACCGCCGTCCTCCAGCGGCAGCATGTTCGGCCAGAGCCATGGTGCGACGACGACCCCGTGACGCAGCGCGGTGGACACACCGTCGACGCCCTGGAACAGGTCCACCAGCACGGTGCCGACCTGCGGCGGCCGCGCGAGCCCGTCCAGGACCTCCGTCGCGCGGCGGAGGGCGGTGATGCCGTCGACTGGGCCCTTGAGCGAGATCGCCAGCTCGTAGCCGACCTCGACGTTGGGGCCGCGCCACCGGCGGTCGCTGAACTCGTAGGTGGTCCAGGTGGTGTGGTCGGCGGTCGGGCTGGCGTGAAAGCGCACCATCTTGAGCGGCGTGGAGCGCAGCCCGAGCCGGTCGGCGGTGGTGCGGCGCAGGCCCACCTCCAGCCAGCCGAGGAGCAGCCGGTACCAGGACATGTCGCGGTCGGCTGGGGAGCTCACTTGTCCGCCGGGTAGAACTTGACCACGATGGCGCCGGGCGGGGGCTTGGGGCCCCGGAGCAGCATGCCGATCGCCTCGGGTGCGTCGGTGATTCGGCCCTCGCGGGGTAAGTCGCGAAGGTGGAGCACATCCGGGGAGATCCCTGCGTCGTCGGCCTTGGTGCCGACGAGCCGGTCGGCGCGGATGCCGACGCCGATCACGTAGCTGCCGGGTGCCAGCGCGGGCAGGTGGTAGAGGTGGTCTTCGCCGGGCGTGAGGTCGAGCGTCCAGCCGCCGTTCTCACCCTGCGCGAACATGAGCAGCGTGGTGGCCCACGGGAGGACGTCGTGCACGTCCAGCGTCACGTCGGAGGGGCGCCAGATCAGCGGCAGCTCGGTGGCGGTAGCGACGTACCAGCGTGCGGGCACGGCGGGGACACCGTCGCAGATCGCGTCGAGCTGGACCAAGCCGAACCCTTCGCCGACCCACAGGCCATCCGCGTTGCGGGTGGCGGGCTGGCCGCTGACGCGGACCGAGCAGGTGTGCTCGGCCTCGGAGCCGGGCACCGACAGGCGCACCGACACCGGCACCGGCGGGGGTGTGAACACCAGCGAGCCGTCCACGTCATTGAGCTTCATGGGCTGATCCTTGCCATCCACCCGACACGCGGCCGAGCTGGGGAAGGGCAGGGGCGCGGCGTCCAAGCGGATGGGGTTGTCGCGGTCGCACTTGAAGGTGGTGGTCGCGGTCAACGCGTCCCCGAGGTCCCAGTCGAGCTGGGCGTCGCAGGGGGCCGCCATCTCGCAGCGCACGATGCGCTCGACCGCCATCGGCACCTTGATCAGCACGTCCTTCTTGTCGTCGTCGGGCTGGTAGTGGCGGGTGTACTCGATGTTGTCACGCGTGAACGCCAGCATCTGGGCCGGCTCCTTGTAGTTCACCGCGAACGCGCCGTCGGGCTCAGTCTTCCAGCGGGACTCGACCGTCTCGATCTCCACGCCGCCGAGCGGCTGACCGTCCGCGTCGACCAAATGGCCCACCATGCTGGTCGGACCGGTCTCCCACTTCTTGGGGGACCAGCAGCCCACGAGCGTCAGGAGAAGCAAGAACACCATGCACGCCTCCGGGCGCACGTCTACCACGCTCCGACACGCCCGGCGCACTCGACTGGGCGCGCGCGAGTCGGGGAGGATCAGGCCCGCACGCCGTGCAGCACGATGCCGATGAGCTCTCGGGCGCGGGAGATGGGGTCGGACGGCGGCGCCTTGACCAGCTGGACCCACAGCAGCTGCATGACCGCCCCGACCACCGCCGATGCGCTGACCTCGGGGTCGACCGGACGGAGGAGGCCGCTGCGGCGCCCGGCCTGGGTGATGCGGAGCGCCAGGGCGAGGACTCGTTCGTCGAGTGCGCGGATGGGCGCGCGACCCACGGTGGCCGGCCCGTGGCGCTCTTGGAGGAACAGGCGGACGGCGTCCTCGTTGGAGAACAGCACCTGCGCCAGATCGGTGGCGAGCAGGGCGTAGGCGGCCTCGAGCGCGGGCTCGTCCGCGGCGGACTCCAGCGACTCCGAGGCGCGGGTCATCGCCGTCTCCACCGCCTCGGCCGTAGGCCGGAAGAGGGTGGCGATCAGGTCTTCCTTGTTGTCGAAGTAGCGGTAGAAGCTACCCTTGGCGACGGATGCCTCCTTGGTGACGTCGTCGATGGTCACCGCGTCGAGACCGGACGTCAGGAAGCAGCGGAGCGCGGCCTCGACCAGCGTCCGCGTGCGGGCGAGCCGGTTGGTGTGGCGCCGTCCGCCCTCTGGGCCGGGGCGTTCGTCTGGGAATTTAGATGGATGAAAGTCCGGTTCCATGGAATCTTCGATGCTCATTCGGATCGTCCTTCCATAAATGATGACCGAGTGGTATCGTGTTTCCGGAGGCGCGCATGTGGGTGGTGGCGCAGGTGCTGTTGGGTATGGCGGCAGCGAACGGTGTCGAGTGGTTCGTGCACAAGTACGTGCTTCACGGGCTCGGCCGGACGAAGTCCTCGTTTTGGGCCTTCCACTGGCACGAGCACCACAAGGAGTGCCGCCAGCACGACCACGTAGACCCGCACTACCAGCGCTCGCTGTTCGGGTGGCACTCCCAGTTCAAGGAGGTGCTCGCGCTGGCCGGAGGTGGCGCGTTGTTGAGCCCGATAGCGATGTTTTCACCGGTAATTTATGCGACCATGATGGTGTGGGGCGTCTTCTACTACGCGGTCCACAAGCGCGCGCACCTGGACGCCGACTGGGCGCGCCGGTGGGTGCCCTGGCACTATGACCACCACATGGCGCTCAACCAAGATGCGAACTGGGGCGTGACCGTGCCGCTCTGGGACTACGTCCTGGGCACGCGGGAGGTCTACTTCGGCACCGAGAAGGAGAAGACCGACCGCGCCCGCAGGCAGGCGCGCCTGGCGGCCAAGGCCGATCAGCAGGCCGACGCGGCGCAGGGCACGGTGGGCGAGGTCGCCTGATCGGGGCTCGGGAAGTGGTGGAGGCGCATGAAGGTGTCCACCGCCACCACGTCGCCGGGGCTCAGCTCGACCCAGACGTTCTCGCCCTGGAGCGGCTCGCTCGACACGATCAGGTGGTTCACGTAGCCGGTGCGCGTGGGCGCCTCGCACTCCGGCGAGAAGAACGCGCAGGCGTCGCGCTCTGAGCAGCCGACCTTGTACGACGTCCAGTGCAGCGACCGGCCGCCCTGATGCGCGACCATCAGCTCGCCGTCCGTCACCACCAGCGACAGCAGCGCGGGCGTGAACCCGGGGCGGCCGTCGGCCACCTGCCGCACCGTGGCGACCGTGCTCCGGAGCGCGTCGACCACCGACTCGACCGGCGTGCCGCGGCGCGTCGGGTCCACCAGCTTGGCCAGGTGCGTCATGAACACCAGGAAGATGACCTCGCTGTCGGTCTCGCCCAGCAGGAACGGCCGGTATCGGCTGCCCACGTGCGACAGCAGCTCGTCCCGGATGTCATTGAACCCCGGCACGTCGCCGTTGTGGGCCATCACCCAGCGTCCGTACTGGAAGGGGTGGCAGTTCAGCGCGTGCAGGTCGCCCTGGGTCGCCTTGCGGATGTGCGCCAGGACGGTCTGTGAGGTGACGACGCCGCTCACCCGGTGGAAGAGGTGGTCGGACATGGCCGTGCCGGCGGCCCGGACCAGGTGCGGGGACCCGGCCACGTAGTACGCGACGCCCCAACCATCTGGGTGGCGTTCGCTCTGCACGGCCAGCGCGTTGTCCGCGTCGAGCAGCGAACGGTGCACGTGGCTGTCCAGCACGCTTCGGAACCCGAAGATCCTGCACATCTTGCGTCACTCCGGGTTCGGCTCTACCTCGGCAGGACTCCGTCTGCGACGGCGTTGCGACGAACGCCCGCGCGCCGTAGGTTGCCCGCGATTCCCCAGGGACCCATGACCGACGTCTCGGTGCCCACGCCTCGCCGCTCCGTGCTCGACGTCCTCGCGGCGGTCGTGATGCTGGCGTTCCTGGTGGGCGGCGCGGGCCTGCGCTTCTGGCTGGCGCGGCGCGGCTACCACAACGACGAGATCGGGATGTTCGACCCGGCCGGTGTGCGGTCGATCCTGTTCTCCACGGAGCTGGCGTCCAACCCGCCGCTGCTGCAGATCCTGTTCGCCGCCTTCCCGAACGAGTGGGTGCTGCCCGCCGGCCGGGTTGCGTCGGCGGCGATGGGCAGCCTAGGAATTGTCTACTCGGCGTGGATGGCGTGGCGTCGCGGCGGGCCGTGGGCGGCCGCGGTCACCGCGGGCGGGCTCGCGCTCGCCATCCCGCACCTGACCGACACGACCATGTTCCGCGCCTACGCTTGGCTCGCGCTGCTGGTGCCGTGGCTGGCCGACGTGACGGCGACGGTGCTCACCCGCGACGAGCGCCCGACCTGGTCGCAGGTGCTGGGCATCGCGGTGCTCGGCGGCCTGTGCTCTTGGATCCACTACCTGACCGCGCCGTTTGTGCTGCTCGCGTTCCTGCTGGTCCTTTGGCGCCACCGGTCGGCGGCGATCGCCGCGGCGTTTGGCGCGACGTTGCTCACGTGGGCGCCGTTCTTCCGCTGGTTCTACCTGTGGAGCACCAGCCGCCCGGCGGTGGAGGGCATGACCGGCACGACCCGGCTGGCCTCGCTCGACATGGCGACCAACCAGGAGGCGATCGTCCCGATCGCCGTGATCGTGCTGTCGACGATCGCGGCGCTGGTCGTGTCGTGGCGGCGCGAGCCGGTGACGCGCCTCTGGCTCGCGGCGGCCTCGCTCGCGTGGCTGATGCTGGTGGGCATGTCGACGTTCATGTTGGTGCGCTCGCCGATCATCTGCGTGGTGCTGAGCCTGTGGGCGCCGGCCATGGCGTCGGTCGCGCCGGGCCGCTGGTTCGCGTGGCTGTTCCGCGCGGTGGTGCTGTGGGTGCTGTGGCTCCCGCCGTGGCAGCACTGGGAGATGGTCGCCGAGGGCGGCATCTGGCTGGGCACGGCGCGCGACCTGAACGCGCCCAAGGCCATGGTCGCGCGGTTGGACGAGATCGTCGCCAAGGTGGGGACCGAGTGCGTCTACACCGAGGACATGATGATCGCGGACCTGATTCGCTACGACGTGGACGGCCTGCTGACCGAGCCGGTGCCGACCTGCGGCGGCTGCCCGTCCGACCGCTGCTCCGTGGTGAAGGGCGTGCCCTTCGTGTGGACCTCCAAGCCCATCCCGGGTGAGGCCTGGCACCTGTGGGACCGACGCTTCGATCGTGTCCCGCCCGACACCGCGCACGGGTGCGTGGAGGTGATCCGCGACGAGCACTTCCTGCTGTCCCGCTGCCCATCCGGCCTGCCGGCGGGCAACAGGTAGGACGGATCGGCGCGGTGTGGCGTGTTGTTGGTGCTAGACTCGCGACGTGGGTGGAGCGAACATGTGGACGTGGATGGTGTGGTTGACGATCGCGGTGGCCGGACCGGCCCCGACGCTTCCGGCGACGCTTCAGCAGGCGACGCCGTGGCGACCGCTTCGTATGGTGCAAGGCGCGCCGACGATCTCCGCCGACGAGTACGCGCGCGTCGCCAAGGGTGAGGTGGTCACCGGCCTGCGCTCGGTCGACGGCGTGGCGGCCAAGAAGTCCTACGGCGTCGCCGTCGTCGACGTGCCGATCGACCGCCTGTGGGGCGCGATCAATGACGAGGCGCTGCACGCCCAGTACACCAGCCTGGACTACGCGGAGCTGGTGTCCGGCACGCCCTGCACCAGCGGTCGACACGTGTTCCAGTACCTACCGTCCGGCGTGCCGCTGATCGACGACCGTTGGTGGGTGACGATCCGTACGCTCAACCCCAACCTCGCCACGGCGAGCGGCGGCAACGCGCGCGAGCTGACCTGGCAGAACGCGCCAGACGGATCCGAGGTGACCAGCGCTGCCGGCAAGGCCTACATGGCGAAGGGCGTGATGCTCGGGTTCACGCGCGGCAGCTGGTTCCTGCTGGCGGTGAACGATCACCAGACGCTGGTCGAGTACTACACCTGGGTGGACCCGGGCGGGAACCTCTCGCCGTCCGTGATGAGCTGGTTCGCCACCAAGACCATCTTGAAGACGTTCGAGAGCATGGCCGAGATCTCCAAGGATCCCCGGCTGAAGTGCACGTCGTAGTCGCTACTCCTTCGGCGGGTACTTCTGCAGCTTGCGCTGGAGCGAGCGACGGTGGACGTCCAGGCGGCGCGCGGCCTCCGAGATGTTGCCGCCGCAGTCGCTGAGCACGCGGTTGATGTGCTCCCACTCGACGCGGGCGAGCGACGGCGCCTTGTAGTCGGCGCTCGGCTGGAGCGGCGGCGCCTCGGCGCGCTCGAAGGCGGCCAGGATGTCGTCCACGTCGGCCGGCTTGGCGACGTAGTTGTCGGCGCCCAAGCGCATCGCGTCGATCGCCGTGGAGATGCTGCCGTAGCCGGTCAGCATCACGACGCGCGTGGTCGCGTCGATCGCCTTGAGCTCGCGTAGGATCTCCAGGCCGCTGCCGTCCGGCACGCGCAGATCGACCACCGCGTACTCGGGGGACTCGGTGCGCGCGAGCGCGACGGCGTCGAGCATGCCGGGCGCGGTGCGCACGTCGTAGCCGCGCTTGCGCAGCGCGCGGGCCAGGCGCTCGCGGAATGTGTCGTCGTCGTCGACGAGGAGCATGGATGGCAGGTCGGTCGAGGCGGTCATCGGGTCACTCGGCGGGGATGGTGAGCGAGGCGGTCGTGCCCCGCGCGGTGGAGTCGAGCCGCAGCGTGCCGCCCAGGCGCTCGGCCACGGTGCGGGCCAGGAACACGCCCAGGCCCATGCCACGGCCGGTCGGGCGGGTGGTGTAGAACGGCTCGCCGACGCGCTCGAGCACGTCGGCGGGGATGCCCGGGCCATCGTCGTGTACGGCGAGGGTGAGGACACGATCGCGGACGGTGCAGGTGACGGTGACGACGCCGTCAGCGGGCGTCGCTTCGATCGCGTTCTTGATGAGGTTGCGGAGCGCGAGCGCGACGGAGCGCGGGAAGGTGCGCACCAGCGCGGACGAGGCGTCGCCCTGCACGGACACGCAGGCTTCTCGGTCCAGGCCGTCGCTCGCGCGCGCGACCAGCGCCGCGGGGGTGACGGCCTCGCGCGCCTCACCCGCCGGATCGCCCGCGTCCGCGCGCAGCGCCTCCAGGATCGCGCGGCAGCGGGCCACCTGCTCGTGGATGAGCTTCACATCGGCGACGGCGTCGGCGTTCGTCGCGCTGTCGCCCAGGTCACGCTCCAGCTCCTTCGCGACGATGCTGATGGTGCCCAGAGGCGTCGCCAGCTCGTGCGCGGCGCCCGCGGCCAGGGTGGCGAGCGATGCCAGGCGGGCGCTGCGTGCGGACTGCGCGCGCGCCACGACCAGCTCTCGCTCCCGGTCCGACAGGGCGGTCGACACGCGGCTCACTACGCCCAGGATCAGGGCCGCCGCCAGCGCGAACGCCACCCACATGCCGCGCAGATGCAGCGACATGTCGTGCCCCTCGTGACCCATGTGGCTCATGCCACCCAGCGGCACGTTCCACACGAAGAGCAGCGCGAACAGGCCGGTGGCCAGCGCGGCGAGCGCCCACGCGTGCCGCGGCGGCAGCACCACCGACGCCAGCGCGATGTACACCAGATACAGGAAGTTGAACGGGTTCGACGGGCCGCCCGTCAGCGCGAACACGACGGTGAGCAGCACCGCGTCGAGCGCCATGGCGGCCGTCAGCGGGAGCGGGCCGACGTCCTCGCCCTGCCGCGCGAGCCACATGCCGGTGGCGAAGGTCACGACCACCCAGGTAGCGAGCACGATGAGCAGCTCGTTGAGCGGAAGCTCCAGGCCCAGGCCGTACCGGGCGAGGAGCACCAGCGCGAGGATGCCCACAACCGCGAGCAGCCGCAGGCGCAGCAGCCCGCCCAGTCCGAGCGCGTGCGCGGGCGTCTGGGTCATCGGAGCTCCACGAGCGGGGGCGAGGCGAGGTCGCGGTTGATCGTGGCGAGCATGTCGTCGTCGCTGCGGGTGGGGCGCAGGCCGTCGAACCAGCGGGCGACGGGCAACGCGATCGCCAGCGTGGCGTGGCGGTGGTGGGCGTCCAGCTCGAGCGGCGGCTCCAGTTCGGCGGTCGCCAGGTGGCGGGACGCGTCGTGGAGCGGGCGCGGGGCGTCGTCGCCCAGGTCCAGGTCGAGGGTCCACGTCCCGTCGGGGACGCCGGTGTCGTCAAGCGATCCGACCGGACCATACTGCACCGTCACGGCGCAGAACGATCCCGGCGACGGGCGCAGCGTGCCGAGCGTCATGGGTTCGCCGCCGCGGACGCCCAGCGGCACGACGCCCGCGTCCATGTCGTCGGCCAGACCCTCGCTCGCGTCCGCGGACGCCTCCAGCGATGGCAGCCAGGACCGCGCCTGTGACCCAGCCGGGCACCGCTCCAGCTCGACGTGGGTGACGGCGATCCAGCCGTGGCGGATCACCATCGCGAAGCCCAGGTCGTTGGTGACCGACCGCCGCTCCTGCACAAAGGCCACGTCGGCGTCGGACGGCGCCACGACCACGTCCACGCCGAGCCCGGCGACCTGCGTGTAGCAGCCTGCCAGCCCGAGGAGGGCGGCGAACCGGGCGCGCTCACAGCTCAACGCTGACCCCCAGGCGCGGGCTCAGGCCCTCTCGGTCCTCGTAACCAACCTGAAGGACGGGGACGCCCACGGCCAGGGTGAGCACCACGTCCTGGCCGGGCGAGAACGCGGCGCCCGGGGTGAGCTGCAGCAGCCAGCCCCCCGTGCCGGGCATGGGCATGCCGTCCACGCGGTCCGAGTCCAGCCAGCGCCCGTCGACGCTGACGCGAGGCGCCACCTCGGGGATGGGCTGGATCTGGGTGGAGACGGTGGCGAGCACGCCGGACCCGGGCCGACGCGCGTCCCAGCCGGGGGACGTGTAGCGCCCGGTCACGCTCGCAAAGACCGACGCGAAGCTGCCGTAGCCGCCGTACCACAGGCCCGCCGTCGGCGACCAAGCGCCCGTCCCCGGCTGCGTGTGCTCGCTCGTCGGCACGCCGTCCTGCTTGATCCGGACGCCGGTGGGCAGCTCCAGACCCAGGGACACGCCGCCCAGGTGGTCGAACGCGCCGTCCTTGCGCAGCGCGACCACGCGGGCGCCGAGCGTGCTGTCGCCGAGCCCGTATCCACGGCCCCAGGCCAGGTTGGGGGTTCGCTCCGACGCCATGACCAGCGGGATGGTCGCGGTCAGCACGACGCGCCGATCGACAGTCCAGGCGACGCCCGGGGTGAGGGCGAGCCGGTCGCTAAGCCACACCCCGCCCTGCGGCGCGGCTGAGGCGGCGTAGCGGTAGCTGGCCTCGACCGTGAAGCGCACGGTGCCCGCGGTGGGCTTCTCGCTCCCCACCACCGAGATCGACGGATCTCCCGCCCCGCAGGTCGCGCACGCCCACGCCGACGACGAGGTCGTCAGCGACAGCAGCAGCAGGGGGAGGTGGCGGAGGGTCATGTTCGGCTGCGCCACGTATGCAGACCCGACCGCCCCGCCATGTGGCATGTGGTCGCGCCAGGGTGGCGGGGCCGCCCGCGACCGTGCGATGAAGCACCCCGCGAGGTGTCCGTTGCGTCTGCTCCCGTGGGTTGCCCTCCTGTCCCTGATGTCCTGCAAGACCGACGATCCGGCCGAGACCGTGCCGCCGTCGTACAACGCGACCGTCCGCTGGACCGAGTTCGGCGTGCCGCACATCACTGGCGACGACTACGGCAGCGTCGCCTACGGGTACGGCTACGCGTTCGCGCGCGACCACCTCTGCATCCTCCAAGAGCAGATCCTCAAGGTGCGCGGCGAGCGCGCCCGCTGGTTTGGCGCGGGCGCCTCCGGCGAGATCCTCGACGAGGACGCGGGCTGGCGGGCCTACGACGTCGTCGCCAAGGCCAAGTCCGCGTGGACCGACCTGCCGCAGACCCAGAAGGACGTGCTGGTCGGCTACGCCGCGGGCCTGGACCGCTGGATGGACGAGAACGCCGCCCCCGAGCCCTGCAAGGACGCCGGCTGGGTGCGCGCGCTCGACGGGCAGGACATCCTCGCCTACGCGCTGGCGCTGGGCCTGGACGGCAGCGGCGCCGTGTTCGTGAAGGACGTCGGCCGCGCCACGCCCCCCGGCGCCGCGTCCCCGCCGCCGGCACCTCGCGGCATCGAGCGCCTGAAGGAGATCGGCGAGGCGATCCACAGCCCGCGCCTGGGCAGCAACGGCTGGACGATCGGCGGCGACCGCACCGAGAACGGCAAGGGCCTGCTGCTGTCGAACACGCACTTCCCCAGCGTGGGCGAGAAGCAGTGGTTCGAGGTCCAGCTCACCATCCCCGGCGAGCTCAACGTCTACGGCGCGTCGCTGATGGGCGTGCCGATCGTGAACGTTGGCTTCAACGAGCACGTCGCGTGGACCCACACGGTGTCCTACGCGCCGCGCTTCGTCGGCTACGCGCTCACCCTCGATCCGGCGGACCCCACCCGGTACAAGGTCGGCGACACCTGGCGGCAGATGACGTCCACCAAGCACGTGATCGACGTGCTGGGCGATGACGGCGTCGTCCGTCCGGTCACGCGCACCACCTGGGCCTCGCACTACGGCCCCGTGATCGACGCACCGGTTGTGGGGTGGTCGAGCAGCCTGGCGATCAGCTTCCGTGACGTGAACGAGAACAACACCGCGATGTTCGACGTGTGGCAGCACATGGACGACGCGACCACGCTCGACGAGCTGCGAGCCGCGCACGACGTGCAGGGAATCCCGTGGGTCTACACGCTGGCCACCGACGACCAGGGCCAGTCCTGGTTCGCCGACACGTCGCGCGTGCCCGATCTGTCCGACGCGGCGATCGCCAAATGGCATGAGCTGCAGACGGGCTTCACGCCGATCGGTCTGCTCGCCGGGCAGTTCGCCAGCTACGGCGCCATCCTGGTCGACGGCAGCGACGAGGGCAACGAGTGGGTGACCGACCCGCGAGCCGCCAAGGCGGGCCTGGTGCCGCTCGAGGACGCGCCGCAGCTGCTCACGCGCGCCTACGCGTTCAACGCGAACGACAGCCACTGGCTGACCAACGTGGAGACGCCGCTCGAGGGCTACAACCAGGCGCTCTACGGTCCCGAGCGGACCGCCCGCAGCGGGCGCACGCGCATGAACGCGCGCTTCCTGTCGGAGACCGGCGAAGGCACGGCGAGCGGCGCGAACGGCAAGTTCTCGCTCGCCGAGGTGGAGACGGCGGCGCTGTCGATGCGCTCGTCGATCACCGAAATCGCGCTTCCGGCGGTGGTGGAGCGCTGCAACGGTCGCACGACCGTGGCGATCGGCGGCGGCGTGAGCGTGGACGTCAGCGCGGCCTGCGCGGCGCTCGCGGCGTGGGATGGCCGCTACACGGTCGACACCGCGGGGCCGGTGGTCTGGCGCGCGATGCTCGCCAGCGGCCAATTTGACGTCGGGGACCTGAACGCGGGCGGCGGCGGCCTGTTCAAGACGCCGTTCGAGGCGGCGGACCCGCTGGGTACGCCCCGCGATGTGGTGCCTGCGCCAACGCCCGACGCCGGCGCCGCGCGTGATCCGGACATCGTGCTGCGCGCGCTGGCGCTGGGCGTGCAGCGCCTCGCCGAGATCGGTGCGACGCTGCCCACCTTTGGCGAGGCCCAGAAGATGCCGTTCGAGGACGGCGTACAGGTGGGCGTGCCGGGCGGACAATACTGGGAGGGCACCATCGGCGTGTCTGAGTGGTGGCCGGACGGCTCGACGACGCTGCTCCCGCACGCGGTCGCGCCCGAGGCGATCGAGGACGTCAGCGGCATGACCTCGGACGGCTGGTGGGTGAGCGACGGCAACAGCTTCATCTTGGCCGTCGGCTTTGGCGACGACGGCCCGACGGCCCGCGCGACCATGGTCTACGGGCAGTCCGACGTGCCATCGTCCGAGCACCTGCACGACCAGACCGAGGCCTACGCCCAGGGCTCGCTGCGCGACGTGTGGTTCAAGGAGGCGGACGTCGCGGCGCACGCCGTGGAGACCGTGGAGCTCAAGACCGAGTGAGCCGCGGGTTAAGACCCGTCCGCCTTGCGCGCCGCGACCATCAGGCTCCAGCCGCCGAGCGCGTCCACCGCGAGGTCTGGGGCGACCCGCAGACCGACGCGTCGGACACGATCCATCCAGCGTCGACGGACGCTGTCCAGGACAGGGGGGGCGCGATCGTAGTCGGTGGCGACCACCGTCCAGCCAGAGCTCTTCAGGCGCTCCAGCGCGACGGCGCGGGTGTAGGCGTGCAGGTGACCGTAGCGCTCGCGCGCGGCCCGCTTGCGGGCGGGGCGGAGCCGGTCCAGCCAGGAGTCGTCGAGCGGCATCCGGAGGAGCACGCGCGGCGCCAGGCGGGCCAGGTCGCGCAAGAACCCGACGTCGTCGTCCACATGCTCGGACACGTCGAGCGCCAGCACCAGATCGCCGCGCTCGCCGGTCGCGATCGGGTCGCCGCGGCGCAGCGTGACGCCCGGGGTGGGCGTCCACAGCGACGCGGCGTCGGCGCTCGACTCCCAGCCGACCAGCTGGGTGTCGTGGCCCCAGCCTGCGTCCAGGCGCGCGCGCAGGGCCCGCAGCACGTCGCCGCTGCCGCAGCCGACGTCGACGACCTTGGCGGGCGTCCAGCCCACCGAGCGCAGCAGGCGCATCACGGCGTCGGCTTTGAGCGGCGCGTCCTCCGAGTGCCAGCGCGGGTTTTCCGCGAGATGTCGCCCGTCGGCGTATCGGTCCGTCACGCGTCACCCCGAGGCAGCGATGCGATGGGCCTCAGGTTAGCCTGGGGGACGTCGTGAGGAGCGGTCATGTCGGTGGAGATGAACGGTCGCATGTTCTTTGTGGTCGGGGCTCCGCGCTCCGGCACCACGCTCCTGATGCGCATGCTCAACGTGCATCCGGACATCTACACCCGCCCCGAGCCGCACCTGCTCACGCCGCTCGCCCACCTTGGGTACTACGCCTACGTGGACAAGGCCCCCTACGACCCGTTCCAGGCGGCTGAGTCGGTGAAGCAGTTCGTGGACGACCTGCCTGGCGGTGAGGCCACCTACATCCAGGCCCTGCGCGCCTACACGGACACGCTGTTCGGCGCGATGCTCGAGCCTACGGGCAAGCGCTTCTTCTTGGACAAGACGCCCGCGTACAGCCTGATCCTGCCGTTCATCGAGACGGTGTACCCGGACGCGTCGTACGTGCTGCTCACGCGGCACCCGTTCGCCATCTTCTCCAGCTTCGCCGAGAGCTTCTTCGACGACGACTGGGACGCGGCCTGGAACCACAACAAGATCGTCGAGCGCTACGTGCCCGCGCTGGCCAGCTTCGTGCGCAACCACACGGCCCAGCGCTTCCACCACGTCCGCTACGAGGACCTGGTCCAGGACCCGGAGAAGGAGCTGCGCGCCATCTGCGCGGTGGCCGGCATGGACTACACGGCCGACATGATCGAGTACGGCAAGAAGGACGTCGACAGCAAGGGTCTGGGTGACCCGATCGGCGTGAAGAAGGACACCAAGCCCAACACCAAGTCGCTGCAGAAGTGGGCGGTGCAGGTGGCGGGCAATGAGAAGCGCCTGGACATGCTCCGCACCATGGTCGCCTCGCTCACGGACGAGGACCTGGCGGTGTTCGGCTACGACCGCGTCTCGCTGTGGGCCCCGCTGGAAGGCGTAGACCCGGACAAGGCCAAGGCCGCGCAGACCAAGGCCAAGCAGTGGGACCGCTACGCCGTGGAGCGCCGCGCGTTGGTGTGGCTGCGCAAGGACATCCACCGCAACGCGCTGGGTCGCGCGCTGCAGAAGGTTCGCTTCTACACAGACGTGCTGCTGCGCGAGTGAGCCTGTCAGCAAGCTCCGCGCGGAGTACACGCGGTTGTTCGTGGCCACGGATCAGATCGTGTATCATCCACCGCGGAGGACACTGATGAACCGTCGCCCCGTGATCGCTGTGTGTGTGCTGGCCGTGGTTGGAGCGACCGCCGCCGAGGCGTCCAACTGGCGCGCGAAGATGCTGCGCGATCTGGCCAAGACTGCCGTGCAGTTCGACGCCGTGCTCCAGTCCCCCGCCAGCGAGCCCACCCCGTCGTGGGGCTCCGCCGTGCGCGAGAAGGTCGATGAGAAGGGCCTCAAGGACTACGAGGTCGTCCTGTCCTCCTGCACACAGCAGCTCAAGTACAAGGACGTCGCCGCCAGCGGTGACTTCTCCAAGGTCGTGCAGTCGTCGCTCAAGGTGGGGGCGGGCGTGTCCTTCGACGTGGCCGACATCAGCGGCGGCTACTCGAACACGCAGGTTGGCGGGCTGGACTACCACCTGTCGGCCAAGCGCATCGTCGACCCCGAGTCGGTCGACGAGTACCGCAAGTGCTGCGTGCTCCAGCCCGACCAGTGCCAGGACCAGGTGATCAGCGAGTGGTGGAAGGGGCAGGGCGCCTACTACACGCTCGCCAACTCCTCGGCCGAGGCCAAGATCGGCATCAAGAACCTGAAGTACTCCCCCCAGGCCAACGTGGACTGGACCCGCGGCTGGGGCGTGTCGATGAAGTGGCCGGGCGAGGGCAGCGGCTGCGCGGCGTTCCCGGCGGCCGGCTGGCAGGAGTGCAGCGAGTTCTTCGCGTACCGCACCCAGACCATCCAGGTGCCGACTTGCCAGCAGTACATGGCGGACGCGCCCGAGCGCGAGGGCTTCACGCTGTTCGTCGGCGTGTCCGACTTCTACGACTCCGAGTCGATGGCCCGGAACAAGGCGCGCGAGGACGTGATCAAGCAGGTCGCGTCGTACTGCGGGACGGACGCGCAGGGGAACTTCGACGCCGCAAAGATCGAGTTCGGCGATCGCGTGTACGCGACCGTCGACGCGTTCGCCTGCCAGGACCGTGAGGACGCGGGCGGCATGGTGAAGTACCGAGGCCGCAACCGGGTGTGGATGTCGGCCGAGTCGCTGAAGGCGTGCTTGGACCGGAACGCGATCCCGGCGCCGGCGTCGGCGCCGACTCCGGTGGCGCC
>CAIOSP010000048.1 GCA_903861005.1 uncultured Pseudomonadota bacterium
CTGCACCCAGGAGGCCCCGTACCAGGAGCTCTACGACCAGGGGATCGACCGCTACATGGGCGTCTTTCAGCCGACCGCCACCAGCGAGGCCGACGGCGTCGTGCAGAACGACTTTGACCCGGCCCAGGAGGACGGCCCGTCGGCGCCCATGTGCTACGACGGCTCGCCGTTCCGGGTGATGACCCAAGACCGCGGCAGCGACAACGTCGTGATCTTCCTGCAGGGCGGCGGTCTGTGCACCAGCGAGCTGTGCCTGGCCATCCCCACGGCGCCCCCGGGGATCCCGCCGCTGGACATCACGGACCCGGACCTTCAGGCCAACCCGGTCCGCGACTGGAACGTGGTCTACGTGCCCTACTGCGACGGCTCGCTGTTCGCGGGCGACGCGGACATCGACGACGACGGCGACGGCGCGCCCGACCGCCAGCAGCACGGCCTGGCCAACCTGTCGGCGGCGCTGGACGTGGCGATCAACGCGTTCCCGCGCGCCACGCGCCTGCTGTTCTCGGGCAGCAGCGGCGGCGGCTACGGCACCATCGTGGGCACGCCGCTGGTGCGCCGCGCGTGGCCCGACGCCGAGCTGTCCGTGATGAACGACTCCGGCGTGGGCGTCGTGAAGGACGGCGACCCGGGCTTCCTCACCCGCCTGATCGACGAGCTGAACGCGGGCAGCGTGCTGCCGACGTCGTGCACGGACTGCCTGACGGGCGGCCACCTGATGCCCGTCGTCGGCTGGCAGCTCGACCAGGACCCCACCCTGCGGGTCGGCATGTACAGCAGCTACGAAGACTTCGTGATCACGCAGATGTTCCTCGCCATCCCGCAGGCCGACTTCCGCGCGCCGCTCGTGCGCGAGACGGACAAGCTCCTCAAGGCCTTCCCCGACCGCTACGGCCGCTTCCTGAACAACGGCGCGCAGCACGGGTCGCTGATCGGCGACATCTCGGGCGTGCTGGGCGACGTGCCTCCCGAGTTCGAGATGTTCTCGTCGTTCATCACCATCGGCGGCCTGGAGGACACCAAGGCCGGCGACGTGACCATGGGCGCCTGGCTCGGCAGCTTCCTCGACGACAAGGACTGGCAGTCGGTCACCGAGTAAGCCCGGACGGAGGCCGACCTTGGATTATTGCACTGGTGCAGTAGTGACTTGCAAAGCCTATGCTTTCCGCTCAAAATGGGGATGATTACAGAGGCGACGCGGTTGATTCCTGCCCGCCCCGGAGCCCAATGCGTCCCCTGTTTGCCATGCTCGCGCTCGCTCTCTCGATGCCCGCCTTCGCCACCACCTACGAGGTGGACGGCGCGCACAGCCAGATCGGCTTCAGCGTCACCCACATGATGGTCTCCACCGTCCGCGGCACGTTCGGCACCGTGTCGGGCACCATCGAGTGGGACCCGAAGAATGTCGCGGCCACCAAGGTCAGCGGCAAGGTCGACATCACCAGCGTCGACACCAACAACGCCGACCGCGACACGCACCTCAAGGCGCCGGACTTCTTCGACGTCGCGCAGTTTCCGGAGATGACGCTCGTCTCCAAGTCCGTGAAGAACATCAAGGCCACCGGCTTTGACCTGGTCACCGACCTCACCCTGCACGGCATCACCAAGGAGGTCGTGTTCCACGTGAACACGCTGTCCGGCGAGTTCAAGGACCCGTGGGGCAACATCAAGGCCGGCACCACCGCCACCGCCAAGATCAACCGCCAGGACTTCGGCGTCAGCTGGAACAAGGGCCTGGACCAGGGCGGCTACGTGGTCGGTGACGAGGTCTCGATCGAGCTCGACCTCGAGCTGCTCAAGAAGTAACGACCGAGCCGTCGTGCGCGGCGCCTCGGCGCGTCGCGGACGGCGCGACCGACGCGATCACGGCGCGACGATCCACCGTCGCGCCGGTGCCGCGCGCCCCAGGTCCTCCACGCGGCCCACGTCGAGCTGCAGCAGGCCCGGGCGCGCGCCCACCGCCACCTCGCCCACGCCCGTCGCGCGCAGCGCGGCCGCGCCCTCGTGCGTGACCATCGCCAGCCAGCGTGACACCGGCACGTCCGGGAACGCGGCGGCCAACACCGGGATCTCGCCCAGCACGTCCAGGTCCGGCGACGACGCCAGGCTGTCGGTGCCGAGCGCGCAGCGCACGCCCGCGGTGAAGTAGCTGGGCACGTCCGGCAGCAGACCGCCCACGTGCAGGTTGCTGCGCGGGCAGAAGCAGACCGGCGCGTCGGCGAACGCGATCGACAAGACAGCGCGGTGGTCCAGCAGGACGCCGTGGACCAGCAGCAGGTCCGGCCCCAGCACACCAAGCCGCGACAGCACGTCGATCGGACCCACGCCCGGCGTCGGCCAGCCACGCCACTCGCGACCCAGCCGATCGAGCAGCTCAGCGTGCGGGCCGTCGCCCGACATCAGGAAGCGCGCCTCGTCCTCCGCCTCACCGACGTGGATCGTCGACGGCACGCCCTTGGGGCCTGCGCGCACACACGCGACCACCAGCTCCGGCGCGGTCGAGAAGAGCGCGTGGGGTGCGGCGCGCACGACCACGCCCGGCGCGCCCGCGGGCTCGTTCACCAGCGACGCGATCGTCGCGGGCACGGTGCGCGCGTCAAAGCCCAAGCGCTCGTGCTGCACGACGCCGCGCAGGTGCGCGGACGCCAAGTCCGCCGCGGTGTCGCCCGCGTTCGACACGTCGACGACGTAGGCGGTGCCGTGATCGCGCAGCGACGCCGCCGCGGCCGCGCGCGCCTCAGCCTGCCCCGCCACCGCGCCCACCGCCCACAGCGCGTCCAGCCACGGCACAAAGCCGGGCGTCGCACCCTTCACCCTGCCCGCCACGTGCGACAGCTCGGTGTGGGTGTGGGCGTTGATCAGGCCTGGGACCACCAGTCCGTCGACCCGATCGCCGTCGCCTGCGCGCCACGGGCGGACCTCAGCGATCACCCCGTCGCGCAGCACGACCGTCGCGTCGGTCAGCAGACCCGAGGGCGTCCAGAGCGCCCGCGCCGCGACGATCGTCGGCGCGTCCACGCGATCAGTCCGCGCGCGCGCGCGACTCGACCGGGCGCACTCGCTTGAGCGAGGTCAGCGCGCCGCCCACCGAGTCGAACGAGGCGACGCGACGCACGACGCTGAAGCCCGCCACGCGCATCGCGCGCTCAGCCAGGTCGACGTCAACCGGGAAGTCGTGCACGTCGTCGTCGGTGGACCAGACGCCGGTGGCGAGCACGCCCAGGTCGTCGGCGCCGCCGGCGAGTGCGGCCTGCGAAGCGTCAACGCCCTGCGTGCGCGGCGATCCGCTGATGTGCGGCACCGCGCCGAGCAGCAGCCGCGCGAGCGCGACCGTGCGGAAGAACCAGGACGGCGTGGGGCGGCCCGGCTCGATCAGCGAACCCGACGGCAGCGCCAGGTGCACGGACGCGGTGGTGATGGCGCCGGTGGTCTCAGCGGCGCCGCGCAGCACGAGCAGGCGCGACACGATCTGCGCCTCGTCGCCGTCGGCGTCGATCCACAGCTCGGCGTCGACCGGCAGGCCGGCGGCGCGCGCGGCGGCCAGCGCGGCGAGCGGCGGCGCCTGCGTCACACGCCACGACAGGCCCGCGAGGCCCGCGTCGCGCAGCGCGGGGAAGGTGGCGACGTCGACCTGATCCACGTCCACGCCGAGCGCGTCGAGGCCCGCCGCCTTCACGACCTCCAGCCGCGCGAGGCGCGTGTCCGCGTCGAGCAGGCCCAGGTCAGACAGCACGACGGTGCTGGCCTTGTCGCCGAGCGCGGACGTCACGGCGGCGCCAAACGGCGCGCCGCCCGCGGCGACCAGCGCGGCGGGGAACGCGCGCGCGAGCAGGTAGCTGACCTCGCGCTCCGGGTGGAGCTCCAGGCGGCGCAGGTTGGCGGCGGCGAGCAGCTCAGCGCCCGGCGCGTCGCGCAGCAGCGTGAGCGCGTCGACCGCGTCCAGGCGCGCGCCGTCGAGCGCGGCGGCCAGCTTGGCGTCCACGTCGACCGCGCGCGGGCGGCTCGGCTCGGACGGCTCGTAGAAGCGCACGTCCGACGTGCCGATCAAGCCCGCGCGGAACGCGAGCGCGGCGTAGCGACGAAGGCCCATCAGCGCGGACTCGTCGAACGTGTAGCGCAGGTTGTGCAGCAGGTAGTCGCGATCGGCGCCGGTGTAGCGCGTGGCGATGTCGGCCACGCCCGCGGCACCCGCGGCCCGCAGGTCGTCGCGCACGGACTGCGGCAGGTCGGCGCGGCCCGCCCACACGGCGAAGACAAACGGGCGGCCGGTCCACTGCTTCCACAGCTCGGCCAGGTCCCACTTGCGCAGCGGCGCGGGCAGCGCGCGCGCGGGGTCGCCGATCACCACCGAGGCGACGGTGCCGCCAACGCGCTTGGGACCGTCGCCGGGCTCGGCGTCGGTGATGACGAGGTCCGCGCGGACGCGCTTGCTGAGCGGACCCTGCGAGAGGAGCAAGCGTGCGAGCGTGACGGACGTGCGGGACGATCCGTCGAGCACGACCTCGGTCCAGGCCTCGGGATCGGTCTCCGCGGCGATCACGACGGACGCCACGGGGCCGTCGGCGCCGATGCACCAGCCGGGCAGGATGCGCCAGTCGCCGTCGGTGAGGGCGGCGGCCGCGGGCACGAGCGCGATGTCGACCTCACCGGTGCGCAGCGCGGTGGCGATGCCCCGCGGGTGGGCGGCGACGACCTCGTACTTGTCGCGGTCGAGCAGGTTGGTGAGGGGTGCCGCGTTCAGGTAGCCGACGGTGCCGATGCGAAAGCGGGTCATCTCAGGCCTCCGCGACCACGTGGTACAGCGTGTCCCGCTCCACCGGCACGCGCCCCGCGCCGTGGATGAGGGCGATCAGGTCCGCGCGCGACAAGGCCTGCGGCGTCTTGGCTCCAGCCATGTGGTAGATGCGCTCCTCGCGCACGGTGCCGTCGACGTCGTCGGCACCCCACGAGAGCGCCGCCTGCGCCACCTGCACGCCGAGCATAGGCCAGTAGGCCTTGAGGTGGCTGATGTTGTCGAGCATGAGCCGCGCGACCGCGTAGGTGCGCAGGACCTCGACCGCGGTGGCCTCGTACAGGCCGGCGAGCCGGTTGTGCTCGTTGTGGAACTTGAGCGGGATGAAGGTCTGGAAGCCGCCCGTCTCGTCCTGCAGCGCGCGCAGGCGGAGCATGTGGTCCAGGCGATCGTCGGTGGTCTCGATCATGCCGAACAGCATGGTGCAGTTGCTGCGCAGGCCCAGGCGGTGCGCCACGCGGTGCACCTCCAGCCAGCCGTCGGCGTCGACCTTGTCGTCGCAGATCTTGTGGCGCACGCGCGGCTCGAAGATCTCGGCGCCGCCGCCCGGCAGGCTGTCGAGACCCGCCGCCATGAACTCGCGCAGGATCTGCTCGTAGGTCATGTTGTACTTGTTCGCGTAGTAGTGAACCTCGACGGCGGTGAAGCCCTTGAGGTGCACGTCCGGACGCTCGGCCTTGAGCGCCCGCAGCAGGTCCGTGTAGTAGGCGAACGGAAGGTCCGGGTTCAGCCCGTTGACGATGTGGACCTCGGTCACCAGCGTGTCCGACAGCGCGCGCAGGCGCGACACGGCCTGCTCCAGCGTCATGGTGTAGGACTCGGGGTCGCCGGTCTTGAGGCGCGAGAAGCTGCAGAACATACACGTCGCTTCGCACACGTTGGTGGCGTTGATGTGCTGGTTCCGGTTGAAGTAGGTCAGGTCGCCGTGCTTGCGCTCGCGCACCAGGTTGGCGAGCGCGCCCACCACCGCGACGTCGGGCGTGGCGAACAGGCGCTGGCCGTCTTCGAACGTGAGGCGCTCGCCGGCCTCCACCTTGTCGGCGATGTCGGCGAGGCCTGCGGCGGCGGCCGCGCGGCGCGTCACGAGCGGCAGCGACGCGGGCTTGCGGAGGGTGTTCACGAGCGACCTCCCAGGAGCTGGCCCGACCAGCGCGCCATCAGCGCGTTGTCGAAGCCGAGGTGATCGAGGATGCGGGCCACCACGGTGTCGACCAGGGCGTCGACCGTCTGCGGGTGGCTGTAGAAGCTGGGGCTGGCGGGCATGATGGTGGCGCCCGCCTCGGTCACCGCCACCATGTTGCGGCAGTGGACCAGGCTGAACGGGGTCTCGCGCAGGACGAGCACCAGCGGGCGGCGCTCCTTGAGCATGACGTCCGCCGCGCGGCCGAGCAGGTCGGCGGACACGCCGTGCGCGATGCGGCCCATGGCGTTGGCCGAGCACGGCGCCACGACCATGGCGTCGAACAGCGCGGAGCCCGACGCGAACGGCGCGGTGAGGTCACCGGGGCTGTAGATCGGGAAGCCGTAGGCCGCGGGGTCCGTGCCGACCTCGTCGTTCCACACCAGGCGGCCGGTCTTGCTGAACACGACCGCGACCTCAGCCGCCTGCGTGGCGGCGAAGAAGTCGAGGAGGCGCCGCGCGTAGATCGACCCGCTGGCGCCGCTGACCCCAAGGACCAGGCGCGCCACAGGGCGGGCGGGACTCATACGGTGCGCTCGACGAGCCAGGCCGCGAGCACTTCCAGCGCGTCGCGGGCGGGCGTGGGCGGCAGCTCCTGGAGCGCGGCCACGGCGTTGTCGGCCCAGCCGTGCGCGTCGGCCAGCGCCAGATCCAGCGCGCCAGAGTCACGCACCGCGTTGAACAGCCCGGGCAGCTCGTCCTCGGTCGGGGCGGCGCGGCGCAGGCGGTCCTTCAGGCCCGGCACACGACCGAGCGCGTGCAGGATGGGGAGCGTGATCTTGCGCTCGCGGAGGTCCGCACCCGCGCGCTTGCCGGTGCCCTCCGCAAAGTCGAGCACGTCGTCGGCGATCTGGAACGCGATGCCGACGCTGTGGCCGAACCGCGCGAGCGCGTCCGCGGAGCGCGTGTCTCCGATGGCGAGCGCGCCGACCGACGAGCACCACGCGACCAGCGACGCGGACTTGCGGGTGATGACCTCAAGGTAGGCTTCGACCGTGACGTCGAGGTTGCCGGCGCGCTGCAGCTGCAGCACCTCGCCCTCGCTCATCTCGCTGACGGTGCGGGCCAGACCGGCGCCCGCCGCGGCGCCGCCGTGCTCGATGGCGGCGAGCAGCGCGCGCGCCACGCAGTGGTCACCGGTGAGCACCGCGACGGCGTTGCCGTGCAGCATCTGTGCGCTCGGGCGACCGCGGCGCGTCTCGCCGTCGTCCACCACGTCGTCGTGCAGGAGCGAGCCCAGGTGGATCAGCTCACCGCAGCACATGAGGATGGGCGAGGGCGACTCGACCCCCACCGCGCGCGCGCCGAGCGCAGTCAGCGCGGGCCGCAGGCGCTTGCCGCCGCTGTCCGCCAGGTAGTGCGCGATCTGCGGGAGGGCGCGCACGTCGCTCTCCACGATGCGGCGCAGCTCGACCTCGGTCTGCGCGAGGTCGTCCGCCACCAAGGCCAGCGCCTGGGACGGGTCCACCGAGGGCGCGCGGAGCACGCCGCGGATCAAGCCTTGCGGGCTCGTCCTTCGTGCGCTTCCTCCGGCCAACATGGACACATTCGACATGGTGGGCTCTCCGGCCACGTGGGCGGCGTCTATCCCGTCTCGGGTCGGATGCCCTGTCCCGGTCTTCGAGCGGATACGAACCGACGTCGATGAATGCACGGGGGCTCCATTCAGGAAAAGGGGCCCCTCTACCCCCATTCCCGCGGTGTCCGACAAGTCGCCGCCGTTTGCTGCACAGGTGTGTTGCACAGCGTATGGGCCGATCCCCGGGAGTTCTCATGACGCTCTATGATCCCACGCGACACCCCGACGTCGCGCCCGAAGACGCCCTGATGGTCGTGCACCGCTTCATCCAGCGCTGCGACGGATGGGCCGAGAACCAGGAAATCCCCAAGCGTTTGGAGCGCGTCCGCGTCACGAATGATCCCAAGGAGGCCGCGTCGCTGCACGCCTGGGTGGCCTACCGGTCCTTCCTGGCCCACACGCTTCAGGAGCTGGAGTCGGGCAAGCTGGACCGCTGGTTCGTGGGGCCGGACGACGAGCCCTAGGCGCGCCTGCCTACTCCCAGGACCACAGCGCCAGCGCGTCCGCACTGCTCGCCAGCACCGTGCCCTTGGGGTTCACCGCCACCGTGCGGATGGGGTGCTCGGTGACGTGCACGGTGGTGGGGGCGCGCCGGTCGGCCTCGTCGGTGAGGTCGATCACGGCGACGCCGCCGTGCGACGTGCCGACCGCGACAAAGCGGCCGTCCGGGGTGAGGCCCGCGGTGACGGCGTCGGGCAGGTTGACCTCGACCGCGCGGCCGCCCGTGTTCGGCCAGACCCGCACGCCCTTGGCGTCGATGCCGATCACGTGGTCGCCGGACGCCACCAGCTCGTGGTCGGTCTGGCGGACCTCGCGGAAGCGGGCGCCGTCGGCGAGCTTGATGACCTCGAGCCCCACGGGGCTGGACTGCGCCAGGCCGATGTTCTCGCCCAGGACAAACGCCACCGCGCGGTGCGGCAGGCGGATGCGGAACACCTTGCGGCCGCGCTCGTAGAAGAGGACCTGCTTCTCACCCTTGGTGGTGCCGGTCAGCAGCACGCGGTCGCCGCGGAAGGTGACGGTGACGGGGCCCTCGAAGGGGTGCGCGCCCACGACCACGCGGTTGCCGGCGGCGTCGAACGCGCCCCAGCGGCCGCCCTCCTCCACCACCACGAACTGGTCGCCGTCCACGCCCAGGCCGATGGCCGCGCCCAGGCCTTGCAGCACGTGGCTGGTGCCCATGGCGGGGTGCACGCGCTCGACCTTGCCGTCACGGGTGCCCACCAGGAGCGCGCCCTTGCGCTCCCAGGCCATCACCCGCCCGTGCTTGACGGGCGGCTTCACCAGCAGGGACAGGCCCCGCTTGCGGTGAAGGTAGTGCGCGTCGTCCGAATGGTCGTCGCTCATCGCCGTGGACTCCCCAGGGTCATGCCGTCACGCTTCGGAGAACCCGCCCGCCTCCAGGAGGCGCGCCAGGATGTGGGCTTGATACCACGCGTCGTAGTCGGCACGATGCACGGAGTCTTCAACGACTTCCGGTAAAGTCAGCCGCTCAGCCAGGATCTCCTTGTTGGTGTCGAGCCAGTGGAGCTTGAGCACGCCCATGGAGAGGGCCTTGGTGTCCAGGGCCTTGTAGCCGAAAGGGTTCTTCCTATCGGCCACATGGTAGGCGTGGCTGACGAAGGACCAGTCGAACGGGGCGTTGTGGCCCACGAACACCGGCGTGGTGCGCGGCAGCAGGTGGGCGGCGACGAACGCGTCGAGCTGGGCCAGGGCGTCGGCCAGGGGCAGGCCGTCGCGGCGGAGCGCGTCGATGTCGAGCTTGTTCACCTTCATGGCGCCCGGATCCACGTGCGGCGCGGTCGGCCGGATCTCCACGTAGAACTTGGCGTCGACCACGCGATAGCGGCCGGGGCCGTCCGCGACCACGGGCACGCAGCCCAGGCTGATCATGTCGAACAAGCCGGGCACCGGACCCGAGCACTCGATGTCTACGCAGAAGTACGTCGCCGTGCGTCCCATCGGGTGACCTCCGGTCGCGCCCGTAGCGCGCCGCCCGGCGTCGGGGCAAGTTGCCCACAGGAGGGACATGAGCTCCAGCCCCCGCGATCCCGAACCGTTCGCCTACCCGCTGATCGCCGCGGGCCTGGGCCTGTCGGTGCTGGTGTGGTCGGCGGTGATCGGCCTGGCGGTGGCCCGCAAGGGCGGCGCCAACACCGTGGCGATGAGCGCGACGGCGCTTGTGTTCCTGCCGGTGCTGGCGGTCGCGTTCAGCGCCACCGAGCGCCGCCTGACCCGCGTGGGCGGCATGATGGTGCTGTGGCCGCTGGCCCTGTTCGCGGGCATGCCCGTGTTCTTCCCCGGCGAGCGGCGCGAGGCGCTCAACACCGGCCTGTCCATGCTGACCGGCGACCTGGAGGGTGACGGCGTGGCCCGCACCGTGGCCGAGGCCTTCCCCGACGAGACCCAGGTGGCCGTGGTGCAGGTGCCGCCCGCGGAGCCCATCGTCGACAAGCCCGCGCCGCTGCCCCGCATGGCCTACGCCGACAACGCGATCGAGCTGCCGTTCGAGGGCGACGGCCGCCGCATCTCCATCCCCGTGGTGTTCGAGCAGGGCGGCCGCACGGTCGAGACCATGATGATGCTCGACACCGGCGCCACCTACACCACCCTGCCGAGCGACGTGCTGAGCACGCTCGGCGCTTCACCGGGGCGCGACGCGCCCACGCTGACGCTCAACACGGCCAACGGGAAGCGGTCTGCCCAGGTGGCGTTGATCGACAAGGTGTGGCTGGGCGACCTGGCGGTGGGGTCGGTGGCGGTCACCAGCTGCGAGGACTGCGCCAGCAGCATCGACGACGGCGGCAACAAGGGCCTGCTGGGCCTCAACGTCACGTCCGGCTTTGACTTCTCGATCGACCACGACCGCAGCGTGGTGGTGTTTACCGCCCGCCCCAAGTTCAACCGCCGCCTGGACGTGCAGCCGTTCTCGGACCTGCAGGCACGCTTTGAGCGGTTCCCCGGCGGCCGGGTGGAGGTCGAGCTCGACTTTGCGAACAAGGGCCTGCGCCCGATCGCGAGCGCGGCCGCCAAGGTGACGTGCAATGACGCGTCCTGGCTGGTGCAGCTGGATCCGGCGGCCCCCCAGAGCACGCAGACGATCCGCCGTCGGCTGCCGCTCCACGAGCGCTGCGAGACCTACACGATCGTGCTCGACCAGGCGGACTGGTAGGTCGGGGCTGGTTGAAGCGGGGTCCGGCCGGTTAACGGGCGGGACCCAAGACTTCCCCCCTGCCCGCCGGAGCCATGATGCCCAACGCCCTGATCCCGCGCACCACGGTGCATGCCTGGTCCGAAGCTATCGGGAACTCCCCGATGGACCACAGCAGCTCCCTCACGCGCCTGTTGAAGGATCAGCGGCGTCTGACGCGCTTCATCGAGGAGAACTCCCAGGCCATGGGCGGCTCCACGTCGGGCATCTGCGTGTACATGACGGGCGTCATCGCGCGCATGTTCGAGATGGCCGGCGGCCGCCTGCGCAACGCCACCTGGGAGCAGGTCCGGGCCGCGGAGGCCCGCGTGGGCGCCAAGGTTGACCAGCTCCTGCCGCTCGACGTGGCCCTGGTCGACCGCCTGCACGCCATCTCCGACCGCGCCCAGGGGCACATCCTGGACGAGGCCGCCATGGTCCTCTTCCTGTCTCAGCGCGCCGAGGGCGAGGCCGAGACCGACCTGGCCGAGGCCCTGAAGGTGCTGCTGGTCAGCTGGGTCGTGATCGAGGTGCTCAACGACTGCTGGCAGCCGCCCAAGGACTTCTCGGGCGAGGCGTCCTACACCTACGTGCACATCGACCCGCCCAAGGCGACCGACAAGCCCGCCGAAGCGTGAGGAATGCCACACCGGCCTGATCCGCGCTCGCGGATCGGGCGCGGATGAGGCAGGTTAGGGACCGACGACTGGAGGGATGATGCGCTGGACCCCATGGATGATGACCGCGATCCTCGCGGCGGGATGCACGTCCGGCCCCTCCGACAAGGACACCGACGTCGCCACCGACTCGGATCCGGACACCGCCGTGCCCGCGGACACGGACGACACCGGCCTGATCGCGAACGACTCCGGCGCCAACGCCGACACGGACCCCGAGCCCGTCGACACCGACGTGGCCGACACGGACCCGAACGCCTGCGGACCCGGCGAGGTCCGCGACTGCAACAACGAGTGCTTCTCGCAGATCATCATCGGCGACAACTTCTGCGACGACGGCCCCGCCCCCCAGGCCGACTTCAACTGCAGCACCTTCAACGACGACGACGGCGACTGCGCCAACACCGGCGACACCGACGACACCGACGTGGTGGTGGTGGACACCGGCATCTCCGACGTCCCCTGCACCGCGCTGTACGACATCCGCGACTGCAACGGCACCTGCTACCCGTCGACGTGGCTGGGCGACGCCCGCTGCGACCAGGGCGTCAGCTTCCCGTGGGGCAACCCGGACTTTGACTGCTTCAGCTACGACCACGACCACGGCGACTGCGTGACCGACACCGGCGTGTCCGACACCGACACCGGCATCATCTCGTTCGACACCTGGCCGCCCGCGCCTGACACGGCGGACACGGACCCTGTGGTCGACACGGACATCGTGCCCGTCGTCGACACCGACACGATCCCGCTGCCGCCCTAGGCTGCGCGGCGTCCGTCGCCCACGGGCTCAAGGCTCGTCTAGAGCGTGAAGGGGTTCAGAACGCGCACGCCCGCTCGTTCTACGTCCTTCACGTTCCGGGTCACCAGCACCAACTTGCTCGCTGCGACTGAGTGCGAATCCGATGCGCCAGCGTGAACGCGTCGTCATGGTTGGCCGGACGCCGGAATTGCCGCCCAACAAGACGTCGCATGACCGGCCGCGACAACCACAACCTATGCGGACGCGGGTGACCTCGGCTATTATTCCCGCAGAGAGGAGGAGCCACCAGTGACCGTCGACGCCTTGATCAAGGAAGCGAAAAAGCTAAGCGCCTCCGAGTTGGATGCGCTCGTCGAGCAGCTCACCGAGCAGCTTGTTGACCAGGCGGACCCGGGCGTGACGGAGGCGTGGAATCGGGAGATTGTTCTGCGGTGGCAGAGGTTTGAGCGCGGCGAAGACGAGGCGATGGACTGGGACACCGCGCGCGCAGCCATGTTTGGCAAGCGCGGGTGAGTTTCCGTCTCAGAGTCCTCCCAGGCGCCGCGATGGACGGCGCTGCAGCGGCTGACTGGTACGGCATCCGAAGTGTCACCGCGGCTCTCGCGTTTGCGCAGGCACTCGAGCTCTGCATCCTGCGCGTCGCTGAAGCTCCGCTGTTGCACCCGCCGCGCTTCGGTCCGTTCCGTCAGTGCAAGGTACGCCGCTTTCCCTACCACGTCGTGTACCGGCTTCATGATGACGATGTAGTCGTTGTTGCCGTCAGCCACGCTAGTCGAGCCCCGGGCTGGTGGCTCGCGCGCGCCAAGCCGTAGACGCCTCCCGGCATCCACGAACCGCGAGCCTGACGAAGCCGCCGGAGCGCGGCCAACACGGCGCCCCGCTGCCCGGCGCCACCGTCGCGCGCCGCGCGCGTCAACGTGAACGTTGGACGGACAGCAGCTCTGCTCCCCGCCGCGGGCACGGGTGCTGCCGTGCTACCCACACATGCGGAGGTACGCGGTTGGACCTGTTGCACGTCGTCAGCGGCGCGCGTGCGCAGCGCGCGCTGCGCGAAGCCCTCCGCGACCTGGGCAGAGACCACGAGGTCGTCGCGCACTTCGCGCCGCTCGACGTGGGTCCGCTGTGGTCGAGGTGGTGGACGACACCGCGCGGAACGGCTGGTCGCCCGCCCACGTGGAGGACGCGCTGTCGATCGCCGCGCGGCCCAACGGCAGGCTGTGGATCAGCGTGTCGCTGGTGCAGGGCAACGCGCACATGTGCATGCTCGACGGGCTCGCGGACTACGCGGACGGCGAGATCGTGTACCGCTCCGACGACCCCGGGAACCAGGAGCAAGACTCGAACGCCGACCCCGAGGCGCCGTGTGAGCTGCGCGTGCGCGTCAGCGAGACCGACGGCCTGACGCTTTCCGTGCCGGACGCCGCGCAAGAGGGCTGCCGCTGGTTTTGCGGCGCGCGCGCGAGCCTGGACGGCGCGGTGTTCCCGTGGCGCACCACGCCGGGCGCGCACATGCCCAAGGTGCCGTAGCGCGCGTCGCTACTGCCCCTCCGGCTTCTCCGGCACTGGCGTCGGCACAGGCTCCGGCACAGGCTCCGGCGCCGGCACCACCGCGGGCTCCACGGCCTCGGGCGGCGCAGGCTCCTCCTTCGGCACCACCACCACCGACACCGGCGCGGTCGCGGGCGTCGGGACCTCCTGCGTGGGGTCCTCTGGCGTGCTGTGGCGACCGGGCTGACGCTTCTGCTTGCGCTCCTCGCGGTCGCGGCGCGGGCCGTCGAAGCGGACCTCCCAGAACAGGTTGCCCCACACCTTGCGGTCGCCGTAGGCGGCGGCCAGCACCAGGCGAGGCATGATGCTCCACTCGGCGAGCACGGTGACGTGGTTCTGGTCGAGCTTGGGCGCGGGCGTGACGGTCGTCTCCACGTAGACGGTGCGGTACACAGGCAGGCCCACGCGCACGGTGCCGTCGGCCTCTACCGACACGCTGCCCAGGTTCACGCCGCCGAGCACGTTGTTGAGGAGCAGGTCGCCCACAGCCTGCAGCGCCGCCTTGCCCTGCTGCGACGACAGCTCCTCGGGCGCCTGGCCGGTGAGCAGGATGGTGAACAGCTCGGCGTCGCTGCCGAACGAGTCGGACGACAGCACGAACGTGGGATCACTCGGCGTGCCGGTGAGGTGCAGGCGGACCTCGCCGCCGCCGACCACCATGGCGCCCGCGATGTCGAGCTGCGGGTCGACGTAGTTGGAGCCGAAGAAGCTGATGTGGCTGCCGTCGACCAGATCGAAGCGGCTGGCGAGCACCTTCACGCGGCCTTCGAGCAGCTCCAGGTCGCCCTGGATCGACAGGTCCATGCCCTTGGCGCCGATCTCCAGCTGGCCGCCCATGCGCGCGTCGATGTCGGCGCGGGTGACGCTGGCGCCCAACGATCCGAGGTCGTCGAGGACGGGCACGCGGATCGCCGCGTTGGTGTTGCGGCCCAGGTCGAGCGCGACGCGACCGTGGATTCCGTCGTACCAGTGCGGGCCCGCGTCACCGGTGCTGCGCGACACGCCCGCGACACGGTGCACGGCGATCGACGGGTCGAGCTGCAGGTCGGCCGACGACCACAGCTCCGCGGTGTTGATCTCGAAGCGGCCCTGATCGACGCTCAACTTGCCGTCGACGAGCAGGTCGGGCCACGTGCCGTCGGTGGTGATCTGACCCGTCGCGCGCAGCCCGCTGGTGTCGGTGGCGACGAGCCACGCGTTGTTCAGATCGACGCGCGCGCGCACGCCGTCTGGCTTCCAGCCCTTGAGTGAGAGCGCGCCCGACGCCTCGACGCGCGACGCGCCGAGCTGCGCGATGCGGTCGAGCGACGTGGACGTGGGGCGTGTGTCGGCGTGCAGCGACTCGAGCGTCACGAGCACCGCGCCCGCGCCGGTGCCCGCGCGGTCGGGCCCCACCGACACCGCCACGGCCAGGTCCTTCACGTCGATGCCGAACGGCCGGTAGCGCAGCGCCGCGCCGTCCACCGTGGCGCGCACGTCCGGGCGCGGGTCGGCGAGCGTGCCGCCCATGCGGCCGTCGATCAGCAGCACGCCGCGCTGCACCTCAAGCTCGGGCACCACGGCGCGCGCGACGTCGAGCGGCACGCCGCTGCCGCCGAACGCCAGGTCGAACGTGGACGCGCCCCACTCGCCCCACGGCTTGGTCAGGTCGACCGCGATCGGCACGCGACCGGCGGCGGTCACCCACTGCGCGCTGCCCTCACCCATGGTGAAGTCGAGGTCGTAGCCGAGCGCCGCGGGCGCCAGCCCCACGTGCACGTCCGCGGGCGTGCCGCCGGCGAACAGCTGCGCGTCCACGTTCACGTCGAGCGTGGGTGTGCGCGGGCTGCCTCGCACGCCGACGTGCCCGTCCAGGTCGCCGCTGATGTCGAGGTCCACCCCGGCGAGCGCGCGCACGGTCTGCACGGGGATGTGGTCCAGCCACGACGACACGTCCAGGTCGGACGCGAACAGCGACAGGTCGGTGAAGTCGGGCTTGGGCGCGCCCGCGAGCAGCCAGTCCATCACCTCGCCCAGGCGCGTCTTGGCGGTGCCGTCCGCCTCGACCAGCGTGTCGTAGCCGTCGAACAGGTCGACCTGCGCGTCGAGCAGGCCGGCCTGCCGGTGCAGGTCGAACTCGGCGCGGCCTCGGTGCTGCAGGCCCGCGACGGCGGCCTCCACCACACCCTGCGCGTCCAGGTCGGGGTCGTGGATGTCGCCGCGCACGCGCAGCACGCCCGACGCGTCGCCCGCGGGCACGCTCGGCAGGCCGGGCAGCGCGTTGGTGAAGCGCTTGAGGTCGCCGGGCTCCACGCGCAGGCCCAGATCGATCGGGCCGGTCTGCGCCACGCCCGGGGCCGACAGGTCAGAGCGAACGGGCAGCGTGCCCTTGAGCTTGAGCCACGGCGCGCCCGCCACGTCCGCGTCCAGCGCGAGCGTCGCCACGTCGGACACCACGTCGACGTCGCCGTGTACGCCCAGCCAGCGGACCAAGCCCTCGTCGAAGATGTCGTCCGCGTCGATGCGCGCGTGGATCGTGGGGCGCGCCGCGTCGCCGCGCATGGTGACGTCGGCGGTGAGCATGCCGTCCAGGCCGGGGAGCGCATCGGGGAACAGCTCGGACAGCGCGCTGAGCTGAAGCTGGCCCACGCTGACCACGCCGTTGAGCGGTCCGCGGGTGCCCACCGCGCCCTTCACGTGGATGGCGCCCAGCTCGCTCGACAGGCTGATCGCCGCGTCGGCCACGCCGCCGTCGACCAGGCGGAACGTGACGGGCGCGTCGTTGGTCCACGTCTGGCGCCAGGTCGGGTGGAAGAAGAGGCGATCGAAGGAGACCACCATCGCCGTGGTGTCGATGCGCAGGTCGGGCAGCTCCAGCAGCGCCTGCCCGCCGCTGTGCAGGGTGGTGTCGACCACCGCGATGTCGTCGACCATGTGGAAGAGCGCGATCGCGTCGTCGGTCGGCACGCCCAGCAGGTGGCCGTCGCTGCCGAACACGTTCACGTCCACCGTGCGCGACCCGACGAACGGCACGCGCACGTGGAACTCGCCGACCGCGCTGTTGAGGTCCAGGTAGTTCGCGTAGCGCACCGCGGGCGCGTTCATCTTGCCGTCGACCGTCACCACATCGCCGTCGACGTGCACGTGCAGGTCGGCGACGTCGGCGTGGTCGGTGGTGGTGCCGTAGGCGGCCACGCCGTCGCCCGCGATCGTCGCGTCCACGTCGGTGATGCCGTTGAAGACGCGCGCGTGGAATTCACCGTGCGCGCGCTGCACGACCACGCCGTCCTTGGCCCAGGTGACCGGCGACATGTCGAGCGTGCCGTGAATGTCGATGGGTACGCCGGTGGTGTAGATGCCGCCGGTGAGCGTGGCGTTGTAGCTGCCGGTGCCACCCAGATCGGTGACGCCAAAGTCCGACAGCATGGCGGGGTCGAGCGGGCCGTGCAGCTGCAGGGCTAGGTTGCCGTCCTTGAAGTCGAGCGTGCCCTGCCCGAGCACGCTGCCCGCCACGCCCGACAGGTTGAGCCCGTCCATCTCCAGCACGCCGTGGTGCAGGCCCAGGCGCGCGTGCAGCGACCGCACGCGCACGCCGTAGGCGTCCAGTTCCTCGCCGTCCCAGCGGCCCTCGTCCACCCACAGACCGTCTGGCCACGACGTGCCGCCGCCGCGCGCGACGAGCGCGCCCTCCAGGCGCAGCGGACCCTTGGCCGACGGCACCAGGTCCTCCACCTGGAAGCTGTCGATGAGCAGGTTCGCCTTCCAGCGCAGCGGCGTGTCCGGCGTGACCACCGGCACCTTCTCGGGCGCGGGGTCGCCGGGGCGGATCGGACCCGCGCACGCGTCCTCCGCGTCCAAGCCGCGGCCGGGCAGGCAGACCATCGACCCAGGCCCGAACGTCAGGCCGCCGCGTGTGCCGTTGGTGCCGCCGAGCGTGCCGTCTAAGGTGAGCGCGGCGAGCGTGCCGCCCGCGTGCAGCCTGCCCTCGTAGGTGCCCTGGAGCGGCGCGTGGAACAGCACATCGAGCGCGCGGAAGTCGATCGGCGAGAGCGTGACGGTGGCGTCCACGTCGCCGTCGCCGGAGAGGTCGTGCACGTGCCCTTCGACGCCGATCTGCGCGCCCTGCAGCTGCGCCGCCACGCCTGCGAGCGTCAGGCCGTCGCCGGTCCACGACACGTCGCCCTTCAGCGACAGACCCGACGGACCCGGCCGCAGCAGCACGCCTGCCAGGTCCAGCCCCTTCACCGTCACCGCGCGTGAGCGGCGCGGCAGGGTGACGCCGCCACGCAGCGACAGCACCTTGGCCGCGAAGCCCGGCGGGTTGGCGTCGGGCGCGGGCACGCCCCACGACGACACCATCGCGTCGCGCAGGCCCAGGTCGTCGACGACGAGCGTGAACGGCAGGCCGCCCCACGGCGCCGTGTTCGGATCGACCGGCGACGGGCCGCCGAACGCGCGCGACAGGTTCATCACGCCGTCGGCGTCGGTCTGCATCGCGACGATCACGCCGTCGGCGCGCGCGGACGTGACGTGCACCGTGGAGTGCAGGAGCGAGCGCAGGTCGAGCTTGAGGTCGAGCCGGTTCACGCCGATCGCCGTGGCGCCGCTGGGGTCGCGGAAGCGCACGCCGCCCAGCGTCACCTGCCCGTCGAAGGTCCAGGCGACGGTGGGCACGTCGAACACCCAGCCGTCCGCGAGCAGGCCCTGCACCGCGACCTGCGCGCGGTTGGCGGTCCACAGGCAGCCACGCGGCGTCTGCAGCCACACGAGCGCCGCACCCAGCACGCCCACGCCGACGCCCAGCGCGGCGAGCGCGCGCCGACAGCGATGGCGCGGGCGCGGCGTGTCCATCAGAAGGCCTGCCCAATGGCGATGAACAGGTTGAGCGCCATGGGGAAGCTGCGCTCGCCAAGGCCCTCACGCACGCGACGGCCGGACGTCAGCACGTCGTAGCCGCGCGGCAGGCGGTCGAGCGGGTTGCAGCCGATGTAGCTCGCGGCGGCCTTGTCCTCGTCGTAGACGGGCCGGAAGCCCACGTCCAAGCGCACCGGCCCCACCGGCGACATGTACCGCACGCCCACGCCGCCGCTGCCGCGGATGGACGACAGCTTGATGTCCGACCAGTTGCGCGCGAGCAAGCCGACGTCGCCGAACATGGCGAAGCTGATGTTGTAGGCCCAGTCGTAGCGGATCTCGGCCTCGGCCTCGATCGCGAACGCGCCGCCGCGCGGCAGGTAGGTGCGGGTGACGTCGTAGGCCTGACCGTTGTTGCTCTGCGGGTTCGGTCGTCCGCTCTTGTAGGAGCAGATGCAGTCGTACGGGCCCACCTGATTGGAGCGAAAGCCCCGCAGGCTGTTGGGCCCGCCCAAGAAGGCGAGCTCCGGGTACGGCAGCGCGGCGTCCTTGGCCCACGGCACCACCGCCGTGCCGTGCGCGCGGCCGGCCAGCACAAATGGGAAGTTGGACTGCCGACGCATCAGCTTGATCGGCCAGAACGCCTTCACCTCGGCCTCGACCTTGGTGTAGAGGAAGCCCGGGTCCGGCGTGCCAGAGTTGGGGGCCGGGCCGATCGGCGGGATGGGCAGCGACTGTCGCGCGCCCAGGCGCCAGTAGGACCCGCGCCGCGTGGTGATCGGGTCGTCGCGGTAGTCCACGGCGATGGCCGCGTCCAAGCTCAGCAGCCGGTAGGTGGTGCCGTTGAAGTCGCCGCCGAACTGCAGCCGGGCCGCCTCGATCGTGGCGTCGCTGGGCTGCAGGTAGCGGAAGTACTGGAAGCGCGGGCCGCCGGTGAACGTGGTGTAGCGGCTGAACTTGTACCGGAGCCCAAAGTCCGCGTCGATCGACCAGAAGGGCAGCGTGCCGAACTGCACGTCCTGGTTGAAGGTGGCGCCCGTCTCCAGCCCGAGCTTGCTGCCGGCCAGCCAGGGGTCTTCCAAGCGCAACGAGCCCAGGCCGGTGACCAGCACGTTGGACCCTGCGCCGTCGCCGTCCTGCACCACGCCGATGATCGCGCCGGCGCCGGCCTTGGCTTCCAACTGCAGGTCGCTCCCGAACAGGCGCAGGTCGCGGAATTCGAGGTTCGCGCGAGGGCCGACCGTGTAGTAGTCGAACACCACGCCCGCGCCGGCGCGGAGGCGGCGGAAGCGCGCCTCGGTGACGTTGATGTCGATCGGCACGTCGGCGCGCGTCGGGTCCGACAGGTCGGGCTTCACGTCGACCAGGCTGAACAGCTTGGTCTCGAACAGGCGCTGCTGACTGGCGCGCAGGACGCTGATCCGGAACGCGTCGCCGGAGTGGAAGGACAGCGCGCCGCGGACGACGGCCTCGTCCACGCGGGTGAGGCCGTGGATTCGGACCTCGCCAAAGCGAGCGGAGATGCCCGGGATCACGTCGAGCGTGATGTCGACGACGTTCTCGTCGGGGTAGGCGTCGACCGTCAGGTCGGTCTGGGCGTACGCGAAGGTGTTGTCCTCCAGCTCGTCGACGACGATGGCCTGGGTCTCGTGCACGGTGTCGAGGTCGAACGGCGTGTCGGCCTTGAGCGGGGCGCGGTGCATGGCGGCGCCGATCACCGTGTTCGAGCTCTGCTTGCCGTGGCCGCGCACCTCCACCTTGCGAATGAGCGACAGCGGCCCGGTCGCCACATGCCCGATCACGTCGACCACACCTGCGCGACCGTCGTAGCGCTTGCGGACGCGGCGCAGCTCCCAGCCCTGCACCTTGGCGTCGAACCAGCCGTGCTCGGCGTACCAGACCTCCAGGCGGCGCGCGTCGGTGTGCAGCGAGTCGAGCGAGAGCGGCGCGGGCGCCGTCAGGTACATGAACGGCCACGTGAAGGTCAGCGGCGGGCTCTGCTTCTGCTCCATGGGGGTGCGGAGCTGAAGATCGTTCTGCCCGGACAACAAGCCGCCGTTGCCCTCAAAGCGCAGGCGCCGGACGATGTCCGTCTGGACTTCCTTGCGGGCAGGGGTGCACGCCGCGAGGATCGCCAAGAACACGAACAGGACGCGCCGCAGCCACGTGCTAGAAGGGTCGTCAGCCACCGGCCGCCCCGGGTCGGAGATCCCGTGTTGCACGGGCCATAGCAGGTTGGAGGCTCGATGGCCGGTCTGATGGGCGTCGTCCAGGACACCGACGGACCCCTGTCCGATGCGGTGCTGGCAAAGATGCGCGCCCGCGCGGTCCACCGTGGCGTGGCCGATGGCCTGTGGCGGGAAGGCGGCGCGACGCTCGCTTGGTCTGGCCCAGCACCCTGCACGGCGATCGACGATGACTTCTTCGTCCTGTTGGACGGGTGGGTATCGTTCCCCGGCGCCGACCCCAAAGATCCGCTGGCCCGCCTGCACGACGCCGCCACGTTCGCCGCCGGGTGGCGCAAGTGGGGCGTGGACTTGCTCCGCCAGCTGGAGGGCGAGTTCGCCGCCGCCGTGGTCGAGCGCAAGTCGGGCGTGGTCCACCTGGTCCGCGACCCCTGCGGCACCCGCCCGCTCTACTGGGCGCGCACCCACAAGCGGCTGGCCTTCTCGTCGGACCTGGCGCCGCTGCTGGAGCTGGACTGGGTGAGCCGCGAGCTCGCCCGCGAAAACCTGGCCGAGTACCTTTCCTTCCGCGTGGTGCACCCGCCTCGGACCCTGCTGCGCGACGTGTTCTCCCTGCCCGCCGGTCACCGGCTGCGCAGCGGCGCGGACGCGGTGCGCGTGGTGCGCTGGTTCTCCCCCACCTACGCGGCCCCCGGCACCGCCACGCCGCGGCCCCAGGACGTGGTGCCCGAGCTGACCGCCGCGGTGGAGTCCGCCGTGCGTCGGCGCCTGCGCGGCGACGCGAACGTGGGCGTGTACTTGTCGGGCGGCGTGGGGTCGACGTCGATCCTGGCGGCGGCGCGCGCCGCGTCACGCAAGCTCCAGACGTTCACGGTCGCGTTCGCCGACGAGCCCAGCCCCGAGTCGCCCTTCGCCGGTCGCATCGCGCAGCTGCTCGGCATGGACCACCACACGGTGCTGGTGGGCACCAAGGAGGTGGCCGACGGGTTTGACGACGCGGTGGACGCGCTCGGGCACCCCATCGGCAACATCTCGGCCGTGCTGCAGCTGCACTTGGCACGGGCCACGGTGGGCAAGGTGTCGACCATCCTCACCGGCGACGGCACCGACGAGCTGTTCGGCGGGCGCATGCTGGAGGGCCCGGCGGCCTCGCTCGCCCGGTCGGCGGCCTTCCACCGCCTGCCCAACGCGCTGCGCGCCCCGCTCGACAAGGCCCTGGCGGCGATCGGCCGCGGCGACAGCGTGCGCGAGGGCCCCGAGACCTGGGCCCTGTCGCACGGCGTCGGCGGACTGAACGTCTACGACAGCCGCGCGCGCCGCTCGCTGCTGCTCGACGACCTGCACGTCCGCCCGAACGTGCGCCAGGAGGTGCTGCGCCCGTTCTACGACGCGGTGGACACCGACCCGCTCAACGCGGTGCTGGAGGCCTTCTTCCAGTCGTCGCTGGTGGCGGACACGCTGCCTCGCGTCGAGGGTACGGCGGCGTCCGTGGGCCTGGACGTGGGCTACCCGCTGCTCGACCGCGAGGTGCGCCGCATCGCGCAGGTGCTGCCCGGCGCGTTCAAGGTGGGCGGCGTCGGTCGCACCGATCTGCCCACGCGCTGGCTGCTGCGCGCAGCCCTCCAGGGCGCCGTCCCGGCCGCGCTGGTCAACCGACCGGACCGCGAGCTGCCGCGTCCGCTCGACGCCTGGCTCACCGGCCCCGGCCGCCTATTCCTGGAGGAGCGGTTCGCCGACCTGCGCCGGGATCCGCTCGAGCTGTTCCACACCACCGCGCTGGAGGCGCTCAAGCGCGGCCTGTCCAAGACGCCGGGCGCGGCGCAGCGGATGTGGTCGCTGCTGATCTTGGACACGTGGATGCGCCGGACCGGCGTGACCTAGCGGGCCGTCAGCGGTTGGTGCGCGTGAGCTGCATCGCGCACACGTCCGACCACTTGTCGTGCACGCCCTGGGTCATCCGCGTGTGGATGAGCGGGGTGAGCGCGTGGAAGCGCGCGGCGAGCGAGCGCTCTCCAGTCATCGGGTCGCGCGCGACGCCTTGCGCGGTCTCGCCGTACAGCTCCTTCTCGAAGTTGTCGACGTCCACGTGGGTGAGCACGTCGCCGACGCACAGTTGGTAGAGGTTGTCGCACGCGGGCATGTCGGCGCGGGCGTGCCAGGCGCTGTCGTCATCCGGGTTGCGCGGCGGCAGGTCGTCGAGCTGGGCGCGCAGGCCGAAGGTCGCGAAGGTGGTGTCGCCGCCGGCCATGATCTGGCGCACGTTCGCCCAAGAGTGGCCCAAGGTGGAGAGGTAGACCGACACGCGGCAGAGCTGCGCGACGTCGTCGGCGGTGAAGACGCCGTGCACGTCGTGGGCGAACTCGGACGCGTCGAGCCAGGCGCTGGCGGGCGTCACACCATCCCACGGCGCCCAGGTGGGCCAGTTGGCATCCAGCTGGGCGAACACCCGCCGCAGCTCCTCGGTCCAGCGACGGGCCGGCGTGTCGTGCTCCCACCAGGACTGGATGCCGCCGCCGAGCGAGTCGAGGCCGTCGCGCACGTAGGGCGTCACCGCCTGGGTCCAGTACAGGTCGTGCACCAAGGGCGCGTAGTGTGACGGCGCGATCGACGCGCGGCGCGGGCGGAAGCTGCGCCAGTGGATCGCCGCCACCCGCCGACGGAAGCGGCGGCGCAGCGCCGTGGAGGTGAGCGAGCTGCACACGCTCAGCAGCCCCGCGTCGCCCCAGATCACCGCGTCCGCGCCGCGGTTGACGATCGTGACCTCGGCCAGGCGCGTGGTGAGCAGCTGGCGGACCGGGTGGTCGTCCGACAGGCGGCCGGTCTCGATGGCCACCGCGATCACCTCGGGCACCAGGTGGCCCAGCGAGACGTGCAGGTCGATCTGACCGTGCAGCAGCGACGCCGAGCACACGATCCGACGCGCGCGCTCCTTACGCCAGTCGGGCTCGGCCGGGTCGCGCATGGCGACCGTGGACCAGGGCCCGTACGACGCCTCGCCGCCGTACTGGTAGTCGGTCGCGGGCACGCCTTCGACGCGGCGGTAGCGAATGCGGAGGGTGTCGACCTCGACCAGACCCTGCGCGCGCACGAAGCGCACGACGATCTCGGGCAGGCGGTAGGTGTCGTACGCGCGGCCGATCTCGTCGCCAAACAGGTCGTCGACGCACGTGTAGTGCAGCTCGAACGCGTCCGGCTCGCCGTCGACCACGCGCAGGTGCGCCGGGGCCATGCCGTTGAGCAGGTGGTGGACCATCCAGGACCCGCGCCGCGCCTCGGGCGTCATGGAGGCGGTCGGGCTCTCCTCGAACTTGCCCAGGCGCTTCCACTCCGCCAAGCGCTCGGGCGCCACGCCCGGGCAGTCGCCGTGCTGACGCTGGAATTGCGCGCCGATCAGCGGCTCGATCAGGGTTCGCAGCACGTCGTTCCCGATGGTGTCCACCACCAGCCGCTCTGGGATGGACACCGCCGTGGCGCCGCCGTGCTTGAGCACGCTGTCGCGCATCTGCGCCAGCTGCCAGTCGTCGTTCATGCCCGCGGAGAACAGGGCGTTCGGCGGCGCAGTGAAGGCCCGGCGAGGCGGGCCCTCGGGCTCATCCGTGCGCCATGCCCACCCTGCCTGAGGCTTGAAGAGACCACGAAACACGGATCGAAGGATCTTTGCGCCCACCTCATCCGTGTGGAGCTGCACGGGAGTAGCGCTGTTCCACACGGTCGACGCGGCGTTTGAAGCCTTCTCCACGTCGTCCTGAAGCTCGCTCACCTCACGAACCGCGTCATGCAGCAGCTCGCTCAATTCCGCGCTCAGGTTCAGCCGAGACACTGCGCCGAGGTGGTCCGTCACCTCAAACGTGGGGACCTTGCGCAGCCAAAGGGGCGCCGCCCGTCCGCCACCAAGCGCGCGGTGCACGGTCAGGATCGTCTTGCGGACAAGGCCCAGAACACCAGGATCATTTCGGTTGACTTGCAGCACACGGGGCGAGGTCACGAGGGTCGGTGAGGTCAAGGAAAGCTCCCGCGCCAGCATAGATGCTAGAGCGGAGGACCGGGCACCACCGCTCTGGACCATGAAGGTAGACTACGAATGCCGCGCTGCTGCAATCGGCCTCGTAGCTCAAGCTCTGAAGTCTGGTTCCCGTCAAGGACTGAATCGTACAGCAAGACGAGATCGCGATGTGCGTGCATACCGATCGCGTCGTAATTTATTGCGGCTCTTCGGTACGCATTTCTTGCGCCCTCCACGTCGCCATCGACCCACGCGGCGGCGCCCCGCAAGGCGGCCCCTACGGCCTGCGCCCAGCGGTGCGGCTGGCGCTCGAAGTGGCGCGCGTCGGCGCGGGCGCGGGCCATGGCCTTTCGGTCACGCCGGGCGGCGCCGACCAGCGCGGCGCCCATGCGGGACTCGATGCGGACGTGCAACGCGGACTGGAGGAACCACGCGTGCGCGCGGAGCGCCTCGACCGCGGCGGCGGCGGCGTCCAGATCGTTTCGGACCAGCGCGATCGACACCCGAGCGTGCAGCTGCAGGTACTTCGTGCCGAACGGAACGCTGAGGTCTTCGCCGGGGCGGCGCAGGTCGATCACCTGATCGGCGCGGTCGGGATCATCGTCGACCAGGGCGAGGCACGCGACCAACCCGACGCGGATCTGCTCCTCCTGGACCCGGTTGCCGTTCGCGATCGCGTTGGACAGCTCGCGGTCGACGAACTCGCGGAGCCCTGCGTAGTCGCCGCGGTAGCGCAGCGTCCAGCCCAGGTGACGCTCGGCGTGGGCGCGCTCCCACCCTTCGGCCACCATGGACCGCCACGACTCGAGCGCCGAGGTCAGGTGCGCGTGCGCGTCGTCGATCTCACCGCGGATGAACGCGCCGTAGCCGAGCCCCCAGTGCATGAGCGCCCGCTGCTCGACGTCGTCGGTCTGCGCCAGAGCCGCGAGCGCCCGATCGACGAGCGCGCGGGTGCTCGAGCTCACCTTCGCGGACGTCAGGCCGTAGGCCAGCTCATGCACCAGCCCCTGCGCCTGCTGGCGCGCGTCGCCCCAGCGGGCGGCCTCGTAGGCGTGCGACACCTGGAACGGCGCGCCGCGCTCAAAGTCCACGCTGCCGAGCGCGCCCGCAAGCACCCAGCCGACGTCGATGCGCTCCGAGCGTCGGGCGTCGGGCGTGCCCCGGGGTGCGCCGCGCAGACGCCAGATCGCCGTGACCGCCTGCCACCAGAAGGCCTGCGCCACCGTCTCCACCAGGTTGCGTGACCAACGCAGCCCCAGCCGCGACATCATCGGGTCGAGCCGCTCACGGCCCAGGTCGAAGCGGCCCGCGCCGAACGCGATCTCCGCCGCGCGGATGCGGGCGCGGGACGCCCGCTCGCCGTTGAGGTGCTCGCTCGCCTCGATCCACGCGCGCGACGCGGCCTCGATCACGCCCGTTCGGGTGACCGCCTCGGCGCGCCGCAGGAAGGCGTGCGCGGGGTCGGCCGCGTGCTCGCCGACGTAGGCGTAGAAGTGCGCGGCGTCCGCCCAGGCGTACTTGGCGAAGGCCTCGTCGGCGGCATTGCGCGCGTAGGTGAGCGCCCGGTCGGCACGTCCCGCGGCCAAGTTGTGGTGGAAGAGCACGCTGGGGGGTGCGGCGTCACGGGCCTCAAGCGCGTCGGCGAGGCGCGCGTGGATGGCCGGGACCTGATCGGCGGCGACGCGCTGCTGCTCCCAGACGCGCCAGCGGTCGTGCGCCGGCTGGAACGCGGTGCGACCCGTGTGCGCGACCCGCGCGATCATCCCCCGGCGGCCGAGGTCCTGAAGCGCGGCCGGCGGCACCTTGGCCCCCACCACCGCGTCGAGCGAAGCCAGATCGAGCGGCCCCACCGAGAAGGCGAGCGCCTGACTGACCGAACGGGCGACCTCGTCCAGGCGCGCGTGAGCTTGCTCCATGGCGGCGGCCGGGTCGGCCGAGCGCGACGGGTCCGCGCTGAGCACGGTCATGAGCAAGAACGGGTTGCCTGCCGTCGAGTGGAGCAGCGCGTCCACGCCCGTCGGGTCCAGGTCCCGGTGCAGACGGGCCGCCCACTCGACCACCGCGTCGGCGCCCAGACCCGAAAGCTCCAGGTCGACCGAGGCGCCGCCCGCGTCCGCCGCCGCCCAGGCCGGGCGCGTGCGCGCGGTGAGCAGCAGCGTCACCCCGGCGGGGCCGTGCAGCCGCAGCGCCTTGAGGAAGGGCAGCGAGTCTTCGTCGGCCCACTGGGCGTCGTCCAGCCACAGACGGAGCGGGCCATCCTGCGCCACGCGACCGACCAGCGACACGAAGGCGCGCGCGGCCTCGACCACCGCGCGGTCGGGCTCCACGGTCGCCGGGGCGACGCCGAGCACGTCGAGGCGCTGGAAGAGCGGCAGCAACACCGCCACCGCGTCGCGCGTGGCCGCCTCGCGCTCCTGGGCGCGCGACACCTGGCACCAGGCCAGCAGGTCGTCGATCCACCCGTCGACCGCCGGGTACGGGATGGAGCAGTCCGGGTAGCAGCGGCTGCGCCAGGTCGACCCGGGTCGCGTGCGGCCAACCTCAGTCAGGAGGGCCTCGACCAGGACGGTCTTGCCGACGCCCGAGGGCCCAAGGACCGTGGCGACCACCAGCCCTTCGGAGGCCGCGGCGTCGGCCTGGACCAGCGCCGCCAGCTCGTCCGTGCGACCGAGGAACACCCGACGAACCCGGTCGCCCTCGGACAGGCCGCGCTCCGACAGCAGGTCGACGAGCTCGTCGGCGGTGGGCCGGGCGCACGGCTCGGGCGCCAACATGCGCGCCACGAGCGACGCGAGATTCGGCGGGGCGTCGACGGCCTGCATCGGGGGCGCGTCGCCCATGCGGGTGGCGAGAAGTGTCTGGTCGGGGTCGCCGTGGAAGGGCGGGTGTCCGTGCAAGATCTCGTAGACGATCGCGCCCAGCGACCAGACGTCTGAGGTGGGGCCGCTGGTGGCGCCCTGGAGCAGCTCGGGCGCGAGGTAGCCCTGGGTGCCCGAGCCCCCCTCCAGGTCCTCGCTGCGCGAGCCCATGGAGCGGAAGCGGCCGGACACGTCGAAGTCGATCAGCACGACGGTGTCGGGCGCCGTGCAGATCAGGTGCTCCGGCTTGAGGTCGCCGTGGGCGAGGCCGGCGTCATGCAGCGCGAGCAGCGCGTCGGCGGCCTGGCGCAGCAGCCGGGTCAGCGCGGGCCAGCGCGCGTCGGGCGGGGCGGCGACCATCGCCGCGGAGAGCGTGGGGCCCTCCACCCAGTCCATGACCAGGCCCATCTGCCCGTCGCGCTCGACCAGCTCGAGCATGCTGACCAGGCCTGGGTGCAGCACCTGCTCGCGCAGGCGGTACTCGCGCCGCAGGTTGGTCGGGCCGCCCACCACGCCGTCGATCGCAAACTTGAGCGCGACCTGACGGGCGAGCTGGCGGTCCCAGGCGCGGTGGACCACGCCCGAGGCTCCGCGCCCGGAGACCTCCATGACCTCGAACCGGTCGGCATAGACGGACAAGGGCGGTCGCTCCCATAGCCGGTTCCCAAGGCCACTCCGGCCCCCACCACACCCCGACCACCGACCCCATATCGGATCAGGCGGGTGGCGCGGGAGGGCGAAGGGGAAGCGGACACCGAATCGTCTCGGAGCTTGCCTCCACACCCCGCCCGCCCTAGGCTCGCCGGTGCGGAGTCCGCCCTTGTCCTACCTCGCGATCGCCCGGAAATATCGCCCCGCCAACTTTGAAGAGATGGTCGGGCAGGACCACGTCACGCGCATCCTGTCGGCGGCGATCGCCCGCGGTCGCGTTCACCACGCGTTCTTGTTCTGCGGGGCGCGCGGCGTGGGCAAGACCACGGCGGCGCGCGCGCTGGCCAAGGCGCTGAACTGCGCCAAGGGCCCCACCGCCACCCCGTGCGGGGTGTGTACGTCGTGCGTGGAGATCGCCGCGGGCAACAGCCCGGACCTGATCGAGATCGACGGCGCGTCGAACAACTCGGTCGACGACGTCCGCGAGCTGCGCGAGACCATCCAGTACGCGCCGACGCTCGGCAAGTACAAGATCTACCTGATCGACGAGGTCCACATGCTGTCGGGCGCCGCGTTCAACGCGCTGCTCAAGACGCTGGAGGAGCCGCCGCCGAGCGCGCTGTTCATCTTCGCCACGACGGAGGCGTCGAAGATCCCCGACACCATCCTGTCGCGCGTGCAGCGCTTCGACTTCAAGCGCATCCCGGTCGCGGTGGTGTCGCAGCGCTTGGCCGAGATCGCCGAGAAAGAGGGCGTCTCGATCGGCGAGGCGGGCCTGAAGATGATCGCGCGGGCCGGTGAAGGCTCCATGCGCGACGCGCAGTCGCTGCTCGACAAGATCATGAGCTTCAGCGGCAAGGAGGTCAGCGACGCCGAGGTGGCCGAGACGCTCGGCCTGATCGACCGCGACATCCTGTTTCGTATGCTCGACGCGCTCATCCACGGCGACGCCTCCACCTGCCTGGACGTGATCGGCCACGTCTACAACTACGGCTACGACATGGCCGAGTTCACGGAGGAGATGCTGGAGATGCTGCGCAACGCCACGTTCGTCCGGCTGTCGGACGAAGCGCGCAAGCACGTGGACCTGGCGGGCGACGAGATCGAGCGCCTGCTGGCGATCACGTCTGACGTGGACGTGGAGACCCTGCCCCGCCTGTTTGCGGCGCTGCTGGAGACGCACGACCAGGTGTCGCGCGCGGCCCGCCCGCGCATCGTGCTGGAGATGGCGATCGCCCGGTTGGCGAGCACGCGCCCGGTGGTGCCGGTGTCGGCTCTGCTCACCCGCCTGGAGGACCTGGACCGCAAGCTGCGCCAGGGCGGCGGCGGCGGCGGTGGCGGTGGCGGTGGCGGCGGCGGACCTCGTGGCGACCAGCACCGCGCAGGCCCCGGTCGCGCGCAGCACCACAGCGCGCCGACGCAGCCCACGCAGCGCTCCCGCGGACACCGCACCCGCTCGTCGGCCCTGCCGTCCAGCGCCACCGACGACGATCGCTTCGCGGCCCTCAAGGAGGACCTGCTCGCGCTCGACCCGCCGGCCACCGCGCTGGCTGAGGGCATGTTCCGCCGCAGCGGTCCGGCGATCGTGGTGACGGTGGCGTCGGGTCGCCCGTTCGCCGCGGCGCAGCGTCTGGCCGAGCGTGAAGAGGTCAAGGAGATCGTCGCGCAGTGCTACGGCCCGTCCGTCAGCCTGTCGATCGAGGCGTCGCTGGCGTCGCGCCGCGCGGACATCACGCCGGAGATGGAGCTGCTGGTGCGCAACGACCCGGGCGTGCAGCGGCTGCTGCGCGTGCTGGGCGCGCGCCTGGAGGGCGCCAAGCCGCCCGAGGGTGAGGCGTGAGCGATCCGCACCTGGTCGACCTTCTGACGGGCTTCTTCGACCGGCTCGGGGCTGCGCGCACGGACGCGATGGCCGCGCGTCACACCGGCACGTCGTCCGACGGCCTGGTGGTGGTGGTCGCCACCGCTGAGCCCGCGATCGTGGACGTGAAGATCGACCCGTCGGCCACGGGTGACGCGTTGACGCGCGGGCTGATCGAGGCGACGAACGACGCGCTGCGGCGCGCCACCACGGCGGCGGCAGTGAAGCTGGCCGCGGCAGCGGACGGAGGGAGCGGCACATGAGCGACGGCGATCCGATCAAGGACGCGGTGAAGCAGCTTCGCCGGCTCCCGGGCATTGGCGAGAAGAGCGCGACGCGGCTGGTCTACTGGCTGCTGCGCGCGCCGCCTGAGACCATCCCGAACATCTCGGAGGCGCTCGGCCGCTTGGTCACCGAGGTCCGCACCTGCGCGGTCTGCGGCAACCTGGGCGCGGTCGACCCCTGCCCCATCTGCGCCGACCCGCGGCGCGACCCGGCCATGATCTGCGTGGTCGAGCACCCCCAGGACGTCATGGCGTTTGAGCGAAGCAACGAGTTCCGCGGCCGGTACCACGTGCTGCACGGCGCCATCTCCCCGCTCGACGGCGTGGGCCCCGGCGACCTCAACCTGCGCCCGCTGCTGGGCCGCCTGCGCGACGGCACCGTGAAGGAGGTCATCGTGGCGACCGACCCGGACGTCGAAGGCGACGCGACCGCGCTCTACCTGGTGCGCCTGCTGCAAGACGTCGGCATCACCGTGTCGCGCCTGGCGCACGGCATCAGCGTCGGCACCGAGATCGAGTACGCCGACGCGGTCAGCTTGGGCCGCGCGCTCCTCAACCGCCAGCGGATCTCGGGATGAGGGCGGTCTTTCGGGACAAGTGGCTGTTGGTGATCGACAAGCCGTCCGGCCTGGCCTCGCAGCCGGACGAGGACGGCAGCGGCCAGGACATGTTCACCCGGCTGTCGCGCAAGGAACGCTACGTCGGCCTGCACCACCGGCTGGACCAGCCGGCGTCGGGCTTGATCGTGGTGGCGCTCGACCCCAAGATCAACGCCGCACTCGCGGGCGCCTTCTTCAACCACGAGGTCGAGCGCACCTACCTGGCCGTGCTCGCGGGCGACGCGCTCCAGGCCGGGCAGCGTCTGACCTGGGACAAGCCGCTCGACGGCGTGCCTGCGGTGACCGACGTGGAGGTGCTGGGCACCGGCGGTGGTTTGATCGCCGCGCGCTTCACGCTGCAGACCGGTCGGACCCACCAGATCCGCCAGCACGCGGCCATGGCCGGGACGCCCATCATCGGCGATCGACGCTACGGCGGCGACGCGGGGACCTGGCTGGAGCGGCTCGCGCTCCACGCCGCGCGCTTGAAGCTCAAGCACCCGGCGACCGGCGCGATGATGACGTGGACCGCGCCGCTGCCGTCGCCGCTCGACGACGCGTGGACCGCCGCCGGCGGACCGGCCGACGCCCTCAAGGGCTGACCGACCCACGCCGCGGCGACCCGACCGCGGTGGCGGACGGGAAGACGACGGACGTGCCGCACAGGTGAGGACCGGGCGACCCAGGACCCCGGCGCTTGCGCTACCGTTGCTTCCTCTCGGATCTGGCGGGGTTCACGGGCGACGGTCCCTAGGACCCGGCCCTCACCTGTACGGCATGTCAACGATTCGAATCTAAACACCGCGGAGCCGGCGTCACCCGACCAAGCCACGTTGCTGGAAATGGCGGAGAGAAGGGGATTCGAACCCCTGGTACCTTTTACAGTACACACGCTTTCCAGGCGTGCACCTTCAACCACTCGGTCACCTCTCCGGGGAAACACTGCGGGATCAAGCGTCTGCGCGTCGTGGCGGAGGGGGGGGGATTCGAACCCCCGTTACCCTCGCGGGCAAACCGGATTTCGAATCCGGCGCATTCAACCGCTCTGCCACCCCTCCTCAACGACGTCGCAACGCTTGGAAGAACTCCCGCAGGAGCCTGCTGCACTCGTCTCCTCGCACCCCCCGGGTGACCTCGAACTCGTGGTTCAAGGCCGGGACGTGGCTTAGATCACCGAGTGTACCGAGGTAGCCGCCTTTTGGGTCAGCCGCTCCGAACACACAGCGATCTACCCGACTCAAGACCAGGGCACCCGCGCACATCGGGCAGGGCTCGAGGGTGACGTACACGGTGCAACCCGTGAGGCGCCAAGACCCAAGCACCCGCGCGGCGTCGCGCATGGCCAGGAACTCCGCGTGCGCCGCGAAGTCCTGGTCGGTCTCACGGCGGTTGTACCCGCGCGCGATGACCAAACCGTCCTTCACGACGACCGCGCCGACCGGGACTTCACCCAGAGAAGCCGCATGCGCCGCGAGGCGTAGGGCTTCGTCCATATGGACCTGATCGGAATCGGTAGTAGACGACATGCGGCACATCAAAGAACACCGCGAGCCGATGCCGGTTGGCAGGACCGCGAAAGCCCACGCCCACTAAAGCACGCCCACGACGGTGTCAACCCACCTACGTGACCGGATCCGACGAGCCTTCGACACGAAGCGCCCACCGGGCCCGTTACAAGGGTAAACGAGTTGAGGAAATCATGCGACGCCTAGCCCTGCTGACCTTGCTCCTCCCGTCCCTCGCCCTGGCCAAGCCGGTCGCCCTGACCAGCAAGGACGGCACCAGCCTGCACGCCGAGGTGTCCGGTGCGGGCACGCGCGGCGTGATCCTGCTGCACGGCGAGGGATCGAACGCAGCCACCTGGAACTCGGTCCGGGAGCAGCTCGCCACCCACGGCTACCAGGTGCTGGCGCTTGACCTGCGCGGCTGCGGCACCAGCAAGGGCACGGCCGACGAGGCCGGCTGGGCGCACAGCCCGGAGGACGTGGCGGCGGCGCTGGCCTGGCTCAAGGCGCACGGCTCCACCAAGGTGGCGCTGCTCGGCTCGGAAGGCGGCGGCGTGGTCGCGCTGCAGTCGGCGGTCGGCCAGCCCATGGTCGACAGCGTGATCGTGCTCTCCCCTCGCCTGTCGGCGCCCGGCCTGAAGGTGTCCGCGGCGATCGAGGCCTACGGCGCCCACCCCCTGCTGATCGTGACCGGGTCGACCGACACCACCGGCGTGCGCGCCGCGGCGGCCCTGGAGCCCCGGGCGCTCGGCCTCAAGCGCGTCGAGCTGATCGAGAACGGCGGCATCGGCGCGGTGCTGTTCAACCAGTCGTCCACGCTGGAGGGCACGGTGGTGCAGTGGCTGGCGGACGGAGGCCCCACGCCGGAGGACCACAAGGCCGAGTCGCTGCGGACCGCGGCGCCGGACGACCTGGAGACCACCGGGACGCGGTACGGGCAGTGACCGCGCTCGACATCCCGCCGGTGGTGCGCGCGGTGGCCGACGCGGCCGCCGCCGTGGGAGGTCGCACGTTCCTGGTGGGCGGCAGCGTGCGCGACCACCACATGGGCAAGCCGATCAAGGACTGGGACCTCGAAGTCCACGGCGTCGAGGCCGACGACCTGGAGCGCCTGCTGCGCAAGATCGGGCGCATCGACACGGTGGGCAAGTCGTTCGCGGTGTTCAAGCTGCACCAGCGCGGCCTGGAGCTGGACGTGTCCATCCCCCGCCGCGACAGCAAGGCAGGCCCCGGCCACAAGGGCATCGTCGCTGAGGGTGACCCGCACCTGGGCGTGGTCGAGGCCACCCGCCGCCGCGACCTCACCGTCAACGCGCTCCTGATGGACGTGCGCACCGGCGAGATCCTCGACCCCTGGCATGGCCTGGACGACCTGCGCGACCACATCCTGCGCCCCGTCGACCGCGAGACCTTCCTGGAGGACCCGCTGCGCGCCGTGCGCGCCGTGCAGTTTGCCGCCCGCCTGGAGTTCGCCCCCAGCGACTCGCTCCTGGCCCAGTGCCGCGAGGCCGCCTTGAACGAGCTGCCGCCCGAGCGGGTGCTCGCGGAGTGGGCCAAGCTCTTGCTGCGCGGTGGTCGACCTTCGCTCGGCATGGCGCTCGCTCGCGACACCGACATCCTCGCCCGCCTGTTCCCCCAGCACCCGTGCCCGGTCGCACAGGACGCCGCCCTGGACCGCGCCGTCGCGTTCCGCGCCCACATGGGGCCGGAGGGTCGCGCCCTCGCCCTGATGGTCGCCGTGTGGCTGGCGGGGCTGCCGTTGGCCGCCGCGACCGCCACCCTCGACCGCCTCAAGCTGTTCCGGTGGGTCGGCTTCCCGGCCCGTGAGGTCGCCCTGGCCGCCGCCGGGCAGGTGGACGCGCCGATCGCCACCGACGCCGACCTGCGCTGGCTCTCGACGCGCGCTGAGGTCGAGCTGACCCTGTTCGCGCGCTCAGCCCTACGTGACGAGGATCTGACGCCCGTTATGGCCCGCGCGGCCGCCCTCGGCGTGATGTGGGAGAAGCCGGTCCCGCTGGTCGCCGGCCGCGACCTGGAGACGCTGGGCATGCGCCCCGGTCGCGCGATGGGTCAGCTGCTCCAGGAGCTCTACGCGCTGCAGCTCGACGGCGAGCTGAACTCCACCGAGGACGCGCTCAACCTGGCCCGCATCAAGCTCGCGGTCTGACGCGCCGGTCGGCGGGCGCCACGCGACGCACACGGGCTTGGGCCGCGCGAGTCGATTGAGGTGCGGGCGGGACAGGACGCAGGGCGCGCGTCGCGGCGGTCGTGCCGCAGCGCGCGCCCGAGCGCTCTACAGGTCCGCGCCGGCCGTGGGGTTGTCGGTGACGTCGCCGCAGTAGCAGCGGGTGCCGCCCGTGCCGGGCTCCGCTTCCCACGAGCAGTCCGCGATGTTCTTGCGCTCGTCCTTGCAGAAGGTGTCGAGGTCGCTGGCGCAGAAGGAGGCCTCGAAGTCGCGCGAGCGATCCCAGGACGGGACCTCGTCGCCAACCCAGGTGGGCGACGGCAGGTCGGCCTTGGCGGCGCGCTTGCCCTGGTCGCTGCCAGGCTGGATCGACTCACCGGTGATGACACACTCGGCGGCCACGTCGGAGTCCGCGCCGAACAGGCCGGAGAGCGTGGCCGAGCCGCCGCCGATGCTGCCGCCCGAGCAGGGGCCCATCGCCAGGATCAGGCCGTAGCCGAGCCGGTCGTCGTCCAACGGGAGCGAGAACGAGTCGAGCACGACGGTGTAGTTCACGCCCTCGATGGTGTTCGAGAGGGTGCAGTACTCGGGCGCGCCGCGGCCCGCGTGGCCCTCTGCGCCGGGGTTCGTGATGGACTCGGTGTGGCAGTCGTTGAAGCTGACGTACACCGGGTTGCCGAGCTGATCGTTGTAGCGGATCTTGAAGTCGTCGATGCGCTCGCCGGGGGTGCCCGTGTAGTACGCGGTGTTGCCCGCGCGGACGTCCAGGTCGCCGTCGTCGAAGACGTTGTCCGGCTGCCGGTAGTTGGGCTGCGGACGCGACGGCGAGATCGACTGGTTCCAGAAGACGGACTCCGGGTCCACCCACACGCAGACCGAGCCGTTCACGCCGTTGAAGTTGAACGTCAGGCCGCCCACGGTGGCCGCGCCGGTCGGGCCGAGCTCGCCGTAGATGGTCGCGTCGCGCGCCTGCTGGATGTTCTGGATGACGGCCGGCTTGAGCGTGCCGAGATCCTGCACGCCAGGGACGCCTTCCACGGGGTCGGGGAACAGGAACTGCTGGTTGATGTCGCAGCCGGTGACCGACGCGAACAGCACAGCCCAGACAAGACGAGAGGTCATGGCGTTCCTCACTGGACACTTCCCGGCGCGGCGATGGGCAGGTCGATAACCACGTTGCCGGGCTGCTCGGGGTCATCCCAGGTGAACGGCTGGGACGTGACCCAGTCGTCGCGCTGGATGTAGAAGGTCGGGTTGTTCAGGATGTCCTTGAACTGGGTGCCCGCGTAGAAGTCCTGGTTGTACTCGTTCTCGAGGAAGCCGTTGCTGGCGTCGCACGTGGAGTACTTGAAGCTCGCAGGGTCCGGCGAGTCCATGAACGACCACAGCTGGAAGCCCTTGAAGAACTCCTGCTGCCAGATGGTAAACGGGGCCTCGTAGTCGCCGTCGGCGTTCTTCACGAAGTCCAGGTCCAGGCCGTCGATGTTGCCGTCGTCGTTGCGGTCTTCGGTCGCCGTGACGCGCACTTCGGCGTCGGAGGTGACGGACAGCAGCGTGTAGCAGGTCGAGCGGAGGTACTCCCCGTTGGTGACCTCATTGCCGGCCGCGTCCTTGATCGGCTTGCCGACGGTGTCGCGGTACCAGTCGACGATCCCCTGCCAGTCGACAAAGCGACCGGACACGATCTGGCACTGGAGCGACTCAAGGCAGGCGAACCGGAAGTCGCCGATGGTCGTGCCGCCGTAGGGCAGCGCGTACTTGTCGGCGAGCTTGGGGGGCGCCGGGTAGACCTCGGCGTCCGTGGTCACCGACGGGTACAGGCCAAGGTAGACCGGGCCGATCAGGCGGGGGTCATCCACGGTCTGCGTGGTGAAGGTCGGGGCGCCCGTGCCGTCAAGCACCGGGGTGCCGTCGTCGTTGAGCACGGCACGAGAGATCTCGCGAGTCGCGGCCTCCTTCGGCACGATGACGGTGCCGGTGAGGTCGTGGATGTTGAGACCTTCGTCATAGCAGCCCGACGCGAGCGCGAGGACAAGCACGAAGGGGGCGGGCAAATGCTGGCGCATGATGGCTTCCCCTAGAACTGGTACTGCAGGCCGAGCTGCATGCGGAGAGGACTCTGGCGGGAGACCGCCATGATCCGGTTCTTCGTGTAGAGGATCGAGGAGAGCCCGCTCGGCGCCTGGAAGTTGAACACGTTGGCGACCTCGAGGTCGATGTTCAGCTTGCCCTTGCGGACGTCCAGGGCCTGACGCAGGCGGATGCCCACGTCCCACTCGTCGTTGAAGTGGTAGTAGAAGCCGCGGTTCTCGATGCGCAGGTTGTAGCCGGCGTTCGCGTCCGACCAGTAGGCGCGCTCCAGAGGGACGCCGCTGTCGTAGCTGACGGCCAGACCGATCGACAGGTCCCAGGGATCCGTCGGGACGTTGTAGTAGGCCTGGGCGCGGACCGAGTGCTCCGAGCCGTTGGCCAGACGCCCGTAGGTGTACTGGGTCTGCGGGTCGTTGGTGAACGTGCCCTCGAGCGACTCGTTGTTCGTGCCGTTCATGAACGTGTACGAGTACGTGCCCTGGGCGAACCAGCGCTTGGCCTCACGCTTGATCAGCGAGAAGTCGAAGCGGTAGTAGTTGCGGCGGGCGGCGCGAGGGGTGCGCAAGCGCAGGTAGTTGTTGAGGATGTCGCCGGTGCGGGCGCCGATGACCTGGCTGCCGTCCTCGTCGTAGATGATGTTCGTCTCGTCGGCGTCGTACAGGTTGCGCGTGAAGCGGCCCTGGAAGTTGAAGCCGATCGACAGGTCCGACACGATCTCGCGCTGGAAGATGACGTTGAACTCGTCGACGCCCGGCAGCTTGAGGTTCTTGTTGGCCGTGTTCAGGTTCTCGCGCGGGCTCAGGTCGTACATGAGCGTGGAGCTGTTGAGGAAGCCACGGCCCTTGTTGTCGTTGAAGAGCTCGCCGAAGAACAGCTTGCTGCCGAAGCCAGCCTCGCTGGTGAACGACGCGAGCGACTGCGTGCCCGTCTCGTTGAAGCGACCGTAGCCGCCGGCCAGCTTGGTCTTCTGGTCCCCGAAGGGGTCCCAGGAGACGAACAGGCGCGGGCTGAAGATGCTGCCGCGGATGACCGGCTCGCCGATGTCGTTGCGCAGGACGGTGTTGTCGAAGCGCAGGCCGTAGCGGATGGTGAAGTTCGAGACCGGCTTGTACGCGTCCTGGGCGAAGACCGACCAGGTGGAGCCGATGTCGCGCTCGATGATCGGCGCGGAGGTCTCGAGCCAGTAGTAGTTGGTCAGCGTGTTCGGGTCAGAGCCGGACTGGTTGATGTCGACGTAGCGCAGGTTGCCCGAGTAGCCCGTGACCGAGTTGTTCACGAACTGGGCGGTCTCCACGCCGAACTTCAGGTCGTGGCTGCCGCCAACCTTGTCCTTCAGCCCGGTCAGCGAGTACTTGCTGCTGGCCGAGAAGCGCCAGCGGTCGTCGAACACGTACGTGCCCCAGTTGACCGAGTCGAAGGCGCCGAACAGGCCGATTCGGCCGGGCGTCTCGAAGTCGACGAGGCCTTCCTGCTCCGTGGGCTTGCACTTGTTGCTGTCGCTGTTCTGGTTGTGCGTGCAGGGCACCGCGTACTGCTCGATCGAGATCTTCTGCAGGCCGATGCGGGTGTCGAGGTTGGAGTTCTCGGTCAGGAACCACTGCCAGCGGACCTGGCCGACGAAGCCCGACTGGGCCTGACGACCCTGGGACTCCGCCTTCTGGAAGGGGTTGCCCTGGGAAATGTTGTCGATGACCGTGGGGTCAGCCTGGAACAGCAGGCTCACGCGGTGCGCGTTGTTCGGCTGGATGGTCAGCTTGCCCAGCAGGTAGTTGCCGTCGTAGTCGCGCTTCTGGGGCATGCCCGTGGAGGCGATGAGCGAGCGGTCGTGCTGGTAGGAGAAGACGAACCAGGCCTTGTCCTGAACCAGCGGACCCGACACCTTGGCGCCGATCTGCAGGGTCTGGAAGGCGGAGTCGAACTGGGTGGCGGCGAGGTCGTAGCCGTCAGACGTGTAGCGGGCGTCCTTCTTGGGGGACCAGCCGCCGTTCTGGTAGTAGACCGACGTGTCGAACTCGAGGTTGTTCGTCCCGTTGTCCGTCACGATGTTGATGATGCCGCCGAGGCTGATGCCGTACTCGGCGTCAAAACCACCGAGGAGGACTTCAATCTGCTGGATGGCGTCGAAGTTGAAGTTCTGGCCGAAGGTGCCGGTGACCGGGTCGGTGACCGTGGCGCCGTCGAGCAGGAAGGTGTTCTCAGACGTGCCGCCGCCCGCCATGTTCGGGTTGCCGCCGCTGCCCTTGGACACGCCAGCCGACAGCTGGACCGCGTCCTGGTAGCTGCGACCCGACGGGACGCGCTGCAGGAACTCCTGCGTCAGGACCTGACCGACCGTGGTGCTCTCCGTGTCCACGATGGGACCGGAGTTGCCCTCGACGATGATGGTCGTGGTGGAGCCTTCCTTGAGCTGCACGTCGACCGTCACCTGACGGTTGATCTGCACCAGCACGTTCTGGCGCTGCTCGGCCGGGAAGCCTTCAGCGACGACCGTGACCGAGTACGCGCCCGGGAGGAGGTCCGTGAACTTGTAGAAGCCGTCGGCGTCCGTCGAGCGGACCTGCTGGCCGCCGATCATCTGAGGCGACGCCACGGTGACAGAGGCGTCGGGGTACCCGATGCCGTCCGTGTCCGTGACAGTGCCCTGGATGGTCCCGGTGGTCTGCGCGTACGCGGCCGGTCCGAGGAGGACGAAAGTGGCCAGGGCTACGGCGAGAAAACGCCAGAGCTGGTCCTTCGTGAGTCGGAGAGCGATGGTCAGCACGCTTGCCTTCCGTGAAAGCATACGTTCGAGCCCGGTTTTGAGGCTTGAACGCCCCCGGACGATCACGTCGGGGAAACCAGCGTACGGTTACAAGCGCAAGGGCGTCTCGTCAACCAGGACGCGCACAATCGCGGGGTGACTTCACCGAATCCGCACCTGGAGGCCCGTTTCGGCCCGATCCAAAAAGCGGCCGTGAGGGTGTGCACCGGTCGGATCCACCCGGAAAGTCGCCTGACGGGCCTCGGACGGCGCTCGTCGGACCTTCGGATCTCGCGGGCGCGTGCTAGACAGGCCCCCGCTGATGGCCGGAGTGCCGATGTCGTCCACGCGCAAGATCGCCGCCGCCGCCCTGGCCGCCGCCGCCCTCCTCGCCGGAGCGGGTTGGTGGCTTCGCCGGGATCCGGGGGCCAAGCCCACGGTCGCCAATGACCTGGCCCAGACCCTGTCGCTCGCCGCGGACCTGCCGTTCGCGGAGCTGACGGTGCCGGACAACAGCCGCGCGCACACGCCGGTGGCCCCCGATCAGATCCCGCTGACCCGCTGGCACAAGCGCGGCGACGTCTGGGTGGCCCCCCTCCCCGTCCGGATGCGCACGTTCTACTTCACCAAGCCGCTCGCCGGCATGCGCGTCATCCAGGCGGACGGGACGGAGCTGCCGCACAGCTTCCTCACCTCCAACGACAAGCCCAGCTGGACCTACGACGAGAAGACGATCCAGCTCCACGGGATCAGCGAGACCCCCACCGACACCAGCTTCACATTCGAGTACCCGTCGGCGACCGCCCGCGAGCGCGCGCTGAACTACGCGTCGTCCGGGGCCAAGGCCTACAAGGACTTCGTCCGGTCCACCGCCCAGGGCGGCGACGCCACGTCCGGCTACGACTCCCGCACCGGCCTGCTCCTGCCCGCACCGGCCACCGCGAGCTGGGACCTGACCATCCCGCCCGCTGCCGAGCTGCGCTTCACGCCCGAGCTGGAGCGCCCTGAGGTTCTGGACGGACAGCCCTCGGACGGCGCCTCGATCGTCGTCACGCTGGAGATCGCAGGCCAGAAGCACGAGCTGTGGACCGGCCAGGTGTCCGCCGACCAGGGCGACATGGTCCGCGTCGACCTGGACGCGTGGGCGGGCCAGCAGGGCCGCCTGACCATCCACACCGACCCCGGCGCCGACGCCCAGTTCGACTACGTCTTCCTGGCCGACCCGGTCGTCTCGTCGCGCAAGGAGAGCCCACGGCACATCGTGCTGGTGTTCGTCGACACGCTGCGTCCGGACCACCTGAGCGCCTACGGCTACGAGCGCGACACCACCCCCGCCCTCAAGCAGATCGCCGCGGAGGGCGTGCGCTTTGACCAGGCGCGCAGCATCGCCCCCTGGACCCTCCCCTCCGCCCGCACCATGATGACCGGGCGCGACCCCGAGGCCTTCTTCTCCGGAGGCACGCTACCGGGCGCGCTGGGCCGCGCGGGCTGGGCCACCGCCATGCTCGCCGGCAACCTGTACCTGGGGCCCAACTTCGGCCTGAACCGCGACTGGGGCACCCACTTCGTCGAGCTGCTGCCGCACGCCGAGACGCAGATCGACCGCGCGCTGGCCTGGCTGGACGCGCAGTCTGGCCGCGACGCGTTCGTGCTGGTCCACCTGATGGACAGCCACCTGCCCTACCACGAACCCGCCGACTACCAGACCATGTGGGCCAAGGACCGCCCGGCGTCGCTGCGCCAGGGCGAGTTCTTCCGGGCCGAGGCCGCGGCGCTCAAGACCAAGCCGGACCGCCAGTACATCCGCGACCGCTACGACTCGAGCATCCGCTACGCCGACGACCAGCTCGCCCGCCTCTACGCGCGCCTGGGCCCCGACGACGCCGTCATGTTCCTGTCCGACCACGGCGAGGAGTTCTGGGAGCACGGCGGCTACGAGCACGGCCACGCGCTGTGGGACGAGCTGCTCCACATCCCCATGATCCTGCGCGCCCCCGGCCTGCCCGCCGGCACCACGCTCGACGCCCCCGTGTCGATGCTCGACGTAGCCCCCACGATCGCCGCGATCGCCGGCGTCCCCCTGCCCGACGCCAAGGGCGTCAGCCTGCTCGACGCCGCCAAGGGCACCACCAGCGCCGTCGACGGCCTGCGCGCCCGCGACCAGGCCTTCGGCCGCCCGCTCTACGGCGCCGAGCGCTGGGGCGTGCTGCACCAGGGCGAAAAGTACCAGACCGCGGCGGGCCGCGAGCTGCTGTTCAACCTGGAGAAGGACCCGGTCGAGAAGGAGAACCTGCTCGACGAGGACCGCTCGCTGCGCGAGCCGATGCGTGGCTACCTGGGCCAGGCCCTGGGCCGCGAGGTCGTCGTCGCCTACCGCCTGAGCAACGCGGGCCAGCGCCGCGCCCCGCCGGACGCGCTCGACGTCGTCCTGCACGTCCCCGGCGGCGTCCGCGCCGCCTGGGTGGCCGACGAGCCCACCGAGGCGTCGGACGCCTGCATCCAGTGGGAGCCCGGCTCCGACACGGTCGAGGCCCGCTGGACCGCCGGCTGGCGCGGCGACCGCGTGGTCTGGGTGGTCCCGAACAACCCGATGGCCGAGGTCACCCCCGGCCTGACCGTCGACGCCTCCTCCGGCGACGTCCGGAAGAAGTACACGATCCCCGCCGGCGCCCCCGTGGAGCTGAGCGCCCCGCCCGTGCCCCTGCTCGACGAGCGGACCGGCGAGCGAAGCTGGAACCTTGGCTTTGGCGTGACGCCCATCCCGCTGGACGGCGGCGTCAACCTGTCCGGCTACGACGAGGAGACCGCCGGTCTGGCGGCCATGGGCTACGTCGTGGGCGACGAGCAGGCCCGCGTGAAGAGCGAGTGCGGCGCCAAGAAGCCCGCCCCGTCCGCCCCAAAGTAGCGCGACCGCCGGCCGCGCCCTCCGTCAGCCGTCAGCCTCAGCCGTCAGCGGATCGCGACGATCACCAGCGTGACGTTGTCCTTGCCGCCGCCCTGGTGGGACGCCCGGACCAGCTCGCGCGCGGCGATGCGGGGGTCGGAGTAGGTCGACAGGATCGACGCCATGTCGGCGTCCTGGACCTCGCCCCACAGGCCGTCCGTGCAGAGCAGGATGCGGTCGCCGGGCTGCACGTCCACGCGGAACAGGTCGATCTCGACGTCACGCTCGGTGCCGACGGTGCGCAGCAGTACGTTGGACTGCGGGTGGTTGCGGGCCTCCTCCTTGGTGATTCGACCCTTCTCAACCAGCTTCTGCACAAAGCTGTGGTCGACCGAGATCTGGTGGAGGGTGCGGTCGCGGAACAGGTAGGCGCGGCTGTCGCCCACGTTGGCCACGAAGGCCTGACGGCTGTTGTGCAGGAGCAGGGCGACGAGCGTGGTGCCCATGTCGTTGCCCTTGCGGTCCGCGTCAGCCTTGATGGTGTTGTTGGCGGCCTGGAAGGCCTCGTTGAGCGTGCCCTCGATGGCGTCCAGGCCCTTGGAGAGCAGGTCGGACCGGTCACGGGCGATGCGGCACATCGTCTCGACCGCCAGCGCGGACGCGACCTCACCGCCGTCGTGGCCGCCCATGCCGTCGGCCACCACGTACAGCTCGGCCTTGCGGTCGAGCGCGGTCCAACCCCACGAGTCTTCGTTGAGCTGACGGGCCAGACCCACGTCGGTCATGGCGCCCATGGTGGGCGGGAAGGCGAGCGCCGCGTAGGCGTCGAAGCGGGTCTCGATGGCCCGACCCATGTCGCGGGGTGAAGGGAAGTCCCCGCTCACCGCGAGGTCCAGGAAGTCGACCAGCGGCAGGGCGCGGACGTGGCAGTAGCGCCGCATGAGCAGCGCCACCTCGCGCAGCACCGGGGCCAACGCCGCCGGGGTCAACGGATCCGCCTGCACCGAGTCGATGTCGAGGTCGTACAGGCGGATCGAACCGTCCGGCGACAGCAGGATGTTCGACCGCTTGACCGGCCCAGTCAAGATGCCGTTCTGGGCCAGGAAGGCCAGCGCGCCCACCACCCGCTGGGCGATGTGCAAGATGCGCTGGTTCGACAAGGGCGCGGCCTCGTCCACCATCAGGCCCTCGCCGCCGTAGGGGACGACAGACAGGAGCTGATCGTCCAGGCGGACCCAGTCCACCGGCTTGGCCAGACCCGGGTGATCCAGGCGGCGCGCGGCAAAGGTCTGGAAGGCCTCGAACCGGTCGACCTCCCAGCGGGCCGACATCAGGTAGCGCCTGGGCGTGAGCGCCGCGCCGCACTTGTGGCAGATGCGCGCCGTACGGGGGCTGCCCGGGAATGCGCAGGTTGCGCAACGACGCGTGTCCCTGTCGGGGCGATCGTCGTTGACCAGGTAGAACATCCGACCTTCCGCAAGACGGACCAAGCCCTCCACGGTGTAGTGGTCGCCTACATAGGTTCCTGGCGGAAAATGCGAGGGTCGGACTTCGTTCATGCGTGTGCTTGGATCATCCCTTCAGGGGGTGATGAGGAGAAGTCCGTGGCCATTGCACCGACTGGTCGTCTACGGTAGCCCGTAGGACGTTGTTTCCCCTCGGGCCACCCGTCCGCTATCCTCATCGTGTGCGTAACACCCATCGTCCGCCTTTCGGAACGATGCGACTCCAATCTTAGACAACCCTCATCGGAGAGTCCATGTCCTACCGTCGAACGCTCGTGTGGTCGCTGACCGCCCTCGCCCTGGTCGGCTGCACCAACGGCCCCGGGTCTGACAAGGACACCGATGCCGCCGACACCGACGTGACCGAAACCGACCCCGACGTGATCGTGGACACCGACGACACCGACATCGCCGTCGACACCGAGGACACCGACGCCGACACCGACGTGGCGGACACCGACGTGGTCGACACCGACACCGGCGTGGCCGTCGCCACCGACACCACCATCCACGTGATCCGGCAGGGGACCGGCGGGTTCGGCTTCGGCGACCTGCTCCACATCAACGCCGTCACCGTGGTCGAGGTCCGCTCCGGCGCCAACGGCCCCCGCGGCTTCACCACACAGGAGGCCGGCACGGACAACGCCGCCCTGTGGGTTGACGTCGCCGCGCCCTACATCCTGCCCGCTGAAGGCGTCAGCGTCGGCGTGGTCGGCGTGTACCGCGAGCTTGGCTCGGGGCCGACCGGCTCGGGCACCCAGACTCAGCTCCAGATCAGCGGCGCGCTGCCGGGCACGGAGTGGATCCAGCTCGGCCCGTCCACCCGCCCGACCCCGGTGCTCCTGACCCCCACCGACTTCCACGCCAACCCCGAGCCCTACGAGAGCATGCGCGTGGTGCTCAGCGACTCGCCGCGCCTGTTCGTGTCGGACGGCCCATTCAGCGACGACTCGTTCGTGCTGACCCCGGACGCCGCCCTGTTCGACATCAGCGTGCTGCCGCTGTTCTACAACCTCCACGGGAGCCCCCCCGGCGCCCTGCCCAACCTGGGCGTCGGCGACTCGTTCAGCGCCATGGCCGGCACCGTCTGGTACGACAACAACGGCTACGCGCTCGCGCCCACGGCCCTCGCCGACGGCCTGACCTACGTGGCCTACGTCCCGCCCACCGACACCGACGTCGTCGTCGACACCGACGTGATCCCCGGCGACACCGACACCGACACGATCATCACTCCGCCCGACACGTCCGTGGACACCGACGTCGGCCCCCTGATCGCGGACGTCGAGAAGCTGCGCGCCGGCATCTACTTCGTCGGCACCATCGGCATGCCGAACTACCTGACCTTCTCCGGCGGCGTGGTCACCGCGGTGCGCTACCGCAGCACCCCGCCCGCCACCAACGCCGTGGCCTTGCAGTGGTCGACGTTGAACGGCGACAAGGGCGGCCTCTACGTCTGGCTCAGCAACGCCCAGACGCTGCCCGCCATCGGCGACGTGATCGGCTTCACCGGCAACTACGTGGAGGACCCCACCGGCGGGTCTGTCCCGAACGGCACGCTGGCCACCATCCGCATTGAGCCGAGCAACGCGAACGCGAACTGGGCGGTCACCGGGACGGCCACCGTGCCGACGCCGGTCGACCTGACCATCGGGGACCTGCTGCTCGCCACCACCGCCGAGCCCTACGAGTCCATGCTGGTGCGCATCACCGACCCGGCTGGCCTCAACGTCACCACCAACCCCAACTCCAACCACGAGTTCCGCGTGCAGGTGGGCGGCGCGGGCGCCGAGATCATCGTCGACGACCACTACTTCGACCTGACCGGCGTCCACGGCGTCAACATCAACGACACCATGACGTCGCTGACCGGCGTCGTGCACTTTGAGAGCGGCGCCTACAAGCTCGGCCCCACCACCGCGTCCGACGCGCCGGGCTGGGTCGACAACTAGCCTAGCGTGCGCGCCGCCTGCCCCACGTGTGGGCGGGCGGCGGCGCCCTTGGTCCCCGCGGCGCCTACCCGGCGGCCGCGATCTGGAACCGGTAGACCTCGGCGCCGTCCGAGGCGTGCAGGCGGCGCACGACCATCGACCCATCGGGCGCCACGTCCACCGTGGTGCAGCCGAACTCGGCCTCGGCGAACTTGCGGGCGGCGACCACGTCCGGCCGCGCGACGGTGGCGTCGGGCAGCTTGAAGTCGACGTTGTAGAGCAGCGCGCCGGCGGCCCCGTCGACCACCCAGTCCATGCCGTAGAGCTGGAAGTGCTCGTAGCTGTGCGAGTGTCCGCCTAGGATCAGCCGGACCTTGTGCCCGAGCAGGTGCGGCAGCATCACGTCCTCGTCGACGCGGTCGGGGTGGTAGTGCTCGCTGAAGGTGAACAGCGGGCGGTGCCAGCCTAGGATGACGGCCTTGACCGTGTCGTCGGCGTCGGCGGCCGCCAGCTGGGCGTCCAGCCACGCGTACTGCTCGCTCGTGTCGTCCGACAGGGAGAAGGTCTCGCTGTCGAGCATGAGGACGAGCGCGCTGCCCGCGCGGAACGCGTGCGTGTAGCCGGGGCCCGAGTCGCCCTGCTCGCCGAAGAGGCGATCGAACATCTCCAGCAGCTCGGTCTCCTTCTCCAGCTCGTGGTTGCCGATCGCCACCTGGAGCGGGGCCAGGGACGTGACCGGGACCAGCGACGCAAAGAAGCCCGACCAGGTGTCGGACGGGTTGGAGCTGTACTGCAGGTCGCCGCCGTGCATCACGACGTCCGGCGACTGCGCCGACAGCACCGCGAGCGTGGCGTCGGTGTTCGGCCACATCGAGTCGGCCATCCAGCCCAGGCGAACGGGCGCGTCTGAGGCGGGCGGGCAGCGGAACGCGCCCTCGTGGGTCTCAGACAGGGTGGGCACCCGCCAAGCGTAGGTCTCGCCGGGCACCAGCCCGTCCAGGATGACCTCGTGGCGCACATGCTGGCCGGGGACGTCGGCGGGGATGGCGTCGGAGAGCGTGGGGTTCTCGTAGACCAGCTCGGCGGCGTCGCGGGTGGGGGTGAACGCGCGGGCCTTGCCATCCGGACCGCTCAGCCAGACCCCAACCTCCACGTCGGCCATGGTCTCGAACCGCAGGCGCATCGACGTGGGGGACACGATCGTCACCCAGGGCTTCTTGTCGAGCGAGACGTCGGGCAGCGCCAGGTCGGTGTCTTCACCGTCACCCGAGGCCGCGGGTGTGCCGCAGCCGGCGAGCGCCGCACCACCTAAGATTCCACGCAGCACGTCACGACGGGAGATCGACATCAGCCCTCCAGCGGAGCCAATGTCACCGGTTCGTCACGTCAAAGCCACCGCTCAGCGTCCGACCGCCGCCGCCACCCGCAGCCCGCCCACCGCCACCGCGTAGGTGCTCTGGCCGGGGAAGACTGAGTCGCCGACCAGCCACAGGCCGCGCTCCACCTCGACCGGGCCCAGCTGCCGGTAGGACGACAGGCCCACACGCCGCGGCACGCCGCCCACCGCGCCGTCCGCGCGGCGCAGGAAGCGCTGGAAGGTGCGCGGCGACGCGGGCAGCTCAAGCGCCACGTCGTCATGCTCCGGCGCAAGCGCCGCGAGGGTGGCGCGCATCCGGTCCTGGATGTCGTGGACCACGCGCGCCGGATCTTCGGACCGAAGGCGCGACAGGGCGACGTGCGTCGACGCGGTCAGCGTGCGCTCGCCGCCCGCTCCGTCGCCCGACACCGACACGTAGACGTGGTTCCCCTCCACCAGGGGTCGGGTCGGGTCGGCCGTCAGGTCCAGGTGGACCGCGGGGCCCGGCGCCCCCCGCACCGCCCGGTACAAGATCACCGCGCCCCAGCCATCCGCGATGGGCGCGTGGCGACGGGTGAGCCCCGCGTGCCCGCCCAGCAGCGCCGCCAGATCCGCGGGGAGCACGTTCGCGACCACCTTGTCGACCCGGAGCACGCCGTCGCGGGTGGTGACCTCCCACCGACCGTCGACCGGGCGCAGTCCCTTCACCCGGTTGGCCAGGCGCACCGTGCCGCCCGCCTGCCCGATCGCGTCGACCAGACCCGTCGCAAGCCGCCCGATGCCCCCTTCGATCTGCCCCGTCCCCCGCCACAGGAAGTCCATCGACGCCAGGGCGTAGGGCGCCTCGGCCACGTCGGGCTCGCACTGGACGGTGATCTGGCACTGTCCGCCGAGCCAGGTGCGGATCGGCGCCCAGGTCGCCAGCCCGTGCTGGGCCAGGACCGACTCGAGCGACTGCCCGAACACGCGCAGCACCGGCAGGTAGCGATGCCCCCGCGCCGCGTGCCGCGCGAGGGTGGCCGGGGTGAGCGGCGGCAGCAAGGTCGGGTCCTCGAACAGCGACCACAGCACGTCGGCCACCGCGCCCTGCTCGGCGAAGAAGCGACGCAGCCCATCGATCGGCGCGTCCGGGAGCGCGCACAGCGACTCGAGGAAGCGCGCCTTGTCGGCGAGCAGCGGCAAGGCCAAGCCGGGGGCCCGCGCCTCGCCCAGGCTGTCGTGGAAGACCGGCCGCGCGTCCAGGTTGTACTTGGCGATCCAGCGACCGAACAGCTGGTCGGGGGCCAGCCCGCAGAACAGCGTCGCGCCCGACTCGAACCGCCGACCGGCGCGGGTAAACGTGGAGGCGCAGCCGCCCGGGTAGGCCAACGCCTCGCAGACGGTCACGTTCGCGCCCTGCTCGGCGAGCGAGAGCGCGGCCGCCAGCCCGCCAAAGCCGGCCCCAATCACCAGCACGTCCATGGGTCGCGCGCTCCGGTTCACGGCGGGGTCAGGGGGAACTCGTCGTCGGTGAAACACGCCGGGTACACCACATCGGACGGGTTGGTCAGGAACCGGCCCACCGCCTGCCCCGCGCACTCGGTCCGCAGCACGCCGTGACCGACGGACGCGTCGTTGAACATCACGCCGTCGCGGACGGACTGCAGCGTCAGCTCGCCCCACACCGGCCCGCCCAGCGGGTCGAGGCGGCCCACCAGGAGCAGCGTCGGAACGTCGATCTGCGGCATCTGGTGGGACGTCGGGTCGGACGGCGTGACGGCCAGCGCGGCGCACACCGCGCGCTCGGGCGGCAGCGGGTCAACCAGCCCGGGCAGCCGCGGATCGGGCGGACGAGACGGCGTCGCGGGCGCGAACGGCAGCTCATCCGCGCAGGTGATCACATGGTAGAGCAGCGGCACGACGCCCTGCGGCGGCGTGTGGTCCGACAGGCGCGCCAGCGCGCTCAGGTCCCCGCCGGCCAGATCGCGCAGGGTCCAGGGCAGCGCGTGCATCGGCGGGCCCTGCTTGGCGCCCTCCTGGATGCGCTGGACCAGCCCGGCGCCGTCCAGGCGGGACCCGTCCGGCGCGCGCACCGGCGCGTCGTCCCAGTTGGCGATCAGGGCCTCAAGCGTCGCCCACGGGTCGGGCACGTCCTCGGCGCAGCGCTCGTCGCGCGCGCAGGCTTCGAACACCTGGGTGAGCACGTCGCCCAGGCGCGACTGGCCCAGGTCCAGGTAGGACGCGGTCGGCGGCGCGGGCGAGCCCAGCACCAAGCTCGCGACCTTGTCGGGGTGCGCTGCCACCAGCGCGAGCGCCCAACGCGTGCCGTAGCTCCCGCCCACCACGTGCAGCTTGCCGCCGGGCACGGAGTCCGCGAGCACGGCGACGTCGTCAACCAGGCGCGCGGTGCGGAAGGCGTCCAGATCCAGGCCGCGCTTGCGCAGCCAGGCCGCGTCGCGGGCGATCGCGACCACCGGGTCGTGCGCGCGCGTCCGGTGCTCGCGGAACAGGCTGGGCACAGCGGCCCCGCCCCCGCGCGGGTCGAGCACGATCAGGTCGCGCGCGGTCCGCCAGGGGCGCGTGACCTCCTCCACCTTGTCGAGCTGGTAGAGCAGCACTTGGCCCGGGCCGCCGGGCAGCAGCACCGCGGGGACGTCGTCGGTGGCGCGCCCGGTGGCGGGCAGGCGGACGAACGGGACCGTCACCAGGCAGGCGTCGGCGTCACCCGGCGTGGCGGCGTTGAAGATCAAGCCGCAGGTCGCGCCCTCGGGCATGGGCGTGAACCCGCACCGCACCACGTCGACGTGCGGCGTGAAGTCCGGCCCCACCGGCTCGCACAGCGGCCGCGCGTGCGCCGCGCTCGGGAGCGTCGCGAGCGCCAGCCCACACGCCAAGCTCAGCGCCCGGGAGGTCAGGGGGAGACCGGCGCGTCGGTGTCGGTCACGAGCTCAGGCGACTCCGACAGCATGTCCAGCAGCGCGGTCACCTCGGCCTCGCCGTCGAAGCCGTCGGGCGGGTTGGCGCCGCCGGCCCACTCGTGGCCCCAGTCGGCGATCACGCAGGAGCGGGTGGGCACGGCGCAGTCCCAGGTGGAGCAGGTGGCCTGACCGCTCTTGGTGACGGTGGGCTCGCCCACGCACTGGTTGCGCTCCAGGAACGGCGCGATCGTCTCGTCGTTGGACGGCCACTCGAAGCCGTGCTGGTCGGCCGTGCCCACGCCGCCCTCGATCGGCACGCGCGGGTCGTCCAGGCCGTGCTCGAAGGTGATGGGGATGGGCGTGCCGTCCGCGCAGCTGTCGACCAGCGTGGCGCCCGACGACGAGTAGACCGCGTCGACGCCGTGGCCTTCACAGGCCCAGCGGATCGCCATCATCCCGCCGTTGCTGTGGCCGGCGCCCACCACCCGGTCCACGCACACGCGCTTCTTGAGGTTGTCGGAGATGGCGTCGAGGAAGGCCACGTCGGTGGCCTCGACCAGCTTGGCAGGCCCGCAGCAGGTCCCGGCGTTCCAGCTCAGCGTGCTGGGCGTGCCAGACCCGGTGGGGAAGACCGCCACGAACTGGCCGTCCTCGGCCATGTTCAGCAAGCGGGTGGTGCCGTGCATCATCTTGTCGGCGCTGCCGCCGGCGCCGTGCATCATCACCACGGCGGGGCGGGGCCCCTTGGTGGCGGGCACGTAGATGTAGGGCATGCGATCGAACCCATCCATCGTCATCTTGTACAGGCCTGGCTCAGGCCAGGTGACGCAGGGGTCGTCGACCACCGGCAGCTCGGGCGTGCACGCCGTGAGCATGAGGAACCCGACGCCGACAAGCCCGACCTGGAAACACGCGGAGCGCATGTCACCTCCCCGCCCAGCGTTATCCCGCGTCGCCTTGGCTGACGCGGAACAGCACACAGCCAGACAGTGGGGGCGTCGCGCGGAGGCGTTCGAGGTGCTACCTCCGCGGGTCTGACCGGGCCCACTTCATGATCCAGCCGATCTCCGATCCGAGCATCCTCGAGGGCTACCTCACCGACGCGTCCAACCTGCGCGGCCACGCCGACGGCCTGCTCCGTCCTCGCACCACCGAGGAGGTCGCGGAGATCGTCCGCCACTGCCAGCGCTTGGCCATCCCGTTGACCATCACCGCGGCGCGCACCTCCACCACCGGCAGCCCCGTCCCGTTCGGCGGCCTGCTGCTGTCGACTGAGCTGCTCCACGAGATCGGCCCCATCACCCACGACACGGCGACCGCCGGCGCGGGCGTGATCCTGGGCCAGCTCCAGGACGCCATCGAGGCCACCGGCCGCTTCTTCCCGCCCGACCCCACCTCCCGCTACGACTGCACGCTAGGCGCCGCGATCGCGTGCAACGCGTCCGGCGCGCGCACCTTCAAGTACGGCCCGACCCGCCCGTGGATCGACGCGCTTGAGGTGGTTCTGCCCACCGGCGAGATCCTGTACGTCCGCAAGGGCGACCCGATCCCGTCCGACTGGCCCATCCCCACTTGGTCCGAGCCCGACGTGAAGACCGCCGCCGGCTACGCGCCGCCCCAGGACCTGCTCGACGTGTTCATCGGCCAGGAGGGCACGCTGGGCGTGGTCACCCGCGCCGTGGTCCGGCTGACGGCGCTGCCCCATGACGTGATCGGCCTGCTCGCCTTCTTCCCCGACCGCGCCACGGCGATCGCCATGGTGTCGACCCTGCGCGACGCCTCGCGGGCCGCCCCGGACGGAGGCCTGTCGCCCCGCTGCATCGAGTATTTCGATCACCAGTGCCTGGCGCTGGCCCGCAAGCGCATCGAGGGTGTGCCCGACGCCGCCGCCTGCGCGCTGTTCTGTGAGCAGGAGGTCGCCACGGCCGACGCGCAGGACGGCCACCTGTCCGCGTGGTGGGAGGCACTGGAGGCCGGCGGCGCGCTCGCGTCCGACACGGTGATCGCCACGGACGACACGTCGCGCAAGCAGCTGCACGCGCTGCGCCACGCCATCCCCGCGGGCATCAACGAGGAGGTCGTGCGCAACGGCATGCCCAAGCTGGGCACGGACCTCTCGGTGCCGGACTCGGCGCTGACCACCATGATGGAGGCCTACGACAAGGCGCCCATCCGGCACGTGCTGTTTGGCCACATCGGCAACAACCACCTGCACCTGAACCTGCTGCCCAAGACCCCCGACGAGCTCGCCACCGCCAAGGCGTTCTACGACGACCTGTCGCGGCTCGCGATCTCCTTGGGTGGATCGGTCAGCGGCGAGCACGGGATCGGCAAGGCCAAGGTCAAGCAGCTCGGCTGGATGGTCGGAGACGCCACGCTGGCCGCCTTCGCGGACCTCAAGCGCGCGCTCGACCCGCACTGGATCCTGGGCCGCGGCACGATGATCGCCACACCCACGGCCTGATCCCAAAACGAGCAATTTCCTGCCGGAATTGGCGTGGCAGCCCGCCGAGGCTGCGCTACCATAGCGGCCACCTTTCTTGGGGAAATGCCATGCGTCCTGTACCGATGCTCGCCCTGGTCCTCGCGGCCTGCAATTCTGGGAACGTGAAGATCAACGACGGCGACTCCGACGTCTACGACGCGAACGACCACAAGGACAACGTCGCGCCCGGCCAGCCCGAGGTGAACATCACCCCGTCCGGCGCCGACACGCGCGACGATATCATCGCGGAGATCCTGTTCCCCGCGGACGACGCCGACGGCGACTTCCTCACCTACGACTACGTGTGGCTGCTCAACGGCGACGCCCGCTCCGACATCCACGGCGACACCGTGACCAAGGATCTGACCGAGCGCGACCAGCGCTGGGAGGTCCGCGTCCGCGCGTTCGACGGCCGCGAGTATGGCCCCACCGCCACCGATCAGCAGGACATCGGCAACGCGCCGCCCACCCTGCAGCTGCGCTGGAAGAACGCCACGCCGGGCACGAACGACCCGCTGGTGGTCCGCACCAACACCGACGACCCCGACGGCGACCTCGTCGATCTCTCGTTCGTGTGGACGGTGGACGGCAACGTCACGCCCTACGCGAACGACACCGTCCCGGCCAACGCCACGTCCGGCGGTGAGGCCTGGAAGGTCGAGGTCACCGCCACCGACGAGGAGGGCGACGACACCACCGAGAGCCTCGACGTCCAGATCGCCAACCTCGATCCGACCATCACCGACCTGCAGATCACGCCGAACCCGGCGCCGCCCAGCGCCAACCTGACCGCGTCGGCCACCCTCGCCGACCCTGACGGCGACGCGTTCGTCACCACCTACACGTGGACCAAGGACGGCGCCGCCACCGCGTTCGCGGGCGTGCAGGTCCCGGCGTCGGCCACGGAGGACGGGCAGACCTGGGAGGTCACCGTCGTCGTCGACGACCAGCACGGCGGCACCGCCACCTCCAGCGCGTCGGTCGACGTGATCAACCATCCGCCCGTCATCACGGCGATCGCCATCGACCCGTCGCCCCCCGGCGACAGCGACTACCTGTACGTCGACACGTCGGGCGTCACCGACGCCGACGCCGACACGCTCACCTACACCTACGTCTGGTACCGCAACGGCTCGGTGTACGGCGGCAACACCTACTTCATCGACCCGTCCTTCACGGCGGTCGGCGAAACCTGGCAGGTGTCCGTCACCGTCAGCGACGGCTCCGCCACCGCGGGCCCCGTGCTCAGCCCCATCGAGACGATCCAGAACCGGCCGCCCGTCTCGCCGGTGATCGAGCTCTTCCCGGCCGTCCCCACCACCTGCGTCAACCTGCAGTGCGTGATCTCGGTCGACTCGTATGATCCGGACGGCACCGCCGTGGTCCAGACCCTCACCTGGAAGCGGAACGGCGCGAACTACAACGGCACGCGCCTCACCACCACGCTCACCAACGACACCATCCCGGTGGCCACCCTGGTCCCGGGCGACGCATGGACCTGCCACGTCACCACGACCTCGGGCGGCCAGTCCGGCCTGCCTGCGGACGTCACCGGCACCGTGCAGGGCTCCACCGCGACGGAGAGCTTCACCGTCGCCGCCCGCACCCAGGCCGACGTCCTGCTCATGGTCGACAACTCGGGCTCGATGTCAGACCCGCAGACCGCGTTCGCGACCGCGGCCAGCACGCTGATCACCACGCTCGACGGGTTCGGGCTGAACTACCACATCGGCGTGGTCACCTCGGACATGGACGATCTCACGCAGGCCGGCCGCATGATCCCCGGGAGCCTCGGCGCCGTGTACGTCACGAACACGCTCGCGACGCGCCAGACTGAGCTGGCCGGCATGATCGCCGTGGGCATCAACGGCAGCGGCTACGAGAAGCCGCTCGCCGCCACCTACGCCGCGCTCCGCCCGCCGCTGAGCACGTCCACCAACGCGGGCTTCCTCCGCGCCACCGGCGGCGTCGGCATCCTCTTCCTCACCGACGAGGACGACCAGTCCGTGACGCCGACGGCCTCGACTTGGTCGTCCTGGCTGCGCGGCATCCGCTCCAACGCCGACATCACCACCTGGGGCATCATCGGCGACCCGGTCACCGGCTGCACCAACCTGTCGACCTTCACACCTGGCTACGCCGGCGACCTGTACGCGTCGGTCCTGCGCGACACGCACGGGTCGTGGTCGTCGATCTGCGACCTGTCCTACACCAACTCGGTGCGCGACTTTGCCAACGCGGTCGCCGGCCTGCCGCGCCGCTTCTCGCTCACCCAGGCGGCGGACCCGGCCACGCTGACGGTCGTGAAGATCGCGGCCGGCTCGGGCACGCGCACCACGCTGGCCTACGGCACCAACTACACGTACGACACCGTCACGCACGCGGTTCTGCTCACGGCCACGCCGGTGAACGGCACCACGTACGAGATCAGCTACGACGCGAGCTGCACCGCGCGCGTGGCCGCCCCCGGCACGTTCGACACGGGCCTGTGAGCCCCGCACCTCGGCCATTCGTCCGGCTGCGGTGAAAGATCGCTGGCAGGCCTCCGTTTCAGGGTCCACCCCTGCCGCGAGGCCTCCCTGCACGCTACCCTGCGACGACTAGCCCCGGAGTTCCGGTTGCCGGAGTCCGTACCGGACATCGACCGTGGAACGCCCGTCGTCCCCCTGGACGAAGAGCGTGCGGTCGTCGAGCGCATGAAGCGTGGCGATCGCGCCGCGTTCGCCGTGCTCTACCGTTGGTACGGCGACGCGATCTTCCGGGCGATCGTGGCGCGCGTGGGTCAGCACGAAGCCGCCGAGGACTGCCTGCGCGACACGTTCCGGCAGGCGCTCGAGAAGATCGAGTCGTTCACCTACGACCGTCAGAGCATCTACTGGTGGCTGCGCCGGATCGCCGTGAACAAGGCGATGGACGTGCACCGCGACCGCAAGCGCGACCGCAACCTGGCTGAGCGCGCCGAGGCCGAGCCCGCCGCGTCGCCGATGCCACAGGCCGCGCCCCGCCCCGACCGCGGCGTCGAGATCGAAGAGACCTCACGTGACGTGGAGATCTCCCTGTCGCGCATGAACGTCCGCTACGCTCAGGCCCTGCGCCTGCGGCTCATCGAGGACCGCACCCGCGAGGAGTGCGCCGCCTCTCTAGGCGTCACCGTCGGCAACTTCGACGTCATCCTTCACCGCGCCTCCAAGGCGTTCAAGGAGGTCTGGCCCCCATGAACGAACGACACCAGACAGACCTCCTCGCGCGCTGGCTGGCCAGCGGCGCCCGCGGTGAACCCCCGGCCGGCCTCGACCCGGACACGGTGGCCTCCCTCTACGCGCTGCGTCCTGACCTGGCGCCTGCGCCTCGCCTGACCGTGGACGACATCCTCGACGGCATCACGACCGGCCCGTTCGCCGAGCCCGAGGCCGACGCCGAGCCCGAGGCCGGCGGCGAGGTGGTGCCGTTCCCGGTGCCCGCGTCGCGCCCCACCGTGGTGCCGCCCAAGTCGGAGCGCGCCGCTCAGGCCACGCGCCGCTCCGACCGCACGCGGTGGATCGGCGGCGGCATTGGGCTGCTGGCGGCGGTCGCGGCGGCGCTACTCACGCTGTCGCCGTCGGGTTCGCCCGGGCCGAACATGGCCAAGGTCGCCGATCGAACGGAGCACGAGCAGGCCATGCCCGCGGATGCCCCGTCGCCGGCGCCGGCGGCCGCCCCCATCGCCGAGGTCGCGTCGGGGCAGATCGCGCCAGACGCCGCGGCGCCCGCTGTGGTCGGTAACGTGCCGCAGGGTGGGCTCGCGGGCAGCCTGATCGGCGGCGGCGGCGCGGCCCCCGGAGCAAGCCGGGACTTGGCCAACGACGCCAACACACGCGGCCCGTCGGCGAGCGGCTACGCCGTCGCCCCGGTCACGGCCGCGCCCGCCGCGGACGCGGTCGCCCAGCTCGATGACGGCGACGTGGCGCAGACGGGCGCGCCGGGCCCGTGGGGTGGCGCGTCGAACACCGCCACCGCGGTCGCCGACGAGAAGGAGGAGACGCGCGCCGAGCCGAAGATGGCCGCGCGGGCCGCCGCCGCTGCCGCACCCCCGCCCATGGCACAGGCCGAGTCGCTGGCCGCGCCCAAGCCGTCGGCGGACGCCGCGCCCGCGTTCGACGCCAACGTCGTGATCGCCGCCGCCTCCAAGGTGGCCGCGAACGACCCGCTGTCGGCCGCGCGTCAGCTCGAGCCGTTCATCCGGCAGGGCACGGCCGTGGACGGGCAGCGGATCGCCCTGGCCGCGGCGCGCTACGCCCGCGACGCCGGTGACCTGGACAAAGCCGAGTCGCTCGCCCGCGCCGGCCTCGCGCGCGGTGGCGCCGGGCCGGACTCCGCCCGCCTGACGTCGCTCATCTCGGCGATCGCGCAGACCCGCGCCGCCGATCAGGCCGCCCCCAGCACCACGGGCGCTGGGAACTAGCACGCAGCGCTGCGGGAGTTGGGCGATCCACCCCCGACCCAGCTATGCATGCACTCCCTGGGGTCTGACGTGCCATTTCCCCCCTCTGTGGCTCGCGCGCTCACGCGCATGATGGGACGAAGCGACGCGCTCGATCGCGCGCGCAGGCTCGCGTTCGCGGACGCAGGCCACGGGTTCGACCCGTTCGGCATGCACCCGGACTTCATGGCCTTCGGCGACGCGCTCGCCAGCTGGGTCCACGACGTCTACTTCCGTGTGCAGTCCTACGACGCGCACCACATCCCCTCGACCGGCCCCGCCATCCTGGCCGCCAACCACTCGGGCACGCTCCCGATGGACGGCATGATGCTGTGGATCGACGTGCTGCGGAACACCGACCCGCCGCGCGCCCCGCGCCCCGTCGCCGACTACTTCGTGTCGTCGCTGCCGTGGATCGGCACGCTGTTCGCCCGCGCGGGCGTGGTCAGCGGCAGCCGCGGCAACGTGCGCCGCCTGCTGGAGCAGGGCGAGCTGATGATGCTGTTCCCGGAGGGCGTGCCCGGCGTCTCCAAGCCGTTCGCCGACCGCTACCAGCTCCAGAACTGGCGCGTCGGCCACTGCGAGATGGCCATCCGCTACCAGGCGCCGGTCGTCCCGGTCGGCATCGTCGGCGCGGAAGAGCAGATGCCGCAGCTCGGGCGCATCCCGGTCCAGCGCCTGTTCGGCATGGGGATCCCGCACATCCCCATCCCCGCGACGCCCATCCCGCTGCCGGTCCGCTACCACATCCTCTACGGCGAGCCGCTGCGCTTCGACCGCGAGTTCAAGCCCGATGACGCGGACGATCCCGAGATCTTGGCCGCGTGCGCCAAGCGCGTCCACGACGCCGTCGAGGCGTTGATCCACCGAGGGCTGCGCGAGCGGCAGGGGATCTTCGCGTGAGGGCCGTCCTGGTCACAGGCGCTGCGGCGCCGATGGGTCAGCGGCTGGTCCGCAGCCTCCTCGCGGACACGCGCGTCAGCCACGTGCTCGCGGTGGATGACGTGCCCGCCGATCACGCGCTGCCGTTCAGCCACGCGGGTCGCCTCACCTACCTGGCCATGGACATCCGCAAGGCGCGCAAGGTGCGCGAGCTGCTGTTCGGCCCGGCGCGTGATCTGAACGTACAGGTCGTCGTGCACCTGTCGGAGCACATCAACAGCTACAACACCGGCCGCGGTGTGCACGAGCAGAACGTCGAGGCGCTGCGCTCCATCTTGGAGCTGTCCGACATGCACCCGACCATCTTCCGCCTGGTCGTGAAGTCGCACGCGGTCGTGTACCGCGTGGGTCTGGATCTGCCGGTGCAGGTCACCGAAGAGCACCCGCTCAACCTCGCCGCCGACGCGCCCCAGTACGTGCGCGACCGCGTGGAGGCCGACCTCACCGCCTGCGCCCGCATGGGCCTGATCGACTGCGAGGTCGTCGTGCTGCGCTGCGCGGAGGCCCTCGCGCCCGGCATCGGCAGCCAGCTGCACGACTGGCTCGACGCGCCGTTCGCGCTGCGCACCATGGGCTTTGACCCGATGGTGAACGTCGCCAGCCCTGAGGACATCGTCCACGCCATCGAGCTGGCCACCCACGGCAGCGGCGAGGGCGTGTTCAACATCCCCGGGTACGACACCCTCCCGCTGTCGGAGGCGGCCCACAAGTGGGGCACGCGCCTCATCCCCATGCCGGCCAGCCTGATCCGCCCGATCTACGGCTTTCGCCATTGGGCCACCGGCTCGCAGTTCCGCTACGGCATCAACCGCGCGCAGATGCACCTGGGCCTAGTCCTCGACGGCACCCGCGCGCGTCAGGTGCTTGGATACGTTCCTCGCCATCCTGTGCAGTGGCCCGCGGGCGGATCGCTTGACGAACCTATCCCCGCCGGGTGAACCGGTCGGCCACGCCTGGGAGTGATCCATGTCGACCGAAGGTCCGCGCATCCGCGTCGTCAGCGCCGAGATCGAACGTTCGGGTCACTATCTGATCACGCAGCGTCGCCCGGACGCCGTGCTGCCGCTGCTCTGGGAGTTCCCCGGCGGCCGCGTGCGTGAAGGCGAGGACGACGCCGCGGCGCTGGTCCGCACGCTCCAGAGCCGCGTCGGCCTGGACGTGGTGGTGGGCGAGCAGACCATGGAGGTCGTGCACGTGTACGAGGGCTACTCGCTCACGCTCGCCGTGTACCGCTGCACCAGTGACGAGTCGCAGGAGCCCGAGGCCCGCTACGTCCACGCGGTCGCCTGGGTTCGACCGGAGCAGTTCGGGAGCTACACGTTCCCCGGCGCCGACCAGCAGACCGTCGACTCGCTCCTGGCGGGCGTGGAGTAGGTCACGCGTCTAAGGCTTGAGCCCCGCGCGCGGCGCGCCGTCGGTCGGCCGCGCCAGACCCGCTACCAGTACTTCTCGATGTGGATCTCGCCCTCAGGCCGCTTGGGCGTCTTGAGGCCCATGTCGCGCAGCTTGTAAAGCTCGAGCATGCCCTTCACCATCTCCGGGTTGCCGCAGATCATGATGTGGTGCTTGTGCGGTCCGGCCACGGCGCCCGCGGCCTCTTCCAGCGCGCCCGACGACAGCAGGTCCGGGATGCGACCGCGCAGCGCGCCCGGCGCGTCCTCGCGGGTGAGCGCGGGAATGTAGGTGACGGCCTGCTCCTTGGCGATCTGCTCAAACTCGGCGCGGTAGCCGAGCTGTGCCGCCGTGCGCGCGCCGTGGACCACCACCACCCGCCTGTGGTTCCAATAGGGTGCCCCCGACCGCAGCATGCTGAGGTAGGGCGCCATGCCCGTGCCCGTGCCGATCAGCCACAGCACGTCCGACCCGTGGTCGTCCGACAGGGTGAAGCCGCCCGCGATCTTGTGCCACAGCAAGACAGTGTCACCCGGCTTGAGCGCCGACAGCCGCGGGGTGAGCGCGCCGTTCTCCACGCGCTGGATGTAGAACTCCAGCGGGTCGCGGGGGCGGGAGGCGATGGAGTACGCGCGCTTGATGATCTCGTCGTCACGCTCGAGCGCGAGGGTGGCGAACTGACCGGGCACGAACTCGGGCTCCGAGTCGAGCTGCATCGTGAAGAGGCCGTCGTCCCACTCTTTTTGGCCAGTCACGGTGGCGGTGTGCCACTTCGCAGGGTCGTGCATCGGGGGGTCCTCCCGCGCCTACCCTAGCGACCCTGAAGGAGAGTCGCCCGCGCCGCGCGCTAAAGGCGTAGCGCGGCCACCGTGTACGCGTCACCACCCTGCTCGGCGCTCGCGACCTTCCAGGCGCCAACTTCTCGACAAGTGGGCAACCAACGCCGAACGGCCTGCTTCATGGCGCCGGTCCCGTGCCCGTGCAGGAAGAAGACGACGTTGTGGTCGCTTGAGATCGCGCGGCCGAGGAACTTCTCGATCTCCTCGATGCCGTCGTCCACGCGCATGCCGCGCAGGTCGAGCGTGTTGCTCTCCGTGCGGAGCGCCTGCTCCAGGGACGGCGCCGATGCCTTGGGCGCCTTGGGCGCGGGCGGCTTGGGGAGCGGGGCTTCGAAGCGGGCGCCCAGGCGCTCCAGCTCGGCGGGCGCGGCGCGGACGGTCAGGCCGCGCTGAGTGCGCACGGTGATCTGCCGACCCACCTCCATGACCTCGCCCACGTCGCCACCGCGACGAAAGCGCGCGCGATCGCCGACCGACCACGACTGTGGCGCGGGCTCCGGCTCGGGCGCGGGGCCCAGCCCCTTGAGCGCCTCGACCACCGCTCGGGTGGCGTTCGCCTTGTCGTGGCTGGGCGCGCGCTGCAGGTCGGCGACCACGGCAGCGACGGTCTTCTCGGCCTCGGCCAGCCGCTCCAGGAAGCCGGCGGCGCGGTCCTGCTCGATGCGCCGCGCGCGGGCGTCCAGCTCCTGCTCCCGCTTGGTCAGCCGCTGGTGCTGATCGGCCAGATCGGCGCGGATCTTGGCCGCCTCGCGCGCGGCCTCCGCCGCGTTGCCGCGCTCGCGATCCAGCGCCGCCAGCGCGTCCGACAGGTTGCGCTCGCCCTGCTCCAGCAGCGCCTCGGCGCGGTGCACGATCGTCGGGTCGATGCCGATGCGCAGCGCGACGTCGAGCGCATGGCTCTCGCCGCTGGCGCCCGGCACCAGCCGGTAGGTCGGCCGTCCGCCCGCGAATTCCATGCCGGCCGTGGCGATGCGCGCGTCGGTCGCGCCCAGCGTCTTGAGGCGCTGGAAGTGCGTGGTGAGCACGGCGCGCACGCCCACCTCCAGCCAGCGCTCCACCACCGCGATCGCGAGCGCCGCGCCCTGGTGAGGGTCGGTGCCCGACGCGATCTCGTCGATCAGGAACAGCGCGCCGGGTGCTGAGCGCCGAAGCATGGCGTCCAGCGAGGCCAGGTGCGCGGAGAAGCTGGAGTGATCGCCGAGCACGCTCTGGTGGTCGCCGATCAACGCGACGATGTCGGGGAACACGTCGACGCGGCTGCCCTCGGCCGCGGGCACGAAGCAGCCCAGCCGCACCAGCCACGCCGCCAGGCCCACCGTCTTGAGCGCGATGGTCTTGCCGCCGGTGTTCGGACCTGAGACGATGAGGATCGGCGTGCGCGCGTCGAGCGACAGGTCGTTGGGCACCACCTCCAGCCCGCGCAGCGCCAGCACCGGGTGACGCGCCGCCGCCATGCGGAGCACGCCGTCTGTCCGAACGGTGGGGCGGTGCGCGTCCAGCCGATCCGCGAGCGCGGCGCGCGCGCAGGCCATGTCGATCTCCGTCGCGGCGTCGAGCGCGTCGAGCGTGGGCTCCGCCATGCGACCCAGCGCGTGCGACAGCTCAGCCAGGATGCGACGCTCCTCGGCGTCCAGCTCGCCCTCGGCGATCTTGAGGTCGTTGTTCAGCTCGACCACGGCATGCGGCTCGATGAACGCGGTCTGTCCGGTGGACGACACGCCGTGCACGATGCCCAGCTCGCGCCGCTTGAAGTTGATCTTGACCGGCACCACGTACCGATCGCCGCGCTGCGTCACGAAGCGATCCTGGAGGATGTCGCCCATGGTGTCGCGCTTCACGATGTCCTCGAGCGTGCGCCGGATCGACTGGTGGAGCCCCGCCACGCGAGACCGCAGGTCTGCCAGGAACGGGTAGGTCGACTCGGACAGCTCGCCCGCCGCGTCGAACGCGTCGCGCAGCATCTCCACGACCATGGTGTCGAGCCGGAGCCGCGGCCCCAGCGTGGCGAGCACCGGCGCCTCTCCGCCCACCGACTGGATCCAGCCACCCAGCGCGTCAAGCAGCGCGAGCGAAACGCCGCAGCCACGCAGCTCGGGCTTGTCGAGCACCGCGCCCTTTCCCGCGCGGCTCACCAGGGCCGCGATGTCGGCGATCCCGCCGACCGGGACGAACCCGCCGTCGCGCTCCAGCGCCCGGACCTCGTCCACCTGATCGTGCGCGCGTCGGATCCACGCCAAGTCATCCGACGGTCGAACCACCCTTGCGAGCCGACGGCCGCGCTCGGTCCGCGCACCCTCGGACAGCGCCGCAAGCACCGCGCCCACGTCAAGCGCCGCCTCGGTCTGCACGTCCAGCTCACGATCCATCACCACACCCCGGTACCGGCCGGACCTAGCGCGGAACGGCTCCGATGGCCCCGGTCTGCGGTCGTTCGCAGTTCGGGTGCTCGCACGGGGTTTTCGATCCGATGACAACGCGGTACGGTAGAGATGCAGGGTCCATGGGCACAGAAAACGACACCAAATCACCCCCTTGGTCGGACGAATCGCGGCGCGAAAGCGCCCGCGCAGCGCCCGCGTGGGTGCAGGTCCGTGCCAGCGCCTGGCCGCCTGAGCCCATTGACGACCACGATGACCCTGTCGACGACGAGGGCGACTCGCCCACCACCGTGTCCTGGGGCTTCCCTGGCAACCCGGTGATCGCGCCGACCACCGCGCCGGCCGTCGCCGCGTTCGCGGCGCGCGCTGAGCCCAAGGCGTCCGTTCGCCCGCCCCCGCCTGCCCCGCACGACGACGAGCCCGTTGGCGTCGCACCCGTGGCTCGCCGTCAGAGCAAGCGCAGCTCGATGGGCACGCCCGACTTCCTGGACCGCGCCGCGCCGCGCACGCCGGCCGACCGGACCCCGTCGCCGCGCGCCTACTACTCCAACCCCGCCGCGCGTCCGGCCGCAGAGGAGCCACGTTCCAACATGACCCCTCCCCGAGACACACGCGGTGGACGTCGTTCGGAAGAGCCGTCCAAGGAGCGTCGGGTGGCCGAGGCCACCGGACCGCAGGCGGGCCGTCGCGGACCCGGCGAGCGGGACTACGAGAGCAAAGGCACGGACGTGGGCTTCGGCGGCATGCGCGCCGCGCCGCCCGCGCGTGGTGCCCAGCCCATGCCTGCGCCTTCTTCCAGCCGGATGTTCGACGACGATGACCCCGACAAGAGCGATGCATGGTCCAGCTACTCGCCCCCCAAGCCCAAGCGCCCCCGCGGCAACGCCGCGCCGCCCCTGGTCACCCCGGCGAGGCAGCCCGTGACGGCCGGCGGCGTGAACTTCTCCTTCCTCGCGCGCGTCGTGCTCGGGATCGGCCTGCTGATGGGCGCCGGCGCCCTGGCGATCACCCTCATGCCGCGAAGCTCCAACACCCAGGTGGCGAGCGGCGAGGCCCCGATGCTCCCGGTGGTCGGCGGCGCCATCCCCGCCGCAGATCCGCCTCCGCCCTTTGACGTGCAGGCCCCCGCGGCGTTCCGCCCGCAGCTGCTCGACGGCAAGGACGTCAGCGTCGAGATGATCCCCGAGGCGCTCGCCCAGGCGCGCGCCGACGGCAAGCTCGACCTGGCCGCCGCCTACGCCGACAAGCTCGCCCGCACCGCGTCCGACCCGGCGACCTTCTTCCCCCTCGGCGAGCTCCTCGCTCAGAACGGCCAGACTGACGCCGCGTTCTACTGGCTCGTCCGCGGCGTGCACGAATTCGGGGCCCGCCCCGAGCGCTTCGTCGAGCGCCAGGCGTTCGCCTCGCTGTGGACCGACGCCCGCTGGGACGCGTTCGCCCGCTGGGCCGTGCAGGTCCGTCGCTACCAGACGTCGAAGGGCTCCGCCGCGCCGCGCGTGATCCTGCCGTCGTCGATCGAGGCCGCCGTCGCGCTCGACGCCGCCCGCCACGCCGGCGAGCCTCGGCCCCGTGGCGGTCGCGGCAAGGCCATGCTCCCGGTGCTCTTCTGGTTCGACCCGGCCGACGGCACGGGCTCGCAGGTTCAGGCCTGGGGTCAGGCTGTGGCCGACGAGCTCGGCGTGATCGTCGTGAACGTGCTCGGCCCGGACCGCGTTGGCCCCATGGCGAGCGCCTGGTCCGGTGACCCCGCGCGCGACCGCGCCCAGGTGGACGCCGCGCTCGCCGCCATCACCAACGTCACGCCTGACGCCACCCGTCGCTACGCGGCCGGCATCGGCCAGGGCGGCACGTGGGGCGTCGAGCTCGCCATGCGCGACCCGAAGTTCCTGGCCGGCACGCTCGCACTTCACCCGACCGATGAGTGGCGCGGCCCGCGTGACACGTCGGCCGAGTCCAACCGCGATCGCAAGCAGACCGTGACGCTGCTCGCTGGCGGCAAGGACGAAGACGAGCACGCGTTCTTGCGCGTCGAGCGCGGCCGTCTGCTGCGCGCCGGCGTCGAAGCCGTCATGGAGATCGACGAGAAGGCCTGGCCGGACAACGTCCCGACCGACCTCAAGGCTCGCCTCAGCACCTGGATGCTCGCGCGCCTGTCGCCGTCGCCGAACGCGGCGCTGCCGCCCGCGGCCGCCCCTGGCCTGCCGTCGGTGCCGTCGCCCTGATCGGCCAGCCCGGCGGCCCGCCGGGTCGCGCCCATCGCTAGGCCTGCCGCACGTCCGCGATCGCGGCGCCCATCCGGACAACGTCGCCCGCCGCCACGCGCGCGGTCCAGCGGCCCGGCGGCAGCACCAGCACCACGGTCGAGCCCAGGTGGAACACGCCGAAGTCCCCGCCCCGGGTGACTTGCACGTCCGCCACGCCGTCGGTCGCGGGCGCGCCGGTGTTGGTGAGCAGGTCGCAGAACACGGTCTCCATGCGACCCACGCCGAACGCGCCGACCAGGATCATCTCCACCGGCCCCTGCGGCGTGTCGAGCTCGGCCCACACGCGCTCGTTGCGACCGAACAGGCCGGTCACGCCGCGCACCGCCGCCGGGAACACCGGCCACAGCGTGCCGGGCAGGTAGCGCCAGCGCCGGACCACTCCGTCGCAGGGCGCGTGGACGCGGTGGTAGTCGCGCGGGGACAGGTAGATCACGACGACGTCGCGCTCACCTTCCGCCGGGGCGCCGCACAGCGCCGTCAGGGTCAGCGGCCGACCGGGCGCCACGTCGAACGAGCCGCCCTGGGTCTGGCCCACCCACGCCACCTTGCCGTCCACCGGGGACACCAGCACGTCGGGAGCTGGATCCACGGGCCGCGCGTCGGGCTTGAGCCTGCGCGTGAACAGCGCGGCGAGCGTCGGGTACGCGTCCAGGCCGTGCTCGGCCTCAGACATGTCCACCCCGTACGCGCGCACAAAAACCGCGGTTCCAAGCTGGGAGAGACCCGTTCGCGACAGCACACCCATGGCGCGGGCGGCGGCCTTGCGGGGCACGACAGACAAGGCGGAGACGATGAGGGCATCACGCATGGCGCGGCAGCTATCGCGACCACCTGCCCGGGGCGCGAGAAACGGCTATGGTTCGGCGTTGGAGCACCGCCATGGCCGCTGAACTTCGCCTCCATGTCTTTGACGATCCCGACGTCGCCGCGTCCTTGTCGGTGGTGCGCGACTTCGTCCCCCGCCCGGGCGTCGACCCTGAGCCCCGCGAGTGGAGCCCAGGCCCCGCGCTCAAGCCCGGCCTGCACGAGAAGTGCATCACCTGCGAGCACGGCCACCCGAGCCAGCCCACCACGCTGGCCTGGTGCTTCTACGTGGTCGACCGGCCCGAGACGCGCGACCCCGGCTGGTGGCGCGCCCGCCTCCCGCACGGCGTCGACTTCCGACTCGTGATGTACCCGGACGGCGTCGACGGGCCGGAGGCCCTCAAGCGCGGCCGCGTGCTCGGCGTGTTCCCGTCCGAGTCGTCGACCGACGGCGGCCCGGTGCCCGTGGAGCCCGCGCCCGAGGTGATGCTGCAGACGCCCGAAGGCGCCGCGCTCGCCACGTTGAGCCAGGTCCGCCGCGAAGACGGCCGCCCGGTCTACTTCGTCGCCCCCATTCACTGGCGCCGCATCACCGACGCGCTGCGCGCCAAGGCTCGCGTGACCAAGGAGCCGCCGCCGGGCCTGGGCCCCAAGAAGCGCTTCTAGCCGAACATCGACAGCTGCACGCCGCGGCCCGGCACCCGAAAGGGAGACACCTCTGGGTAGGGCGGCGGCGACGTGAAGCCCAGGCGCCTGCAGGTGGTGTCGAAGACCTGGTCGGTCAGCGCCCACACCTGATCGTGGCCGCGCATGCGATCGCCGAACGCGCTCGTCTTCATCTGGCCGTGGTGCGCGCGGCGGATGCGGTCGAACACGGCCTCGGCCCGCAGCGGCAGCGCCTCGCGCAGGCGGTCGACAAACACCGTCTCCACGTTGCCCGGCAGGCGCAGGGCGCTCATGAACGCCCAGGTGGCGCCCGCCTCGCGCGCGGCCTGCAACGTTCGCGGGATGAGGTGGTCGGTCAGGCCGGGAATGACCGGCGCCAACGACACGCCGACCGGGATCCCCGCGCTGGCCAGCGCCTCCATGGCGCGCAGCCGTGACGCCGGCGGCATGGTGCCCGGCTCCAGCGCGCGGCACACGTCCGCGTCCAGGATGGGGATCGAGAAGCTCACGCGGACCGCGTCGTGCTCGGCCAGGTGCAGCAGCAGGTCCAGGTCTCGCTCCACCAGCGGTGAGCGGGTGATGATCGCGACCGGGTTGCGGTAGCGGACCAGCACCTCAAGGCAGGCGCGCGTGATCTTGAGCTTGCGCTCGATTGGCTGGTACAGGTCGGTCACGCCCGCCATGTGGATGACCTCGCCCTTCCAGGAGCGGCGGCCGAGCTCGGCCTCCAGCACCTCAGCCAGGTCGTGCTTCACCATCAGCACGCGCTCAAAGTCCGACCCGGCGCCCAGGTCCAGGTACTCGTGCGTCCGCCGCGCGTAGCAGTAGGCGCAGGCGTGGGTGCAGCCCCGGTACGGGTTGAGCGACCAGCGAAACCCGATGTCCGGCGAGTCGATCTCGCGGATGGCCGTCTTGGCGTGGTCCTCGCGGATCTCCAAGCGCGCCGGGAGCGGAGGCTCCTCACGCTCGTAGGTCACGTCGTGGAACGGGTTCGGCGGGTTTCGCGGTATGAACATCTGTTCACTTCTAACGGGCCACCCTGGACCCGTCGATGCGCACGCGCGGTCGTCCCCTACCCGGCGATCACCCAATAGAGGCCGTGGGCGACCAGGGCGAACACCACGCCCACCAGCCACACGCCGACGAACTGGAGCACTTGCCGGTCCTGCTCGGTGACGTGCGGACGCCACCAGACCGGCTTGCTCAGCTTGACCTGCTTGGACACCAGCGTGGCGCGCTTGGTGACCCGCTCCTGCAAGGTGATCGGCTTGACCGCGTCGGGCACGCGCGCAAGCGCGTCGCGGTTGAGCTCCGCGCGGAGCCTGGGCGCCGTGTCGTCCGACGGACGGTTTCGGCTCCGCTGTTTTGCCGGTTCTGGGCGGGAAACGGGACGTGGTGTGACCGTGGACATGGCTGGGTCTCCGTCCGCGATCATCGGAACGGATCGTCACGGCTGGAGCGGAATTCGCGCCCACGCCGGATCGGTGCGTTAGGCGCCGCCCATGGGAAGCAGCCTCGGACTCCTGTTCCGCTTGACCACCTTTGGCGAGAGCCACGGCGGCGCCCTCGGCGGCGTCGTCGAGGGCTGTCCGCCCGGCCTCAAGCTCGACCTCGACGCCATCCAGGCCGAGCTCGACCGGCGCAAGCCTGGCCAGTCCAAGCTGACCACGCAGCGCAAGGAGTCCGACCGCGTCACCCTCCTGTCCGGCACGGTGGACGGCGTGACGCTCGGCACGGCGATCGGCTTCACCATCCCCAACGAGGACCAGGACAGCCGCGCCTACTCCACGTTCGCGGACAAGTACCGGCCTTCGCACGCGGACTTCACCTACGACGCCCGCTACGGCGTCCGCGCCACGGCCGGCGGCGGCCGCGCCAGCGCCCGTGAGACGGCCGCGCGCGTGGTCGGCGGCGCCATCGCCCGTCAGGTCCTCCAGCACCTCGGCGGCGTCGAGGTCGTGGCCTGGGTCGAGCGCGTGCAGGATCTGGTCGCCACGGTCGACCCCGCCACGGTCACCACCGCCCTGGTCGACGTCAACGACGTGCGCTGCCCGGACGTGGCGGCCGCGATCAAGATGGAAGAGCGCATCAAGGCCGTGCGCTCCGAAGGCGACAGCGTCGGCGGCGTGGTGCGCTGCGTGGCGCGCGGCGTGCCCGCCGGCCTGGGCGATCCGGTCTTCGACAAGCTCGAGGCCGATCTGGGCAAGGCGCTGCTGTCGCTGCCCGCCGCCAAGGGCTTCGAGTCGGGCAGCGGCTTCGCCGGGACCTACCTGACCGGCCTCGCGCACAACGACGTGTTCGTGCCCGACGCCGCCAAGGGGATTGCCACCACCACCAACCGGTCGGGCGGCATCCAGGGCGGCATCAGCAACGGCATGCCCGTCGAGGTCGCGGTCGCCTTCAAGCCGGTCGCCACCGTGTTCCGTGAGCAGGCCACCGTGGACCGCAACGGGGCGGCCGTCACGCTGATGCCGCGCGGTCGTCACGACCCGTGCGTGCTGCCTCGCGCCGTCCCCATGGTCGAGGCGATGGTCTGTCTTGTGCTCGTCGACCATTGGCTGCGTTGGCGGGGTCAGGTCGGATCTGCGCCTGCAATCCCGATCGGACGGGGCTTTGAAACTCGGTAATCCAGAGCCTCACGTCCGTTGACCTTGTTTCCATGACTTTTGGCCGCGATGTCTGTTAAAACCCGCAAGGTCGCGGGAACGCGACACGAGGTGGGCACGTGGTGGAAGTCTTTGCGCGGTGGGTCACCCGCCGTCCGGTAGCTTGGGCGATCGTCGTCCTGACGGCGTTGTTTGTTGCGGTGAGCACGTACTACGGAATGGAGTTGAAGCAGGACGACGACGTCCTGGCGTTCCTCCCCGCGAGCAACCCGGACATCCAGGCCTTCCGCGACATCAACGCCAAGTTCGGCTCGACCGACGTGGCGCTGGTTGGCATCCCCACCGACGACCCATTCGACCCGAAATTCCTAGAGCGCCTTCAACGCGTCACGGACGCCCTGCGTGACACCGAAGGCCTCGACAGCGTCCTGACGCTCACCAACGTCTCCGACTTCGTCGAAGACAAGGTGAACGGCGGCATCATCACCGACACGCTGATCCACGAGCTGCCGACCAACCAAGCCGAGGAAGACGCGATCCGCGCCCGCGTCATGAGCCGAGACCACATCGTGGGCACGCTCATCAGCAAGAACGCCGACGCCGTGCTCGTCTACGCGTTCGCGACGCCCGGCCAGCAGCCCCGCGAGATCGCCGACCACGTCCGCCACGCGGTCGAGCCGATCTTCCCCGACACCAAGCTGTACTGGGGCGGCGCGCCGTTCTACTCGACCTGGATCTACGAGACGTCGCAGCACGACATCGACAAGCTCACGCCGTGGTCGATCGCCACCAAGCTGGGCATCCTGCTTGTGGCCTTCCGCGACCCGGTCGGCACGCTGCTCGGCCTGCTCGTCACCGCCGCCGGCCTGATGTCGTCGCGCGCTGCGATGTACCTGCTCGGCGTGCCGTTCAACGTCGTGCTGTCGTCCATGCCGGTCATCCTGTTCGCCACCGGCAGCGCCTACGCGATCCACATCCTCTCGTACTACAACCAGCACGCGCGCGTCGTCGGCCGCAACGCCGAGGCGGTCGTCCGCACGCTGGTCAGCACCGGCCCCACCACGCTGGTCGCGGGCCTCACCACGGTCGCGGGCCTCGGGTCGTTCGCCACGATGGACATCGTGCCGATGCAGGCCTTCGGCGTGTTCACCGGGTTGGGCTTGTTCGTCGCGCTCGTGCTGTCGCTGACCTTCGTGCCCGCCGTCATCACGCTCTGGCCGCGCCCGGATCGCGGCGCTTCCGCCGGTCCGCTCGACCCGTTCACGCGCAGCCTCGCCAAGGCCGTGCGCACGCACCGTGGCTTCGCCGCCGTCGCCACGGCGGTGGTCGCGGGCGTCAGCATCTGGTCCGCGGGCCACATCGAAGCCCGCATGGACCTGGCTGCGTTCTTCACGCCGGGCAGCGAGCCGCAGCAGGCCGAGACCTTCCTGCACGAGAAGTTCGGCGGATCGCAATTCATCCAGGTGCTCGTCCACGGCGACCTCGAAGCGCCCGAGACCGTCCGCGAGATCGGCCGCATCGGCGACCGCCTACGCACCCTGCCTGGCGTGTCCAACGTCACCAGCGTGGAAGACGCCATCGGCCTGGTCGGCCAGGCCATGGTCGGCTCGCGCCGCGTGCCCGACACCCGCGGCCAGGTCGGCTCGCTCTACCGCTTCCTCAGCGCCGACCGCGCCTCGTCGCGCCTGATCACCGACGACCACCAGTACGCCCTGATGCAGGTCAAGCTGTCGTCCGCCGACCCGCACGAGATCGACAAGGCCCTGGAGCAGATCGAGGCGCTGATCGGGTCTGAGGCTATCAGCAGCTACAATATCGTCGACCGCATGACAGGCGCCGCCGCCGTCGACGCCCGCGCGCACTCGCTGATCCTCACGCGCATCCACGGTCTGGCTGCCAGCTTCAGCGTCGCCCTGCCCGACGACTTGGAGACGCGCCTCGACGCCGCGATGAACGCGCCCGTCCCCACGCCGGACCCCGCGCTGGTCTCGGGCCCCGTGCACGCCTTCCTCACGTCGAGCGAGTCCTGGGTCACGCTGACGCCCGAGCAGGCCACCGCGGTGGCAAACGCCGTCGCGCCGCTCCCGACGGACGCCGCGCCTGAGGTCCTCTCCGCCGCGCTCGCCGCCGCCCTCGCCGTGCCTGCCGACGACCGCACGGTCGGCGACCTGATGATCGTGCTGGAGGCGCCGCTCGCGGACATCCGCCGCACCGCCAGCGCCGAGTCCTTGGCGCAGAGCCTCATGCTCACGCTCGGCATCACGCCTCCCCCCGGTGACGCCGGCACGCGCTTCGTCGCGGGCGTCGCCTCCAAGCTGCAGGACCGCGGCATGCCCGACGGCATGGTCGCCGACGCGACCGCGCCCAACAAGCTCGAGTGGAGCGTCAACGGAAGCCCTGTGCTGTACCGCGGCCTCTCCAAGAGCGTGCTCGGCAACCTCTACAAGTCGATGTTCACGGCGCTCGGCCTGGTGGTGCTGATCATCAGCCTGCTGTTCCGCTCGCTGTGGGTCGGCCTGCTCGCCGCGTCCCCCACCGCCATCACCCTCGCCATCGTGTACGGCGGCATGGGCCTGGTCGGCATCCCGCTCGACATCGGCACGTCGATGGTCGCCAGCCTGATCCTGGGCGCCGGCGTGGACTACGCGGTGCACTTCCTCTGGAATTGGGATGCCCGCGAGGGTGAGACCATGCACTCGGCCATCGACCGGGCGGTGGATGAGACCTGTCACGGCATTTGGACGAACGGAATTGCCTTCGCCATGGGTTTCAGCGTGCTTGCCCTCGGAGACGCCCGCGCGCTCCAGAACGTGGGCAGGCTGACCGCCGTAGCGCTCCTCGTCGCGGCCTTCGCTACGTTCATCCTCATCCCGCTGCTCGCCAACAAGCGCAGCTACCTGACCAAGCGGTCCTGACCGCCGCCACCCCCGGAGACTCTATGCGCACTCTGCTCACCCTCGGCCTGCTCGCGTTCAGCACGTCGTCCGCCTACGCGGCCACCGCCGCCGAAGTCCTCGCCAAGGTCGACAAGAACCTCGGCAACTTCAAGGACGAGACGATCGTCTTCCAGGTCCAAAACATGAAGCCGGGCAGCAGCACGCCCCAAGCCATGAAGTTCCGCTCCTACGTGAAGGGCGGCAAGAACTTCGTCGAGTTCCTCGAGCCCGGCGACGTGAAGGGCATGCGCATCCTGACGCTCGGCCCCACCGAGATCTACACGTACCTGCCGGAGTACGGCCGCATCCGCCGCGTCGCGTCCGGCAACCTGGAGCAGGGCTTCCTGGGCACCACGCTCACCCAGGCCGACATGGCGACGCTGTCCTACGGCATCATCTACACGCCGACGATCACGTCCGAGACCGCGACCACCTACCTGCTCGACCTGGTGTCGAAGGACCCCGCGAACACCGCCTACGACCACCTCAAGATGGAGGTCGAGAAGGCCCGCAGCATCCCGACCAAGATCGACTACCTCGCCGCCGACGGCACGGTCGTTCGCACGCAGCTGCGCTCCAAGTACAGCTGCCCGCGCCCGGACTACTGCACCTTCGGCGAGCTCAAGATGACCGACAACTCGCGCGCCGGCGCGTGGACCACGCTGACGCCGATCGACTTGAAGATCGACACCGGCGTCGCCGATGACGTATTCTCGCAGCGGACGCTCCAGCTCGGCCTGTGAGCTCGCTTTTCTGACCCAGTGGGAGGGTAATTTGCGACCTTTGATCGTGTGTGCTTTGTGCTGGGCGGTCACGCCCCAAGCGTGGGCCGATGAACCTTCCAGCGAACCGGCTCCGGCCGAGAGCGCCAACGCAGGGGTCGCGGAACCCTCCGCCACCGACGCCGCGCCAACCGAGCCTGCCTCGGACGCGGCGCCGGTAGACGTCGCGGCCGAAGAGCCTCCACCCTGGGCCAACGGCGATACCGCCACCGAGGAGGCCGCGCCTTCTCGCCCGGCCGACCAGCTGCAGTTCACGTTCGGCGGTCAGCTGGAGTACAACCTCCGCTTCCGCCCCGTCGCGTACACCTACGGCACCTACTTTCATGACGTGGCCGAGCCGCCCACGCTGTCGCGCAACGAGCTGAAGGCGCGCTTCAAGGTCGGCGCCAAGCTGGGCCGCTACGGCATGCAGTCGGACGTGGAGTTGGCGCTCCGCGCGTCGCCGCAGGCCAAGTCGCTGGGCGACCTGTCCGAGGTGAAGTGGGTCACGCCCTTCTTCATCGAGGCCAAGGAGGCCTACGTCTACGGACGCGACGCGTTCGGCGCCAAGGGCCTGGACTTCCGCGTCGGCCAGCAGCTCGCGCTGTTCGGCGTGGGCGATCAGTTCAACCCCACGAACACGATCAACCCCGACGACTTCGAGGACGTGCTCCTGTTCGGCGAGCAACAGGGAAACCTGATGGTCCGCCTGGACTACAGCCCCGCGTGGAACTGGCAGATCACCGGCATCCTGATCCCTGTCTTCAAGCCCGCGCTGCTGCCGGACACCGGCTACCTCGCGCAGACGCCGGACCGCTTCCCGTTCACGGACGACGAGACGCGCTGGAACCTCAACGCCGAGGCCTTCACGGCGGAGGCGCTCTTCCAGACCCCCACGGTCGTGCGCGACGTGAGCATCCAGATGCCGGAGCTCGCGGCCAAGAACATGCAGGCCTTCGGCCGCGTGGCGGCGTCGCTCGGCGGCCAGGACATCGCGCTGTCGTACTACTACGGCTTCAACGACACGCCCGTGCCCCTCGCACAGGACGCCTACCAGAGCACCGACAAGATCTGCCTCAACGACAAGGACCCCAACTCCGCGTGCGTGAACGGCCTGCTCCAGTCGGACGTCACGCTGGGCTACCAGCGCATGCAGACGCTGGGCCTGAACATGTCGGGCGAGTTCGACGCGTTCGGCTGGCTCGGCGAGTCGGTGAAGCCGATCGGCTACCGGTTTGAGCTCGGCGTGTTCTTCCCGGAAGAGATCAACATGGCCGTCAACATGCACAACATCGCGTTCCCGCTCGCGCCGGTGCAGGACGGTCCGCACGCGTTCAAGTCGGAGCCCGGCGGCAACGTCGCCACCTCCAAGCCCTTTGCCAAGTGGACGCTCGGCCTCGACTACACGTTCAACAAGCACCTCTACATGAACACCCAGTGGGTCCACGGCTTCCCCGACGAGTTCGGCGCCGGCGACTGGATGAGCAAGGGTAGCCAGGTGCGTCAGTCGAGCATCCGCCAGGGCGCGTCGCCGCTGGAGTGCATCGACATCGCGTCCTTCTCCGGCAAGGGTGAGACCTGCGCCGAGGAGTGGCTCAAGCCCAAGCTCGGCGACTACCTCGTGGTCGGCCTGGACACGATCCTCGCGTCGCAGGCGCTCACCATCCGCCTGTTCACCATCTGGGACCTGCTGGGCGCCAGCCACTCCACGTACGACGTGGACGCCGGCGAGCGCACCACCAAGCACTACAGCATGATCACGCCCGAGGGCTTCTCCGCCGTCATCTACCCGGAGCTGATCTACAAGCCGGGCAGCGGCCTGGAGTTCGACGCCGGCGCGCTGCTGCAGTTCGGCAAGTCCTACTCGCGGTTCGGCGCGCCTGAGAACGGCGGCCACCAGATCTTCTTCCGCGCCAAGTACTCCTTCTGATCGGCTGCGCGGCACCGCGAACGGTTCGCGGCGCCGCGTGTCGACAGAGGACCTAGCGACCGACGCCCTACGGCAGCGTGTGCACCAGCACCACACCGTCCGTGTCCGCGCTCGCCACCTGATGCCCATCCGGCGACACCGACACGCGCGTGATGCGCGCGCGATGGCCGTCCAGCTCGGTCACCACCGCGCCGCTCGTGTCGAGCACGATCACCTGCCCGTGGTCTGTGCCCACCACCACGCGACCGCTCGGCGTGACGCCGAGATCGGTGACGGCGCCGTCGACGCGCATCGCGTCCTGCAGCGGCGCTGAGCCCGGCGACCAGCGCGTGATCACGCCCGACACGCCCGACGTCCAGATCCACTTCCCGTCCGGCGACCAACCCACGCCCACCACGTAGCCGTTGCGCGGCCGGTCGAGCGCGCCGTCGTAGACGACCGCCGCCGTCGCCACGTCGATCACCACCAGGTGGTTGCCGGCCGTGGTGGCCGCGAGCCGCTTGCCGTCCGGCGAAAAGGCCACGCGGCTCACCGCGCTCGACAGCTTGAGCCCACGCGCGGCGCCCGTCGTCCCGTCCACGATCGCCACGTTGCCGTTCTCCGCGCCAGCCGCGGCGCGCGCACCGTCGCGGGTGATGGCCACCGCGTTCCAGTGCCCGTCCGCGAACCAGAGGGTGCCGCCCTTGGTGGGCGTCAGCATCGCGCCGGCCTCCGCCGCCACGATCACCATATCGGCGCTCGACGTCGCCAGATCTGAGATGGGCCCGCCCTCAAAGTCGAGCGTGGCCGTCCGACGGCCCTCCCGCGTGACCCAGCTCATCACCTTCCCGTCCGCCGCGCCGGTGAACAGCACCGCGCCGCCCCAGCCGAACCCGCGCACCGGCCCCGAGTGGCCAGGGGGCGCCGTCACCGCCACCGCCCCCGTAGACGGGCTCACCAGCGCAAAGCTCGACGGCCCCGTGCTGACCGCCGCCACCGTGCCGTCCGGCGTGCTCGACGCATGGAAGGGCACAGGCGCGACCCCGCCGTTGCGCACCACGTGGGCGTCGCGCGCGTCCAGCGTGACCACCCCCTTGTCGGTGGCGGCCAAGCCCACCGGGCTGCCCGGCGTGCGCAGGTAGGTCGCGATCCGGCCATGCCCGAGCAGCGCCACGGTCTCGGCCCCGCTGGTGGCGCTCCACACCCAGCGCTGCCCTCCAGCGCTCATGCCCCACACCTCGTTCTTGCCCGCGGCGAAGCCCACTCCGGCGCACCGATCGCCCGCGTCGAACAGGTGGCGGGTCTCCTCGCCCCCGTCTTCGACGCGCCACACCACGGCGGCGGTGCCCGCGCAGGCGGCCAGGTACCGACCGTCGTCGCTGGGCACCAGGTCCGTGAAGACTGCGCCTGCGCCGAACGCGCCGACCTGCGTCCAGGTGGCCGGGTCAAACACCAGCACCGCCGCGCGCTCGGTCGACACCAGCACGCGGCCGTCCGGCAGCAGCGCAAAGTCCCGCACGCTGCGACCGCCCAGGTCGACGTCCTTCTGCCGGGCCAGCGTCGTCGCGTCGAACACGAAGAAGCCGTCCTCCCACCCGACCAGCAGCTGCGCGCCGTCGAGCGTCGCGCCGATCGCCTGCACCGGCGACTCCAGATCCGGATCCAGCTGGCCGACGCCGCGCCCGGTTCGAGCGTCCCACACGCCGACGGTGCGCTCGAACGCGCCGAACGCGAGCACCCGGCCGCCGTCCGGCGTGATCAACACGTCGGCCAACTCGCCCTGGACCACCATCGGATCGGAGCCGAGGCGGACGCCCTCCGCCGCGGCGACCACACCAGGGGAGAGCACGGCGAGCAGCAGGACGATGGGGCGCATGCACAACCTCGGCTGCGTGCATCATCGCGTCCCCGTCGCAGGAGATCAACGTCTCCGTCGATCCGGCTGCACATGGGGGGTTCGCCGCAGGCCTCCTCCGGACCAGACGCGGCAACATCCAGAGCATGCATGGTTTAAGCCGTAGACGCCGCTGCGGCTTCTCCGATCCCGGATTTAGGGTTGAGCCGCAGAATCATGGATCCGCGGGATCGGGTCGACGGTACTCAAAGCACCGCTTGGTCTGCTATCGCGCCGTCCGTGGTGCCACGATTCGTATTCGGTACGAACGTGCTCGCAGAAACCAAAGGTTACAGCACGCCTCCAAGGCAGGCACGACCATCGACTACCTTTCGGTACTTGATGGCTGACGTACATTTTCAGTACCGATGTGACGTACGTACATAGACGTATTCAACACATATTCCGTGTACTGGTCTCCGCAATTAGACGGCGCGACCTCACTACTGGTGCGTGTCCGCGTGCCTCCATCCCTCCCATTTATCGAGGCACCCATGCGCACTTCCCCCTCCCGTCGCGGCGCGACTTCGGTCGAGTACGTGACCGTCGTCGGCTTCCTCGTGGGCCTCGTGCTCCTCCAGAGCCAGCTCGGCGGCGCGTTCTCCAGCTTCCTGGGCCGCTCGACCGACCGCATGGGCTCGGAGGTGCGCGCCACCAGCGACCAGCTCCCGGTCACCGCCCCCACGGCGCCGCCCGACGCCGCGCTGCCCAACCTGCCCACCACCCCGCCCGATCCGGTCCTGCCGCCCGCGCCGGACGCCGGTGGCGACGCCTCGGCCACCGCCCCTGACGCGGGCTACGGCACCGACCCGTGGGCGGGCGGCGGCACCGGCGCCGGTCCCGGCGCCTCGGGCGGCACGACCACGCCCACGCCTGACGGAAGCAACGCCGGCGGCAACGGCAACGGCAACGGCTCGACCGCCAACAACGGGAACGGCAACAACGTCGACGGCGTCGACGCCTCCAACCCCGGCCAGGGCGCAGGCGGCCCGAACGGCGCCACCGACGGCTCCGGCGCGACAGACGACGAGGCCGCGGCCACCACCGGCGGCGGCACCACCACCACGGATCCGGGCGCCACGGGCGGCACCACCACCGGCGGCGGCACCACCACCAATCCGGGCGCCACCGGCGGCACCACTTCCGGCGGCGGCAGCACCACCACCGGCGGCGGCTCGTCCTCCGGCGGCTCGTCCTCGGGCAGCACGTCCGGCAACGGCGGCTCCAGCTCCTCCGGCAGCGGCGCCTACAACGGCGAAAGCAACAGCGGCGGTGGCTCCAGCTCGTCGAGCAATGGAGGCTCCGCCGCCGCCAAGGCCGCCGCCGAGGCCGCCAAGAAGGCCGCTGAGGCCGCCGCTGAGGCCGCCAAGAAGGCCGCCGAAGCCGCCAAGAAGGCCGCCGAAGCCGCCGCTGAGGCCGCCAAGAAGGCCGCTGAGGCCGCCAAGAACAACAAGAACAAGTAGCCGACACCGGACGCAACGCCTCCCCGCGAGGCGCCCGTCCCCCTCGCGAGACCAGGCCCGTCGTCACCCCGTCCATCGGGTGGCGGCGGGCCTCGGTGCTTCCGGGATGCGATTCGGGCGCCGCGTCCGTCCGGCGTCGGTGAGTCCGACGCGCACCTCGCCCAGACGGCCGCTCAAACTCTGTGGCTTGTCCGATCTCCGACACGCTCAGCTAGATCGATAATCTACGACAAACGGCCGACCGTGCGGGTACTGGAACGAATTCGGAAGCTCCACGCGCCCAGGACCGCAGCTCGATGCACTCGTTCGGTACTGACTCGCCATGCCATTTCACGCAGGATACCGTCAGTTTGACGTCTTCGGCTACGATTGCGCGGCCCGCGGTACTTCTACGCAGCACCCATCTTCGAGTACCGCCATTGTTTCCGTCCCATGGACTTTTCAGCTCTCGAAAAAACCGCGCGCGCCACGATTCCGAGAGTGGTCCCTGGATCCGCCGCCCCACCGGCCCCACAGGGTTTCCTCCTCACCCATCCAATCGAGGCCCCCGTGAAACCTACCCGATCCCGCCGCGGCGAAGTCGCCGTGGAGTACGTCATCGTCGCCTCCCTGCTGGTCGCGCTGATGATGTTCCAAACGCAGCTCGGGAGCTCCTTCTCGGGCTTCTTGTACCAGACGTCCGGCCGCATGGCGACCACGCCGCGCGAGACCTCGGACGCGCTCCCCGTGCAGGCCGCCCCGCCCGACCAGCCAGTCCCGGCACCGGCCGCGGGCAGCGGTGACGGTACGGCGGCGTCCGACCCTGGCGCGAGCGGCAGCAGCGGCGGCGGCCCCTGGGACGCCGGCGGCGGCGGATCGGGCGGCGGATCGGGCGGCGCCTCGGGAAGCTCCGGTAGCCCCTCCAGCGGTTCGGGCGGCCCCTCGGACGGCTCCGATGGCGGCGACGGCGCCGCGTCGGGCGACGAAGGCGCCGGCTGGGGCTCCGACCCTTGGGGCGGCGGCGCCTCCAGTGACGGCGGCCACGACAACAACGGCCACGGCAACAACGTGGACGGCGTCGACAGCTCCAACCCGGGTCAGGGCCAGGGCGGCCCGAACGGCGCCACCGATCCGTCGGGATCGGTCGACGACGAGTCGGGCGGCCACAGTGAGTCCAACAGCTCGGGCGACGGCCACGGCAGCTCGAGCTCGGGCGGCGGCTCGTCCGACGACAGCACCTCCGGCGACGGGCAGGGCTCGAGCCACGAGAGCGACGCCTCGCACAGCGGCGACGACGAGAACGGTAAGAAGAGCGAGGATGACGTCTACACCGGAGAGGACGACCCGTCGCAGTCCGCCGAGGACGACCACAGCTCCGACAACGCGTCGTCTTCTGAAGACGACCACAGCTCCAGCGACAGCAAGGGCTCGTCGGGCGGGAGCGAAGACAGCAGCCACTCGAGCAGCGGCGACGGCAACGGCTGCAGCGGCGGCTCGTCGGGCAACTCCTCGTCCGACAGTTCCAGCGGCGGCTCCAGCAGCTCGTCCGACAGCTCCAGCGGCGGCTCCAGCAGCTCGTCCTCTTCCAGCAGCTCGTCCTCGGGCAGCTCTGGCGGCGGCTCCGGCTCGTCGTCTAGCGGCAGCGGCTCGTCGTCCGCTGGTTCGTCGGGTGGCAGCGGCTCCAGCTCCTCCTCTGGCGGAAGCTCGAGCGGCGGCAGCACCAGCGGCGGCGGCTCCAGCTCCTCTTCCAGCGGGTACAACTCGTCGTCCTCCGAGGACGCGAAGAAGGCCGCAGAGAAGGCCGCGGAGGACAAGAAGGCCGCGGATGAAAAGGCCTCGGAAGACGCCAAGAAGGCCGCAGAGAAGGCCGCAGAAAAGGCCGCAGCCGACAAGGGCAAGAAGAACTGACCTGAGCCCTGCAACCGGGGCCTCGTGTCACACACGCGCTCCGCCTGCCGCGCTCACGCCTCGTCCAAGGCCCCGGCCCGCCATCACCCCGACCCAGGGTGGCGGCGGGCCGCGCCGCGTCAGGGGGCGTTCGCCCCGATCCGCTCGTGCAGCCAGCGCGCGATGTCGACCAGCTGCGCGTCACACAGCTCGTGGCCCATGGGGTAGTCGCGCCAATCGGCCGGGCGACTGGGGCACGCGCTCGCCTCGTAAGCAAGTCGACCCTGCTCGAACGGCACCACTTCGTCATGGCGACCGTGCATGCAGAGCAGCGGCGTCTCGACCGCGCCGCGGACCCGCTCGGCGTCGCCATGCACCAGGTAGGTCGACAGCGCCATGATCCCCGCGAGCGTCTGACCTGGGCGATTTCCGACGTGCAGGGCCACCGCGCCGCCCTGGCTGAACCCCGCCAGCACCACGCGCGACGCGGGCACGCCGCGCGCGACCTCCCGCGCGATCAGCGCCTCCACCGCCGCCGACGAGGCCGCAAGCTGGCCCATGTCCTCGCGCTCCTGGCCGCGAAAGCCCAGGCTCTTGATGTCGTACCAGGACGGCATGAGGTAGCCGCCGTTGATCGTCACCCGTCGATCGGGCGCCTGCGGGAACACAAAGCGGACGTGCGGCAGCTTGAGCATCGGCACGATCGGCACGAAGTCGTCCCCCGACGCGCCCAGGCCGTGCAGCCACACCACGCTCGCGGTCGCGGGCACGCGCGGCTCAATCTCCACACAGGGCAGCAACTCCATCAGGACACTCCGGGCCGCTCCGCTAGCGCGAGCGCCGAGATCACGCGCCCGCGTCGCCGCCGATCCCGTACTTCTTGAGCTTGTCGAGCAGCGTGACCCGGCTCAGGCCAAGCCGCCGCGCGGCCTCGCTGCGGTTGCCGCCCGCCGCCGACAGCGCCGCCACCACCAGCCCCTTCTCGTAGGCGTCCACGCGCGCCTTGAGGTCGAACGTGATCTCCGCCACCGCGCTCGACGCGTCCGGGAGCAGGCCCAGGTCCAGCTCACCCTCGGGCGACAGCGCGAGCAGCCGCTCGATGGTGTGCTCCAGCTCGCGCACGTTGCCGGGCCAGCCGTAGGCCTGAAGCCGCGCCATGAAGTCGTCGGGTGGCCGCACCGATCCGACGCCAAAGCGCGTCGAGAAGCGATCCAGGAAGTGCCGCGCCAGCACGGGGATGTCGTCGGGTCGCTCGCGCAGCGGAGGCACGTGCAGCTCCACCACGTGCAGGCGCCAGTAGAGGTCCTCGCGGAAGGCGCCCGACGCCACGCGCTCCTTGAGGTCACGGTGCGTGGCGGCGATCACGCGCACATCCACCGTCACCGGCCGATCCTCTCCGACCGGGCGAACCTCGCCCTCTTGCAGCACGCGCAGCAGCTTGGCCTGCGTGCCGGCGTCCAGCTCGCCCACCTCGTCGAGCAGCAGCGTGCCGCGGTGCGCCTCGCGGAACAGGCCGGGCCGCTCCTTCATCGCGCCCGTGAACGCGCCCTTGGTGTGACCGAACAGCTCGGCCTCGACCAGCTCCGGCGTCAGCGCCGCGCAGTTGAACCGCACGAAGGGCCGGTCCGCGCGACGCGACGCGCGCACGATCGCCTCCGCCACCCGCTCCTTCCCGGTGCCGCTCTCGCCGGTGATCAGCACCGTCACGTCGCGCGGCGCCACGCGCTCCACCAGCGTCGCCAGCCGCTCCATCGCCTCCGACGCGAACACCAGCGACCGCGACAGCGCGAGCGCGCTCGTCAGGCGGGCGTTGTCGCGCTTGAGGCGCACCGCCTCCACCGCGCGGCCGACTACGGCCAGCAGGTCCTCCACCTCAAACGGCTTGCGGAAGTAGTCCCACGCGCCCGCCTTCATCGCCTCCACCGCCGCGCGCTCCGACCCGTGCGCCGTGATCAGGATGACGCGCGGCATCACCTCCAACGTCTTCATCTCGGCGAGCAGCGCCAGCCCATCCATCCGCGGCATGCGCAGGTCGCTCAAGACCAGGTCGAAGGCCTGACGACGCAAGAGCGCCATCGCCTCCACGCCATCCTTGGCCTGCGTCACGTCCAGCGACGCGCCGGTCAGGATCTCCGCCAGCGTGTAGCGGAGCCCCGCGTCGTCATCGACGATCAGCACCTTTGGCTTCACGCGTCGCTCCCCGTGTCCACCACGACATCACGCGGCCACGTAAGCCGCGCACACAGCCCGCCCGTCGAGCGAGGCACCAACGCCAGGTCCCCGCCGTGCTGGCGGGCCAGCGCGCGCACGATCGGCAGGCCCAGACCCGAGCCGCGCGCCTTGGTCGTCACGCCCGCCTCCAGCACGCGCGCGCCGAGCGCGTCGGACAGCCCGAGCCCCTCGTCGAGCACCTCCAGGATCACCTGCGCCGCGTCGCCCGCCACGCGCAGCGTCACGGTCTGCCCGGCCACGCTCGCGTCGAGCGCGTTCTGAACCAGGTTGATCCACATCTGGCGGACCTTGCGCGGATCGCAGCGCGCGAACCGCGGCTCCTCCACCTCGACGACCACGCCCACGCCCGCCTCGCCCGCCACGCCCTCGTGCAGCACCGCGACCTCCGACGCGATCGCGCCAAGGTCCACGCTCACCACGCTCAGCGGCACCAGCGGCCGCGAGAAGTTGAGGAACTCCTCCAAGATCACCTGCATACGATCGGTCTCAGCGCGCAGCACCGCCAGCCGCTCCGCGGCGCGGCCGTCCACGTCCGCCGCCAGCAGCGACGCAAGCCCCTTCACGCTCGCCAGCGGGTTCTTCAGCTCGTGCGCGATCTCGCCGGTGAGCGCGCTCAGATCGCGGACGTGCTCGGTGTGCGCGGCCAGCTCGTCGTCGCGCGCCGCCAGGGCCGACAGCAACATCGCGTCGAACGCGCCGCGGATCCGCTGCCCCGCCACCACCACCACCCCGATGCCCCAGGTCAGCACCAGCGCCGCGCTGATCAAGTGCGCGTCGTTGTGCCCGGCGCGCGCGCCGCCGCCGTATATCTCCAGGTTCACCGCCGGCAGCCAGCCTTGGACCGCGCCCAAAGTGAGCGTCCAGAGCACCAACAGCTGCGGCCCGACCAGCAACGCCAGCGGCCAGCGCAGACCGATCGCCACCGACCCAATGAGCGCCACCGGCAGCACCGCCGGCACAAACGGGCTCTCCACGCCGCCCGTCACGACGATCACCGACAGGAAGATGGCGCCCATCGACACGATGTTGAGCGCAAGCGTGTGCGGACGAAGCCCATCACGCCGCATCCGTACGAACTCGACCACGCTCAAGGTCAGGAGCGCGATCATGATCAACGACACGCTCCACACGCGCCACGGCGCCGGGTCGAGCAGCGCCGCCGACACCGCGAGCAGCCCCACCGCGGGGGCCATCGCCAGCCGCATGCGGACGATCCGACCGAACATCCGCTCAAGCTCGACCGCCTGGATCTCGTCGAAGCCGCGCCTGGCGGTCGACCCACGGCGATCGATCGGCGCGGTCGCTACCACGCGACGCCCTTCGCCCGACGCAGGCCCGCCTGGGCCACCACCACCTGCGCCGCAGCCGCCGCCACGCCCACGTCCGCGGAGAACGCGCGGTCCTCGGCGTCGCGTCCTTCGAGCGCGGTCACCGTGCCCGCGCTCACGCCGCGGAGCGCCGTCGTCTCGGCCTCGCGCGCCAGGTCGCGCTGGGTGTTCGCGAGCGTCAGCCGCTCCCGCGCCACCGCCAGCGCGCTCTCGGCGTCCGCCTCGGCCTGCACGAGCTTGAGCTGGGTCGACCGCAGCGCGTCGCGCGCCGCCTCGGCCTGCGCCACCGCGGCCGCCATGCGACCCTCGCGCGCGCCGCCGTCCACCAGCGTCCACGACAGGTCGACGCCCACCTTCCACAGCGTCTTGTTGCCGGTCACGTAGGGCGAGGTGGACGCCGCCGCCGTGCCCCACGCCGACAGGTTGGGCGAGTAGCGCAGGCGCGCCGCCAGCAGCGCCTTCTCCGCCGCGTCCGCGCGCGCCTCCGCGGTGATCAGGTCCGGGTGCTTGCGCGCCGACACGTCGCCGCTGAGGTCCGGCACGGTGATGCGCACCGGGCCGTCCATGCCCAGGAGCACGCCCAGCGCGCGGCGGCCGCTGTCCACGTTCGCCTCGGCCTGCACCACGTCGCTCTGCCGCCGCACCACGTCCGCCTCGGCCTGCACCAGCGCCAGGTGCGTCGCCGTGCCCGCGTCCACGGCGCGCTGGGTCGCGTCGCGGTGCGCCGCGGCCACGCTCTCCGCGCGACGGGCCGCTTCAGCCACGCCCTCCGCAGCCTGCGACATCGCGCAGGCCTGCACCACCGCCGTCTCCAACGCGAGCCGCGTAGAATCCACGGTCGCGCGCGCGGCGCTGATCTGGCTCGTCGCCGCCATGGAGTCGCCTATCGAGGACGGCGTGAGGATCGGCACACGCGCCGACGCGCTCACCGAGAACGCGTCGAGCGGCTGGATCACCGTGGGGTCCGGCAGCTTGGACGGGTCGATCTGGATCGGCAGGCCCAGCCCGTTGATCAGGTCGCCGAAGGCCAGCGAAACCTCCTTGTCGTTGCGGGCGTATGACCCGGTGACCGACAGCGCGGGCAGCATGGGCGCGTGCGCGATCGTCGCCATGGCGCGCGCCTCCTCCACCTTGGCGCGCATCGCCGACAGGTCGGGGTTGTCCGACTCCACGCGGCGCACCGCCTCAGCCAGATCGATCGTAGGGACCTCAGCGCCGAGCGCCGCGCTGAACAACCACAGGGACAACCACATGGACGTGACTCCGGGAGCGGACATGAGCAAGCGTGATGCCAGCCGATCGCACCCACCCGCTCAAGCACGGTAGAACCTTTCGATTCGGCCGTACCCGCCCGGTCAGGGTGCGGTCGGGCCGTCCATACGGGCGGACCGACTCAAACCTCAAACCTCGCCTATCACGCCCACGATCCGCGCCTTTCGATCGATTTCAATGGGTGTCGGATCAGCGCCGCCCACTGTCGGAAATCCGACACCGCCGCGACGCGCACACCGAGCTATTGTGGGCCTCCGTCCATTCCGGCTGGCCGCGGGTGCCGTTGGCACGCGCGCTGCGAAGGCCGGAACCCTAGTTCGTGGAGTCGGTATGGCGTCGCTCACCAAGTTCCTCCCGGTCCTCATCCTGGCCGTGCCGCTCGGGCTCATCGGCTACCGCGTGTGGCAGCAGCGCGAGCTGCTCAACGCGCCGGCGGGTGGCTCGGGCGTGGTCGAGGGCACGGAGATCGCGCTCTCAGCCCGCATCGCCGCGCGCGTGCTGGAGCTGCCGCTGCATGAGGGCGACGCCGTGAAGATGGGCGACGTGCTCGTCCGCTTCGACTGCGCCGACACCAACGCCAGCGTGGCCGAGGCGCACGCGCGCCTGGAGGCCGCTAAGGCCCAGGCCGTGGCCGCCCACGCCGCCGCCGACGCCGCCGCGCGTGCCGCTGCTGCGTCCAAGGGCGCGAGCGCCGTGAACCGCGCGCAGGTCGGCGCGCTCTCCACCCAGGCCGACGCCGCCGCGCGTCAGGCTGGCCGCGTCGACGCCATGTCCGGCGACGTGACCGCAGCCCTGCTCGATCAGTCGCACGCCAGCGCCGACGCGCTCGCGCATCAGGTGCAGGCCGCGCGCGCCGGCGTCGACGCGTCCACGAACCAAGCGCAGGCCGCCGCCCAGCAGGCCACCGCGGCCGCCGCGACCGCGCTGGCCGCGGACGAGTCGGTGAAGGCCGGCGAGGCCGCCGCGTCGCGCGTCGATCTGCTCGCCGAAGAGTGCGTGATCAAGGCGCCGCGTGACGGCCTGCTCGACGCGCTGCCCTATGACGTGGGCGAGCTGACCGCGCCCGGCGCGGTGGTCGCGCGCCTCGTCGATCTGCACGAGGTCAAGGCCACCTTCTACCTGCCCAACGCCGAGCTCGCGGCCGCGACACCGCACCGCAAGGCGGGCGTGGTCGCCGACGCGTACCCGGAGCGCACCTACGAGGGCACCATCTCCACCGTCTCCACCGCCGCGGAGTTCACGCCGCGCAACGTGCAGACCCGCACCGACCGCGACCGCCTCGTGTTCCCGGTCGAGATCGTGATCCCCAACGACGACGGCACGCTGCGCCCTGGCATGCCCGTGCAGATCACCCTGCTCGACGGACCCAGCCCGTGAGCTCCCCCGCGATCGTGGTCGACGGCCTCACCAAGCGCTTCGGCGCGGCGGAGGCCCTGCGCGGCCTGTCGTTCACCGTCGGTCGCGGCGAGCTGTTCGGGCTCGTCGGTCCGGATGGCGCCGGCAAGACCACGACCATTCGCGCGCTCGCGGGCCTGATCGATCCCGACGGCGGCACCGTGCGCGTGATGGACGTCGATCCGCGCTCCGACGCCGCGCGCGAGCAGATCGGGCTCATGCCCCAGCAGTACTCGCTGTACGGCGACCTCTCGATCGGCGAGAACCTGCGCTTCTTCGGCCAGCTTTTCGGCATCCCCAAGAAGCTCTACGCGGAGCGCATCGCGCGGCTGATGGAGGTCACGCGGCTGGGCCCGTTCATGGACCGTCGCGCGGACGCGCTATCAGGCGGCATGTACAAGAAGCTCGCGCTCGCCTGCGCGCTGCTCCACCAGCCGCCACTCTTGCTGCTCGACGAGCCGACGAACGGCGTCGATCCCGTCAGCCGCCGAGAGCTGTGGGCGCTGCTCCAGGAGTTCGTCGAGCAGGGCATGACCGTGCTCGTCAGCACGCCCTACATGGACGAGGCCGAGCGCTGCCACCGCGTCGCGCTCGTACACCAGGGCCGCAAGCTCGCCGACGGCCCGCCCGCTGAGCTCGCCCGCGGCTACGCGTCGTTCGAGGAGCTGTTCATCGCCCGCACCGAGGAGGCCGTATGACCCCGGTGATCCAGGTGACGGATCTGGTGCGCCGCTACGGGTCGTTCACGGCGGTGGACCACGTGTCCTTCCACGTCGATCGCGGCGAGATCTTTGGCTACCTCGGCGCAAACGGCGCGGGGAAGTCCACCACCATCCGCATGCTGTGCGGCCTGCTCGAGCCCACGTCGGGCGACGCCACCGTCGCCGGGCACCGCATCTCGGACGACTCCGAAGGCGTGAAGCGCAAGATCGGCTACATGTCGCAGAAATTCAGCCTGTACCTGGATATGTCGGTCGAAGACAACATGGCGTTCTTCGGCGGCGCCTATGGCCTGTGGGGCAAGTCGCTCGAGGCCCGCAAGGACGAGCTGACGGTGCTCGCGCACCTCAAGGAGATCCGCCACGCGCGCACCGGTGACCTGCCGGGCGGCCTGCGTCAGCGCGTCGCGCTCGCGTGCGCGCTGCTGCACAAGCCCGACATCGTCTTCCTCGACGAGCCCACCGCGGGCGTCGATCCTGCCAGCCGCCGCGACTTCTGGATCTTGATCCGCCAGCTCGCGTCCGAGGGCACCACGGTGTTCGTCACCACGCACTACATGGACGAGGCCGAGCTGTGCGGTCGCGTCGGCCTGATGGTCGACGGCAAGCTCGTCGCGCTCGACACGCCCGCGGGCCTGGCCACCACGCACGTGCCCGGTCGCATGGTCGCGCTGCACGGCAAGCGCATGCTCGACGCCCTCCCTGTCCTGCGCGCGGTCCCCGGCACCATCGCCGTCGAGCCGTTCGGCGCCGGCCTGCACGTGCGCGTGCAGCCCGAGGTGTCCGACGACGATCTCCGGCGCGCGCTCGCCACCACCCAGGCCACGGACGTGAAGTTCGAGCCGACCAAGGCCAACCTCGAGGACGTGTTCCTGGTGTTGGCCGGGAGGGCGGAACGTGCAGAGTGACCCCTGGCGTTCGGTGCGGCGCGTCTACGCGATCGCCGTGAAGGAGGCGACGCACATCCGTCGCGACGCCCGCGTGCTGTACCTGGCGATCGGCATGCCCGTGCTGCTGATCCTCTTGTTCGGGTTCGGCGTCAGCTTTGACCTGCACCACGTCCCCGTGGCGATCGTCGACCAGGATCACACCGTCACCTCGCGCGAGGTCGCGCAGGATCTGGTGGCGTCGCAGGATCTGGCGCTCGTCGCGTCGCCTGACAACGTCTCCGACGCGCAGGACCTGATCCGCCAGGGCCGCATCTCCGCCGCGTTCATCCTGCCGCACGGGCTGGATGAGCGCATCTCTCGCGGCGAGACGGTGCCCGTGCAGATGTTGGTGGACGGCAGCGACGCGAACAGCACCAACCAGGTGCTCGCCAAGGCAGATGGCATCGGCCGCGCGACCAGCATGAAGCTCGCCAAGATCACGCTGACGCCGCCGCTCTCGGTGCGCGTGTGGACCCGCTACAACCCCACCGGCGAGTCCGCGCTGTTCCTGGTCCCCGGCCTGGTCGCGTACGTCCTCGCCATGGTCGCCGTGCTGCTGACGGCGCTGTCGGTCGCGCGCGAGTGGGAGCGCGGAAGCATGGAGCAGCTCTTCGCCACCCCGGTGAGCCGCCTGGAGATCGTGCTCGGCAAGCTCATCCCCTACCTGCTGCTCGGCTACATCCAGGTGATCCTGGTGCTGGCGGCGGGCGCCACGGTGTTTGGCCTCCCCATCCGCGGGCTGCCGCTGGTGATGTTCACGTCCGGCCTGTTCCTGCTCGGCATGCTCGGCCAGGGCCTCTTGATCTCGGTCGTCACGCGCAACCAGATGGTCGCCACGCAGATGGGCACGTTCAGCTCCATGCTGCCGTCCATGCTGCTGTCGGGCTTCTTGTTCCCGGTGCAGAACATGCCGCTGCCGCTGCGGGTGCTGTCCAACATCGTGCCGGCGCGCTGGTTCATCGCGGCGCTCCGCGGGATCTTGCTCAAGGGCAACGGCATCGTCGACATCTGGTTCGACCTGTTCATGCTGACCCTGTTCGCGATCGCCATGATCGGCATGTCCACGGCTCGCTTCCAGCGGAGGGTCGCGTGAACCAGGACCCGCCCATCTGGCTCATCCAGCTCCGCGCCGTGATCCTCAAGGAGGTCCGGCAGATCCGCGCCGACCGACGCATGATCGCCATGCTGATGGTCGTGCCGTTCGTGCAGGTCGTGATCTTCAGCTCCGCCGTGAACTTCGACGTCGACAAGGTCCCGACCGTGGTCGTCGACCACGACCACAGCGTCGACTCGCGCGAGCACCTGCGCCGCGTGCTGGCCGACGGCACGCTCACGTCCACCGGCACGTTCGACCGCGATGACGACGCCCTGCACGCGCTGGACGAGGGCGATGCGTCCGTCGCCGTGATCATGCCGCCCGACTTCCACAACGACATGCTGCGCAACGACCCCACCACCGTGCAGGTCATCCTGGACGGGTCCGACCCCAACCGCGCGAACGTCGCGGCGGGCGCGGTCTCCCGCTACTTTGGCGAGGTGGGCACCGACATGGCGCGCAAGCGCATGGAGGCCGCGGGCCGCGCGCTGCCCGGCGCCATCCAGGTGGTGCCGCGCGTCATGTACAACCCGCGCATGGTCACCTCGATCTACATGATCCCCGGCGTGGCCGCGATGCTCCTGATCATCGTCACCACGTTGATCACCGCGATGGGCCTGTCGCGCGAGCGCGAGATGGGCACGTTTGAGCAGGTGCTGGTGACGCCCATCTCGCCCGGCGTCCTGCTGTTCGGCAAGATCGTCCCCTACGTGGCGATCGGCCTGTTCGACGTGCTGGTGGCGCTGGCCGCGGGCGCCGCGTTCTTCGAGCTGCCGCTGCGTGGCAACTTCCTCTACCTGCTGTTCGCCACCATGCTCTACCTGCTGTCGACGCTGGGCATCGGGCTGTTCATCGCCACCACCTCAAGCACGCAGCAGCAGGCCTTCATGGGCGGCTTCCTGTTCATGCTCCCGGCCATCCTGCTGTCCGGCAACATGACGCCGATCCGCAGCATGCCGGAGTGGCTGCAGGTGTTCACGTACCTCAACCCGCTGCGCTACTTCATCGAGATCTTGCGCGCGAACCTGCTGAAGGGCGCGGGCCTGCGCGACCTGTGGTGGCAGACGGCCGCGCTCGGCATCTACGGCCCGATCATCCTCACCATCGCGATCAGCCGCTTCCGCAAGCGCGCCATTTAGGTCGCGTCCGGCTTGGAGAGCTTGGTCATCAGCTTCGCGAGCAGCTCGCCGTACTTGTCCAGGAAGGCCGGGTCGTCGTGGTCCATGTCGGTGAGCAGGCGAACATGTTGCGGCAACAGCCAGGGGATCATGCTCATGCCCATCATGGCGAGCAGCAGGAACCGCGGCGGCAGCGTCTTGTCGAAGATGCCCGCCTGCTGGCCGCGCTCGATCTCCGTCACGCTCTCATCGAGCATGGCCCTGCGCTGCGAATAGGCGGCGATGGCGCAACCCTCCGATTGAAGCGCCTCCCAGGCGAGCATCCGCACCCAGTCGCCCTTCTTGCGGATGTCGGAGATGGACTCGGCGATCTGCGCCTCGACGTCCTCCTGCGACGACAGCGAGATGGGCGGACGCGACGCCAGCACGCGCAGGACGACCGCCTCGAACAGGCCCGCCTTGCTGCCAAAGTAGTGGTACAACAACTGCTTGTTGCAGCCCGCCGCCTTGGCGATCGCGTCAACTCGAGCGCCCGCGAGCCCGCTCGCCGCGAACACTTGGGTCGCGGCGTCGAGGATGCGGTCTCGGGTGGATTCGTGGTCGCTCATGATGCTCCGGGGGTAGCGCCACCGTCCGGCGCCCGCAACAAGGTCTCATCCCAAGTGCTTGTACACCCAAGGTTGAACCTTCACTACGGCCTGGGACAAATAGCAACCAACCAGTTGGTTGACTGTCTCCAGGGCGAGTCATAGGACGGCCTCCCCCAAGAGGTCTCCATGCGGTCGATGTGGTTCCTGGTGATGTTTGCGGCAGCCTGCGGTCATGAGGCTGCGGAGCAGGGTGTGGTCGCTCCGGAGGACGGCGCGCCCGTGCACGTCACCACGGCCAAGGTCGAGTCGGTGCTCATGCCGTCGCTGCTGCAGCTCACGGGCACCGTGGTCGCGGCGCACCAGACCACCATCGCGTCTGACGCGTCGGGCGTGGTGACCGAGGTTCGCTTCTCCATCGGCGACCACGTGAAGCGCGGCCAGGTGCTCGCGGTCCTCGACACCCGGGTGAGCGCAGCGCAGGCCGCGGCGAGCGGCGCGCAGGCCAAGGCGCAAGCGGCCCAGCTGACCATCGCCGACCAGGAGTGCGCGCGCGCCGAGACCCTCAAGCAGGGCCAGGCGATCAGCACCCAGCGCTACGAGAGCATCCTCGCGCAGTGCGCGGCCCAGCGCGGCGTCGTGGACGCGGCCAACGCCAGCGCCCATGCGGCCAACGTGATGGTCGAGCGCGCCCAGGTCCGCGCCCCGTTTGACGGCGTCATCGGCGAGAAGCTGATCGACGTCGGCGCGTTCGCCAGCGGCGCCACGCCGATCGCCACGCTGTTCGACGATCGCGACCTGCGCGTCCGCATCGCCGTGCCGGACTCGCTCGTGGGCCGCATCGCGGACGGGGCCGTCACCGTCATCCACCCGTCGGCGCTCCCCGACGTGGAGGTCAAGGGCGTCGTCCATCAGATCGGCGGCGGCCTGCGCGATCGCACCCACGACCTGCTGGTCGAGGCCGAGTTGGACAAGAGCGACGTGGGCCTGGTCCCGGGCATGTTCGCGCGGGTCGACATCGAGGGCGCCCCGTCGGCGTCGCTCGCCATTCCGGACGCCGCGGTGAAGACCGACGGCACGGTGCGGCGCGTGTTCGTTGTGCGCGAAGGGCGCGCGTTTGAGGCGGTGGTGCGTGTGGGCCTGTCGCGTGAGGGCCGCACGGCCATCCTGACGGACCTCGCCGAGGGTGAGTCGGTCGTCGTCGACCCGCCTGCGGATCTCATCGACGGGACGCGGGTGGAGTGAACCATGCAGTGGCTCGCTGAAATTTGTGTACGTCGTCCGGTCTTTGCCAGCGTCCTGTCGCTGCTGATCGTCGTGCTCGGCATCGCTGGGTACTTCCAGCTCGGCGTGGACCGCTTCCCCAAGATCGACTTCCCCGTCGTCACCGTCACCACCATCCTGCCGGGCGCCAGCCCCGTGGACGTGGAGAGTGACATCACCGACGTGATCGAAGGCGCGGTCAACACCGTCGGCAACATCGACGAGCTGCGCTCCATCTCGTCTGAGGGCGTGTCGCTCGTCGTCGCGCAGTTCAAGCTGTCGGTCGACCCCGACATCGCCGCGCAGGACGTCCGCGACCGCATCGACCGCGTCATGCGCGACCTGCCGGAGGGCACCGAGCCCCCCGTCGTGTCGAAGATCGATCCCGACGCCAGCCCGATCATCTACGCCGCGCTGCGCTCGCCGGGCCGTCCGCTCCGCGAGGTCACCGACATGGCCGACAACACCGTTCGCCACGCGCTGGAGTCGCTCGGCGGCGTCGGTCAGGTGCGCGTGCTCGGCGGCGTGGAGCGCGCGGTCAACGTGTGGCTCGACCCGGTGAAGCTGCAGGCCTACGGCATCTCCGCCGGTGAGGTCGCCCGCGCGATCGGTGCTGAGAACGTCAGCATCCCCGGCGGCCGCGTCGACACCGGCCGCGACCAGCTCACGCTGCGCGTCAACGGCCGCGTCGCCGACGCGCTCGACGTCGGCAAGCTCCCGGTCCGCACCACCGGCGAGCGCGCCATCCTCGTGGGCGACGTCGCCCGCGTGGAGGACAGCGCCCAGGACGCGGAGTCCGCCGCCCTTTGGAACGGCCAGCCCACCGTCGCGCTCGCCATCCGCAAGCAGACCGGCGCCAACACCGTCGCCGTGGCCGATCTGGTGCGCGAGCGCATCGGCGAGCTCGGGACGGAGCTGCCCAAGGGCTACTCGATCGAGGTCATCCGCGACGAGTCGGCGTCCATCCGCACCGGCACCGACGGCGTGAAGGAGCATCTGGTCGTGGGCTCGCTGCTCGCCGCCTTGGTCGTGCTGCTCTTCCTCGGCAACTTCCGCAGCACGCTGATCGCAGCGCTCGCCATCCCCACGTCGGTGCTCGGCACCTTCGCGGTCATGGCGGCGCTTGGCTACACGCTCAACACCATCACGCTGCTCGCGTTGGCGCTGTCGGTCGGCATCGTCATCGACGACGCCATCGTTGTGCTGGAGAACATCTTCCGTTTCGTGGAAGAGAAGGGCATGTCGCCGCGTGAGGCGGCCATCGAAGGCACCCGCGAGATCGGCATGGCCGTCTTGGCCACCACGTTCAGCCTGGTCGCCGTGTTCATGCCTGTCGTGTTCATGGCAGGCATCCCTGGCCGCTTCCTCAGCGGCTTCGGCGTCACCATGACCGTGGCCATCCTGGTCAGCTTGTTCGTCAGCTTCACGCTCACGCCCAGCCTGGCCTCGCGCATGCTCCAGGAGAAGGCGCTCCACCAGGAGCCGACGCGCCTGCAGCGCTTCGTCGACGCCTTCTACAAGCCGATCGAGTCAGCCTACCTGCGCGCCCTGTCCTTCTGCCTGCGTCACCGCTGGGTGGTCGTCGTGGCCGCCGTGGGCGCGCTCGCGCTGCTGCCCGTGCTGGGCGGTGTCGCCAAGAAGGGCTTCCTCCCCGTCGACGATCAGGCGCAGTTCGAGGTGACCGTGCGCGCGCCGGAAGGCATGAGCCTCGCGGCCACCACGGTGCACGGCGAGCGGGTCGCCCGCGCGCTCCGGAGTGTGCCCGGCGTCATGGGCACGCTGGTGACGATCGGCGCCAATGACCAGGCGGCGGAGAACGTCGCCGTGGTGTTCGTGCGCCTGTCGGACCCGCGCGACCGCGCGGAGACGCAGGACGACATCAAGGACATCGTGCGCAAGACGGTGCTCCCCTCGCTCGACCCGGGCCTGCGCACGTCGGTCAACGACGTCGCGGCGTTCGGCGGCGGCGGTCAGTCCACCGCGCACATCCAGTACAGCATCCTCGGCAACGACCTCGACAAGCTCCAGTCGGTGGCCGAGGGCGCCGTGAAGGGCCTCAAGGCCTTCCCCGGCGCCGTGGACGTCGACTCGTCGCTCGTGCTCGGCAAGCCGGAGATCGGCGTCACCGTCGACCGCGCCCACGCCGGTGAGCTGGGCGTGCGCGTCGGCGACATCGCCCAGGCGCTGCGCCTGCAGGTCGGCGGCCAGAAGGTCTCCACCTACGCGGAGAACGGCAAGCAGTACGACGTCCGCGTGCGCGCCGAGAGCGGCGCCCGCGGTGACATCGACTCGCTCGGCCTGCTCCCCATGCCCACCGCGGCCGGCGGCACCGTACCCCTCGCCGATCTGGTGGCCTTCAAGGAGGGCAGCGGCCCGTCCACCATCAACCGCCTCAACCGCCAGCGCGTCGTGACGCTGATGGCGAACGCGGCGCCCGGCTTTGGCGACAACCAGGTCACTGACGCGCTCGTGAAGTCGCTCGCCGACCTCCACCTGCCCAGCGACATGGTGGCCAAGCCAGCCGGCCAGGCCAAGCTGATGGCCGAGATGGGACGCAGCGTGCTGCTGGGCTTCGGGCTCGCGTTCATCTTCATGTACCTGATCCTGGCGGCGCAGTTTGAGAGCTGGGTCCACCCGTTCACCATCCTGCTCAGCCTGCCGCTGACGCTGCCGTTCGCCGTGCTGTCGGTGGTGCTCACCGGCCAGTCGCTCGACATGTTCAGCGTGCTCGGCATCTTCGTGCTGTTTGGCATCGTGAAGAAGAACGCCATCCTGCAGATCGACCACTCCAACCACCTCCGCGCCGAGGGCATGCCTCGGTACGAGGCGATCATGCAGGCCAACAAGGACCGACTCCGGCCGATCCTCATGACCACCGTCGCGTTCGTCGCCGGCATGATCCCGCTGATCCTGTCCAAGGGCATCGGCTCGGGCTTCAACCGCGCCACGTCGGGCGTCGTCGTCGGCGGTCAGTCGCTCTCGCTGCTGCTCACCCTGCTCGCCACCCCGGTGGCCTACACCATCATCGAGGACATCCTCGGGTGGATCGGCCGCCAGCTCTCCCGCTTGTTCCGTCGCAAGCCCGCCGTCGTCGTGGAGGCCTGAGATGTTCATCCTGATGCTGACCCTGAGCCAGGCCTGGGGCATGACGCTGGACGACGCCTGGCGCGACGTCGAGGCGAACAGCGAAGAGTCGACCATGATCGCTGAGCAGGAGCGTCAGTCCACCTTCGCCGGAGACCAGGCGATCGCGGGCCTGTCGCCAAAAGTGTCGCTCGGCGGCAACTTTACCGTGAACCAGCGCGAGGTGTCGCTGGACTTCGCGGCGTCGCTGCCGCCGGCCGTGATCGCGCTGCTCGGCGATCAGAGCCTCGGCGACCCCACCATCATCCAGCGCAAGACCTTCTTCGACGCCAGCATGACCCTCAGCCAGCCGCTGATCGATGCCCGCGTGTTCGCGGGCGTCGGTGCCGCGCGCACCGCCGTTCATGCGGGCGCGGCGCGCGCCCAAGACGCCCGCTCGGACCTGCGGCTGGCCGTCGCCCGCGCCTACTGGGCGGTGCTGGTCGCCCGCGAGTACGTCGACATCGCCAAGGCCGGCCTGGACGTGGCGAAGAAGCACGCCGAGCAGGCGCAGCTGCTGGTGCAGGTCGGCTCCGCGCTCGAGCAGGTCAACGTGCAGGCGGACATGGCCGTCGCCCGCGCCGAGCGCGACCTCGCGGGCGCCGTGGCCCAGTCCACCGCGGCCGACGCCGCGTTCGCCGCGCTGGTCAACCACCCGATCGACGCGCTCGTCGAGCCCAAGGCCGACGGGTCCTCGCTCGCCTCGGTCGACGACGCGCTCCATGACGCGTGGGCCAAACGCCCGGATCTGCGCGCCGCCGAGGACCAGGCCCGCCTGGCTCGCGCCCAGTACACCGTCAGCCGCCTGAGCTGGGTGCCCACCGTCGACGGCCGCTTCACCGAGGCTTGGTCGGAGAACACCGGCTTCTCCGGCGAGCCATGGAACTGGCAGATTGGCCTGGCCGCGCGCTGGACGCTGTGGGACGGCGGCTACCGCCTGATCGACCACGCGCAGACGCACAGCAACGCGACGATCGCCGACTCCGCCGCGCGACAGGCGCGTCAGCAGGTCGAGGTGGACGTGCGTCAGGCGTGGGCCGAGTCGGACCGCGCGCACGCCGCGTGGGTCGCCGCGGAGCGTGAGCGCACGCTCGCCGAAGAGAACCTGCGGCTGGCCGACGTGTCCTTCCAGGCGGGCGCGAGCACGTTCCTGGATCTGGAGGACGCGCGCGTGTCGCTGGAGAGCGCGCGGGTCCGCGAGCTGCAGGAGCGCATGAACGTGCACCTCGGCGAGATGGGCGTTCGGCACGCAATCGGCACGCTGTAGACGCGGGGACTTGCGTACGGACGCATACGTACGTATTCATACCTACTCTCATCGAACTCCCGTCCGATCGTGGGTACGGTCGCATCCCGGATCGTACACACTCGGGGCGAGCACCTCGCCCAGGTTGTGGTGGTCGGAGGACTCGACATGTACGGCATGGTGAACCAGGGCCTCCAAGACTTTGTGGTGTCGCATCACGGCGCGGACACTTGGGCAGCGATCTGCATCGACGCGGGCCACGCGGACATCGAGTTCGCGTCGATGTCGCAGTACTCGGACGACGTGACGGTGGCGCTCGTGGGCGCGGCCAGCGCGCGGCTTGGCATGTCGGGCGAGGCCGTCCTGGAGTCGTTCGGCGAGCACTGGGTCGGCTACACGGCGCACTGCGGCTACCGCGACGTGCTCCAGATGAACGGCACCAGCTTCCGTAGCTTCCTGCAGAACCTGGACGCGATGCACCTGCGGGTCGCGCTGACCTTCACCCACCTGCAGCCGCCTTCGTTCCGCTGCGTCGACTCCGGTCCGAACAGCCTGACGTTGCACTACTACTCGTCGCGCTCTGGGCTGGGTCCGCTCGTGGTTGGTTTGGTGAAGGGCGTCGGAAAGCGCTTCCAGACGAACGTGAAGGTGCAAGCGCTGGACCCCGCGCACGATGAACCAGGACACCTCCGCTTCCACGTGGAATATGACGTCTGACCCGCACACCTCTGAAGTCGGGCTCCCTCCCGACGCGTTGATGGCGGTGTTCCCGTTTCATTTCGCGATCGGACCCGACCTCACCGTGCGCCAGGTGGGCCCGTCCCTCGCTCGCGTCATGCCCGACCTCAAGCCCGGCGACGCGCTCACCGATCACCTCGCGATCGTGCGCCCGCCGGTGCCGCTGCAATACAGCTCCCTGATCGACCAGCCCCGCGCGCTCTTCCTGCTTCGCGCGCTGCACGCACCGCTCAAGCTGCGCGGCCAGCTCCTCCGCGTGGGTGCGGGCACGCCCGAAGACCGGGTGGTCTTCCTGGGCTCGCCGCAGATCAACGACCTCGCCGGGCTCGCCGCGCTCAACCTGACGGTCGACGACTTCGCGCCTCACGATCCCGCGCTCGACTTCGTGTTCCTGCTCCAGACGAACGCCACCACCGTGGACGACCTTCGCCGCAACTCGGATCGCCTCACCGCCGAGCGCTCGGAGGCGCGTGACGCTCGAACGCGCCTGCAGCACCTGCTCCGCGCCAGCCCCACGGTGATCTTCTCGGTGCGCATCGACGACCTGTCGACGGTGTTCATCAGCGAGAACGCGACGCGCGTGATCGGGGAGACGCCCGCCGACCTCGGCACCGGCTTCCTGCACGATCGCGTGCACGTCGACGACATCACGCGCCTGCATGGCGCGTTGGAGCACGCGCGCGCGTTCGGCGACACCTCGTGCGTGGTTCGCATGTCCACGCAGGCGGGCGACGCGCGCTGGCATCAGGTGACGCTGCACCGCACCGTCGACGACCAGGGCCAACCGATTGAGATCGTCGGCGCACTCCAAGACGTCGACGCGATGATCCGCACGGAGATGGCGCTGCGGGCCAGCGAGTCCGACTACCGCCTGCTCGTCGACAAGGTGAAGGAGGTCATCTTCCGCACCGACGCGCAGGGGCTGTGGACCTTCCTCAACCCCGCGTGGACCGACATCACAGGGTTCACGCTCGACGAGTCGCTCGGCAAGCTGTTCCTCGACTACGTCCACCCCGACGACCGTCAGCGCAACAACGACCTGTTCGCGCCGTTGATCGCGCGCAAGAAGGACCACTGCCAGCACGAGGTACGCTACCTCACCGCCGATGGCGGCTACCGGTGGATCGACGTCTACGCCCGCCTGATCATCGACGAGAACGGCGAGACCGTCGGCACCACCGGCACCCTGAGCGACATCACCGAGCGCTTCGAGACCGCCGAGCAGCTGCGGCGCGCCAAGGAGACCGCCGAGGCCGCCAACCAGGCCAAGAGCGACTTCCTCGCGCTGGTCAGCCACGAGATCCGCACGCCGCTCCATCAGATCCTGGGCATGACCGAGCTCGCCCTGTCTACCGATCTCACGACCGAGCAGCGCGAGTTCATCCAGTCCGTGCAGTCCAGCTCCGACGCGCTGTCGTACTTGCTCGACGACCACCTCGACTTCGCGAAGATCGAGGCCGGCCAGATGAAGCTGGAGCTGGTGTCCTTCAGCCCCGGTGAGCTGCTGGAGGGCGTGGTTGAGTCGATGGGCATGAAGGCTGCGTCCAAGGGCATCGAGCTGACCTGCTGGATCGACCCGTGGATGCCGCGCCGCATGACCGGCGACCCGCACCGGCTGCGCCAGATCGCGACCAACCTGGTCGGCAACGCGGTGAAGTTCACCCCCCGCGGCGAGGTGGTGCTCCAGGTCCGCTGCACGCCCTCTGAAGACGGCGAACAGCACCGCCTGCACCTCACGGTCACGGACACCGGCATCGGGATCCCGCTCGAGGACCAGGCGCACGTCTTCGAGCGCTTCTACCAGTCCCGGCCCTCAAAGGGTCGCCACCCGGGCGGCACGGGCTTGGGCCTGAGCATCACCCATTCGCTGGTCGAGCTGATGGGCGGCACCATCCTGCTTACCAGCACCGTGGGCAAGGGCACCCGCCTCGAGGTGAACCTCACCCTCGCGGCGGACGTGACCTCGCGACGCCCCACCCGCCCTCACCCGCCAGCCAGCCGCGGCCGGGTGCTGTTGGTGTCGCCTAAGATGCCAAACACGGGCATGCTGCGCGCGCACCTCGAGTGGTCGGGCTTCGCCGTGACCCTCGCGACCGCGTGGCCTCCGGTCCCCCTCACGCGCGACGGCCTCTGCGCGATCGTGGCCTGCACGCCCCCGCCACCGGACCTCCTGGGCACTGAGAACGCGGTCCCGTGGATCGGGATCGGGCCCAGCGCGCAGTTCGAGGGCAGCTCGCCTGCGCCTAAGCGGCTGCTCGCCAAGCCGCTGCGGCCAGGTCGTCTGCTGGCGGCGCTCGACGAGCTGCTGGACCGCCGCGCGGATGTGGCGATCGTGAGCCCCGCCGCCGCGCCCGCGGCGCAGCCCATCAGACAGGCAGCCACCGCCACCATCCTGCTCGCCGAGGACAACCCGGACAACCAGCGATTCGCCGTGCATGTGCTCGCCACCGCGGGCCACATCGTCCACGTCGCGCATGACGGCCAGGAGGCTGCCGACCGCGCGGCCGCCTACCGGTACGATCTGATCTTGATGGACCTCCAGATGCCCATCATGGACGGCAACCTGGCGACCACCGCGATCCGTCGCGACGAACACCAGCGCGAGGCCACCCGCGTGCCGATCGTCGTGCTCACGGCGCACGCGGTCGAGGGCTTCCGAGAGCAGTGCCTCAAGATCGGCGCCGACGACTACGCCACCAAGCCGCTGCGACGCGGGCGCCTGCTGGAGATCGTCAACCTCTGGGCGGACACCCGGCCCGCCATCCTGGTGCTGCGCACCGCGCCGCAAGCCGTCGCCGCCGCACGGCAGTTCGTCCGCGCCCACGGGCGGCGATTCCGCCTGCACGTCGCGTCGGACGTCCAGAGCTTCTCGCAGGAGCTCGAGCACCAGTCCACGGGCCTGGCGCTGATCGACGCGTTGTCGCCGGACGCGCCCACGCTGCTCGGCCACGTACGCGCTCGGGCGCGCGCCGCCGGCACCCCGGTCGTGGGCCTGCTCCCCGACCACATCAACCCGGTCGTCGGCGCGTTAGGTGCCTGGGCGCGCGAGCTCGACGCGTTGATTCCGCTCGCCCAAGCGCAGTCCGCGATGGCCGCGCTCGCCCGTGACGCCAAGGCGGCGCCGACCGCCGACGAGACCGCCGACGCGAGCGAATTCGACTTTGCCCCGGAGCTGGCCGACCTGGCCGGCGGGTACGTCGAGAAGCGCGTCGCCGAGCTCGACGTGCTGGAGGCGCTCCTCAACCAGGGCGACTTTGAGCGCGTGCGCTGGATCGGCCACGACCTCAAGGGCAGCGGCGGCACCTATGGCCTGCCCGAGATCACCCGCCTTGGCGACGTGCTGGCCGCGTCGGCCGCCGACCGAGACCGGACCGCCATCGAGCAGACCATCGCCGAGCTGAGCGCGCTCCTCGACCGCGCCCGCACCCACCTCCACGCAAAACCCCCTCGCCCGTGACTTGGCACGCGGAGTGCACTGACTCCGCGAATTGTGACCCTAGTCCCGGAGCGAACATGTTCGACGCAGACGTCCTGATCTTGGGCGGCGGCATCGCCGGCCTCACGGCGGCGCTCACCCTGCACGAGGCGGGCAAGTCCGTTCTGGTGCTGGAGGCGCGCGACCGCCTCGGCGGGCGCACTTGGAGCAGCACGCTCGACGGCGCCGAGATCGACTTTGGCGGCGAGTGGATCGGCAACGGGCAGCCGCGCATCTACGAGCTGGTGAAGAAGCTCGGCCTGCGCACCTTCCCCACCTACGACCACGGCTACAAGCTGCTGGAGCTCAACGGCAAGATCAGCCGTTACAACGGGACCATCCCCTGGATGGCGCCGTGGAAGCTCATCCAGCTCCAGCTGGCGATCTGGCTGTTGGACGCCAAGGCCAACCAGATCGACATGAACACGCCGTGGGACCACCCCCACGCCGACCTGTGGGACGCCACCACGCTCGACGCCGAGCGCCGCAAGTTCATGTGGAGCGCCGACGCGCGCGCCACGATGGACGCCGCCATGCGCACCATCTTCGGCGCCGAGTCCGGCGACCTGTCGCTGCTGCACGCGCTGGCCTACGTGAAGTCCGCGAGCGGCTTGAACAACCTCATCTCCACCGAGGGCGGCTTTCAGCACGACCGCCTGGAGGGCGGCGCGCAGTCGATCAGCAAGGGCATCGCCGCGCTGCTCGGCGATCGCGTCATCACCGAGGCCCCCGTCACCGCGGTCGACCACGGCCCCGACGGCGTGGTGGCCTACACGAGCGGCGGCCGCGCGTTCCGAGCGCGCCACGCGGTGATCGCCGTGCCGGTGCCGCTCGGCAACAAGATCGCCTTCACGCCGCGCTTGCCGTCCATGCGCGAGCAGCTCATGCAGCGCTCGTCGATGGGTGCTGCGGTCAAGTGCTACGTCCGCTACGAGCGCGCGTTCTGGCGCGAGCAGGGGGCGTCCGGTGAGGTCGCGAGCGGCGACGGCCCGATCGCCGTCACCTTCGACCAGTGCAGCGAGGACGGCAAGACGGCCTGCCTGCTCGCGTTCGTCGGCGGCAAGCATGCCCGCACGTGGCACACGCACACGCCCGAGGCGCGAAAGCAGATCATCCTCGACAAGCTGGTCGCCTACTTCGGCCCCGACGCGGCTAAGCCCATCGGCTACGTCGAGCTCGACTGGACGGCCGAGGCCTGGAGCGGCGGCGGGCCCGTCACCATCTTCCCCACCGGCACCCTGAGCGTGCTCGGCGACGCGCTGCGCGCGCCCGTCGGCCCCATCCACTGGGCGGGGTCAGAGACCGCGCGGTCGTGCATGGGCTTCATGGAGGGCGCGGTCGAGTCCGGCCAGCGGGCCGCCGAGGAGATCTTGGCGCGAGCCTAGAAGCAGTCGCGCGCGAGCACGCCGGCCCAGCCGGTGCGGCAGTTCTCGACGCGCTTGTGCCAGAAGCGGACCTTGTCGCGGTCGGCCTGCCACCAGATCAGCGCGGCCGCGGCCGGGTTGGTGAGGAAGTCCTCGGAGATCGCCAGCCACGCGTCGCGCGCGTAGAAGATCGACCCCGCGTCGTAGGACATGGCCATCACCACCGCCATCTCCGCCAGATCGCGCGCGGACGCGCCGTCGTGCAGGCGACGCGCCGCCTCCAGGTCAAAGCCCACGCGCGTTGCGGACTCGCCGAAGGTCACGCCGTTCTTCTCGGTGTTGAGCTCGACCAGCACGCGCGGGATGGGCCGCTTGAAGGTCTCCGACGCGCGACGCCGCGCGTCGACCAGCGCGCGCGACACCGCCTGATCCATCTCCGCCATCGTCGCGTACTGCTCGGCCACCCAGGCGCAGGCGCGCGTGCGGTGACGGGTGGCGGGGTCCGCGCAGATCCGCCCCATGGAGCTCAGCGACTCGTCGCGGAACACGCCCGGCGTCGCGCCGTCGCTCCACGGGTGCGTGACCAGCACCGTGCCGTCCGGCGACGCCTTGCACAGCGGCGGATGCCACGCGTCCACCGCCGGCGCGTCGGTGGTGAACCACGCGAGCAGCGTGTGGTCGAGCAGCGTGGACTTGAAGCCGCTCATGAAGCCCAGCAGGTCGTCGACGTCCACCACGCGCTGCCCGTCCGCCAGCATCATCGTGAGGTTCATCGCGCGGGTCTCCCCGCCCGCCACGCTCGCGGGCAGGCAGGTGGGCACGCCGTCGCCTAGCAGCGGCAGCGCGTCCGCGGGCACGTCCGCGGGCTTGCCGTCGATCCACCCGTCGCCGTCGGTGTCGCGGTCGGCCGGATCGGTGCCCACCAGCGTCTCGGCCAGCGTGTTCACGCCGTCGTTGTCGGGGTCGGCCATCAGCTCGCGCTGCCGCTCCGCGCCGCGGGTCAGCTCGCCCATCACCCACGCGCCGCGCTCGCCCGACGCGGTCACGATCCGCCGCACGTCGGCCCAGTAGCGCACGTTGGGATCGAGCAGCGCGTCGGCCGGCACCAGCGTCGCCAGCGCCACGAACAGCTTGCGGCTGCCCTCGTACGCGGCCACCAGCGGCTCCAGGCCCTTGGCGTCGTCCACGCCGCGAAAGCGCAGCAGGTCGGGCATGGTCCACGAGCTCATCACGACCTCGGGCCCTACCGGCACGCCGCGCGCGCGCTGAACGCAGCGACCGACCAGCTCCGCGCGGCCCTCGTCGAGCGACGCGTTGTCGGTCGAGAACCACAGGTGCCCAAGCTCGTGGCCCAGCACCTGGTCGAACATCGCGTCGAGCGCGACCACCGTGACCGAGCCGTCCGCCGCGACCTGGTTGAAGCCGGTGACGCCGTACGGGAGCGTGCCATTCTTCACGCGCAGCACGCGCGCCAGCGGGTGGAGCGGCGCGCGCCCGCCCACGCAGGCCTTGGCCGTCACGAACAGCGCGTCCCGCTCGGCCGCGGGCAGCTCGGAGAGCGTCGCCTCGGGGGTGATCAAGGCCGCCAGCGCCGCGGGAGACGCGGGGTTCTCAGGGACGTCGTCGCGGTCGAAGCCGAGCGCCAGGGAGATGGCGGCGGGCGCGGTCGGGTCGGTGTCGTCGGCGACGGCGTCAAGGGTCAGGCCCCACGCCAAGGCGAGCAGAACGGTCCAAGCTCGGCGCATCCGGGCGACTCCCACCGCGGCGAGGGTACTCCGGGTGGGGCGGCGACGCCATGACGGCGGGCGTCGTGTTGGCGAGGGTGTTGGGTTCGTTACGGGCGGGGGGCGTCGGGGGTGTCCGTCGAAGCTGACTGGACGGCGCCGCGGTGGGAGGCGACATCGGCGGCCGGAAGCTGAGCGCTGGCTCCGTCACCTCTTCCCGCGCGCCGCTACTCGCCCGCGAGCGCAAGTACTGTGTCGACAAGATCGGTCGTGGCGTGGAATCCGAGCTCGATCATCGCTTCCACTACAGGTCTGACGGCCTCGATGTGCCCGAGCCGTTTCGCGCGCACGAGGATGCCGAGCGATCCCACAATGGAGACACCCAGCTCCGCGGCGAGACGACGGCCCGCCTGATCGTCGATCACGAGATGGTCGGCTTGAAGCTCGACGGCGAGCGCGAGCGCTTCGGCTTCGCCTGGGTCGAGCTGTCCCTGCAGCTGCCTTGCGGCTTCCTGATTCGCGTGCGTCACGACCAGCCATGTCGCCGCACGCGTCTCGTTCGAGCCGGGGCGCCCCGCGCCCAGGTCGACGACTTCCCGCCAGACCGCCTCCGGGACGAGGACGTGGCCGAACATCAGACGCAGGAGATCCAAGTGTCCGACCGCGCCAAGGTAGATCAGCGGACCCGCATCACTGACGACGATCATCGCCCTTCGAGTGCCCCTAGCTCGCGCTCCAGGTCCGAAGACGGGTACGCCATGACTGGGATCCCGTGCTCACCGAGCAACGCGATGAAGGACCAGCGGTCCATGGACGCCAACTCTGCGCCCTTGCCGACGCTGATTCGCCCACGGCGGACCTGATTGAGGACCCAGAGCAGCCGCAGCTCAACCTGGAGCGCGTCGGTCCCAGCGGGATCGACGTCTGTGGGCAAGTCGATGGTGAGGTGGACGGTCGTCATGGTGACATCATACCCCAACGAACGCCGGGATGCGGCCACCTTCCGTCATGCCGCGCCGCGTGACCGTCTACGTGCCGAACACACACGCCAGGGGCCGGTGGGGCGACGTCGGGCCGGGGCTACGGGGCGATCAGCGAGGACAGGATCATGACCGCGGTGCCCTACTGCACGTACCCCACGCCCTACTGGTGCCTCAGCGCCTCGATCACATCCAGCGCCGCCGCCCGCCGCGCCGGGTACCACCCAAAGAACACACCCACCGCCACCGAGAACGCCATCGCGATCCCGAGCGTGCTCGGCTCCACCACCGTCGCCCAGCCGGTGAGCCGTCCCAGCCCCGCCGCGATCCCCGTCCCGAACGCGGCACCCGCGAGCCCGCCGATCCCCGACAGCACGATGCTCTCCACCAGGAACTGCGCGAGCACGTCGATCCGCCGGGCGCCCAACGCGCGACGCACGCCGATCTCCTGGGTGCGCTCGGTGACGCTCACCAGCATGATGTTCATGATGCCGATGCCGCCCACCAGCAGCGACACGCTGGCGATGGCGGAGAGCAGCATGGTCATGACCTGCGTGGTGCCCTGCGCCGCCTGCGCGAGCTGGCGCTGGTCCTTCACCTGGAAGTCGTCCGGGTCGCGATCACCCAGGCCGTGCGACTCGCGCACAAGCACGCGCACCTCGTCCATGGCGGCGGGGATCTCGGACTCCGACCACGCGCTCGCGAGCAGCTGCGCGATGAACTGGTGGCCCGCCAGGCGCGTCTGCACGGTGGTGAAGGGTGCGAGGATCACGTCGTCCTGGTCGGTACCCTCGGCGGTCTGACCCTTGGTCGCCAGCACGCCGATCACCTCGAACGGCACGTCGCGCAGGCGCAGGGTCTGGCCGACCGGATCCTGGTCCGGGAAGATCGACTTCACGACGGTGGCGCCGAGCACGCAGACCTTGCGGTTGGACTTGAGCTCCTCGGTGGTGAAGAAGCGCCCGGACTCGGTCTGCCAGGCGCGGATCTGCTGGTAGCTGGTGTCCACGCCGTAGATGGTCGAGCGCCAGTTGAGGCCGCCCGCGGAGATGCCGGTGCGCGTGAAGACCACCGGCGTCACGGCGGACACCAGCTGCGCCTCGCGCGCGATGAACGCGGCGTCGTCGGTGGTGAGGCGGTTGAAGCTGCCCGCGCCGCCGCTCACGCCGCCAGGCGTGGCGGCGCCGGGCGTGATGACCACCATGTTGCTGCCGAGGTTGTCGATGCGCGCCTGGATCTCGGCCTGCGCGCCCGCGCCGATCGCCACCATCACGACGACCGACGCGACGCCGATCACCACGCCCAACATGGTGAGCGCGGAGCGGCCCGGATTGCGGCGGATGCTGCGCAGCGCGAGCCCGATCAGCCGCGTGGCCTTCATGTCGACACCACCGCGGGCGCGCGCGCCAGGTCGTCCGCGGCGCGCTTGGGCACCACCGGGTGGTCCGACACGATCTCGCCGTCGTGCAGGCGCACGGAGCGCTTGCAGTAGGCGGCGACCTCGTCCTCGTGGGTGACGATCACCACCGTGAGGCCCTGGTCGTTGAGCGCCTGGAACAGCGCCATCACCTCCACCGTGGTGTGGCTGTCCAGGTTGCCCGTGGGCTCGTCGGCGAGGAGCAGCTTGGGCTCGGTCACCAGCGCGCGCGCGATCGCCACGCGCTGCTGCTGACCGCCCGACAGCTCGTTCGGCAGGTGCGTCAGGCGGTCCGCGAGCCCCACGCGAGACAGCGCGTCGCGGGCCCGCGCGTCCGGATCGGCGAAGCGCGCGTGGCGATCGTAGAGCATCGGCAGCGCGACGTTCTCGAGCGCCGTGGTGCGCGCCAGCAGGTTGAAGCCCTGGAAGACAAACCCGAGCTTGGCGTTGCGCAGGTCAGCGCGCGCGTCGTCGTCGAGCGCCTCGACCGCCACGCCGTCGAGCAGGAACGAGCCCGACGTGGGGTGGTCCAGGCAGCCGAGCGTGTTCATCAGCGTGGACTTGCCGGAGCCTGAGCTGCCCATGATCGCGACCATCTCGCCGCGCTCGATGCGCAGGTTGATCCCGCGCAGCGCGTGCACCACCGCGTCGCCCACCGCGTAGTCGCGGCGGATGTCCCGCAGCTCGACGACCGGCGCGACCGCGTCCGACATCAGAAGCCGCCAGGCCGCGGGCCGCCGCCCGTGGCGCTCTTGGGCTGGAACGGGCTGGTCGAGGTGCTCGAGGTGTCCGACCGGATCTGCCCCGACACCAGCAGCGCGCCCTCGGCCAGATCGTCGGCGCTGATCTCCGTGCACTTGCCGTCGCTCAGGCCGGTCTTCACGGCGTGCGGCACCAGCGCGTTCGCCGCGTCGAGCGTGTAGACCGTGCCCTTGCCGTCGCCTCGACCACCGTGGCCACCGCCACCCGGCGGACCACCGGGCGCGGCGGCGGGCGCGCCCGGCGCGGCCGGTGAGGCCCCTGCGGGCGCGCCTGCGCCTGCGCCTGCCGCACCGCTCGGTCGCGCACCGGGAGCGCCCGCAG